>JBEBSD010000057.1:0-41090 GCA_040394475.1 Telluribacter humicola | reverse complement strand
CTGCTAGATGACTGCCCGCTAATACCCGGCGGGTGAGCGAAGTCGAACCCAGGAGTCGAAGATTGGGGAATGGGCAACGGGGAATGGGCGCGCTGCTAGATGACTGCCCGCTAATACCCGGCGGGTGAGCGAAGTCGAACCCAGGAGCCGAAGATTGGGGAATGGGCAACGGGGAATGGGCGCCCGCTAATACCCGGTGGGTGAGCGAAGTCGAACCCAGGAGTCGAACCCAGGAAGACACTCAGAAGAGACCGATGCAGACAACAACGGGCAGAAAATCCTTCAGCCGTTCGCGGAGGGTGCGCAGGGCGAGTGTAATGTGGTATTCTACGGTACGTTGAGGCATATTGAGCCGGGTGGCTATTTCGTTGGCGCTCAGGGCATCGATCCGGTTAAACCGGAATATCTCGCGCGTCTTTTCCGACAGCGTTTCCATGCCCTGGTTAAGAGCGGTGGTCAATTCATGCAGGGCGATTAAATCGTCGGTGCTGTTTTGTGCCGACGAATCGTAGCCGGAAGCATAGTGCCTGGCGTAATTTAGCCGAACTGCCTGCGCCCTTATGTGGTCGAGAACTGCATTTCTGACCGAGCGCAGGAGGTAACCCCGGATTTCAGTGATTTGCAGCTGCATCCGCTTTTCCCAGACCCCTACAAAAATGTCCTGAACAATTTCTTCCGCGATTGCTTTCTCCCGGACCTTGCGGACTGCGAGACGATAAAGATCTTCCTGGTAACGGTCATAGAGCTCCCGGAAGGCGGCTTTGTCGCTTAGCCCGACCTTCTGCATCAATTCCGCATCACTTACATTCATACCCATCTTTTACTTCAGATAACAGGTGCCGGCTCGTCTGCCTGGAAGCTTCCAGGCACCGAACCCTTTCACAAAATACTGAAAGAACAGTCAAAAGACCATTCTTTCAGTTGCCTGAAGCAATTATTTAATACCGGGCACAATAGCTTTACAAAAAATTCATACTGCGTTTCTATGGAGTACACCGATGCGGCCGATTGCTCAGCTTCTTACACAGCTGTAATCCACATCCCCACAGAAATGTACCCGGATACCCATTGCCTCCAGTGCGGCCGCTTTGATCCGGCACGCCCTTTGTGCCGCGCTTTCATCATCGGCATAAACCACCTGAATATGATTCGCCTGGTGACTCGCCATCATCTGATCGCGGGAAACTCCCTGCAGGATGCCGTGCATGATCGGCCATTCGGGGGTTGTTTCCTGCCACCGGCGGTTGGTTTCTTCTTCCGGCAGATCGGCCACTGTGCCCACACCCAGGTCGCAATGCAGCCCGTTTTCTTTTATATAGATCCTGCTCCAGACGATTGCGCCCGGTTTGCTTACCCCTTTCAAGGTACCGCCTCCCAGCTTAAAATACATCGCCGGCTGCCGGTCGCTGGATGCTCCTTGGTATCCGCCGGTAAAATGTGCAGGCGGAGCAGCCCCGGAAATCAGGAATACCCAAACAAAATCATCGATACCATTCCCTTTGTAATGCTGCCCCCAGCGCAGGTCGTGCAGGGTGTTCTCGCCCGACATTCCCAATTCCCGCCATAGGTGATAGGTGACCAGGGCATCGATACCCGCGCATTCATCTACTTCGTTGAAATGCGGCAGCGCTACTCCGGGATACAGTTCCCGTCCGTCTGCAGCATATACCGGCGGCCGGTCGGTGTTGTTCAATAATCCTTCGACAAGGTCACTGGCAGCGGTCAGGTCTTTCAACCCTTGCTGGTATTGGATCCCGATCGTACTGCACCCGAATTCATCGGCCAACCGAACCGCAGCTATATACATTTTACATTGATCCAGCGTCTGCTCCCGGGTGAGTTCCGACGCGCCGTCGGTCCCCCAGCTGAAGCGCATCCCCTTATCCAGCAGCCACTCCAGGACCGCCTCCGCTTCCTGACCCGTCACTTCACGCATCCGGGCATACAGGGTCGACTGGCTTAGCCGCTCCTTGAATATCCCGGTTTCATGAAGCAGATGATCGGGAACAATCGCATTGAACATGCCCATACAGCCTTCGTCAAACACCCCCATAATGGCCTTCTGCGTCTTCAGCCGCTCACCGAACTCCCGACCGATCCGTTCGTCCTCCGAAGGGATGCGCACCAGGTTATATCCCTTAATATGGCTCTTATCATGCCGGATGGTACCCGTCTCAAACCATTCGGCCAACCCATTCAGAAAAAAAGCATCGTCAAAATTCTCACTCCAGAGCGAACTGTAGTCAACACCGGCTTTGGTCAGCGATCCATTGATATTGAGCATTCCCACCAGCCCCGGCCATTGCCCGCTCCAATTGGCAAGTGTCAGCACAGGCCCCTTGTGGGTGGAAAGTCCGGCCAGCACGTGATGGGTGTACTGCCAGACACTTTCGGCAACAATCAAAGGCTTGTCTGCCGGAATATTCCGGAAAACTTCTATTCCGTATTTCTGGGAATCAATAAAACCATGTTTCTTTTCCGGCTGGTAGGGATGCGCCCGCTTCAGGGTCCATCCCATCGAACTCACCGCCGATTCCAACTGCTTTTCCATGGCAGCCTGCGCCTCCCATCCCACTTCATTGGCTGCAGGGCGCAAGTCTCCGCTTGCCACTAACCAAACTTCCTTTTGCATACTGATGCTACGTTAAATTATTGTTTTCTGATTCAATTTACCCGGTCTTTCCAAACACGCCACCGGATCCTGACAAGTGCTTATTTCGTCACGGACGGTGATAAAATCCGCAAACAAAATGTCGGAGTAAAATGGCTAGTCAAATTTGCAGAATAACAAGGGCCATCCATTACAGCTTTTTAGCGAATTCCTGTAGGATCTTACCATTGGTAGCATTATTTACCAAAAAAATAGTATCTTCCCACTTTGATGCAGTAATTAAAGGGGGTTGAAACCTCTTTGAGCAGTTGAATCAGTTGATCTTCGTATGAAACCGCATTTCCATAAAATCAATATTCCGCTTCAGAATTCCTTTTCCATTACCCATACTACCGGGCCGAATTTCGGACGGATCTGGCATTTTCACCCTGAGCTCGAACTGCACTATACGATCCGCGGCCGGGGCGTCCGGTTTATCGGGGACAGTGTCCGTAATTTTTCGGAAGGGGAAATGATATTGCTGGGCGAGAACCTTCCGCATACCTGGCGTTGCGATGAAGAATATTATCAGAACGATCCGGAAAAAAGTGTGGAGGCTATTGTGCTGCAGTTTCTGCCCGACTGCCTGGGAAAAGATTTTGCCAACCTGCCGGAGGCTTATCTGCTCCCCAGACTTTACGAAAAAGCCAAGAAAGGACTGCATATAGAAGGCAGGACGCGGGAAGAGCTGATCCGGCTGCTTTACCAGACGGTGAGCGCCACGTCCATGGAACGGCTGATCCTGTTTGTCCAGATCCTGAGAGTGCTGTCCGAAACCGAAGAATATGATACCATCGCTTCCGCACATGCCTTTTACAAGTCGAACGAGCAGGAAACCTTACGACTGAACAAGGTTTACAACTACACGCTGGCTAACTTCAAGAAAGACATTACCCTGGAAGAGATCGCCGGGCTCACGCACTTGAGCGTCACTTCTTTTTGCCGGTATTTTAAAATGATGACGAAGAAATCGTACTATGATTTCCTCATTGAGATCCGCATCAGCCATACCTGCCGCATGTTAATCGAAGACAAATTCCCCATTGAAGTGCTTTGTTTCGAATGCGGCTTCAACAATGTTTCCAATTTCTACCGCCATTTCAAAAAAGTGACCGGTATGACTCCGCTGGAATACAAACGTAAATTCCTGACCGAACGGGCAGCGTAAATCCGTACCCCGCCCCCTCAGGCTGAATTCCGCCCGGCATTGATAATCCCGAACATCGCCCGCATGATGAGTGTATTGTACAGCTCGATCTCCTGCTGGGTCAGGTCGTTGTTTTCCGCCTGTATCTGCAGGGCATATTGCTGGATGGTAATCAGCGGCAGGACAATCAGCTCCCGCATCTTAATAGATTCCTTTGTAGCAATATTGCTGTCCAGCAGTTCTGTCTGTCCCGAAATTGCAAGCAGCATCTCTGTAGTCCGGTTAAATTCGGTGTAGATCATTTCCCAGAATTCACTGAACTCCGCTTCCTTCCGCATGTAGGCGGTCACGGGGAAAAATGACTTGGCCAAAGCCTGCATGGTATTCTCAATCAGCGTTCTGAAAAACAGCGACTTCTTGTAGAGCGCCGTAATCTGATCCAGCTTCCCTTGGTTTTTAAGGGTCTCCATCGCTTCGCCAAACCCGTAGAAACCGGGGACATTCTGCTTCATCTGTGCCCAGGAGCCCACAAAAGGGATAGCCCTCAGGTCTTCAAACCGCATGCCCTCCCCGCTTCCCCGCTTGGTCGGGCGGCTCCCGATATTGGTTTGGCCATAAAAGCGCAGCGGGGTCCTTTTTTCAAGGAACGGGACAAACGACGGGTGATTTTTCAGTTTCAGGTACGAGTGGTACGACAACTCGGCCAACTCTTCCAGCAAGGCTTTATCCGCCTCATTGAGTTGTTCGTCTTTCCGCTGCGAACTGAACAGGTGGTTTTCCAGTCCGGCGGTAAACAGCCGTTCCAGGTTATACATCGCCGTTACGACGGTACCGTAATTCGAGCTGATTGTCTGTCCTTGTATGGTCAACTGAATCTCCTTATCCTCAATATCCCTACCGAGGGAGCCATAAAAATCCTGGCTGTTGCCGCCTCCACGTCCCGGAGGGCCTCCCCTGCCGTCGAAAAAGGTTACTTTCACCCCATTCTCACGGGAAATCCGGGTCAGGCTTTCTTTGGCCTGGAAGATCGACCAGTTGGCCCGCAGGTAGCCCCCGTCTTTGGTGCCGTCCGAGAACCCCACCATAATGGTCTGATGATCGCCCCGGCGCCGGAGGTGTTCCCGGTACAGCGGATTCTCATAGAGCGTTTTCATCACTTCCCAGGCATTTGCCAGGTCATCAATGGTCTCGAACAGCGGGACAATATCAAGCGTGACCGATCCGTCTTCTTCAGCAATCAGATTTTTGGCAAACGCAAATACCTGGATAACATTCAATGCCGAGCAGCAATTGCTGATCACATACCGGTGTGCGCCCACCTCACCATTGCGTTTCTGAATTTTTTTAATCGCATGGATGGATCCCAGGATATCCTGCGTAATCGGGTCGGTGTAGTCGTCGATCCTGAGCGGGATATTCAGGGAGAGCAGCAATTCGATTTTCCGGGCTTCATCCCAGCCGGTGAAATCTTCATATTTCAGCAATGGGATTTTCGCCTCCAGTCTTTTGAGGATATCTTCCCACGCTTTCTCGTGCTTCGTACTTACCTGGCGGATGTCCAGGCTTGCAAAAAAGAACCCGAACAATCTGAGTTTCAGGGTAAATTTATCCAGGTGTTCGGTAAACAGCCCCTCGTGCTTTTCCACCAGTACCTGTCTGGCTTCCGCCATTTCGGCCAGGATCTCCTCTGCGTTGGCATACCCTTCTTCCTCCGGACCGTAAATGGTGTTGTTCATTTTTCGCTCCAATTCGGAAATATAGTCCTCCACCCCTTTAAAGGTCAGGCGGCGCTTCAGTTTCCTGACATCCCGGAAATAAGCCCTTAATAAGGTCCCACGCAGTTTTTCAGCAACTGCACGGGTAGTTTTCCGGTCAACAAACGGATTACCGTCCCGGTCGCCTCCCGGCCAGAAACCAAGTTGAAACAATTGGGGATACGCCCAGTCGTGGACACTCATATTGAGGGATTGGG
Source organism: Telluribacter humicola (assembly GCA_040394475.1). GTDB lineage: Bacteria > Bacteroidota > Bacteroidia > Cytophagales > Spirosomataceae > JBEBSD01. Next base: position 35,321 of record JBEBSD010000057.1, on the reverse strand, counting down.
CCAGTTTCCAGACAATTTCCGGGATTGCCTCGTAATACACATTCTCCAGGAACCAGCACAAGCTCACGGCCTCGTCGTAAGGCGTGGGTTTCTCCTTGTTGATAAATCCGGTCTTCCCTAATTGCAGCAATAACCGGTTGACGGCCGCAAAGTCATTGTTACGGATCGCTACCTCAAGATCATTGATAATGCCCAGGACCTTCCCCGGGTAAAATTGGGTCGGGTGCGCTGTCAGGACAATCCGGATACTGAAGTCTTCCAGTTTCTTCAGCATCTTTTCAAACACTGCTTCCGAATCGATACGACTGGCCAGAAAACGGACCGATCCCTTTCCATTAATATCATGTGTCGTATCGAAAGCAGCGTCTTCTACAGAGTCGAACAACACCACCTGCCTTTCAATGTACTTGATCATTGAAAACAACAGGTCCATCCGCTGTTTGGCATCTGCATTTTCCAATAATTCGTCAAAAAACAAATCGATAATTTCTCTGGGCGACTTCCCCTGCTGATAGCCTTCTTCACAGCGTTGCGTCACGATCGGCAACATAGAGCCCGTTTGAAAAATACCCTTATACGGTAAGCTCAGAAACAGGCTGTTGAAAATATTGTATTTGGTGGTTACGGCATCATGGAAAATATCACTCATTGGTAACAGGTAAAATGAAATTATAGGTTAACGGCCAGCCAAATATAATTTAAAAAGCCGGGTTACGCCTTGGGATGCGCTTGTAAAAATGTTTTTTTTAATTCCTCAATCGCATTGTGTGTGTAAATCTGGGTAGCTGCCAGGCTGGAATGTCCCAGCAACTCCTTGATCGCATTGAGATCAGCGCCGCGATTGAGCAGGTGGGTGGCATAGGTATGCCGCAGCACGTGCGGTCCCTTGTGCTCCAGTGACGTGACATAGGTCAGGTAGCGTTTGACCAGCCGCTGCACCATCACCGGGTAAACGGGGCTCCCCGCATCGGTCAGCAGTAAAAAATCATGGGGTTGCGCCGGCTTTCGTACCAGCAAATACTGTTGCAGCAATTCCCCGAGTCCTTTGTTGAACGGGATAATCCGTTCCCTGGAGCGTTTGCCCAACACCCGCAAGGTCCGTGCCGGCAAATTCACATCCGTCGTTTTCAGGCCTGTCAGCTCCGACAGCCGGATCCCGGTGCCGTACAAAAGCTCCAGTACGAGCCGGTCGCGAAGGCCTGATGCATCGTCGGCAAACTCAACGTGTTCCAGGAGCTGCTCCATGCTCTTTTCTTCTACAAACCCGGGAGGCCGTAACGGTTTCTTTAAGGAGCTCAGCAGCCCGGAGGGATCTTTATCAACGGCTTTTTTCTTACGCAGGTATTTATAGAAGGCCCGCAAAGAGGCCATTTTCCGGTTCACGGTCACAGGGTTCATTCCAGCTGCAACCAGTTGGACCATCCAGCCCCTCACCAACTGCCTGGATGCTGCTTCGGGAAGTACGGGCGCCGTCTGCTCCAGCAGGTATTCCGAAAATTGCCGCAAATCAGTCGCATAGGCCGTGGTGGTATGCGGGCTCACCCGCTTCTCGAAGCGCAGATAATCCAGAAATTCCGAGATCCAATCTGTTTCCATCACTTGGCAGCGGTTCGTCCGTTTGCGGTAAAGTTACAACACAAGCGCCGTTTACCCGGCAAACTATCAAAAAAAAGCCATCTACTGGAGATGGCTTATATATTCCGAAGGGCAGTCCGCAAGCAGCAAAGCTGCGGGCGCCGTCACAACTTCTCTAGTCGTTGTGATTTCCGTACATCCTTTCTTTGTATATCGCACGCAAAAGCGATTGACGACGACCAATTGACGGTTTTTGAAAAGCTGTCCGCGAACGAAGGGCGCGCATGGTGCCGGTCTTTTCAAATTTCTTCTTGTACCTCTTCAGGGCACGGTCAATTGATTCGTTGTCTTTGATATTAATAATTAGCATACCTGATTACGTATATATTTTTGTTTCCCGAAAATAGAGTTGCAAAATAAATACTTCTTGAGTTGTAAATCAAGGTTTTTCTAAAAAAAATGGATATTTGTACTTAAAAACACCTATGACCAAACGTTTCGCAGTAATAGACCTGGGCACCAACACCTTTCAGCTTCTGATTGCAGAGAAATCCCTTTCGGCGATCACTCCAATATTCCGCTCCGGCAAAGCCTCTAAAATCGGTCAGGGCGGCATTAACCAGGGCTACATTACGCCCGAAGCTACCGTCCGGGCGCTGAATGTGCTGACGGAATTCAGGCAAGTGCTCGACAGGTACGAAATTGCGGCTACCCGTCTCCGTGCATTCGGCACCAGCGCTATCCGGAACGCTTCCAACCGGGAGGCTTTTACGACGGCAGTTTTTGAGCATACCCGGATTCCCGTTACGGTGATCGATGGCGATCAGGAAGCTACCTACATCTACTATGGGGTCAGGTCTGCGCTGGCGCTGGGAGACCGGCCGGTATTGGTCCTGGACATCGGCGGCGGCAGTGTGGAATGCATCATTGCCAATGACCAGACGATATTCTGGAAACAAAGCTTCGAAATCGGCGGTCAGCGGCTGCAGGAGAAATTCATGAAGAACGACCCGCTGACTCCGGCCGACCACAGTAAGCTGACCGATTACCTGCAGGAACAGCTGGTTCCCCTGGCCAATGCCATTCACCAGTACGCCCCCGAGGTACTGGTGGGTTCTTCCGGCAGTTTTGATACCCTGATCGATATGGATTACCAGTACCGTACCAACGCATGGCCCCCGGCTGCTCAGAACGGCTTTGAACTGCCGCTTTCCGCTTTCTACCGAAGCTATGAACAGCTGCTGACAAGCAACCGGCAGGAACGCCTGGCGCTTCCGGGGATGACCGAGCTTCGGGTAGATACGATCCCGATAGCGATGAGCCTGACCGGGTATCTTCTTAAAGCATTTGGGTTGACCCGGCTCAGGGTCTCCAGGTTTTCCCTGAAGGAAGGCGTACTTGCCAGCCCCTGACCGGCAAGTACCGGCCGCCTACTCCGGCGAGTCGGCGGCCTTTTTCTTTTCCGGGATCAACAGCGACAACAGGATACTGGTAGCCAGGATCGCTAAAATTGCATACAGCGAATAGACCGTTTTAAATCCGATCGATTCCAGGTAGCTGTGCGCAAGCATTTTGCTCCCGATGAAGACCAGCAGCACTCCCAGCCCGTATTTGAGGAAACGGAACAATCCGACAATATTGCTCAGGAAAAAGAACATCGACCGGAGTCCCATGATGGCAAAAATATTGGAGAAAAAAACCACATACGGATCTTTGGTCACAGCAAATACGGCGGGTACGGAATCTACCGCAAAAACCAGGTCGGTAAACTCGATAATGAGCACTACGACGAATAAGGGGGTAAAGAGGATTTTGCCATTTTTCCGTACGAAGAAATGTTCCTTCACATAGCGGGGAAAAACGGGAAGGTATTTAGATGCGAACCGTACGACCGGGTGCTTGCCGGGATCCATATTTTCATCGGCATCTTTTTCGAAAAAGATTTTGCCTCCCTGATAAATCAGCAGCAACCCGAAAACATACATGATCCAGCCGAACTTTTGAATCAGCGCCGACCCGATGAAAATAAAACCGAAACGCATCAGGATAGCCCCCAGAACACCCCAGAAAAGTACCTTTTTAAAATACTTCGGATGTACGTTGAACGACGTGAATATCAGGATGATCACAAATATATTGTCGATCGAAAGGGCATATTCCAGCAGGTATCCCGTAATATACTCCGTCGCCATATTCAGGCGGTAGATCTCGAGGCTTTCGACAAAGTTACCAGGGATCAGCTTCAGATGGGGCGCAAACTTGTCACGGATCGTTTCCAGTTCGGCAAAATTGGCCACCCCGTGGACAATGTCTCCGTGCGTCCGCAAAATAAAATAAAAGCCAATAGAAAGCGCCACCCAAACGGAGGTCCATATACCCGCCTCTTTAAATTTTACTTCGTGGTCTTCCTTATTGAAAACGCCCAGGTCGAGCAGCAGCATAAAGCCGATTACCGCAATAAACCCGGCAAAAAAGAGAACTTCGTTTGAAAACATGTTACATTCTTCGTGATGAAAGCGCAAAGATATAGGAAATCATACTACCCGTGCTATCATTTCCACCAGCCCTTGTAAATCTATGACAAGCGGAGCCTCTCCGGTTTCAATGATGTAGGCGCAGCAGCGCCGCCTCACAGGTTAGCCCCGGACCAAATGCGGCCGAAAATATCCACCCTTCCGGGTTTTCCCGGTAGAGCAACCGCTCGTACATAAAAAAAAGGGTGGCAGAAGACATATTCCCGTATTCACGAAGCACTTCGTATGCCAGCCGGTTAGCGGCTGCAGGAATTTGCAATGATTTTTCTATGGCTTCCAGAATTTTCCTGCCTCCCGGATGGAAGGCAAAATACCGGACCTGTTCCGGGGCTACCTCATGCTGCCGGAGCAACTGTTGGAAGATGCCGGCGATGCCGCCCTCCAGAATCCCGGGGATCCGCCCGGTTAGCTTCATTTCGAACCCGAAATCTTCAATCGTCCAGGCCATATCCTCCTTCCCTTCCGGCCACACATCACAACCGAACGCCGCCATTTCCAGGGCTTTACCGGTCCTTTCTTCCCCTTCTACCAAAATGGCCGAGGCCCCGTCCGCAAAAAGCATATTGGCCAGCAGATGGTCCGGGGTTCCTTTCTTCTGAAAGTGCAGGGAGCAAAGTTCTACGCAAACTACCAGCACCCTGGCCCCCGGTTGCGATTTCACAATGGCATCTGCCGCCTTCATTCCATTAAAGGCGGCATAACACCCCATAAAATTAATGGCGGTTCGCGCAACGGTCCGCGACATCCCTACTGTTTCCAGCAATTCCAGGTCCAATCCCGGTGCGTACATACCCGTGCAGCTTATCGTAATCAGGTGGGTGATTTCCCGGGCCGTTCTTACGGTTCGCTGTAAACAGGCACGGACGGCATCGGCTGCCAGCGGCAGCGCCTCTTCACGGTAGCGGGCCATCCGCCGGCCGACCGTTGGAAACGGTTCCAGCTGCGCATTCGGGGGGTAAAAATCAAATTCTGTTACAGGCTTACTATAGTCGGTAAGCACCGAATGCCTGAAGTGAATCCGCGACCGCCGGGAAATTACCTCCAACTGGCGCCTTGCTACCTCCCCCACTCCCATATACTGTTGCATAAACTCGCGAATAACGTCCTGGCTGAACTTATTCTCCGGAACAGCGGTGCCAATTGCTGTTATATATGAAGATGCGTTCTTATATTTGGTCATAAATAGCTATTAAACGGTCCCAATTTAGGCATTTCTCTTTTGTAAACCCGGGGAGTCCGGAATCAGAGACCGGTACCGCTGACCTGAACACAACGATGCTCCATGCTATCCTGATCCACCTGCGATTGCCTTTTTCCATTTTTCTGGCGCCCGTTTGTCTTTTTGCACTGAGCCAGTCGGCGCATCCCGACCATGCCCTGAGTGTTTTTTTAATCCTGCATCTGCTGTTGTTTCCAGCCAGTAATGCTTACAACAGCTATTACGACCGGGATGAGAAAAGCATCGGACTCATCGAAAAACCCCCTCCTGTTACCCCTTTCTTACTGTATACGGCTATTGCCTTCGATGTGCTCGCGGTGCTGCTGGCCTGGTGGCTGGATCTGGGCCTTGTATTCATGGGTTACCTCTTGCTTTACGGACTTGTTTCCAAAGCGTACAGCCACCCGGCTATCCGGCTAAAAAAGCGTCCTGTGAGCAGTTGGCTTGTAGTAGCGGTTTTTCAGGGGGCATTTACCTATCTCGCCGTTATACAATGCGTCGAAGCGATGCCGGTTTCCGCTCTTTTCCGATGGGAACACCTGCTTCCGGCGATGATATGCACGCTCAACCTGTTAGCGGTCTACCCGCTCACCCAGGTCTACCAGCACGAAGAAGATGCCCTTCACGGCGATCTTACCTACAGCCGGCTGGTCGGCATCCGGGGGACCTTCCTCAGCGCGGCATTTTTTTTCATGCTGGCATTTGCCGCCTTTTCAGCTTACTTCCTGACCCGCGCCAGCCCGTTTACCCTCTTGCTCTTAGGGGCATGTATGGCGCCGTCGCTGCTCTTTTTTATCCACTGGTGGCGAAACGTGTACCAGGACGAACGGGCTGCCGATTACCGGAATACCATGCGTATGAATTTTCTGGCAAGCCTCGGACTCAACGCGTTCTTCCTGATCCTGCTGTTTACCCGTTTTTGGTAGTACACCATGGTCTGTGTCCCCACAGACCATTTTGGCACCGGCATGGAAACGACCTGCAAAGACACAGTCAACGCTAACAAAACAACCCACACCATCAGCTATACAACCATGGTCTGTGTCCCCACAGACCATCCCGGTACCAGCATGAAACCGGACTATGAAACATCCTTATATTAGCAAGATTTGAATCATGGTATAAACAAAAGTCCCTCAAACAACATTTCGCGAAATAAAAACAGCGGGATATCATTATTGATGACTGCTCATCGTTAGTTGCAAAAGATATCCAGTCATGATCAGCATACATTCACAATGGGGCAGACCGAAAAAGTAATAAAATGTTATGATGCTACGGCAGCCAATTACGCGACCGAGCGGATTGACGAGATTTACAAGAAGCATCTCGATAGTCTGCTGTTAAAGGAATTTGCATCAACCAATAAAAACAAAGGTCCTTGTGCTGACTTTGGCTGCGGACCGGGTCAGACAACAAATTTTTTGTATGACGAGGGGCTTGTCAATATCACGGGAATTGATATATCTGCAGAAATGATTAAAACCGCTCGAAGACTTTTCCCGGCAATCAAATTTGAAAAGGGGAATCTCCTGAATCTTTCCTATAAAGAAAAGTCATTTGGAAGTGCGTTGGCATTCTATTCAATCGTTCATTTCAGCTACGACCAACTGCGGATTGCATTCAAAGAAGTAAATAGGGTGTTAGCCACAAATGGCCAGTTTCTATTTTCATTTCATGTAGGAAATGACATTGTACATTTTGATAAAGCCGGTAATGTGGACGTAGATGTTGATTTATACTTTTTTCAAACCGCCAAAATCATTGAATTACTCAATGAAGCCGGATTTGGAATACTAGATGCATTGGAGCGGTTGCCGTATGAAAACGTCGAATACAACAGCAAACGCGGATATATTTTGGCTGAAAAGAAATGAAAAGGCCAACTAACAACAAATAGGGCTTAAACATCCGTCCGGATAACCCAGCTGCCCCAGCCACGTGTTGCATTTGCGGTAGCAGCAACCATGGTCTGTGTCCCCACAGACCATTCTGGCACCAGCATGGAAACGACCTGTAAAGACACGGTCAACGCTAACAAAACAACCATGGTCTGTGTCCCCACAGACCATTTTGGCACCGGCACGGAAACGAACTGTAAAGACACGGCGGCGACACCGGTTTAAGTATTTTTCAGCAGGGCCGCGATAGCGGTATCGACTTTCTCAAAACCGAATTTACTTATTTCCGCCTCCATGCGCCCGGCTATTTCGGGAAGCTGCAAATTTCCAATACTTCCTTCATGGGTATGTTTCAGCTCACGGGAAGCCTGATAGGTACCCTTGGCAATTTCCTCTCCTACCTGGCGGTAGGCATCACGGAAAGGAACCTGCTGCATCACCAACTCGTTGACCCGTTCCACACTGAACAATAAATCATACTTCGGATCGGCCAGCAGGTTTTCCCTGATCTGTATATTTTCCAGCATAAAGACCGTAACATCCAGACACTCCAGGATTTCCTCGAAGGCAGGCATCAGGATTTCTTTCAGCAACTGCATATCGCGGTGATATCCCGAAGGCAGGTTACTCAGCACCAGGGCAACCTCCAGGGGCAATGCTTTTAACCGGTTGGTTTTCGCTCGCAGCAGCTCCGCGACATCCGGATTTTTCTTATGAGGCATGATACTGCTTCCGGTTGTCAGGGCATCCGGCAACACGACAAAGCCAAAATTCTGGCTGTTGTACAGACAGATGTCCATGGCCAGTCGCGAGAGCGTAGCCGAGAGGGACGCAATGGCATTCAAGGCCGCCTGTTCGGTCCTCCCTCTGCTCATTTGGGCATACACCACATTATGATGCATCCCCTCAAATCCCAGCAGCTCCGTGGTCAGGGTTCGGTCCAGCGGGAACGACGACCCGTATCCCGCGCCCGATCCCAGCGGGTTCCGGTTGGCGAGCCGGTAAGCGGCATGCAGCTGGATGACATCGTCGATCAACCCTTCCGCGTAAGCGCTGAACCACAGTCCGAAAGAAGAGGGCATTGCGATCTGGAGATGGGTATACCCCGGAAGCAGGTCGTGGCGATGCTGTTCCGCTTTGGATAGCAATACTTCAAACAACCGGCGGGTCAGCCCGGTAACTTCCCGGAGGCGGCTTCTGGTGAAAAGCTTCAGATCGACCAGCACCTGGTCGTTGCGGGAACGTCCGCTGTGGATTTTCTTACCGGCATCTCCCAGCTTCCGGGTCAGCATCAGTTCAACCTGGGAATGAACGTCTTCCACCCCCTCTTCAATGCTGAAGGCACCTTCTGCAATCTGTTCGTAAATCGCAAGGAGTTCCCCCTGCAATGCAAGCGCTTCCGCCGGCTCCAGCAGGCCGATACTTTGCAGCATACGGGCGTGAGCCAGGTTGCCCTGGACATCAAACGGAGCCAGATAGTGGTCCATTTCCCGGTCACGGCCAACCGTAAACCGTTCTATCTTCTCCGAAGTAACAGTATCTTTTTTTTGCCAGAGCTTTGTCATGATTCAGTTAAATGGTTGTAATCTCCCTTTGCGCCAAAATTAACACATACAGATGGAATATCGGCTTTCGAAAACCTGCTTTTCCTCCTTAGCCTTAAAGTACTATCTTTGCGGGAAAATCAATCAATCAACCGAAGCCCAACGCTCATGTGGGAAAAGCTTAAACAACGCTGGAATGTCAGCAGTTCCCTGGATGTCATCATCATTCTGGTCGTATTTGCCTGCACAGGCTTTTCGATTCTCTATGTGAAACGCCACCTTTTTGAGTGGATCGGCATCACGTCCGAAACCGAAAAATGGATTCGCTGGACAGCCGCCATATTCATTATATTGCCTTTGTACCAGGTAATCCTCCTGATATGGGGGTGGGTATTCGGGAAGTTTAACTTTTTCTGGGATTTTGAGAAGCGTACTTTCTACCGGATGCGCAGTATTTTCAGAAAAAATTGAGAAAGGAAACCATATCGACCCGGTCAGTCGTTAGTCCAATAAGAGAAAAGCCCGGACCTGGCAAAAGCAGGCCCCGCTTTCTTTACCGGTTCAGAGTTCAACGTCCAGCATCATTTGCTGCATCATTTTATCGACCATTTGGATAATCCCTTTCAGTGCACCAAAAACAATGCACATGGGTAAAATGATCGGTAAAAAAATCACCCAGCGTAATGCCATCGTTAAATTAATTTTTTTTGTTACCGCAGCTCTCATAGATTACAAACTAACGTTACTTTATAGCACCCGTTCAATGCCACGCAGCCAAACACGTTCACCGCTATTTTGCTTTATAAGCTGAACAGGTTCAATACCTACTAAAGATAGCACAAAAAAATGAAAGTTTATCAAAATTGACGCAAAGAATAACAACCATAAGCGTTCAGTGATTAATTTGGGTAGTCGGTACAGAAGGGCCATTGCCTGATCAGAGTTTCCATAGTTATCACCTTCTACACCCAACCAATACGAAATGACCCAACCTGACATCGTACAATTGCTCCCTGATGCCATCGCCAACCAGATCGCGGCGGGAGAAGTGGTGCAGCGCCCCGCTTCCGCGGTAAAGGAACTTCTGGAAAATGCCATTGACGCAGAAGCCTCTTCCGTTGATGTCGTTCTTCGGGATGCCGGGAAAGTACTGATCCAGGTGATTGATAACGGCAAAGGGATGTCTCCTACCGATACCCGGATGTGTTTTGAACGGCATGCCACGTCGAAAATCCGCACCAGTGACGACCTGTTTCAGATCCGTACCATGGGATTTCGGGGAGAGGCCCTGGCCTCCATTGCCGCCATTTCCCAGGTGGAGCTGCGGTCGGCGCGGCAGGAGGACGAAACCGGTACGGCGGTCAAAATAGAAGGTTCGCAATTTAAATCCCAGGAATCGATTGTCACCCCGACCGGGACCAACGTGCAGGTCAAGAACCTGTTTTTTAATGTGCCGGCACGTCGGAATTTCTTAAAATCGAACCCGGTGGAAATGCGCCATATCCTGGATGAATTCCAGCGCGTGGCCCTGGCCCATCCGGAAACGGCATTTTCGCTCACCCATAACGATACTGAACTATTCTCGCTGCAGGGAGGAAAGCTCGTACGGCGTATTACCGACATTTTTGGAAAAAATTACCGGGAGCAGCTTGCTTTCTGCCAGGAAGACACGTCGCTCCTGAGCGTCAGGGGTTATATCGGGAAACCGGAGTTCGCGCGCAAGACAAGAGGGGAACAGTTCTTCTTTGTTAATAACCGCTATATCAAAAGCAGCTACCTTCACCATGCGGTGCTGACGGCGTTCGATGGTTCTATCCCGGAAGGAAGCCACCCGTTCTATGTCTTGTTCATCGAGATCGAACCTTCGCATATCGACATCAATATCCATCCCACCAAAACGGAGATCAAATTTGATGATGAACGTACAGTCTATGCCATCCTGATGGCCGCCGTACGGAAGGCGATCGGGGTTTACAACCTGGGAGCCTCCATTGATTTCGACAGTGATGTCAATTTCCTCGGCCCGCTGACACCCTCGGCTCCGCAACCTGTTTCATTTCAGAATGCCGGCAAGCCTGATTGGGCCGGTGAACCCAGGCGGTCCGGTGCATTCCCCGATAAAGACAGTGTAAGCGATTGGGTCAAACTGTTCGAAGGCCTTAAAGTCCCGGAAGAAGACAAGCCCGCTACGATGGATTTTTCCGGGAATAGCCCAGAAGAGGCGGAAACACAATCCTTTACAATCGGAAGCAAAGTCAATCACATGGCCTCCGAGCGGATCGCAGCGCCGGAAACAGAAGCCACCTACTCCCAGCTTTTTAACCGGTTTATTATCTCGCAGAATGCCGATGGGGTACTCCTTATCGACCAGAAAGCGGGGTATGAGCGGATTCTGTTCGAGCGCTACCGCAAACTGCTCACCCGGCGCAGCGGCGCCAGCCAGCAGCTGCTTTTCCCCAAGACCATCCGTCTGACCCCCGCCGACATGCAGCTGGTAACCGAAACCCGCAAGGAAATCCGGAGCATCGGGTTCGAATTAGACGAGATCGGCCCCAATGAGTTGATCATCCGGGGAATCCCGGCCGATCTCCCTGAAGAAAGTGAGCAGGAAATGTTCGAAGAACTCGTGGATCAGATCCGGCAGAACTATTCGGAGATGAAGCTCAACCGGCCCGATAGCCTGGCCCGGTCGCTGGCAAGACGGTTTGCCACCAAATATGTGGTCAAGCTCGGCCCCGTCGAAATACGGGAATTCATAGGACAGTTATTTGCCTCTTCCGATCCCAATCGTACCCCCGGAGGAGAGCCCGTGATGATCCGGCTCAACCCGGATAAATTACTCCGTCTTTTTAAGTCCGGAGAGGGAAACAAATAAATCCTGAATAAAGTTATTATATTGTATTCCGGTACGACCCCTGTTTAACGCTATTCATGCAATAACCAATTCACATGTTTCAAATTACCCCTATTGTACGTAACCTACTCATTATAAACATAGTAGTTTTCATTATTGACTCCAATATCTTTCCCCTTACCGGATGGTTTGCCCTGCGGCCCACCATGTCGCAGGATTTTATGCCGCACCAGTTTTTCACCTACATGTTTCTGCATGGCAGCTTCGGACACTTGTTGGGAAATATGTTCGGGCTTTTTATTTTTGGTCCGCTGCTCGAAAGAATGTGGGGTTCCAAGCGGTTTTTATTTTTTTACCTGTTTACCGGGGTAGGTGCAGGCCTGTTGTTTTCCGGCATTAATTTTATTGAAATCGCCCGTCTGCGGAATGATATGGAAGTATTTCTCCAGCATCCGGCTCCTCAGACCCTCATCGATTTCCTCACCACCCACGCCAAAGCGCTCTACCAGAACAATCTCAACTTTATCGATTCCTTCGAAGCAGCCCCCACCAGTGCACAATACATCGCCGAGAGCAAGCAGCTGGTCCGATACATCTATAATCTGCACACCAACACCCCCATGGTAGGAGCTTCGGGCGCTATTTTCGGGATTTTGATGGCATTTGGCTTGTTGTTCCCCAATACCGAACTTTTTCTTTTGTTTGTCCCCTTTCCGATTAAAGCAAAGTATTTCGTAACTTTCTATGGACTTTACGAATTGTATGCCGGAATCCAAAACAACCCAGGCGACAATGTTGCCCATTTCGCCCATTTAGGGGGAATGCTATTTGCTTATATATTACTGAGATACTGGAAATCGCAACGACAAAAATTTTTCTGAGAGATGGCAAGCCTGTTAACTAATTTCAGAAATGAGTTTTATAAACCGGATAATGCACTCGTCAAGATTATTCTCCTCAACACCGGAATATTTCTGACGCTGCTGGTATTACGGGTGGTCCTGACATTGAGCCAGCAAAGCCCGCTCTATGAATGGTTAACCGATTTGCTCCGGCTGCCGGCCGCGCTTCCCGAGCTGGCACGGCGTCCCTGGACACTGTTTACCTATTTCTTCACCCATGAAGAAATTTTCCACATCCTGTTCAACATGCTCTTTCTTTACTGGTTTGGCCGGTTAATCGACGAATACCTTGGCACCAAGAGACTGATTGCGCTGTACATTCTGGGAGGTATCGCCGGCGGGCTTACCTATATTGCCATTTACAACCTGTCGCCTTATTTCCACGAACAGGTCGCACTGTCCCGCATGCTGGGCGCTTCTGCAGCCGCCTTTTCGGTAGCCGTGGCCGCTTCTACCCTGCTTCCCAATTACACGTTTTCGCTGATACTGATTGGTCCGATCCGGATCAAATACATCGCTATTTTTTACATTATCCTGTCGCTCGCACAATCGATCGGGCCCAATGCCGGCGGCAACCTGGCCCACCTGGGAGGAGCGGTGATGGGGTACCTTTTTATTAAATTGCTGCAAAATGGCTACGATATAGGGCGGCCGGTCTATGCCGTTTCCTCGGTATGGAACAGCTTTTTCCGAAAAAAATCATCCATGCATGTTGCCTACAGGGCCCGGCAGGTACAACGTACCACCACCTATTCCAAACCCGCAGGAACATCGTCTGTTACCGTGGAGATGCCTAACCAGGACGAGGTCGATTCCATTCTGGATAAAATCTCACAATCCGGTTACGAAAGTCTCAGCAAAGAAGAAAAGCAAAAACTGTTCAAGGCAAGTCAGCGAAAATAAAAGGCTGCTATCTATATTTTGAATATATTTGCCGACAATTTCATTTCTCCCGAGCAATCGGGCGCCAGAAATTATAGCTTATAGAAAATGCTTATTACACCAGGAAATTTGTTGGCAGGGATCGATTCTCCGGAAGACCTTCGAAAACTGCATCCCGCGCAATTACCTCAGGTATGCAACGAACTCCGGCAATATATCATTGATGTCGTTTCTGTTTACGGCGGCCATTTCGGGGCCAGTCTTGGTGTGGTGGAACTGACCGTCGCGCTGCATTATATTTACAATACGCCCGACGATCAGCTCATCTGGGACGTAGGCCACCAGGCGTACGGCCATAAAATACTGACCGGCCGGAAAGATCTTTTCCACACCAATCGCATCTACAAAGGACTGTCGGGCTTCCCGAACCGGAAAGAAAGTCCGTATGATGCCTTCGGTGTCGGGCACTCATCCACTTCTATTTCCGCTGCGCTGGGAATGGCGGTGGCCTCGGGGCTCGAGAACAATAAAACGCGTCAGCACATCGCCGTCATCGGGGACGGCGCCCTCACGGCCGGACTCGCTTTCGAAGGCATGAACCACACCGGCGCCACCGATTCGAACCTGCTGATCATCCTGAACGATAATTGTATGAGCATCGATCCGAATGTCGGTGCCCTGAAAGAATACCTGACCGACATTACCACCTCCCAGACCTACAATAAGATACGGGATGAGGTTTGGAACCTGCTGGGCAAACTCAGCAATTTCGGCATTAGTGCCCAGGAAATTGTATCGAAAGCACAAAATGCCCTTAAATCCACCCTGTTAAACCAAAGCAACCTGTTTGAGTCGTTGGGATTGCGGTATTTCGGGCCGATTGACGGGCATGATATCGACCACCTGGTGCATGTTCTCAATGACCTGAAAAACATTCCCGGCCCCAAATTGCTTCACTGCCTGACGGTGAAAGGAAAAGGCTATGGCCCGGCAGAAAAGGATCAGACCAAATGGCATGCCCCGGGACTGTTCGACAAGGTAACCGGTGAAATTGAAAAGAAAGTGTACAACACTCCCCAGGCGCCGCGCTACCAGGATGTGTTCGGCCATACGCTGGTGGAGCTGGCGACGGATAATCCGCGGATTGTAGGGGTTACACCGGCGATGCCTTCCGGTTCTTCCATGAACATCATGATGAAGGCCATGCCCGACCGGGCTTTTGACGTCGGCATTGCCGAACAGCACGCGGTGACGTTCTCGGCAGGAATGGCCACCAGAGGAGAGGTGGTTTTCTGTAACATCTATTCTACTTTTATGCAGCGGGCCTACGATCAGGTCATCCACGATGTGTGTATTCAGGAGCTTCCGGTCATCTTTTGCCTCGATCGTGCCGGTTTTGCAGGCGCCGACGGCGCCACGCACCACGGAGCCTACGATATCGCCTATATGCGTTGTATCCCGAATATGATCGTTTCAGCCCCCATGAACGAAGAAGAACTGCGCAACCTGATGTACACCGCCCAACTGCCCGAAACCCAGGAATTGCGCAAGGCCTTTACCATCCGTTATCCCAGGGGCCAGGGGGTCATGCCGAAATGGCAGCTTCCCTTTCAGAAAATCGGAATAGGCAAGGGCCGGAAACTGGCCGGCGGGGATACCGTGGCGCTGCTTACACTGGGGCCCATCGGAAATGCAGCTACCCAGGCACGTACCCGCTTAGCAAAGGAAGGTATCCGGGTCGCGCATTATGACATGCGTTTTGCAAAACCACTCGATACAGAACTGCTCCACGAGGTCTTCGGGGAATTTGAACACGTCATTACAGTCGAAGACGGCACCCTCGCAGGAGGTTTTGGAAGCGCTGTGCTGGAATTTATGGCCGATCACGGCTACCGGTCGCAGGTAAAACGACTCGGAATCCCGGATGCTGTTATAGAGCATGGCGAGCAAAGTGAGCTGCAGCATGAATGTGGATTTGATGTAGCAGGAATTGTCCGGACGGTCCAATCCGTTCTGAATGTGGTCCCGGCTGACAGCACCCGAAAATAATGTGGAAGCTCTTTTGTTTGGGGAGCTGTCTGCTCGTATCGACTGCTTCCTACGGACAACCCGGTCCGGGACCGGCTTCCCTGCTTTGGGAAGTCAGCGGAAAAGGGCTGACAGCTCCCTCCTATCTCTTCGGAACAATGCACCTGCTTTGTCCGGATGACTTTGAACTCAGCGACACCTTGCTGAACCGTTTCAAGGCCACCCGTCAGCTGGTGATGGAGCTGGATACAGGCAATCCGGAGCTGATGGCCAGCGTCCAGCAGCACCTCTTCATGCAAGACGATCAACAGTTATCTCAGTTACTTCCGGAAGCAGATTTCAATCGCCTCGCCGCATTTTTTCAAGACACGTTACAACTCGACATCCGGTTGTTCAACCAGGTGAAACCGTTTGTGCTGACCAGTATTGTCATGCACCATCTCCTGGCCTGTCAGCCCAAATCGTATGAACTGGCGCTGGACTCCCTGGCGAAACAGCAATCCAAGACGCTCACAGGACTGGAAACACCCGGCGAGCAAATGGCCCTCTTTGACACCATTCCTTATGCAAACCAGGCCCGAATGATCGTGCGGCTCGCCGATAGCCTGGCGCAGGCACGTACCTCCTTTGCAGAATTGGTAGCCTTGTACCGGAAAGAAGACCTTGAAGCACTCTACCAGGCTGCCGTTCGTAATGAATTTGAAATGGAAGGCGTCCTGCTTACCCGTCGCAATCGCCGGTGGATCCCCCGAATAGTGGCCAGGATGCAAGAACACCCTACTTTCATTGCCGTAGGGGCGGCACACCTTGGCGGCCCGGATGGACTTTTAACGTTACTCGAACAAGCCGGATACGCTGTACGACCCGTATTTTCAAGGTAATCGGGCAGCTGTTCGGATCGCCTCAGGTCTCTGGAATAAAAAGTGTAAAAAAAACACATTATTCATAAGTAGATTTAATTCACATTACCACTTTATCTGTTATTATTACTTGACGACTAACTTTTTATAAAATTATTTAATTTATAACACCAGCTAATTCTCATTGAATCTTTTATCTTTACCTAATCTAAACTAATCGTTTCCCAGAAATATTCCGTGCAGGAATTACCGGGAGTGTTCTTACGTTAACCGGTTTCCTTAACAGCCGGATTTTAGTCTATTACACTTATAATCTACCGCAATCCAGTTACGTATAGTTCTCTGGTACTAATTTCTTCCGTACACACCCGCAACGAACTACCCGCAACCAGTATTTCCGGAAGATTCTGGCTCCGCACTACTTCAACTGATGTGTATTCATCAGTTCTCTGAAGACCTTATTTAAACCACCTAACTAATCATGCTCATTTATGAAACTATTTACTTATGGGTGTCCGCACCTTACCCGCGGATTGTTTGCCCTGTTATTCCTGGGCACATCCGTTTACGCACAAAACACGACAGTAAAGGGTACTGTTAAAGACGAGCAGGGTTCTTCCCTGCCCGGTGTAAACGTTGTGGTGAAAGGTACCGCAGTCGGTACTACCACTAATCCCGACGGGGGCTACACCCTGTCCGCCGCACCTGATGCCATGCTTATATTTTCCTTTATCGGCTATCTCACACAGGAAATACCGGTTGAGAACCGGAGCGCTATTGACGTACAGTTGCTGACCGATGTCAAATCACTGAGTGAAATCGTGGTAGTAGGATATGGCGTGCAGAAAAAGGAAACCGTTACAGGTTCCGTTGCAACCGTAAAGGGTGCAGAACTGGTCAAATCCCCGACGGTCAATCTCTCCAATTCCATTGCCGGGCGGATGCCGGGCGTCATCGCAACCAACCGGAGCGGAGAACCGGGTTACGACGGGTCGGGAATCCGTATCCGGGGCTCCAATACCCTGGGAAATAATGACGCCCTGATTGTAATCGATGGTATTCCGGCACGGGCCGGCGGACTTGACCGCCTGAACCCGGCAGATGTGGAAAACATTTCCGTTCTGAAGGATGCTTCTGCCGCGATTTATGGCGCCAGGGCAGCAAACGGGGTGATTCTGATTACGACCAAGCGTGGTAAAACCGGGAAACCCGAGTTGTCCTATACCTTTAACCAAGGCTGGGGGCAACCCACTATTATACCCAAGCTAGCCAACGCAGCGCAGTTTGCCGAAATGGCCAATGAGCTGAATATCTATGAATTAGCGGTCAGCGAATGGGAAGGCGCCTACAATGCTTTCCGCGCCACCGGCGAATATATAACGTCCGACGGATCTGTACGCCGTGCACCTTACAGTCCTGAATCCATTCAGAAATACCGGGACGGATCCGACCCGTGGTTTCATCCGAACACCAACTGGTACGACGCTACGCTGAAAGAATGGTCTCCTCAGGTAAGACATAATGTGCAGCTTAACGGAGGAAGTGAAAATCTTCGTTACCTGGCCTCATTAGGCTATCAGAACCAGGACGCCTACTATAAGAAATCCGCCACGGCCTATAAGCAGTTTGATATCCGGCTGAACCTCGATGCCAATATTAACAAGTACATTAAAACCAATATCGGGGTGTTGGGGCGTCAGGAAAACAGGCAATTTCCGACCAAATCGGCAGGCGCTATTTTCCGGATGTCGATGCGCGGTATCCCTACCGAACCCGCCTACTGGCCAAACGGTCTGCCGGGACCTGATATTGAGTATGGTGAAAACCCCGTGGTCATCACCACTAATCAGACCGGTTACGACCGGGACACCCGCTATTATTTCCAAAGCAATGGTTCAATTGAAGCCAGCATTCCGGGTATCGAAGGCCTGAAGTTCACCGGAACCGCCGCTGTTGATAAAATGGTGAAACAAACCAAGCGCTGGGAAACCCCCTGGTTCCTTTATACGCACCAGGGTGATTTTGAAGAAGACGGAACCCCTAAACTGGTGGCCGGCAAACGGGGGCCGGCAGAACCCCGTCTGAACCAGGGGAATGAAGACCAGCTGAATGTTATGCTTGGATTGGTAGGCGCATATGAACGCAGTTTCGGGGTTCATAACCTTACCTTCCTTGCCGGCACCAACAAGGAAACCATCAATTTTGCAAGCTTTGGCGCCTTCAGGAGGTACTATATCTCCGAGGCAGTCGATCAGATATTTGCCGGTGGCGATCCCGAAAAAAACAACAGCGGAACTGCCTGGGAAAGAGCGCGTCTTAACTACTTCGGACGCGTCGCCTATAATTTTAAGGAAAAATACCTCGCGGAATTTCTGTGGCGTTATGATGGTTCATATATGTTTCCTGAAGATACCCGCTACGGCTTTTTTCCCGGTGTAATGGCCGGATGGGTTATTTCCGAAGAAAACTTCTGGAAGGATAATTTCAAGGCTGTTGACTACCTCAAACTCCGGGGATCGTGGGGGCAAATGGGGAATGATCAGATTTACTACAACGATGTTCTCCAGGAATACCAGTATTTGTCTACCTATGGATTCCGCAGCTACATTATAAACGACCAGGAGACCAAGACGCTGTACGAAACCCGTGTACCGAACCTGGCAATTACCTGGGAGGTAGCCAATAATTCCAATATCGGCCTGGAGGGTTCTCTTTTCAATGGCTCAGTGAATTTCGAACTGGACTATTTCCTGAATAAAAGGAGTAAAATACTGTACCCCAGAAACGCCTCCATCCCACAGTCTACCGGAATGACCCTGCCCGCCGAGAACATAGGCAAAGTGCAAAACTCAGGTGTTGACTTCCTGGTGGGCTATAACGGGAATATAGGTGATTTCCGCTACAACGTAAGCATTAACGGAGGATATGCCTATAACAAGATCGTCTTCTGGGATGAAGCTCCCGGGGCCCCCGAATGGCAGCGAACTACAGGCAAGCCAATGAATTCCAATTTTCTGGTATACTTATATGACGGCGTTTTCAAAGATCAGGCCGATATCGATGCTACTACTTCAAAAATCGACTACAGCGGCGTTGTGCGTGAGGTCAGGCCCGGAGATATGAAATACGTAGACTATGACGAAGACGGCAGGATTACGGACAAAGACCGGGTCCGCCGTACACGAACCAATATTCCGCGCTTTCAGGGTGGATTTAACGCCGCTGCCTCCTATAAAAACTTTGACCTGACGATACTCTTCCAGGGTTCCACCGGTGCGGAACAGTATATCAGTACCGGTGAATCCGGCAATATCGGAAACTTCCTGCTGGATGTTTACGATAACCGCTGGACCATTGCCAATCCCAGCGCAACGCATCCCAGGATCACAAACCGGAATGACCAGTATTTCTCGGGTGGAAATACCTACTGGCTGCGGAACAGGGACTATTTAAGGCTGAAAAACCTTGAAATAGGGTACACAATCCCCAACGCCCTTACGTCCAAGGTAGGAATAGGCAGCTTGCGGATATATGCTAACGGTCTCAACTTACTGACATTTGCCAAACTCAAGGTGTATGATCCCGAGTCGGATAACGCCACCGGCCAGTATTATCCGCAATCCAGAATTATCAACACAGGTTTGTCCGTAACTTTTTAAACACATTTGGCAATGAAGAATTTATCGATAGTTAAAACACTGCTAATGGTTGCTTTGGCAATGACCGCCTGTAACGACGATTTCGTCAGTACCAAACCGCTTGATCAGGTTAACAAGGAAGACGTCTGGAAAGATGAAGGACTAATCAGTGCCTTCGTTACGGATATTTACAGCGGTACAGGAATGGGAGGCTTCGATGAGCAGATGCTCGCCTCGCTCACGGATGAAGCAATATTCACGCACCCGGGCCGCGGAATAACCACCATCACAGAATCCCGTTCGCAACCTGGCGACATCGGCTGGGTAAACAATACACTTTCCTGGCAAAATATGTATGTCAGGATCAGGGGATGTAACCTCGCCATCGAAAACCTTACAAACCCCCAGATTACCAACGAAACATTCGTCAAACGCTTACTGGGAGAAGCCCTGTTCTTACGGGCTTACTATTACCATCAATTGCTGAGGTATTATGGCGGAGTACCATTGGTCGACAAAGCCTATGCGCTTGGTGAAGAGGACTATACGGTGGCGCGCAGCACTTTTCCGGAAACCGTCGAATTTATCGTGGCCGATCTGGACGAAGCCGCCGCGCTGCTGAAGGGCGCTCCTGTAGTGAAGGGACGCTCCTCCGAAATTGCCGCGCTTGCGCTTAAAGCACGCGTGCTGCTGTATGCTGCCAGTGATTTAAGAGACGCCGGCAAGGCAGCGTCGTCGTCTGTACTCTCCGGGTTTGACTCCAAGGAGCTGCTGATGTATACCAGCGGCAATCAGGCCGATCGCTGGAAACGGGCGCAAGATGCAGCCAAAGTTGTTGTCGACTACGCGGGATTTGGTTTTGCGCTTGACCTGGATGCACCGGCAGACGCCGAAACCGGAAAAAACAATACCAGCAACATTGCTTATTCGCGCAACGGAGGTGAAGCAGAAATGCTTTTCGGCAGGTATTTCATCAATGCCAAACAGGAAAACGGCGGTCGCATCGGTCTGTACAACGGCCCCAATGGCTATCACAACTGGGCCGGCAATACACCGACACAAAATTTTGTGGATAAGTATCGTATGGCAGACGGCACTGTGTTCAGCTGGAGCAACGCTGGGCATGCCGCTGCTCCCTATGACAACCGGGATCCGCGCTTTTATGCACAGATTCTGTACGACGGCGCTCCGTGGAAGCCGAGAACCTCCGATGTAGCCGGCAGCGATCCCTACGGGCAGATTCAGACCGGCGACTATGACATCGTCAACGCGGCGGGCGAAAAAACAAAACATTTCGGTCTGGACACCCGGAATGGCGGTGTTGAAAATTGGAACGGAACCTATACCGGCTATTACTTCCGCAAGTTCATAGACGACAATCCCTCTTTGGTGGCACAGACCGACTGGCAGGAAATCCCCTGGCCATTCCTGCGCTATACAGAAGCCGTCCTTAATTATATAGAAGCCAGTCTTGAGCTTGGCCAGGAGGCCGTAGCGAAAGAATGGCTGAATAAAATACGGTTCCGGGCAGGCATGCCGGCCGTCACTTCCGGCGGCACCGCACTCCGGGATGAATATCGTAATGAAAGGGCAATCGAGCTTTTCATGGAAGAGCATCGCTATCACGACGCCCGCCGCTGGATGATCGCGTCGACGACATTGGGTGAAAAAGTACGCTATATCAGCATAACCGGCGCATTGAAACCAGGGAAGAGTGTAAGAGTGTACCAGTACGATCCTGAAAACTACACCTATACCTATACCCGCTCTGATCTTGATCCGGGTAAGGAAAACCGGGCCTGGGATGACAAAATGTACTACCTGCCCATCCACCGGGATGAGATGAACCGGAATGATCAGCTGAAGCAGAATCCCGGCTATCAGTAAGCAATTCATCCGAAAAAGGCCTCTTTCCGGGAGGCCTTTTTCTTTCCGGGGCCTCGCTGTAATATCCGTACAGGATCACGATATTTGCAGCATGGGAACAATCAGTGTACAGGAGCAGGAACCTATCTGCGCGCTCGCTACAGCGAGTGGCGTTGGGGCTATCGCCGTCATCAGAATATCGGGCAAGGATTGCATCGGGATTGTCAATTCAGTTTTTAAAGGCAGCAACCTCACCCGGGTTGAAAGTCATACCGTGCACTTTGGTACCATCCGGGACGGGGAGCACCTCCTGGACGAAGTACTTGTTACCGTCTTCAGGAACCCTGCTTCTTTTACGAAAGAAGACGCAGTCGAAATATCCTGTCACGGTTCGGACTATATTATACGCAGCATCCTGAAACTGCTCCTTAAAAACGGCGCCCGGATGGCCAAACCCGGCGAGTTCACCCAGCGGGCCTTCCTCAACGGTCAGTTCGACCTGGTCCAGGCCGAGGCCGTTGCCGATCTGATCGCGGCTGACTCGGAAGCCAGCCACCGTACGGCCCTGCATCAGCTGCGGGGCGGATTCTCCCGCCGCCTTGCCGCCCTGCGGGAAGAGCTCATTCATTTTGCCTCACTGGTCGAGCTCGAGCTGGACTTCGGTGAGGAGGATGTGGAATTTGCCGGTCGGGACGACCTTCGTGGTTTAATCCTGAAATTGAACAGTACCATTTCCCCGCTGGTCGAGTCCTTTGATTACGGGAATGCCCTCAAGGAAGGGGTTCCTGTGGCCATTATCGGCGCCCCGAACGTCGGCAAATCAACACTCCTCAACGCGCTTCTCAATGAAGAAAAAGCCATTGTCACCAGCATTGCAGGTACCACCCGGGATGTCATCGAAGACACCCTGGTACTGGGTGGATTAAAATTCCGGATCATCGATACTGCCGGGATCCGCGAAACGACCGATCTTGTGGAATCCATCGGCATCGAACGTTCTAAAAAAGCGATGGAACAGGCCGACATTGTTTTGATGCTCTTCGACAGCGACGCTACTTTCCGGGAACTTCAGCCGCTTGCAGCTGCCATTCCGGACACGAAACGGATCGTATGGATACGCAACAAGGTCGATCTGTCGCCGTCGCTTGCTATAGTACCGGAAGCGCTTCCCCTCTCCGCCTCCACTGGCGAAGGACTCGAAATCCTGAAGAAGCAGCTGGTGCAACTGGCACAGGGTCCGACCGCAACAGACACGATCATCACCAACCTTCGTCACTATCAGCACCTGGTCAAAACCCGGGAGGCCCTGGAGGCCGTTCTCGAAGGCCTGGACACCGGGATTACCGGTGATTTTCTGGCACAGGACATTCGGCTGGCCTTGTTCCATCTCGGAGAAATCACGGGGACCATTGTCACGGATGATTTGCTGGAAAATATATTCAATAAGTTTTGTATCGGGAAGTGATAGCGCTAACCAACTGGACAACAAACACACAGAAAGCCAGGTAAAGCGTTTTGCCGGCTCAACATAGCCTATTCATTCATCACAAACCTATTCATTCATGACCAACCAAATCGAAATTTACCAAAGCCGTGATGGACAGACTCAAATAGAGGTTACCTTTGAACAGGATATACGACCGATGGCTCTGAATCCCACCCCTTCCAAGTACATCGAAAGCGCAAGTCTCTTAGTATCGACCGATTTGACATCCGACTTTTGTACAACTGTATAGCGATAGCCGCACGTTTTGCACTGGTAGCGTTGACGGCCACCTACGACGCCATCTTTACAATGATTCGACTCTTTACATTTTGGACAGTCCATAAGTTTTTTGACCAAAAACAAGAAATCTACATTAAATTAACAATACCGACTTTTTTAGGGTATTGGCGGAAAATTTTAAACGATTTAGACCAACATAAAGACGCCATCTTGATTTCTTTCAGAAATAATGGTAGATACCATCTAGTAAAGACGTGAGTGACAATGATTGAAACAAACCGCATAGAATACAAACGAGAACTCCATGCCGACGTGGATATTAAAAAGGAAGTGATTGCCTTTTTGAATTACTATGAGGGCGGTGTGATTTATATCGGTATTGATAAGACCGGTAACGTCGTAGGCGTATCGGATGCAGACGGTGATGCGCTCAAAATCAAAGACCGTATCAAAAACAATATTTCCCCATCGGCTATGGGCTTGTTTGACGTGGTGGTCGAGGAGCGAGAGGGCAGGGAGATTGTCAAAATCACCGTGGCCAGCGGAAGTGAGAAACCCTATTTCAAAAAGAAATACGGAATGACCGACAAAGGTTGCTTCATCCGAGTAGGTACGGCAGCGGAGCCGATGGCGCAGGCGATGATTGACAAATTATTTGCTACGCGTACTCGCAATTCCATAGGTAAGATTCTGTCAAACCGACAGGATTTGACTTTTGAGCAGCTTCGTATTTATTACGAGGAAAAGCGCAAGCCGCTAAACAATCAATTTAAAAAGAGCTTGGAGTTACTCACCGAAGATGGTGTACTCAATTATGCAGCTTATCTGTTGGCTGATGAAAACGGTGTTTCCATCAAAGTAGCAAAGTATAGCGGGACGAATCGGGTAGACCTCATTGAAAATAATGAATACGGCTATTGCTCGCTCATCAAGGCAACAAAAAGCGTATTAGATAAAATTGAATTGGAAAACCGGACGGCAACCCAAATTACTTCAAAGGAACGGATAGACCGGAGGCTCTGGAATCCGGTGGCTATTCGTGAGGCCGTGATAAATTCGATTGTGCATAACGACTTTACCCGTGAAGCGCCACCCAAGTTCGAGATTTTTGCCGACCGCATAGAAATCACTTCGGCAGGCACATTGCCAGAGGGCCTCAATGAAGATGATTTTTTTGATGGGGTTTCCATTCCAAGGAATCGGGAATTGATGCGCGTGTATCGGGATTTGGAATTGGTTGAGCAGCTTGGTTCGGGAGTGCCACGGATTTTGGAAAGCTATGGAAAGGAATGCTTTCGGTTTATGGTGAATTTTATTCGCATGACATTTCCGGTATCGGAAGAAATTATTCGACAAGGTGGGTTGGTAGATGGGTTGGTAGATAGTCAACGGAAAATAGTCGAACTGATTAAGGCTAATCCTAAAATATCCAAAAAGGATATGGCTGAAAATATCGGGATCAGTACGACTGCTATAGACAAACATATACGGAGTTTACGAGAAAATAACATCATAAAACGTGTCGGAAGTGACAGAACAGGGTATTGGGAACTGCTCAAATAATTGTACAACCCCTGTACAACTTTAAATGCATAACTTGTTGTATATCAAAGCAAATAAAACCCTGTATCGGGAAGTGATAGCGTTAAACAATCAGCCAACAAACACACAGAAAGCCAGGTAAAGCGTTTGCCGCCTCAACATAACCTATTCATTCATCACAAACCTATTCATTCATGACCAACCAAATTGAAATTTATCAAAGCCGCGATGGACAGACTCAAATAGAGGTTACCTTTGAACAGGATACGGTATGGCTCAATAGGAATCAATTAGCCGTATTGTTTGAGCGTGATGTCAAAACTATTGGAAAACATGTAAATAATGTCTTCAGTGAAGGGGAACTGGACGAGGAATCAGTTATCGCAAAATTTGCGACAACTGCGACGGATGGGAAAATATACCAAGTCGATCATTACAATTTGGATATGATCATATCCGTCGGCTACCGCGTCAAGTCAAAGCGGGGCACCCAATTCCGCCAATGGGCTACCCAGCGGCTAAAAGACTACCTGGTACAAGGCTATGCCATCAATGAAAAACGCCTGGCCCAAAAGCAACAGGAAGTACAAACCCTTAAAGACGGGATCCGCATTATAAGTCGCTCTATTGAGGAAAAAGCGAGTTCTGAAGACATCCAATGGCTAAGCACATTCGCAAAGGGGTTGACGCTGCTAGATGACTATGATCACGAGCAGCTGGATAAAAAGGGTAAAACGGTCCGCGAAACGATCTACCCTGATCTGGCAGAATACCAGGCTGTGGTTGACGCAATGAAAGCGGATTTTGATTCATCTGTTTTCGGAAAGGAGAAAGACGGAAGCTTTCAAAGTGCCATCGCTCAAATCGCAAAAGGCTTTGGCGATCAGGATTTTTACCCATCGATAGAGGAGAAGGCCGCCACCCTACTCTATCTCATTATCAAAAATCACAGCTTCGTCGATGGGAACAAACGGATTGCAGCTGCCTGCTTCCTGCTATTTCTTGAGCGGAACGAACTGCTAACCGTCGAATCCGGCAAGACCATTCTAAGCAACGAAGCCCTGGCAAGCCTCACACTATTTGCGGCAGCCAGTAAGCCGGATGAAATGGAGACTGTAAAAAAACTGGTGATCAGCGTCCTGAACCGGAATCAGTAAATCGCCGACCAAGCTTTAAAAAGCAATAGAGAAACCACTTATGTCAATGATCGAAGTTCAATTAAGAAGCTATGTTGAATCATTACGGCCGGCAGACGAAGAAACCCGTAAGCAATTGAATTTTGGTTATTCTTGGGATGGGCAAACTGCCTTATTAGTTGAGATCAGACCACAATGGGATGATCCAACGAAAATCTTAGAACTACCGTTTGCTAAGCTTCGTTTTGTTAAATCTTCCCAAATATGGAAACTCTATTGGATGCGTGGATCTGGGAAATGGGAAGCTTACAAGCCACAACCGGATAGTACTGATCTGCATGAATTGTTAACTGAAATTCAAAATGATGCGTACGGTTGTTTTTTCGGATAGTGGAAAAAGGCGAACAGGAACCTCAGTTGGAGAAAGCGTAATCTCAATTGCGAACGCACTGCGTTCACAATTCGATGCGGAGAATAAGTGCTTTTATGTCCGCATATATTGCGGAGTATAATTTTTGAATGCGGAGATTATTACCTATATTTGCTGTATAATTTGCGGAGAATGTATATCAATCAATTACATCACTGGCCTGATTTTACATGGAATGCGGATAAAATAGCCTCGCTCTTGGCAGCGGTACGCTTTAAACAAGGGAAACTCTTGGGCTATATGGAGCACTTGGGGTTCGACTTAAAAGCGGAAGCGGTATTGCAGACCTTGACCCAAGATGTGGTTAAGTCCAGTGAAATCGAAGGGGAGATACTGGATATTGAACAGGTACGGTCTTCCATTGCCCGTCGCCTTGGGCTGGATATCGTTGGCTTGGTACCTTCGGATCGGCATGTTGACGGTGTGGTGGAGATGATGCTGGATGCCACACAACGGTATGATCAACCGCTGGATGAAGAACAGTTGTTTAGCTGGCATGCTGCAATGTTTCCCACAGGTCGTAGCAATATGTATCGCATTGTAGTCGGTGATTGGCGGAAGAACACAAAGGACGATCCCATGCAGGTGGTGTCAGGGGCGATGGGCAGGGAGGAAATGCATTTCCGAGCACCCGATAGCGAGAAGTTGCCGGTAGAGATGGAGCGTTTTTTGACGTGGTTCAATAGCGATACAGCCATCGATCCGATGTTAAAAGCCGCGGTGGCCCATCTTTGGTTTGTGACCATACACCCATTCGAGGATGGCAACGGGCGGATATCAAGGGCGATAGCGGACATGCAATTGGCGAGGGCGGACGGTAGCCCTCAACGTTTTTACAGCATGTCGGCTCAAATCCGGCAGGAGCGGAAGCACTATTATTCGGTATTGGAGAAAACCCAATCGGGTGATTTGGATATTACCGAATGGTTAACATGGTTTTTGGAATGCCTGGGGCGTGCAATCGATGCTTCGGATGTGGTGCTGGCTTCGGTGATGCGCAAAGCTAAACTTTGGATGATGCCGGTGACACGAACGTTCAATGACCGGCAACGATTGCTACTGAATAAATTAATGGATGGGTTCGAGGGCAAGCTGACTTCTTCTAAGTGGGCTAAGATTGCAAAGTGTTCGCAGGATACAGCAACACGTGATATACAAGACTTGGTCGTAAAGGGGATATTGGTGAAAGACGAAGCTGGGGGACGGAGCACCAACTATTTGCTCACCGTATAGTCTTTCGGCTCTCATTTGTACCTATTTCTCATAATTGATTATAAATCAACACAAACTACATTTTGTATCGGGAAGTGATAGCGCTAACCAACCAAGTAACAAACACACAGAAAGCCAGGTGAAGCGTTTTGCCCGCTCAGCATAGCCCTATTTATTCATGCATGACAACCCGATTTAACCGCTGCTCCAAAATGGTCTGTGGGGACACAGACCATGGATCGTGCATTCCGGATTGCGCACGCACTGCGTGCACTGTCCGATGCGGAGAATAAGCGTAGTCGTTTGGACGTCCCATCATGCTGAGACTCTCATCACGCTAACAGCATCGCTATGTAGTATTTTATCTATTCAATTTTTTATTTTTTTGTCAAAGTTTTGCAAAAGGAAACAAACATATTTAGTTTAGATGCCGATTCCACAGTAAGATTCAACTAACGCACATTTTGCATTTTTTCAAGATTATTTTTCCTCCTTCGCTATGAATAGTATAAACGTTGAAAAAACAGGCCGGTAGAGGAGAAAAAAATGTAAAAATGTATATGTTAATGATCAAACAAAATAATCCGAAAAATACGCCTGCTTGCAGGTCAGCCACTAATCTCCCCGGAAAGTGCAGTTATGACCGCACATACTTCTCCCAACCACCGGAACCAGGAGCTTATTACCCTTTGGGTTCAAGGTAGCTTTCGTCTGAAAACTCTTTCTGACCTTTTGTCAATCTGAGTCTGCAGTACCATACCCTGCTGACGCTGACAGCCTGTCCGTGTTGTCCAAACGCAAACTATCGAACTAACGGAGCACCCGTTTGTTCGTGTCCGGACGGATACAGGTCAGAGATCAGCGAAAGGACTAAAAAGCCTGCAAATGCACAGACTTCCCTACATCGGGCGCCAGCTTGTGGTCTCCTATAATCAACGATTTGAATTAATTTAAAAATAGTACAATGATTTACTGTAAAAATACAACGGTTTTTAAAAAAATAGCATTCCTAGCGGTAGTCTGTAGTTTGCTGATGGTCAACAGGGTATCGGCTGCGCCTGTTCCCGGAGGTAGCCAGCGGTACGTTGCGCTAATGCTGCTGAACCTGAGCCAAAGCGGGGAGGAAGAAAGTAAGCTGATCAAAGAAGCTCATACGTACGGGATGAATTCGGTCTATCTGACTATCCATTGGGATACGGTCTATCCTGACTCGTCGACCGGCGCCCCTAACTGGTCCAAATACGATGCCCAAATCGCACTTGCTATCAATCAAGGAATGTCGGTAGCGATCAGGGTTCACGTTTCGCGAAGCAAACACCGGCTAAACGGATTTTGGAGCTGGGCTAACGACGGACTAAAGGATCATCTCGGGATATCTCATATGGGCGCCTACCAGGCAAGCACCTTCCGCTACAACTATATGCCGGCAGTGCACAAAGCCGCCGGCTTCGTACACGAACTGGTAAGCCGTTATAAATGGGTACACAACCAAGGTAAATTGCTGTTCGTCAGTGTTACCAATACTCCGGAACAGGAAGCCGGCTATCCTTACGAGAACTTCGAACCCGACACCGATCATCCGCTGATCTACCACACCAATTTCGATTGCTCAGACCAGAGCATGAATGAATTCAAAGCCTGGCTGACGCAGCGCTACGGGAAAATTCACCGGCTTAACGCGGCCTGGGGGACCAATTACAGCTCTTTTTCTGAAGCACATCCACGGATAGCCTTCTGGGAACCCATGGAAACTTATCAGTCGAGAAGCGGGAAGGATTGGTACAGATACTCGCATGAGAACCTGAAAAGATATACGGAAGTGCTGATCGATGCGGTAAAAAGTGTGAACCCGGGTATTCGATATATCTCCGATTACGGTTCCGTGCACAACAGAATCTGCAACGTACGAGGGACGGTGCTCTTCGGTGACCTCAATACAAAAGGCGACGGCGTAAAAGTGAATGATGCCTCGCAATTTGACCATCGCTTCACGATGGATGTCGTCAGGGGGGGACTTCCGTCCGGCGCCTTCGTAGCCAATGAGGTTTTCCTGCGGGAGGACACCCCATTCGAGGACATACAAAGACAAATCGATGGTAATTTCGGACATGGTGCGCATATGGTTGCGTTTGTCACATCGACCCTATCTTCCTTTTCACGCGCGGAAAACATGGTCCGCAGCGCTGTATCCAACTGGCAGGGTGTTCCGCGTCCTTTGTATGATGACGAGTCAGGGCCGGTTGTCTATAATACCTCCGATGCAATCGACTTCGGAATAGATACTCAGGTTTACGCTGCCTGGCGTGCCATCGCGCTGGCTGATCCCGACAATTCCCGCCCGACAAAGGTGATCCCGGACAATGATATTTTTTCGGAGGACTTCTGGAGTGTAGCAGCCAATATT
The DNA here is from genome assembly GCA_040394475.1 of Telluribacter humicola. Taxonomy (GTDB): domain Bacteria; phylum Bacteroidota; class Bacteroidia; order Cytophagales; family Spirosomataceae; genus JBEBSD01. Next base: position 5,068 of record JBEBSD010000057.1, on the reverse strand, counting down.
CCTCCCCGGCTTGTGACAGCGTTACCGGAACAGAAAGCAAAAACCGGGCTATCATTTGAATACACCCTTCCTATCGACAATTTTTCAGATGAAGACGGATGGATTGCCGGGATGGAAGTCTCCGCCCTACCCGACGGACTGACCTTTGACGGAGAGAAAATCCATGGAACCCCAGGCGGACCCGGCAGCGTCCAGGTGACGGTTACTGCCATTGATGATGAGGGCGGCACGGTCACTACGACATTGCCCCTCCTTATACAAGATCCCGGGAGCCTCGACGTTACCTACCACGACGCCCTTCAGGCCAGACTGGCCGAACCGACCACCGTGTCGCTTACCTGGAGTACTGTCAGGGAAGTCAACTCCAGCCATTTTGAAGTGCAGCGGAGTACCGACGGCGCATCTTTTGGCGCGATCGGTCGGGTGCAGACCAGGCAAAACGCAGAGACCCTGCACACCTACAAATGGGATGACGAGGATCCTGCCGGCGGACTCAACTATTACCGCCTTAAGGCCACTGACCTCGACGGCACCTATACCTATACGGAGATCGTTTCCGTGGATGTTCCCCTTTCAGAGGGCCAGGGCGTTATCTTTCCCAATCCTGCCTCGGAACGCTTTTATGTATTGAAAGAAAAGCCTGTCCATCTGGAACTCCAAAATCTTTCCGGCCAAAAAGTGGAAGAAACCTTATCTGACAGCATGTTGGTCAAACACCTGACAAGCGGCATCTATCTTGTCAAAGTGTCTTATGAGAGCGGTAAAACGGAAACCTACCGGCTGATTGTAGAATAGTTTTTAACCGGTTTTTGGGGTATTTGGAAAAAGGCTGCCGGATTAATCCGACATTTCGGGCAGTTGATTCCGCTGCATATACCGTGGCCAGACCTAGCCAGGAACAGCATTACCTTTATCTCTTTTAGAAAAAAATTCGACTTCCATTGGACTCAAGCCTTGATGAGCGAAAACTAATTCGATATGAAATAATCGTTACTATCCTTACAAGTTTTTCGTCTATTCATTTAGCATAAGATTACGACTATATCGAAGAAATTGAACCGATACTAACTCAGAGTCATTGAACTTGAATAACCCCGCTCAAACGGAACGAAGCGGGGGTACACTTCCCACGCTTCATCTTAAAAAAACTTAAATTCATCCGCAAGCGTCCGTAGAATAGAGAGTATTTCATAAATTTGACTTCTCCGAACCCGGAAAGTGCACTGGCACCCCTTACGGCTAAATATTTAATGATTTTTTGGAACGAATGTTTGAACTCTTATCTATTTTCACCGGAGATATAAGTACAAAACAATTCAATTATAAACAGCTTATGCATTGAAACGGAATAATGTCTCTCTTGCTTATAAGCATTTTTAGAATGATGTGGCTCTACTCACAAAAATAATACTAACAAAATAAAATCAAATTTCCCGTAGTAACATTTATAAATCCTATTGTCTGCTATTTGGTATCTTTAGTTGTTTTTATTGAAAATTAAACTTTATGAAACCTTTCCTAAATTTTGTATATCTATTTGTTACTTTATTCATCTTGAATGGATGTTTGAGTAGTCAAAGTGATTTAAACTTAAATTTTGAAAAAGTAGATCCTGAACAAAACAGACCGGTTGATTTTGAATACTTGGGTGACGAATATGCTATCACTGCCGATTTGAGCTCCCGGGAAGGCCGTTATAGTCTGAAAATGCAAAATGCCAACGATGGAATAGACAATATGTCATATGCGTCTGTTAGTCGGTCTATACCGATAGGTATGAACGGAAGGGAAATTCGTCTATGCGGCTTTATAAAGACCGAAAATATTTTGAAAGGGAAAGCGAGAATTTGGATGCGTATCGATGGTTCCAATAAAACACTCTATTTTGATAATATGGAGAAAGATGGTGTAACCGGTACAACAGACTGGGACAGATATTGTATCACCCTACCCTTGACGTCGGAGGCAACGAATACTACGATAGGATGTTTGATGAACGGTCAGGGCATCGCATGGTTTGATAATTTATCTGTCTATATCGATGATAAAAATATTGAAACCGGAGAATCCTATTTTAAAACAGAAAGTAACAACAGATTTTCTAATGATCAAGTTTCATCCAATAATATCGATGGTTTAGATGAAAAGCAGATTCAAAACCTGTTTACACTGTGTCGTATTTGGGGATTTCTTAAATACTATCATCCAAACGTCGCTGATGGAAGTTTGAATTGGGATCAGGAATTATTTGAAAGAATTTCAACATTTACAGCTTTTAAAGATAGCGAGGCGTTAGACTCGGAAATAAATTCCTGGCTTGACAAACTTGGAGAGTTTAAAGTACTCAAAGGTAATCATCGGCTAGCTGTTATGCAGATTTTTCATAACTATAACTGGGATTGGTTTCATAAATTAAACTTGAGATCAAAGACAATACAGCGTCTGGAAGATATTAAAAAAAGTGAGTCTAAGGATTCAAGGTATTATGTAGACATAACGCTTGCGGGAAATCCCATCTTTACCAATGAAGATAAGTATGAAAACATGAATTTACCCGATATTAGATTTCAATTTTTAAGCCTGTGCAGATATTGGAACTACATTGAGTACTTTTATCCGTATAAGTACCTGATGGATAAAAATATGGAATCTTTATTCAGGGATAACTTCGTATCTGTTGTACTGGCAGATAGCAAGTTGGATTACCATCTTGCTATCTTAAAATTGGTCGCTCAAATCAGTGACGGACATGCAATTATCTATAGAGACCCATATATTGAAAGTTTTAGAGGACGCATGGCTTCGTGTGCAAAGGTAGAGTTTATCGAGAATAGTTTCACGGTAACAAACTTCTACAATGATTCACTTGCCGCACTGGACCAATTTAAGATTGGTGATAGAATCGTTAAAATTAAAGGACGGGATATTGACCAAATAATAAAAGAAAGGTCTGAATACACCCCAAATCCAAATAAAGATTTCATGCTAAGAAATATCGGACTTGACCTGCTAAGAGACTCAAGTAGCACGTTGGATGTATCGGTAATTCGTAATATGGATACTATTAGTTTGAAAGTCCGGCTCTATGAACCTCGTCTCTGGAAAAAGGTGGAGCTATTTTCCAGTAGCTTCCCAAGTAACGAAGCCTACAAATTTGTTACAGATGAAATTGGCTATATTAACCTGTCAAAAATAAAGAGGGATGAAGTAGGAGCGACTTTCAAGCTATTCGAGAATACAAAAGGGGTAATTATTGATAATAGAGGCTATCCACGAGATTTTCCAATATATGAAATAGGAAATCATTTAGCAGAGACTGAAACTCCATTTGCTGGGTTTACATATACCGACAAAAGCAAACCAGGGGATTTCTACGTTAGTGGTGCGACGGCCATGTTGAAAGGAGGAAAATTACCAGTATACAGGAATAAGATTGCCATCCTGGTAGACGCGAATACGCTCAGTTCATCCGAATTCCATACTATGGCATTCAGAAAATCAAAGGGCGCTATTACGATCGGTACAACTACTGCAGGCTCAGATGGGAATATTAGTGAAGTATACCTACCCGATGGTATTCTAACCTATATTTCGGGTATAGGGGTGTACCATCCCGATCTAACCGATACCCAGAGGGGTCGGCATTGTCCCGGATATTGTTGTTAACAGAACATTGAACGGCGTGTTAAATGGTAAAGACGAAGCGCTGGATCGTGCTATCCAAATCATTTTGAAATAGTATCCGTAATTATGATGAGAAATGAATTGCAGCTACCTTACCGGTTCAGTACCAACAAGCAGGTATAAAACAACACTTGCATTATGCAAGTGACAAAAATGAAAGAAGTGAAAACACGTTCCGAATGCCCTATCAGCTTTTGCCTGGATTTCTTTGGGGACAAATGGTCATTACTCATCATCAGGGATATGATCCTGAATGACAAAACGATATTTGGGGACTTTTTAAATTCAGACGAAAGCATTGCGACGAACATACTGACGGAGCGTTTGAAAATGTTGGAAGCGGAAGGATTCGTCATAAAATATCCCGTCCCGGGAAAAGCAAGAGCCGGTTATTGCTGACGGAAAAGGGGATTAGCCTTATTCCCATAGTCATTGAGATGGCATTATGGGGAGCCGCGCAAAGCAGGAATGGATACAGGAAGGAATTCGGTATCCAGCTAAAAAATGATAAAGCGGGAGTAATCAAACGGTTGGCCATGAAGCTTACCAAAAAGTATAAAACCGTCAAAAGCGGCATGGCGCAATAGTAGGGAAAACTAACTAAACACTCATCATCATGGGGATCATTCACCTGGAAGCATTCATACTGGCAGTTATCATATTTGCGCTTACGCCGGGCGTGGATACCATCTATATTCTCAACAGAACCCTATCCCAGGGCCGGCTTGCCGGGATTTACTCTTCACTTGGTTTTTTATCCGGTGTGCTTGTTCATATCGCATTGGCAACTTTGGGGCTTTCCATTATTTTAGCCGAGTCGGCCCTGGCATTTTCCATCGTGAAGTACCTGGGCGCTGCATATCTTTGCTATTTGGGTATCATGAGTTTGCGTACCCAAAAGGGCACGGTCACAAAACTCCGGGCAGGAGAAAAGGATTCCATGTTGCGGATTTATGGTTCAGGGGTAGTCGCGAATGTGTTCAACCCCAAAGTGGCGCTGTTCTTCCTGGCCTTTTTTCCACAATTTATTGATCCAAACTACCGAGGGGGCATTAACCCCTTCCTTTCACTGGGCATTATCTACATACTGATTGATCTGGTATGGTGCATACTTGTAACATACGCCGCTTCTTTCTTGACGAAAAAGGTTTTGAACAACCCCGGAATCGGCCTGTGGATGAACCGGGTTTCGGGGCTGGTGTATATTGCATTGGGTATTAAGATAGCACTCAGCAAACGCATCAGCTAAAAATCAGCATCGTATAAAAATTACCAGTATACCGGAATAAGATTGCCATCCTGGTAGACGCGAATACGCTCAGTTCATCTGAATTCCATACTATGGCATTCAGAAAATCAAAGGGCGCTATTACGATCGGTACAA
>JBEBSD010000056.1:0-41838 GCA_040394475.1 Telluribacter humicola | reverse complement strand
TCAGGACCCACAGATTAAGAGTCTGTTGCTCTACCAACTGAGCTACGGAGTCAAATGATTCCGAATAAAGGTGTTATGAGGTTTTTCAAGATTAAGTTTTTGTAATAGACATTGCAAAAGACATTACAAAACCATTTAACGCCACATTCTTTATCGCTGGCAAATATACACAGCCACCCTAAAAATCAATAATTATTTTCATATAATTCAACGGTGTTTCTATTGCGTGCGATGGGCAGGGATCACCGGGGGCTCTCCGTTAAACGGGTTGCCGATACTTCCGATTCCACGGACATCGATGTTGGCTCCCCAGGTAATGGCAGGGGCGCCGTTTTTGGTAAAACCATACCGCTCCCGGATGGCATCCATGGCCCGGTACAGGTTGACGCGGCCCTCGGTATCGTCAAATAAATGAATCTGATAATTCCCGTTGACCAGGTCGCTGTAATGTACGCCTACCAGCCGCACCAGCAGGCGGCGGTTATAGAGCTGGTCAAACAAATGTTCAATACAGGGGATAAGGACATGATCGGCCGACGTGTACGGAATTTTCATCTGCCGGGAAAAGGTATTGAAATCGGAATACCGGATTTTAACCGATACACAGGAAGTGAGCTTTCCGCCTCTCCGGAGCTGGTAGGAAAGGTTTTCGGCCATCGCGCGTACCGTTCCTTTAAGCCGCACCATGTCCGTGGTATCTTTTCCGAACGTCCGTTCGTTGGAAATCGATTTGCGCTCGTGAAAGGCAACCACCGGGGAATTGTCCACACCATTCGACCGTTGCCATAGGAGTGTACCGTTTTTCCCCAATACAGTCTGCATCATTTCCAGCGGCATCTCCTGCACGGTTTTCACCCGTTTGATCCCCAATCCGCACAATAACTGGAACAGCTTATCCCCCACCATCGGAATTTTCCGGACCGACAGCGGCGCTAAAAATTGTTTTTCCTCCCCAAAATCGACCTTCAGCTGGTTGTTCGGCTTGGCCTCTCCCGTGGCTACCTTCGACACCAGTTTGTTGACCGATAACCCAAATGAAATCGGCAGCCCTGTTTCCCGGATAATCCGCTCGCGCAATTCCCCGGCATACTGATAGCACCCGAAAAACTTGTCCATACCCGAGAGATCTGCATAAAACTCGTCGATGCTGGACTTTTCAAACAACGGTACCCTTTCCTGGATGATCTCGGTAACCATCTTGGAGAATTTCGTATACGTCCCGGCCTCTCCCCTGATGACCACCGCCTCCGGGCAGAGGTTCCGGGCCATCTTCATGGGCATCCCGGAATGAACCCCGAAAGCCCTCGCTTCGTAACTGCAGGCCGCTACCACTCCCCTGTCGCCAACCCCTCCTACCACGATAGGCTTCTTCTCTAACCGGCTGTCTACCAGCCGCTCTACCGACACAAAAAATGTATCCAGGTCCAGATGCAAGATCGTTCTCATGACAAATTATAATACAACACAAATATATATACTATATTTGCATTATACTAAATTTCTTGAAACCGGACGCTTTGCCGTCCGGTTTCCAACCCTTAACTTTACCTCATGGAAGCAGCCGATACCTCACGCTTGTCCCGTTTAACCGCTATTTTGATCCTGTTGCAATCAAAGCGGCTGATTACGGCCCGGCAGATTACAGAAAAGTTCAAGGTGAGTATGCGCACCGTCTACCGCGACATCCGCGCGCTGGAAGCCGCCGGGGTACCGATTATCACGGAAGAAGGAAAGGGGTATTCCCTGGTGGAAGGGTATCGCATTCCGCCGGTCATGTTCACTGAAAATGAGGCCATTGCCCTCATTACTGCCGAAAGAATCATCAATGCCAGTAAAGATGAATCCCTGATCCGGGAATTCTCGGAAGCCGTCCAGAAAATCAGGGCTATCTTCTCCTACACCAATAAAGCCAGGGCCGATTTACTGGAGGAGCGTGTCTATATCGGGAAGTCATTTGTGCCCGCCAACAGGAGTCTCCACCTGATCGCCATCCAGCGGGCGCTTGTTAACTACCAGCTCATCCAACTGGAATACCGCTCGGCCGAAAACAACGATACCTCCCGGATTGTAGAGCCATTTGCCATTTACAACAGTGTCCAGGAAGACTGGGTATTTGCCGCTTTCTGCCGGCTGAGGGGCGATTTCCGCACTTTCAGAATGGACAGAATTCAGCAGCTGACTGTTTTGCCGGATCAATTCGAACCGCATAAACTGACCATCGCACAGTACTTAAAAAAAATCAACGGCCAGCGTGACGACCTCTGACATACCGTTGACATCGTGGGAAGATTATTTTGCAAAAAACAACTTTCAATTCCCATGACAAAGCTGGATCTTACCAAACAGTTCAAATCGTATTATACCGCTACTCCGTATCCCCAACTGGTAGCAATCGCCCCGGTCTCTTTTCTCTCGGTGACCGGAACGGGCGATCCCTCGGGACCTGTCTTTGCAGCCCGTGTGCAGGCGCTCTATACGGTGGCCTATGCCGTAAAGTTTCACTACAAGGCTCAAAACCTTGATTTCACCGTCCCGAAACTCGAAGCCCTCTGGGAATTCGACCTGGAGCGTTATCCGGACTGCTCACTTTCCGAAGCCCCCACGCTGATTCCCCGTCCAGAATGGATTTTTCACCTACTGATACGCCTGCCGGAATTGGTAACTTCCGATGCCATTGCAGCCTGCCGGGAGGCAGCCTATCGCAAAAAAGGGAACCCGGCTATCCTTGAAACCGGCATCCGTACGTTAGACGAGGGTTTATCGGTTCAGCTGTTGCATACAGGTCCTTTTGCCAACGAGCCTGCCTCCCTGCAGCTGCTGCAGGAATTTATGGCATCGGAAGGATTGATTCACAACGGACTTCACCATGAAATTTACCTGACCGATTTTAACAAAACGCCGCCGGAAAAGCTCCGTACCATCCTGAGAGAGCCGGTACGGAAGAAAAACGGTTAACCGATGGCAGGTAGGCACCGTCCGACTGTCGGCTGTTACCGTTTCGAAACTACCTGAGAAGACAGCAAAATGGGGAATTAAACCCCACGTTCATCCGAATTCTCTGCTTGTCCGGACGCGCCGGTTTTATTGAAATAATAAAACTCAACTTTTACTGGCGCTGCCACAGGCGGACGCCTCTGTGGATAATCCTATTCAGCAAGGCGTTGCTTCCTGCCCGCGGCACGGTTATTACCTGTAAAAAGGTACATACCAACTGTCAGCACCTATGGAAAACGTCATGAAAAATTCGGGGTTTTACCGTTTATTCCTGCATGAACTAAAGGGAATTTACTGGCTGGAATGTAACTGGATCACTGCTTTGGAGGAGATGAAGGCGCTCGCGGCTTCGGAGGAGCTGACCGTTACGTTTCGCAAACACCACGTGGTCAACCAAAAAGCCGTTCATTCGCTTACCCGGCTGTTTGATCAGCTCGAAGAACCCGTCCCGCAGATCAGATATGCATTTGCCGACGGACTTATTGCGGATGTCCGCCAGATGCTGACGGACACCGGAAACGACGGTATGGTCCGGGATGCCGGGCTTATCATTGCAGCCCAGAAAGTGGCGCATTATACCATCGCGGCCTATGGCAGCCTGGTAACGTTTGCCCGGATAATGGATCATCAGCAGGCGGAGCAATTATTACAGCAACTCTTGGACGACAAGAAAAACAGTGATGCCGAGCTGACCGCGCTGGCAGAAAACTATATCAATCTGAAAGCGGTACAGGCGTAATATTCAGGACACTCATTAACACAACAACCTTATGGAAACCAAACAACCAATTGAATCTTTTCCACCTCAGCATCAGGAAACGCAGCCAGGCCTGGAGACCGAAATGGTGCCGGTGCCGGATACAACTCCCCGCCCCCGTCCGGCCGGGGGAAAACTACAGGGAAAAGTTGCGATCATTACCGGCGGCGACAGCGGCATCGGAAAAGCGGTGGCCCTCCTTTTTGCCGAAGAAGGGGCCGACCTCGCGATTGTCTATTACAACGAGCATGAAGATGCCCGCCAAACCGAAAAGGAAATCAAAGCACGCGGACGCAAGGTGCTGTTGTTCCCCGGTGATCTATGTGAAGAAGCGTTCAGTCAGCATATTGTTGACGAAACCCTCGCACGACTGGGAAAGATCGACATCATCGTCAATAACGCCGCGGTACAATTTCCCCGGGAAGATCCTCAGAAAATCTGCAGCGAGCAGTTCGAACTGACTTTCAAGGTCAACGTTTTTGCCGCCTTTTACCTGACATTCGCGGCGCTTCCCCACCTGGCAGCGGGCAGCAGCATTATCAATTCCTCCTCAGTCACCGCTTTCCGGGGAAGCCAGCACCTGGTCGATTATGCTGCTACCAAAGGAGCTCTGATAGCGTTTACCCGCTCCTTGTCCACAGCGCTGACAGACCGGGGGATCCGGGTCAATGCCGTTGCTCCCGGCCCCATCTGGACACCGCTCATCCCGGCCAGCTTTTCAGAAGAAAAGGTGGAGGAATTCGGGAAGGACGTCCCTATGGGCCGGGCCGGACAACCGTATGAAGTGGCTCCCTCCTATCTTTTCCTGGCTTCCGAGGATGCCAGCTATTTTACCGGGCAAACCCTCCATCCTAATGGAGGGACAATTATTAATACCTGACAACCGACTGATCATGGCAAAGTATTCAAAAAAAGCGCAGGAACTGGTAGCCAAAACACTGCGCAAAAAGAAGAAAGGCAAATTATTCAGCAGCAGCGGTCAAAAGGTCACAGACACGAAACAGGCCATTGCCATTGCACTTTCCGAAGCGCGAAAAAAAAGATACAAAGTTCCCAAGCCTACGGAGTAACCGATACGGTTCGCGACAACCGGCGGCAGCTGCAGGATTCGCAGCAGCCGCCGGTTGTGTTGCGCAGCGGAGCCGGACAGGGCATGCTGCGGCGCCTTTCGGGGACGTGCTGCTATTGGTAAATCCTCGGCGACCACCTTTTAAAGGAATGGAAGTTGCCGTATATTTGCAGCGATAAACAAATTACCATGATCTATTTTTTCGGGAACACCTCACCTTTATTATTTGCAGTACAATCGGTTCATACACTCCCGCCTGCTGCTATCGAACAATTAAACTGGCTCTTTGGGGACACTACCCTACTTCCGGAAACCACTTTGTCTCAAACCTTTATCGGCCCGCGGGCCGCAATGATTACCCCCTGGAGCACCAATGCGGTGGACATTACTCAAAATATGGGTATTCAGGGAATCATCCGGATAGAAGCCTTCCGACGGGCGGAGGGTGAATCTGCGAATTTTGACCCCATGCTTTTCCAGAAATTCACTGAGCTCAACCAGGACCTGTTTACCATTCATATAGCACCCGCCCCTGTACTCGAAATTGACGACATTGCCGCCTATAATGAACAGGAAGGATTATCCCTCAACCAGGAAGAAATTGAGTACCTGAACCGGTTGGCGGTCAGGCTGGAACGAAAACTGACCGATTCGGAAGTTTTCGGGTTTTCTCAGGTAAATTCCGAACACTGCCGGCATAAGATTTTCAACGGTACATTTGTGATCGATCAGGAAGAAATGCCCGGTTCATTGTTTAAACTGATCAAGAAAACCTCGGCAGCGCATCCCAACGGGATTGTATCTGCCTATAAAGATAACGTAGCCTTTTTAAAAGGTCCCACCGTTCAGCAATTTGCGCCCAAGAGTGCCGATAAAGCTGATTTTTACGAACTGGAGGCATTCGATTCGGTGATTTCCCTGAAAGCGGAAACCCATAATTTCCCCACCACGGTGGAGCCCTTCAACGGAGCCGCTACCGGGTCGGGCGGAGAGATCCGCGATCGCCTCGCAGGCGGACAAGGGTCATTGCCGCTTGCCGGAACCGCCATTTACATGACGGCCTATTCCCGTCTGGAAGCGGGCCGTACCTGGGAAAAAGCCATGCAGGAACGCCCCTGGTTATACCAGACCCCCATGGACATCCTGATCAAGGCGTCTAACGGAGCCTCTGATTTTGGCAATAAATTCGGCCAGCCACTGATTACCGGGTCCGTCCTCACGTTTGAACACGAAGAAAATAACCGGAAACTCGGCTATGACAAAGTGATTATGCAGGCTGGCGGGATCGGCTACGGCAAAGCCAGCCAGTCGCAGAAAAAAACACCCGTTCCCGGTGACCGGATTGTCATCCTGGGCGGGGACAATTACCGGATCGGGATGGGCGGCGCTGCTGTTTCTTCCGCCGATACCGGCGCATTCGGCTCCGGTATTGAACTCAACGCCGTGCAGCGCTCCAACCCGGAGATGCAGAAAAGAGTAGCCAATGCCATCCGGGGAATGATAGAAAGTGCCGAAAACCCCATTGTCTCGATCCATGACCACGGTGCCGGCGGACATTTGAACTGCCTCTCCGAACTCGTGGAAGCAACCGGAGGCGCCGTTGACCTGGACAAGCTTCCGGTCGGTGATCCGACCCTCTCGGCTAAGGAAATTATAGGGAATGAATCCCAGGAACGGATGGGACTGGTGATTGGACAAGAGCATCTGGATACCCTTCAGGCTATCGCCGACCGTGAACGGGCCCCGATGTTTGTCGTCGGGGAAGTAACCGGCAATCACCGGTTCACCATCGCTTCTTCTTCGACGGGCTCCAGGCCGATGGATTTTGAGCTGGACGATATGTTCGGAAGCTCTCCCAGGACACTAATGGAAGACCAGACCATCGTAAGGGAATACCGGCCGCTAAGCTACACGCAATCAGAAATCCCGGTCTACCTCGGGCAATTGCTGCAACTGGAGGCAGTGGCCTGTAAAGACTGGCTGACCAACAAGGTCGACCGCTGTGTGGGGGGACGCGTTGCCAAGCAACAATGTGCGGGGCCCTTACAGTTACCTTTGAACAATTGCGGTGTAATGGCGTTGGATTTCCAGGGGAAAGACGGGATTGCCACCGCTATCGGACACTCGCCGCTTACCGCCCTGATCGATGAAGCGGCAGGAAGCCGCAATGCCATCGCCGAAGCATTGTCCAACATCGTCTGGGCGCCTTTACAGGACGGCCTTGCCAGCGTATCGCTTTCCGCTAACTGGATGTGGGCCTGTAAAAATGAAGGCGAAGATGCCCGCCTGTACCGGGCCGTAAAAGCCTGTTCTGATTTTGCCATTGCCCTGGGTATCAATATCCCGACCGGGAAGGACTCTCTTTCCATGAAACAGAAATACGGGGACGATGAGGTGATCGCTCCCGGAACAGTCATTATTTCAGCCGCCGGGCACTGCTGTGACATCCGCCGGGTAGTGGAACCGGTTTTACAGAAAGACGGCGGCGCGATGTATTATATGAACCTGTCCGGAGACTCCTACAAACTCGGCGGTTCGTCTTTTGCCCAGATCCGGAACGCGATCGGCACCGAAGCGCCGGATGTGCAGGATGCCGACGGGTTCAGAAATGCCTTTAACACCTTACAGCAGCTGATTGCTGCAGGACAAATCCAGGCCGGGCATGACGTCGGCAGCGGCGGACTGGTTACGACACTGCTGGAAATGACCTTTGCCGACCGTGATCTGGGGGCGCAGATTGACCTGACAGTTCTCGGTGAAACGGATTTGGCCAAGGTTCTTTTTGCTGAAAATATCGGTGTGGTGTTCCAGGCGGATGCGGCGGTCGAACCGGTTCTTTCGGCAGCGGGCGTGGCGTTCCATCGCATCGGAACAGTAACCCGCCGGCCCGTATTGGAAATACGATCCGGCGACCAGCAGCTGGACCTGGACATAGACCATTTACGCGATGTCTGGTTCCGGACTTCTTACCTGCTGGACTGCAGGCAAAGCGGGGAACAAAAAGCCGGGGAACGGTATGCCAATTACAAGAACCAGCCGCTGACCTATTCCTTCCCGGCCCATTTCGATGGCCGGCCGCCTCAAATCACCGGCCCCAGACCCCGGGCAGCCATTATCCGTGAAAAAGGAAGCAATTCCGAACGTGAACTGGCCAATGCCCTGTACCTCGCCGGCTTCGACGTGAAAGACATTCATATGACCGACCTGGTTTCGGGACGTGAAAACCTGGAAGATGTACAGTTTATCGGAGCGGTCGGCGGTTTTTCCAATTCAGATGTCCTGGGATCGGCTAAGGGCTGGGCCGGCGCCTTTAAATACAATGAAAAGGCACGGGTTGCCCTGGAGAACTTCTTCAAACGGAACGATACGCTTTCGGTGGGGATCTGCAACGGCTGCCAGCTCTTCATCGAACTCGGGCTCATTTACCCGGATCACGCGCAGCAACCGCAAATGCTGCACAACGATAGCGGGAAGCACGAAAGCATCTTCACCTCTATTACCATACAACCCAACGATTCGGTGATGCTTTCCAGCCTGGCGGGAAGCACCCTGGGTGTCTGGGTATCGCATGGAGAAGGGAAATTCCGTCTCCCCTACCCGGAAGACCGCTACCGGATCCTTGGCCGGTACGGCTACGACGCTTACCCGGCTAACCCGAACGGGTCCGATTACAATACCGCGCTGTTGAGCGACGTGACGGGAAGGCATGTCGTGATTATGCCCCATATCGAGCGGTCCTTGTTTCAGTGGCACTGGCCGCACTACCCGGCCGGCAGAAACGACGCATTCACTCCCTGGATGGAGGCCTTTGTAAATGCCCGCAAATGGCTGCAATAATCGCTTTTACCGGGTTGTAACCCGTCGGGCGTAATCTCTTTTTAATCAACTGTTGGAAACAGTTTGGGGTGACGCTTAACGGAGAAGCGCCACCCCAATTGTTCTTTAACGCGGACTGTGTGTATTCGCAGTCCGCTTCCGGGGGAGGTTCTCCGAACTCGCAGGACGAGCGGCGGTCAAGGAGCGACGGTCAAGGAGCGACGGTCGGCGAGCGTCGCCCGGCGTCCGGCTGGTATCCAAAATGGTCTGTGGGGACACAGACCATGGAGATGCGAACGGTTATTCCGGACAGTTTTGCCCGGCATGTAGCCGTTAATTGTATAGTTTTTCGCGGATTGATAATCAAAATACCGCCTCTTCTCAAAATCATCGTTATTTTTGCTCCCACCTTTTTTTGTCATCCTTTCAACCTCCGTTAATGGAAAGTTTCATAAATGCAGTAAATGACATTGTCTGGAGCAGTGGCCTGATTATTCTTTGCAGCGCTGCCGGTATCTATTTTTCCTTTGCCACCGGTTTTCTGCAGGTTCGCTATTTAAAGCATATGGTAGCCCTGCTCTTTGACGGAGCAGCTTCTGCGAAGGGGGTGAGTTCTTTTCAAGCCTTTTCCATAGCAATATCGGGGCGGGTAGGCACCGGGAATATTGCCGGCGTAGCAACCGCTATCGCGATGGGTGGGCCCGGCGCCGTCTTCTGGATGTGGCTGATTGCCTTCCTGGGCAGCGCTTCAGCCTTTATAGAGGCAACTCTCGGACAAATCTATAAACAGGTGCAGGACGGCGAATACCGGGGCGGCCCTGCCTATTACATTGAAAAGGGCCTCGGGATTAAATGGTATGCGCTTCTTTTTGCCGGGATTACCGTGATCAGTACAACCTTGCTATTGCCGGGTGTTCAGAGCAACAGCATCGCACTCAGCATGGCAAATGCCTTCCATATACCCGTGTCCTATACCGGTATCGGCGTAGCTGTCTTGCTCGGATTGATCATTTTCGGAGGTGTTAAGCGGATCGGGAAAGTGGCGGAAATAGTCGTTCCCTTTATGGCCGGCGCGTACATTCTGATGGCTGTTATTATCATCGGTTTAAATTTCCGGGAAGTCCCTTCCGTTTTGAAACTCATTTTTGCTTCCGCTTTTAATTTGGAATCTGCCTTTTCGGGAGTCTTTGGAATGGCCATTGCCTGGGGTATAAAACGGGGTATTTACTCCAATGAGGCCGGGCAAGGCACGGCTCCCCACGCGGCTGCGGCTGCGGAAGTCACACATCCCGTCAAGCAGGGGCTCGTCCAGGCGTTCTCCGTTTACATCGACACGCTGTTTGTCTGTTCAGCGACAGCCTTTATGATCCTGTTTACCGGCCAGTACAATGTACTCAATCCCGAGGGCGGTTTTTTGGTAGCGCACATTCCCGAAGCACAAATCGGCGCCGAATATACGCAATATGCTGTAGCGAAACATTTTCCGGCCCTTGGGAAGGGGTTTGTCGCCGTTTCGTTATTTTTCTTCGCTTTCACGACTATCATGGCCTATTACTACATCGCAGAAACCAACCTTACCTACCTTTTGAAGAAAGGAAGTAAAATCCCGCTGCAGCTGCTCCGGTCAGCGATTTTGCTGGCGACGTATTATGGCGCCGTTAAAACGGCAGAAATAGCCTGGACACTGGGGGATATCGGCGTGGGAATGATGGCCTGGCTGAACGTCATCGCTATTTTCCTGCTGCGGAAACCGGCCTTGCGCGCCCTTAAGGATTATCACCGGCAGCGGAAGGCGGGAAAAGACCCCGCTTTTGACGCAAAAGCGCTCGGTATCAAGAATGCGGAGGAATGGTAAGCATCCTTCTAATGAATTTGCTTTCGGTTTTTATCAAACAACCCGATCAGGATTGTGTTGCCGGATGGGTCTGTCCGGATGCCCCCATACCGGGCCCCGGCAAAATCTCCGGCCTTTCCTTCTTCAAAGAAAAAGGATTCCGCGCCGATGTTGACGGCATGCCGGGGCCGGTTATACCGGATAAGATACTCGCCGGTACCTAACGGCTGTTTTTCTTCCTGGAAACGTTTTCGGTGCGCGACACCTGCAGCATCCAGTTCAACCACACAATAGCCTCTTTTAGGAAGACTTTCCGCCGATGAATCCGGTACCGAAACAGCATAATTTAAGCGCATATAGTCGCCCTGCATGAGCGATCTCGGATCCACAGGGGCCAGTTCCAGTAAGATAAGCGTTCCCTCTTCCAGTAGTTTCTCTTTGCTGTAAACGGCATAACCCATGTATGCCAGCAACACCAGCAGGTTGAGGGGTACCACCCATGGCCTAATTTTCACCATTTTCCGTTGTGTTTTTGTGCAGCAGCCAGTAAATTCCCAAAAACAGCATTCCCAGTCCCATCATCAGCCAGGATTTCACCAGCAGCGTCAGCTGCAGGTCATAATAGAGCCTCGCTACTGCGTAGAGCAGCGAAAGGCTTCCCAGCACCACCCCCGTACGGTGTGCTGCCCTGAAACTCAGCAAGACCACGTACAGGGAAACCCCTACTGCCGGTACCTGGAGGGTAAGCAGCAGCAGCGAAACCGTTATCCCCATCAACCCCGCTTTTTTCAGTAGCGCTTTTACTGCCAGCAAACGAAGCAGGTACAGCGTCATCGCCAGCACGCCCAATACGGCAGGCATGGCCAGCCAAAGCGCATGTAAACTACCGAAAGTATCCTCTCCCGGGGTGGGTTTTTCAAACGCATGCCAGTAGGTAATTCCCAGGAGGGAACCGATCACCCCCAGTCTTACCGGGTCAAAAAGCGCAGCATAGTGACGTAACCGGCTTAGAAGCAAGGCCTCCTTCTGGTAAAGCCCCCACATACAGCAGAGCAATACCCAGTAATAGCCAACCACGCCGGCCCGGAAGTGGTTTTCCAGCAACAAAGCGATCAGGCTGACTGAAAACACCAGTACCGACACCAGTATAATCAGGTAATTACGGGCCGGCAGCAAAGAAAGCAGCGAGACGAGCATCAGGGAGAGCATTCCCTGGCTGGTCGTTAACTCCCATTCTCCCAGGGCCCAGCAAAACATTCCGCCCCCCAGGAGGTAAGCGCTGAAGGCAGGGGAGCTGTGCACCGGCTTACGGCTTGTAAACACCCCCCAGCCCATTCCCGCAAGCCCCAGAACCGCAAGAATCACGGGGTAGTCGTCGAGACCTGTCGTTTCGATAAACAGTGCGAACAGCCCCGCAGCCAGTATAGCGCCTGCAGCTATAAGCGCCTGAATTCCCTTACTCAGTTGTTCCTGCTGCCCGATACGGCTTTCGTCGACACGAATCCCGGCGGCTTTAAGGGTCTCAATGGTTTCGTTCATGGAGCGGGAGATTTCCATTTACGCTGGATACGGATTAAATAGGCTACAATGAAATACAAACCAGCCACCACATAGCCGGTTACCAGCAGCAGCATCCGCTCTTCCCCGAAGATCCGGATCAGTATCAGGACACCCGATACCAGAATGCACAGGGCCAGCACCAACAGGTAGAACAAATGCCGGCTGGCCATTGCCTGCCGGTAAGTCAGCCAGCATGTAATTGCCAGCGTTCCGGTTGCCACATAAAAAGAGGGATCCGGAAAGGTGCGATGGAAAAGACTGATCCCGAAAGCAATGATCAGCTGTGCTGCGGCGGCCAGCGCAACGGGATACTGAAGCCACGCAGGAACCTGCGCCTTGCCGGATGTCTTCCGGAGCGTTACGACTGCCAATGCATTAACCGTAAAAAGCACCAGGCACCACCAGGCGCCGCTGAGTGTGTCTGGCAGCACTTGCCGGTAATACAAAACCAGGGTTACATTGATTAGTACGAGGTAAATCAAGGTCAGTGGCGGAAAGCGGGCGATCACCACCCAGAGGGTAATCCCTGCAGTCCAGGCAAGAAAGAGATCGTACGCATCCGCACCGGTCTGGTAAATCTGACCAAACACGGCCAACAGCACACCGACCAGGACGGCCCCTGTCGTCAGGAGCGCCTTCCGGATCAGAAGGGGGATGGAACGGTACAAAGAGGCAAGGACACTTACTGCCAACGGCAGCGAAACAAGTCCTATTTTAGCGAATTTGTGCAGCGCCCCCCAATTATAGGCAAAAAAGAAAATCACTCCGGCAAGCGACGCCCCGACTCCGAGTGTCAGGCAGAATACCTGCAGGAACTGTAGCCAGCCCTTTTTTCCGGGATAAACCGAATCTTCCAGCGCCTTTTCAATTCCAGGAGCAGGCCAGTCGCTGTTTTCGGCAAGCGTATGGATTTCTCTTCGGGTCATTGACAGCTGCAAATTTCCTAAAGCTAAACGAATCTCCCGATATTGCAAAACTTTTCCCTACAGCTACTATATTTGTCTGCCGCGCTAACTGCCCGCCACCGGTATCAACTGTTATCTGATCCCTTATGAACTGGTTACCCTTACTGGAAACAGTTTACCTGCTGCTGGTCTTACTGGTGTGCCTGCGGATTGTCCATGACACCCAAAACACTCCTAAAACCATTGCGTATCTGCTGCTTACTATTTTTGTTCCGATAGCCGGCGCTTTGTTTTACTTCTCATTCGGGATCAATTACCGGAAACGGCGCATGTACAGCAAGAAACTGATCCAGAATGAAGTCTTTGCCGAAAGACTCCGGAGCCGGTTGCTGGACACCTCACTGGAAAACTGGGAACAGGCCAGTAAGGAAGTGCGGTACAACAAAGAGTTAACCCGCCTGTTGCTAAACGACAGCATTACCAGCCCGATTACCAGCGGCAACCGCGTCACCATCTTAAAAAACGGGGAAGAAAAATTCCCCGAAGTCTTCGCGGCGCTGGAGGCTGCCGAACGTTTTATCCATCTCGAATATTATATCTACGAAGACGATCAGATCGGTAACCGCATCAAGGAGATTCTGATAAAAAAAGCCGGGGAAGGAGTTAAAATCCGGTTCATCTACGATGATTTCGGCAGCCGGCGCGTGCGCAGACGTATCGCCCCGCAGTTAAGGGCCGCCGGGGTGGAGGCTTATCCCTTTCACACCGTCCGGATCTGGGCGTTGGCCAACCGGTTAAATTACCGCAACCACCGGAAATTGATCATTGTTGACGGGAAGGTAGCGTTCACAGGAGGTATTAACATCGGGGACCGTTATTGCAACCGGCCGGAGGATCCTCTTTACTGGCGGGACACCCATCTGAAACTGGAGGGCGACGGGATTTTTTTTCTTCAGTACCTGTTTATGTGCGACTGGAATTTTTGTTCCGGGCAGACACTGGTGCCGGAGCCTGCCTACTTTAACTACCCGCAAAAAGCTCCCGGCGACAAGCTGGTGCAGATAGCCGCTAGCGGGCCCGATTCCCCCACCCCTCTGATCCTGTACTCACTGCTGCAGATTATTAACCTGGCCCGACGCGAAATCCTGATCACCACCCCCTATTTCATTCCCGGAGAAAGCCTGCTGCATGCGTTGATTGTCGCTTCTCTGAGCGGCGTTTCTGTGAAA
Organism: Telluribacter humicola; assembly: GCA_040394475.1. Classification (GTDB taxonomy): domain Bacteria; phylum Bacteroidota; class Bacteroidia; order Cytophagales; family Spirosomataceae; genus JBEBSD01. Next base: position 27,674 of record JBEBSD010000056.1, on the reverse strand, counting down.
CTGATTGTCCCGGACACTTCCGACTCCCGCTGGGTAAATGCTGCTGCCCGCTCCAATTATACCGACCTGCTGGAAGCAGGAATAGAAGTTTACCTGTACCGGCGCGGTTTTGTACATGCCAAGACAATCGTGACCGATGCCAACGTATCCGTTATAGGGACGGCCAATATGGATCACCGTAGTTTCGACCTGAACTTTGAAGTCAACACACTGATCTACGATGAAGAAACGGCCAACGAGCTCCGTATGCTTTTCTACGAGGACCTGAACGACTGCACCCGCATCGATCCCGTGAAATGGGAACAGCGCCCTGTATATAAACAGCTGTTTGAAAAAGTGGCCCGGCTGCTATCGCCGCTGATGTAAACAATGAGCAGCGGCTCGGGGGATGTGCATGTCCGCTTCCATTTCACAAGCGGTTTTGCCTCATTCAAACCAATGCTGGTAATGAGGGGATTCGTTAAAAATCCCGCCGCTTTGTTGGTAGTAATCGTCGTCCAGTACAAATACACCATTTTTAGCAGTTGCCCATGATTGCGCTGACGCCGGATTATACGACTGCATATCGCACCAGTTGGCATAATTCTGATGTCCGTTGGTCTCGCAAAGCCCGAGCCCCCCTTTAATGCCGGGGAAAGAAGCAAGTCTTGCCGCAACATTCTTATTCCATTCCACCAGGATCGGATTCACGGTGAGGTCTGCACAAAAACAGGGAATTTTGTGGTCATGTGCAAGCTGGGCAATTTTAAGGGACATGCTCATGGTTTTGGCAATCGGCTTCAGGGCGATGGCACTGTAGCCCATCTCAATCCTTTCCAGTGTATGGCGGTCGGTATGCGCTGTTTCATCGGCCACAATCCGTACACCCAGGTCTCTTACGTCAAACATTTTTTCTTCCGCATAGGGTTCTTCAATGATGGCGATCTGGTCAAAGGCGCCGATTTTAACGGCGTGTTCAAGCAATTTGTACATTCCCTCTTTTGTCTCATACCGTCCATTTGCATCAAAGTAGTACGGAAGCTTACCGTTTTCAGTGTAGGGAGTGCGCGCGCTGCCTATGGCTGCATGAATTTCAGTGAGCCGTTCCATATCCTTCCGGAGCATTTCCTGCTGCGTACCCGGCTGGCCTATTTTGATCTTCATAAAGAAGAATCCCTCCTGAACGGCTTTTTCTATCTCGTTAACCGGAATGGCATAGGCCATTAACGGGATGCTGGCTATTTCCCTGTGCCGGTAGGACAACGCAGGCCGGTAGGCCTCCGGGATCATATCGTCAAAGGTACTGATAGCATTTTCCACACAATAGGCCAGCCAGAGCGCATTATCGACCCCTACCAGGGCATTGAGTGTAAATGTTTCCTTCAGATCCGAGTGGCCGGTTACGCGCTTTGCATACTGGTGCAATTCATCGAAGGTATCCTCCTGAAGGGCTACCGGGTTGTTAAAGGACGTTCCTTTGATCATTTGAAGGGCCCTTTCGGTCACCGAAAACATCAGGCTGTTTGCCGCACTTTCGGAATGGTGGCTGAAAACATAGGGATCGCTCCACAGGACATTCTGCGTGCATAACCCGATTTTCCCGGGGCTTCCTTCTGTCTGTACCGCGCTGGCAGTCTGCCATATCTCTTTCATATACCCGCCTTTGAATCCGAAGGGACGGATCAGGGGTTCTCTTTCGAAATTAGCGTTGGTGGCCGTAATCTGAATAGTCCGTTCACCCTTTCGGGCAACAAACTGACTTTCAGCTGTTTGCTCCATTTGCGTGCATCCCTGTACGATTCCGCCGGATAGAATTCCGCCCGATAGCACGGTAGCGCCGGATGCTTTTAGAAATGATCTTCTTTTCACGTTAACGTGGGTTAAAAGGTTAGAGTGGATTCAGGCTGTTTTAGCGATATGCTACAGGGTCTTAGCGCTGGGGAGAGGGGCTGGATGACTCGTGGGCCATCGAATCGAGCAACTTCCTGTCTTTTTCCAATACACTGACCAGAAGTGGCATCCGCTGCGCTGCCGGAAGCTGTTCGGCTGCTCCGGAAAGCAGCTTGTACTCAAAATGTACGGAAACGGGCCCTTGAACTTTTAGTTCATGAAGCAGCCGAAAATAGGTTTTAAAATCAACGATGCCCTCCCCGAGCGGAACAGAAACCGGTTTGAATTTCCCGTCAGGTTGTTTCTCCCAGGTGAAATCCTTGATGCAGGTGCTTTTTACATGACTTCCGATAGCCTTAAAGGGGAGCGGCCAGGATTGCATCCCTTCCGCCACGGCATGCCGGATATCGTACTGGCAACCGATATACCTCGGATCCATGGCGTTGATCACCTGGTAGACATCCCATACGGATGAGCTGAAATTTGTTCCGACATGATTCTGGGAAGCGCCGTGTACACCGTGCTTTGCATTGAGCTCACAAAGCCGGTCCATGGTGACCCGGAAGCCTTCCAGATTGGCGGCTATCGACTTTGCGGAATCGTATTTGAGTACTCCCATCCGGTAATGCGTGATCCCGTTAGCAGCAAGCATCCGGATGGTCTCGGCCGTCACGGGATCCGAGGCGTCCGTGATGTCGGTAACGGCCAGCGGAACCGTCAATCCCGCTTTTTGGGCCAGGCTGACAAAGCGGGGAAGGTCTTTACTGCCGGCTGCGGCCTCTATATGTCCTTTCCTGCGGAACGTTAGATCGATCCCGCCGTATCCTGCCGCGGCAGCCAGCCGGATGATCTCTTCTGAAGGCAGCCGGTCAAAAGGCTTTATAAAAAGACAAAAAACTGATGCGTCCACCGGGGCAGGATCATGGTGTTGTGCCGCCGCGCCCCGACCGGCTATGGGCAGCGACATTCCCGCTATTGCCCCGAACTTGATAAACTCCCTTCTTTTCATCGGTTATGCAATTATGAATTTCTATCAAACCTTCAGCTTCCACGGCGCCCGGTATTCGTAATGAAGCAGCTGATTGGCCTCTTTACTGTTTTTAAAAACCTCACGGGCCGGATTCCACTCCAGCCGGGTTTTCGTAGCCAGGGCTATGTTGGCCAGATGGGCAAAGCTCGTTGACCGATGCCCTTCCTCCAGCGTACAAAGCGGGTCTCTCCGGCTAACTACGCATTCCAGAAAATTTCTCACCAACACCTGCGTGCTGTTGGAATTACTTCCATCCCCGAGATCCTGGATGGCGGTCAGGGCTACCTCCTCCTTTTCCAGCAGGTGTTTTGAATCCCAGACCTGGTTTTGCCCGGCCGTGGCAGGGCGGACAGTATAGCCGCTTTCGTCTGCATTGAGGATTCCTTTTGTACCCCGCAGCTCTACTTCCCCATAAGAAAACAGCCCCGAACTGGTGGCTTCGTAAATTGAAAAATTCGCTATGGCTCCTGAGGCGAATTCAAATACCACCTGCATGGTGTCCGGAATAGTACGGTCATCTGTCAGCACGTACTTACCCCCGGTGGCATAGACCGCCACGGGGGCCTGCTCTGCCAGCATCCAGCGGATCACGTCAAGATAGTGAACCCCCCAGTTGCCCATTTGGCTCGAATACTCATGCCACCACCGGAAGTAATAGGGGGCGATATTGCGCTGCCATCCCCGGGAAGCCCGCGGGCCCAGCCATAAATCCCAGTTGAAACCATCCGGAATGCGTTCGGGCTGGAAATTGCCGATCCCGTCGGGAAACATATTGTTGATCCGCGCGGCACTGGCAACGGAGATTTTGCCGATTTTCCCCCCGGGCAGTTCAGCAGCCAGTTTCTGGTAAACTGCGCAGCCCCGCCGGTTAAGCCCTACTGCGGCTATTCTGTCATAATGTTTCTGGGCTTCTACCATTTTTCTGCCTTCTACAAGCGTAGCCGTCAGCGGTTTTTCCACGTATACATCCTTTCCGGCACTCATTGCATCGATGGTCTGCAGTGCGTGCCAGTGGTCCGGGGTGGCGATGCAAACCGCATCGATATCCTTGTTATCAAGCAGGTGTCTGTAATCCGGATATTTTTGAGGAGCGCTGTCAAATCGCTCCTCCATTTTGGGGACCTGCTTGCAGAAACTGAGTATCCGCGGGTCTACGGCATTGCGGTTGCGGTCGAGATAGGGTTGGTACACATCGGAAAGCGCGGCAACCTTACAGTTTTTTTCCTTCATAAAAAGGTTTAGCAGCAAGGTTCCGCGATTCCCTATTCCAATAAATCCCATATTGATACGGTCGTTGGCCCCTAACACACTGGCCGGAAAAATAGTAGCCAATACGTTGGTCTTACCAGCTCCTGTTGCTGCTGCGGTACCAATAATACCGAGTGCTGATTTTTTCAGGAAATCCTTACGGCTCAATTTCGTTTTCGCTTTCATTGCAGACTATTTATGGTGTATTCAGACTGTTTTACCGGGACTATACGCAGGCGAGCATCCCCCCGTCGACATAGAGAATCTGGCCGGTTACGTAATTGGATGCGGCCGATGAGAGGAAAATAGCGGCCCCTGCCAGTTCTTCCGGATCGCCCCAGCGTCCGGCCGGAACCCGTTTGCAAAGCCATTCGCTAAACTCCGGATCCCCGGAAAGCGCTTTCGTCATATCGGTCACAAAATATCCCGGCCCCAAGCCGTTTACCTGTATATTATGCTTTCCCCACTCCGTAGCCAGCCCTTTGGTGAGCAATTTCAATCCTCCTTTAGACGCGGCGTAGGGGGTAATAAAGGCTCTTCCCAGTTCACTTTGAATGGAACAGACATTGATGATTTTACCTGATTTTTGTGCGATCATGGCGTTCCCGACTATTTTCGAAACAATAAACGCCCCTTTCAGGTTAACCGAAAGAATGGAATCGAAATCAGCTATTTCAAAAGTCTCTGCAGGACGCCTGATTTGAATCCCGGCATTATTGATGAGGACATCGATGGCGCCTGTTTGCGAAAGAACTGCCGCAACAGCGGCTGCACACCCGGGTTCATCCGTAATATCGAATGCTGCCGTAATCACCCGGATCCCCAGCTCGGTTAGCTGTGCTGCCGCCTGTTCAAGACGTTCTTGGCTGGTACCATTGAGGATGATCGTGGCTCCGCGAAGGCCTAGTTCGCGTGCAAGAACGAGTCCGATCCCTCTGCTGGATCCGGTGATCAGGATGTGTTTTCCGCTGATTGAAAAGACGTCGGCTTTCATTTAGGTGTTAGGTTTTAGGTGTTAGGTATGGGGTGACGGGAGGGCTGCTGATCACTTGAACGCTCATTTAAAGGCTTCTACCATATTATTGATACCGGGGATCTCGTTGATGAGGTAGCGGTATTTTTCTTCGAAATTCTGGACGAGCGATCGCTGGGCCACTCCTACCAGGATCGTAAAGATGTATTCCCTATGTCCCGGAGAGGTGACGGTCGGATGATAGCCTTTCCGGAAAGAAAACGTATCCCCGTTCCGGGTCATGCGCACCTCTGGCTCACTGTCATCCATATAGCAAAACTGCGCGCCGAAGCCGTTTTCGGGATCAAACCGGTAGTGGTAGGTTTCTTCGAATTCCGATTCTTCTGGCATCTTTTCCTCGTCGTGCTTATGAGGCGGATAGCCTGACCAGCACCCGTCATCACAGTACAACTCGCTTACCAGCAGGTTTCCGGCTCTTCCCTTTGCATTATTGCCGAGTATATAATAGATAAACCGGTGACTTTTGGTTGCTTCGGAGCCCACTTCAACCATTTCGATATCGGAAGGAAGTATTCTGAAACTCTCATAGTGAATGGGGCAAATTCCGCCGGCTATCGCAATTTCCGTACCATCTTTCAGCGCCGTAATGGTTACCCTTGTCCCGGTGCCTGCATAGACGGCATCTGCTTTTCCGGACCAGATATCTTTCCGCTGCCCCACATGCGTATAGACAATGGCTCCGGCCGCAATGCTGCAGCTTCCTTTAAGGACTACGGAGACGGTCTCATGTTTGTCGAGCTGATAGGTATAGGACTCGTTTTTTCTAAGCCGGACCAGGTTGAAATAAGTGTTGGGTACTACCTCATTATCCCGATCGAGGATCGGGTTATTTGCATTGTCATTGGCTCTTTTTAATACGCTGATATTATTCATGTGTTGGAAATATTAATTGAGTTGTGAGTTAATCGGTTTGATTTTACCCCCTATCAGGAACAGGGAAATAGTGGCTAACGGCCCGAGAAATCCTGCAATGATGAGAATGGGCGTATAAGTAAATTGATCTACTACCCAGCCTGTGGCAAGCACGAAGATGACAGACCCGAAGCCCGCACCGGACTGTCCCATGCCTGACACAGTTCCCACCAGTTTTTTTTCGTAAATATCGCTGGGGAGGGTTTGCACATTGTTTACCCAAAACTGAAAACCGAACAGTGTGAGACAGATGTAAATCCACATGGTCAGTGACGATGCCGCGTTGATGACCAGCAATCCGACAGGAAGGAATAACGTGCCGGTTACGATGGCAGTCATTCTCGCCCGGTGAACGGAAAACCCTTTCTTCAGGAGAAATCCGCTGAACCATCCGCCGGCGATTCCCCCCAGGGCTGCGAAAAGATAGGGAAGCCAGGCCAGATTCCCGATTTCCCGCATCGTAAAACCTCTTTCATTTTTGAGGTATAAGGGAAGCCACACCAGGTAAAGCCACCAGATAGGATCACCGAAAAACCGGGCAATCGTAATCGCCCATAACTGCCGGGTGCGATAAATTCCTTTCGGAAGGGTGCGGGAAGCAGGAGCGTTGTCCGTAACGGCAGCCTCAGAAGACATCCCGTCCCCTCTTATGATTGCTAACTCCTTTGGGGTCACCCACCGGTGTCGTGCGGGATCATCGTAAAACCACCACCAGGCTACCACCCAGATAAACCCCAGACCGCCCGTGGCGATAAACGCAAATTGCCAGCCGTACGCCAGCAGCAGTCCTATTACAAGCGGCGGGGCCACTACCGAACCGAAGGATGCGCCCGAATTGACAAGTCCCATGGCAAAAGCCCTGGTCCGGGGAGGAAACCATTCGGCAACCGTTTTGGTGACCCCCGGCCAATGCCCGGCTTCTCCGAACCCGAGAAGCGCCCTGTAGACACTCAGGCCGGCGATACCGCGGGTGGTGGCATGGAGCGTGGCGGCAATACTCCACACTAAAATGGAAGCGGTATAGGTTGTTTTGGTACCTAACCGGTCATACAGCCTTCCTGCGAATAACTGAAAGGCGGAATACACCAGTAAAAACCAGGTCGCAACGCCTGCATATTCCATATTGGTGATGCCCAGCTCTTCCTGCAGCACGGGCGCCAGCAGCGAGATCGTTAACCTGTCTATATACGCGATGACAGTGGCTGAGAAAAGCAGGAGAAGGACTCCCCACCGTATGCCAAAGCTTTTGTCTGAAGTAATCATATAGCTGGTTTTATTCCGCTTCGCAGACGGGCAGTTCACTTATTCGAGAATTTCAAATTTTACATTTTTAAAACGCGCCTCGCCCGAACCACTGACAAAAAATCCCGGGAGACAGGCCTTCGAGCCGTAGAGCATATTATGCTGATAGGGAGAAATATCAATCCCGGTTTGCAGCTTGGTCCATACAGTGCCGTCGTCACTGTAATACAGGGTAACGACATTATGCCGGTTGACAATTTTCAGGTGAAAGTGATTGTAGTCCTTTAGTACATAACCATCCTGCGGGTTTCCTTCTCCCCGTCTGTATCGGATAATCTCCTTTCCGTTGATACCGATTCCTGCAAAAGCCTTCTGATTGTAGTACACCACCAGGCCTGCCTGCGCTTCCGGCGACTTTTCGATTTCGACAGCGACAGAATAGGCGTGTTCGGCTGCATTGAAAAGAATCGGATTGGAATCCTTTAACGGAGATTCACCCCTGGCCTTCAGGGTAAGCGTTTGCTGATCAACCGCATAACGCAGCGGATCATACTCTTCATGGAACCACCATTCCAATCCGATCCTGAATTCATTCAGGTGGTTTCCGATGAAGTATTCCGGCGACTGCGCGTCAGGGACCGGCAGCGGTAGGGGCTGCGCCGGGTCAGCGCCTTTCTTCAGCACAGGCCACCCGTCTTTCGTCCAGGTAACCGGCTCCAGAAGCGCTTGTCGCCCGAGGGTGTAATAACCGTTTTCATAGGCATGATAGATTACATACCAATCGCCTTTATGGGTTTGAAAAATAGTGCCATGCCCCTTGGACCACCATTTTTCAGACCGGTGATAAGTATGGATGAGGGGGTTGTAAGGAGAATTCTCCCAGGGACCATCCACGTTCCGCGACCGCGCTACGACCGCCATATGACTGGTAGGAGGACCATGCGTGCCGCCTTGCGCCCATACGACATAATAGTAACCGTCTTTGACCAAAAACTTGGGTCCTTCCAGTGCAAATCCTTCTATTTCCCATTCGTCCGGAATCGGCCAGCCCTCATACACGACTTTTGAAGTACCATCCGTAAGCATCCCGTCTTTCGAAAGCCGTGAAGCATTGCCGGCACTGGTATACACCCACCTGTCCCCCGTTTTCACGTCTACCACGTGGCCGGGATCGATATTGCCGATCTTCAGATCCGCAGGTTTACTCCAGGGACCCTGTATGTTTTTTGCCGTGATCACATAATTGGAAGACTTATACGGGTCCCCGGGAAATTGCCGGTTGGTGAAATAAATGTAATAGGTATCCCCATGCTTAATTAAGTCAGGCGCCCAGATCGACCCCATATAGGTGTCCAGCGAATACGAAACCGGGTTCCAGTTTACAAGGTCTTTGGAATGCCAGATCACCATACCGGGATAATAACAGTGCGACGACATTACCGCATAGTAGTCATCGCCTTCTCTCAGGATGGAAGGATCCGAAAAATAGCCTTTGATCACAGGATTCAGAAAGGTGCCTTTTTTTTGCTGCGCCGCCGCCGGGTAAAGGCTGTAAAACAGGAAAATACTGACAAATAAGGGAATCAGACGCGTCATAGATTGTTGGGGGATTAGGATTTAAACAGTACTGACAGAAGGACTTATGAGTAAAAAGCCTGTTGAACCGGAAAGTCTACCTGTTCAGGTAAGCGATCAGAACAGCCATATTCTTTATGTATTGCTCGGTGGATATGGCATTCTCAGGCACCTCCGTTTCCACTTCCTTATCCGAGGAAGACCACCCGGGACTGAGGTTGATCTTTTTCGTTGCAATAGGCCTGAGCGGCGCCGGCCAGTAGTTAGCAGCATTCAAACCGGCCACGACGTCAGCTGCCAGATCTCCGGAGGCGCCTTTCTCTCCTGCGATAAAGTACTTGTCCATTTTTCCCGTAGAAACAGTCGTCAAAGGGGACTTTGCCAGAATTTCAGCGACAGGCGTTGCCTTCAGTGTTTCATATCTCTCTTTGAGCGTCTTTAATTTTACAACTCTCACGGAACTATAACTCTGCTTCGCGCCCAACATCACATCGACCATTTCATAGCCTCCCGACCAAAGACTTTCCCCCTTTCTTCTGTAAAATAAAGGCCGGTGCGTATCCGGTTCGATAAATGTGGGACAGAGAATGTCTCCTTCCTTCATTTTCTTTCCGGATTCTGCCGCCTGTGCGTCGGTGAGCTTGACGCTTTCCAGGAAGCTGAATGCATCCGGCAGCCGCTCCAGAAAGCGTTTGTCACCCGTGAGACCGTAGTAATTCAGCATCATCCCGATGCCGTTGGCGGTGCCGGAGGAGGCCAGGGCTGCCGGTTCAAAGGGCCGTGCCGTAGCCGGCTTCAAGGTTTGAGGATGGTACTGCAACCCCCATCCGGCATTCGGAGATTCCTGCTGAAGCAGTATCATGCAATACATCCCCCGGTAAATGGGATCAAGCAGCCGCTGTTCGCCGAGCGTCTGGTAACAAAGCACCAGGAAGTCGATAATTCCCTCCATGGCGCCGTCATTAAGCGTGATAAATGCGGAATAGTCCGGGAAACCCATAAAAGAATGTTCGCTTTTAAAAGGAAACCGCTGCGGCCACCCTCCTATCGGATACTGACTTTCCAATACGAAATTGATGGCCTTGTCAAGAGCAGGCTTTACGCCGGGGTTGTACTTTTCCATATAGATCCGCAGCAGGAACTCGCAGCAGCGGATGGTGGACATGTCGTCAAAAGTCCCGTTGCCATAATAATGCAAAAACTCCTGGGCAGGCCAATTGTACTGCCGGATGGCCTTGTACCAATCGATCAGGGATGCTTCTCCGGCAAAATCGAAACAGTAGTTCCAGCCGCCTGAAGGAAGCTGACCGCTGATCAGCGCATTGGCCACCGTTAAAGCAGCCTCGTAATAGTATTCATCCGAAGTGGCATGATAAGCATCCAGAAAAAGATGCCCCATAGCCGGAGTACCGCCCTTTCCCTGCGTCCATGCCATGGTATTCCGCGCTTCGATTTCACCCCATTGCCGCGATTTGTCCGGCAGATATTCCCACAGAAAGCCGCCTTTATAGCTGACTTCTTCCATCATAAACCGGGTAGCTGCCTTCATCACGCGTTTCACATGGGCATCGTCCGGCTGCTGTGCATACGCCGCAAGCGTGCTTACCAGCAAGAAGAGAAGCGTTGCAAACAATTTTTTTCCAGAATTAAGGATCATAACAGGATAGTTTAAAAGCAACCGGCCGTTTTTCCAGGGGCGCCGGCGCAGCTTTTCAGGGATATAAATGTGCAACAAGACTGTTCAGATAAACTTCCAGGTTGGTATACCCGCTGCTTAAGGTATAGTCGTTCCTGTCTTCCGGATTATCCGGATTCAGCTTATGCTTTTTCTCCCATTCATCGGGGATGCCGTCCCTGTCCCGGTCGGGTAACGGCTTTGTGCTTTTGAGTTCGGGCCAGCCGCCGACCTCCTGCTGGGAATCAATGAGGCGGTGTGTCCCATCCTTTACACCGGCAATTATTCTCAGGTCTACCTTGTCTCTTGCATAGGCGGCCCCGGCAGTTTTCAGCACTTGCTCGTACGCCGCTTCGGGGCTATCGGTGTGAGGGATGTCCTTTCCGGTTACAAACGGCTGGTTCCATTCAAATTGCTTGCGGGTAGTTCCCGTATAGTTTTCTCCCAGGGCTGCATAGTCCAGCGCTGTGTAATTGTCGCGGTTGTATTCCGCAGGGGCGCCCAGGAAAACATTTCCGTACAGATAGCCTTTTGAGGCAGTAGCCCTGGGGGATTTCATCCGCAGGGGCTTGTTTTTATCATAACGGGTACTGGCCCCCGGCTTGTAGTAGTTGTTGACAAAATTATGCCTGGTCTCCCCCAGATTGGATCCGCCGTCCCAGTTAAATACGACGTTGTTCCTGAAATCGACAATCGCGTTGGTATCGCACCGGATCCCGACTCCCAGCGTTGGGTGCCGGTTTCTGCTGCTGGCCATCAGGTTGTGGTGCAGCGATACATTTCCCCTGATATGACTGTAGGAAGCCAGCATGGCATGCGCCTGTTTCTTTTCATGGGTGCTCCTGTTCAGCGCTTCGGCCACCAGCGACCACTGCATCGTGAAGCGGGCTCCGTCCCTGAAATCGTGGATGCAATCTACGGCCCAGCTCATGGACACATGGTCAAGGATCATATCGTTTACAAAATTGGTAGATAAGGCATCTCCCGACTGCCTGGTTGCATCGCCATACCGGAAACGGATAAAGCGTATGATGTAATCATGAACGCTGTTGCCCTCCTTACCGGCAATCCGAAAGGTATACCCCCGGAGCGTGATTCCTTCTCCGGGGGCCGTCTGGCCGGCAATGGTCAGATAGGACGCAGACGTCCTGAGTTCCGATTTGAGCGAAATGGTCCCTGAAATATCAAAAACGATCGTTCGGGGCCCTGTTTGTGACAGTAGCCCATCGCGGAGGGACCCCGGAACCGGGGCCTCCGTTTTGGGATCATAGTCGAGGAGATTGGTTACATGATAGACGTCCCCGCCTCTGCCTCCTTTGGCAAACCGGCCATAGCCCTCCGCCTGAGGAAACGCCAGTTGCTGACAGCTCCCTTCAAGGCTCAGCAGGGTTACCGGGAGGAACAGCAGGATAAAATACTTATTGCTGAATTTCATTTTTATTATTCGTTAGAAATGGGTGTAATTACCTGTCACAGAGTTTGTAATCTTCGAAAACACGCTCCTTTCAGTTACAATCGGCGCTATTTTATCCACCGGGGATCGCCAATCGTTCTGGAATAAACCGGTGAATCTTTTTGCTTAATCGTGAAATCATTCTGTTCCGGTTTCACCATCAGGTCGGCAGCAGTTGTTCCGGTCAGAATGGTCGGATTAATGCTATAGGATGCGGCTGAAAAATCGGAAGTCGCGTAGTTGAAAACGGCAGTGGTGGTACCGGAACCGGTCCGGACCATCGTTGATTCAAAAGGGGAAGCAAACAGGCAGTTCTGAATGGTAAGATTGGCCGGAGCCCCGGACAAATCCAGGAAGGACTCCTTGGCGGCCTGGCTGTTGTAAAAAGTACAATTGCTGATGGTCATTTTAATGGGCGTAGTAATTTTATTCACATTGGCAACAATTCCTTTTGCGTTGTTCATATTGGCGAAAGTCGAGTTCGTTATCGTGACATCACTCAGGAAGTTGCTGGTATTTTTATTGCCGTGCAAAATGCCGTATCCGTCGGCCGACGCACTGGTGAAGATACAGTTGTCGATGACGATCTTCCCTACTGTCGCCGGCGTGTCGTCATCCTGATTACAGGAAATAATTGCCCTGACCAGGTTGGTAAACCTACAATCGGAAAGCGTGATTTCAGGAACAGCAGTAGCGGCATTGAAATTAAAAAGGTAGGGCTTGAAAGTGGAGGTCCCGGCTGCAAGCAGCCCTTCGAAATCCACCCCTTCCAGGCGGATTCCTGCTGTAAATGTTCCCTGTAACTTCCAGTCGCTCGTAATATAGACTTTGGGCCGCACGCCTGAAGAGGATCCTACCAGGTTGAATGCTTTTGTAAAGGTAATACCCCTCCCGCCTGTCGGGGTATCAAATTCAGTGGCTCCCGATGTAAAATTGGCAAAATAATACACCCCGCCCGAAGGGAGATAGTAGGTGGTGCCGGCAGGCACATCGGCGTTGTTGTTGGCATCGATGAGCATCTGGGCAAGGTTATCGTTAAGCCCAACCTGCACGGCGCCGTTCGGGATCCCGGATGTCTGAAAGTAGACGGCATTGTAAGGCCTGTCAATTACAGACGGATTCTGGGAATTAAAGATCACTACCTCATATTTCTGATTCGCGGTGAGGTTTTCAAACGTGTAATAGCCGTTGGCAACGTCGGCTGCCGACAAGCGCACTCCGATGCCGGGCTGGGCGCCTGCGACCGGCGCCAGATGAAGACTGTCGACCACATAGTTTTTATCCCACCGGACAATAACGGAATGGTCACTGATTTCCATTCTGTCTACAGGGACCAGCACGAAAGCCACCACCCTCCTGTCAATGGTCTGTTCAGGAGCGAGCTTCCATCCCGAGATGGTCGATCCGTCTGCCCCGTTGGCTCTTACACGGGCCTGGTACTTTCGTTCATAATCGAGGCCTTCAACTTTCAGTTGGGTTTCTTCCAGCTCAACACTCCGGAGCGGCGCCGTACGGAAGGTATCAATGCTGATTTCAAACGTATAGTTTTTTGCATCTTTGATGCCATACCATACATAATGGATGCTGTTGCCCGCCACGACAATCTGGTTTTCCAGGAAAAGCGGACGAAAGATCCCGCCCGCCGCCTCGGGTTCCGGCTCCGTGCAGGAAAGACTGGAAAGGAAGAGCAGGAATGCTATCGGGGTATACCAATTTTTCGTTTTCATGATAAAGGGTATTTTAGGTTGTAATGCCACAGGTGTTTACTGAAAACCGTAGTAGTTCTTCAGTTTGCCGTTGTAGGAATTAATCACCTTATACGGGATCGGCAGCAGGTAGCGTACGGGATCCGTCTCCGGATTGACCGAATTCTGATTCGAAGGATTGATATACCCTCTGAATGAATACAGGATACTGTTGTTAGGCGCGCCGCTGGACGCATTGTACAAGCTGGCAAAGAAATCCTTTGAAGCGTAGGGCTTTCCGGTGTTGTCCAGCGGGGCAGTATCCAGGAATTCATCCAGTCCTTTGACGACCAGCAGGGATTTGCTCGGATCCTGTCCATTGGTATTGGGAACGGATGTGAAGTAGAGTTTTGGTGAAAGGTTTTTGAACTTCCCGGATCCCAGGCCCTGGGCGGTTTTGCCCATCTCAATCAGATCAAAATAAAGATCATAAATTACTTTGCCATATAGGTTCCAACGGGCCAGGTCATGCTGACGGATCATTTCCAGTCCGAACTCCATGCGCCGCTCCTGAACAATTGCATCAAAGAAAGCTTCTTTTGAGTGAAGGGCGTCCACGTAATGCTCTACCTTTTCGCCCCAGAGTTCTTCAGAAAAAGCACGGCGACGAACGGTCTTGAACGCCTCCCGGGCCGGGCCGTCCGGTCCTCCGTTCAGTTCGTTAACGGCCTCGGCATACATCAGCAGGACATCTGCGTAACGCATATAGGGAAAGTTGATGCCTATTGATTTCCCGCCGCCATCTTTCCCGATCGGATTATCCATATACAGGATCGACCATTTGGCGGTGTAAATCTTAAACGGATTTGCGTCGAAAACCTGGTTCAGATCAGCATCGTACTTATACAGGGCACAGGCTACATCGCGGCGTTTGTCTTCCTTGTCGAATGCCATAATGTAGGTTCCCAACAGGTTGGTACTGCCTGTTCCTTTGCCGTAGGGATGATTGCCGGCTGTAACGGGAAAACCCAGGGAGGATCCCACCTCCCCGCTGTAGCCGGTCAGGTTGGCGATTTCAAAGATCATGTCATCGTTCCGGTTAATCACATAGTTGCACATGTCGCGGAATACTTTCTTATAAGGAAGTGTCAGACTGTGCGTTCCGGAATTAATCACTTTTTCGGAATAGGTTTTTGCAATTTCATAGTACTCCCTGTAGTCGGGATTCCGCTTCATGGTCCCGGTATTTGCCGGATTGCCGAGATCCGGGCGGAGTGACCAGCCACCCCTTGTCAGCGCAATGCGCGCGATGAGCGCCTGGCAGAATTCCCTGGAAACCCTTTCGGTTCCTTCCGGAAGCTCCGACGCCCATTTCATATAAGGTTCGACCGAAATCAGATCCTCAATAATAGTGGTCAGAATGGTATCGCGGTCGGTTGCCGGTAAGTAGAGATCTTCATCTGACCGGGAAGAGGTCATCCGGAAAGGCACGTCCCCCCAGTTCCGTACCAACTCCAGGTAAATCATTCCCCTGAGCGTCTTCACTTCGCCGTACAGCTGTGAAATAACCGAGACCTCCGTTTTGTTTGAGTTGGCGTAAACAGGACTTTTCTCAATAATTTCGACCACATCATTCGCCCGGTTGATGGCTACGTAGATTTTACTCCAGGTATTGATCGTATTCGCCGAATAGCTGGTGGACTCGAAACAATTGTAATCTGTTCCATCATTTTTGAGGACTGCGCTGGAAGTCGAGGTAAACTCTACATCCGTGTTCCGGTTCAGGTCATTATAGAATTTGGCTTTTGTAAAATTGAGCATCCCTTCATAGACTCCCGATACCACACGGTTTATCTCCTGCTCGGATTGCCCGATATATTCTTCGGTAAACACCGACGGCGAATTCGATTCTAAAAAGTTCTCACACGAGGCTAATGTCGCCATGAGAATGATTCCGGTAAACGATAATTTACGGCTCATAATTGTTCTGATTAAAACCATTTTAAAACGTAATATTGAATCCTGCTGTCAAGGACCGGTTTCTGGGATATTTGTTGTTGTCCATTCCGGGGAAAAGCCCCTTCTGCACGTTTACCTCCGGATCGTAGCCGGAGTACCTGGTCCAGAGCCACACATTATACCCCGTCACGTAAAACCGGACCCGGCTCATTCCTGCTTTTTCAGTCACGGCGCGGGGCAGCGTATAGCCCAGTGAGATGGTATTCAGCCGTAAGAAGGACCCATCTTCCACAATATAGTCCATCACGATGGGCTTGGTAAGAGAGAGCGGGCTCCAGATAGAGGCGTCCTTGTTCAGTTCGCTGAGGGCCTCAGGTTCCCGGAGCAAATTCGTGCCCTGGTCGTCCATGTACCGGAAGCGCTTATCCATGTTCATTTCTGCGGAGAGGTTCTGAAGGCTGTTTCTCCAGAAAGAGGTAAGGTGAATCTTATTGACGTTGTACACATCGAACCCGTACATGAAATTGAAAAAGGCCATCAGATCGAACGCTCTCCAGGAGGAATTAAGGCCAAAGCCACCCGAGAACTTCGGATTGGTATCGCCAATAATTTTCCGGTCCATATTGGTAATTATGTAGGTATTTGGGTCGCTCTCGTCGACGGGAGTCAGCTTTTTGAATTTTGCATTACCCGGCCGTGGCGTCCCCGAAAGCAGGCTGCAGTCAACGACGCCAGGTTTCAGAACGTATTTGTTATTGACAAAATCGAAGTCATCCACCTGGTAAAAACCGTCATTTACATAACCCATAATTAATCCCATGGTCTTTCCTACCTGCAGACGGTAGTCATCCAGGCTGATCAGTTCGCCGCTGAACCCTGATTCCATATACCAGGTATCTTCGCCCGAGGCAAGTTTGTCGATCCGGCTTTTGTTGTAGCCGATATTGAAATTCAGGTCGAGCGTAAAATTGTTTCGTTCCACTACATAGGCATTAAGCCCCAGTTCGACGCCACGGTTGGAGGTTTGTCCGATATTGGTTTGCTGTTCCTCAAACCCGGAGGTATTGGGAATTTTCGAGGGTACAAGCAGGTCTTTCGTCGTGTTCCAGTAGGCATCGAACGTTCCCTGGATACGTTCCTTAAAAAGGCCGAAGTCCAATCCGAAATTCCTGGAATAGGTAGTCTCCCATTTCAGATCCGGGTTGGGCAGGTACCGGGAGCTTTGGTAGTAATAACTGTTGGACTGTTCCAGGAATCCGTAGGTATCATAAGCATTGATGGAGTAGGTTTTCCGCCATAAATTTGCCGCAATTCGGTTGTTCCCCGCCGTACCGTAGCTCAGCCTCATTTTAAGATTAGATACAACCGAATGGTCTTTCAGAAAAGGTTCATCCGATAGCCGCCATGCTACGGCTGCAGCCGGGAAGTAGCCCCACTTTTTGCCCGGAGCGAAAATATTGGATCCATCTGCCCGCATCGTAAACGTCATAAAGTATTTTTTCTGAAAGTCGTAGTTGAGGCGTCCGAAAAAGGAGAACGAAGAGACATTGTACTTCATTCCGGACATCGAGGAGGACGTCGCAAAAGGAGTGCCGAGCTGTACGTTGGCCAGCGCTTTTTCTACCGTAATGTCGCGCGGAAAGAAACGGGCGCTTGCAAAATTTGACTGCGACCGGTCTCCCATCATTTCCTGGCCCGCGACAACGTTAATCCCATGACTTTCACGGATTGTTTCAGCGTAGGTAAATACATTCCGGAAGGCATAATTGCTCCCGGAAGCTCTGGAAACTTCCGTTACGGGCAAACCGTTATTGCCGATATCGTTTGCCTTCCCCGAGAGCGGACCATAGAACCGGTCGTCGTAATCCCGGGCGTCTTCATAAGCCAGTTCAACGCGGTAGGAAAGAGGGTCAATGATCTGCCAGTTAATGGCGGCGGAAGTGACAAAACCGGTGGCAGTCCGCTTTCTCCAGTTCTGTGCTGCCTCTTCCGAAGGTTTATAGAGCTGGTATTTTTCAAGCTCCTCGTCATAGACTTCGTCATCGGCTGGCACATAGGTAAAGTCCCCCAAACCCATTGTAGGACGGTATTCCAGCGCATTGAGCAGGTTCACACCGTCCGTTCCCCGCCCGCGCGTGATTCCCTTCTGATAGCGCGTATTATATTCCAGCCTGACATTACGGGCCAGGTTACTGGAAAGCTTAAAGTTGAAATTGGTTTTATTGAAGCCCGAGCCGACGAGCTGTCCTGGTGTATCACTATGCGTAAAACTGAAATTGTATACCGTCTTCTCGGTTCCTCCGGAGATATTGGCATTGTAGAATTGCGAAAGCGTCGGCGCCCCGAGGATATCATCCTGCCAGTCATGTCCTTTCTCACGCTTGTAAAGGTGGTAATCTTCAGGATCTCCGAAATTTTTCGGAATGTTTACAGGAATACTCGTGTCCAGAAGTTCCTTCTCGTACTGAAGCATCACAAATTCATAAGGATTCATCAGCTCAAGTTTCCGGGCCAGTTTTGCCCGTTGAAAATACGAATTGAGCGACACCGTTGTCCGGCCTTTGCGTCCTGATTTGGTGGTGATGATCACTACGCCGTTTGCCCCCCTTGCCCCGTAAATGGCGGTAGCGGCCGCATCTTTCAGGATATCGATGCTTTCAATATCGGTGGGAGGCACGCTGTTGAGGCCGCCGATCTGAAAACCGTCCACAATATACAGGGGGGAATTATCCTGGGTAATCGAACCGCCTCCTCTTACCCGGATCATAATTTCGGGATCCGGGGATCCGTCAGTAGCCGTAATCTGCACGCCCGGCATACGGCCCACCATGGCCTGCCCTACCGACGTGACCGGCACCTTTTCCAGTACTTTGGACGAAATCGATGCGATCGACCCGGTCAGGTCTTTCCTCCGCTGCGTACCATACCCGATGACGACCGTCTCCTCGAGTATGTTGTCGGATGGTTTTAAGTGCACATGAATGTCGGAAGTCTTCCCATTTAATGCATATTCCATTTTTTCCATCCCGATAAAGCTGACGGTCAGTACAGCGGTTCCGGGATCAGGTACCGCGAGTGAGAACTTCCCTTCGGTGTCTGTGATTGTTCCGCTGACGGAACCGTTTAAAAGTACAGTAGCGCCAATAATTGGACCGTTACCGTCGGTTACACTTCCGTTAACGACGGTCTGAGCAGTGGCAATGCCTGAAAAAAACAGGATGTTCAGCGTAATACATAAAAGTTTCTGCATCGCATTTCATTGTTAAAATGGTATAGGGTTGAGTATTAATTCTTTGTATAATTATCGCATAGTGCAATCGATTGCATAAAGCCTGTTTAAAAAATCCGGTTAAGGCTTGTCAGGCAAAAAAGAGCTGCCACGAATGACCAGTTCATGGGGTAGTACGCTCTGTTTCGGAACTTCCGAAGCGGCGCCTTCCATGCATTTCAGAAGGTTGGTAAAGGCGAGCTTTCCCATTTCGTAGCTATGCTGATCAACGGTTGACATCGGGGGTTCAGTAAAGGGTGAAAAGATTTCGTTTCCGTACCCAACCATGGCGATGTCCTTAGGAATCCGGAAACCATGTTTTTTAAAGGCAGACAAGGCCCCCAGCAGCGGGTGATCACTTGACGAAAATATCGCATCGGGAATATTGTTGCTCAGTATCATCCTTTCAACTGCTTGCATGCCGGCTTCGAGGTTCAGGGTATCTTTAAAAATCCAGTCGGGCTTGACAGTGATTCCCAACTGCTTCATGGCACTTACGTATCCGCGGGTTCTTTCATGCCAGATGGAAACAGACTGATCACCTGCAAAATGAAAGATCTTTGTTCTCCCCGCAGCAGCCAGATGGGTGACCGCCTGGCTTGAAGCTAAAAAATCGTCAATGGATACTCTTTTGAATTCGTCGCTCATCGGGTACCGGTCGAAAAATATAACAGGTATGCCCTGATCCTGTAAATTCCTGAAATGAGAATAATCACTTACATCTGTGACTACCGAAATAATAAATCCATCGACTACACTCTCCGAAAGCATCTGAACTGCTTTCTTTTCCTGCCGGACGTCATTCCGGGTCTGGCAGATAATGACATTGTATCCCGCCTCCGAGGCTACTTCTTCGATGCCGTTGATTGCAGAAGAAAAAAAGTGACGGTTCAGCTGCGGAATGACTACTCCTATCGTTCGGGTACTTCCCTGTTTGAGATTAACCGCTATGGCATTCCTTTTATAATTCAGCTCCCTGGCTACTTCGTTTACCCGCTTTTTTACCTCTTCACTGATATTGGAGTGATCGCGTAAAGCTCTTGAAACAGTGGACGCAGTTATACCTAATTTTTGTGCAATGTCATATATGGACGACTTTTTACCCATTAACTTTTAAAAGAGAAATGCTAAATGAGCTTATCACGTTTGTCAAGGGTATTAAGTCACTCAGACGCTAATGAAAATTATGCTGCTACGGCCGGGCAGCGCTATTGTAAATACAACAATGCAAATATATAATTGGACTTTTAGAAAAACAATCGATTGCACAAAAAATATTTCACTTTCGTGCAATCGATTGAATAAAGGGCATCGCCAGAGCTTCGGCTGTCGGGCTGCAGGGGTGAAACAAGCAACAGCGAAGCCCCCTTTCGGAAACTTCGCTGCTGCGCCCGCCCAATGCGGCTGTGCTATTGATATTACCAGCCCGGGTTCTGCATTGCCTGCTTGTCGCCCGTACTAAGCGGCTGACCATCTTTCTGGATGGCATCCAGGAACGTTTGCGGAATGGGCCGGAAGTAGTGCTTGTTTTCGTCAGGCTTTGCCTCGTCATTAAACCGGAGCGCACGCGTTACCAGGGTTTTGGTACGGGCCAGGTCCTCCCAACGCATCAGCTCCCCCATCAGTTCACGCGACCGCTCATTGAGCATAAAATGAATAAACTTGCTTTCGTTGGAAGCGGCGCCTACTTTATCGTAAAACTCACCCGTTGCAGTAAAGATTTCATCAATACTGTTTACGTGCAGGGTGGTGCCGGCCGTTGTTACGTCGATGTTGGTAGATTCGTAGTACGTATTCCTGTCGGAATACGCTACAAACGCCGCCGTATTGGCTGCCGGATTGTTTTTATAGGCAATTCCTCCATCGATATAAAAAGACCGGTCTTCTCCTTCTTTGTAGGCAGCCCGGTCCCGAACCGCATTGATGTAATTCAATGCCTGGTTGTATTGCTGCAACCGTCCGTGGGCTTCGGCTGCTACCAGGTAGGTTTCGGCCAGACGCGCCAGGATACCGTCACGCTGTCCGAACTGCGAGGCAACCGAGATCCTTGAACCGTCTGCAAACTTGGACAGGGCGACATACCGGCTCGCTTCGTAATTCCCGTGCCCGCCGAGCATATTTTCAGCTTCCCCGTTAAAATAGCGGACAAACATGTGAGGGGCTCTCCTCTGGATGGACTGTGCCGTATACCGGCTATCTCCGGCGTCGTTGACAATATAGCGGATCGACTCCTCCCCTCCTGTAAACTTCGGCTTTCCGATCCACTCGGCGCCGGGTGCATTGGCGGCGCTCCAAACCGGGGCGCTTGCGGGGTTATTACACGAATAACTCGTCTTAAAGCTCTTCCAGAACCGGCTATCATTCACCCTGTCGTACACATCGAGTGCATAGTCAGTGGAACGAAGGCGCTGAAACTCCCTGCCTCCCGGGATATCCCGCTGCATCCCAGGCATATTCTGGTAAACAGAAGGATAATACAGATGCACCTGGCTTCCGTACCTTCCCTGTGTAGAGACGTTATCCGAAAACTGGGCCGCCAGGATAATCTCGGGGAGCGACTCGTTCGGTCCGTCCACCCGTACAAAGCTCCAGAGTTCACTAAAATCGGCAGCCAGCGAGAACCTTCCACTGTTAATAACCACTTCCGCATACTTCACAGCATTTTCGAGATCCGATTGCCGTGTACTGCCATTCCAGTCACTGTAAAGCTCGCTGGCCCGGAACAAGTAAGCTTTTGCCAGAAAATGCGCCGCAGCCCATTTGGTAATCCGTCCCTGGTCCGCCGGTGTTTCGGGAAGCAGGTTATACGCCTGCTCCAGGTCACTGATTACCTGCGCGTATACCTCCTGTGCCGAATTCCTGGAAAACTCAAGTTCTACAGTGGTCGAAGGTTCCAGCTTCAGCGGCACACCGCCATACTGTTTCACCAACTTGAAATAGTCGAAACCACGCATGAAGTGCCCCTCGCCCAGCCGGGTATTGTACTGGGGTCCCTGTCCGTAGAACAGCGGCACATTCCTGATGACAATATTGGCCGAATTGATATTGCCGTACATATTGTTCCAGATCACGGCTACATCACCGGTGAGGGAGTTCAGATTGGCATCATAGGTATTCCACATTTGCATGGTGCGGTCTCCGCCTACGCAAAACTCATCGGTTCCATAATTGGTGGTCGCGTAAGCCCACTCATAATTGAAATGGAACTTCAGGCTTTGATACATCCCTGTAACCAGGCCATCCAACCCGATAGGGGTTTCAAAGTCCTGGGTGCTGCGGGAAGTAATCAGGTCTTCACTTAGAAAGTCCTCGCTGCACGAGCCGGCCGTTGCCAGCAAAGCAGCCGCCATTCCGAAGGTTACCAGCTTTTTTTGTATATTTTTCATTGGTATCAAATTTCGTTTTCGGGCACCAAAGATTACTCAGATGCGCACAGATAAATTTTACAAACCACTTATTTTCAACAAATTACAAGTCACTCACCAGATTCACCCAACTCATAACTCATAACTCATAACTCATAACTCATAATTCATAATTCATAACTCAAAACCCGACATTCAGGCCGATAACGAAGCCCCGGTTAAAGGTAGAGCCTCCCAGATCCGGATCCAGCCATGTTATTTTCGAATACAATAGCCCCGGATTCTGCACCTGCGCATAGATCTTACAGGCCGACATTCGTACTTTGGAGGTCACGGAAGCGGGCAACGTATACCCGAGTGAAATATTCCGCACCTTTACAAAGGAACCATCCTGATAGTTCATAGCGCTCTTAAAGGCATCGCCCGCCGCGCTGTTGTAATTGGGCGAAGGATACTCATTTGTCGGGTTGGTCGGCGTCCAGTAATCGACCACCCGCTGTGCAAAGCGTCCCTGTAAGGATTCCGCGCCTGCTGCCATGCTGAAACCCCAGCGTCCAAACAAAAAGACAGCCAAATCCCAGTTTTTGTACGTGAAGGAGTTGTTGAACCCAAAATTCCATTTCGGGCTGGAATGTCCTACGATGGAACGGTCGTTATTCGCATCTATTTTGTAGTCGCCGTTCAAATCAGTTACCCGGATATCTCCCGGTCTGAACGAATGACCGTTCGCATTGAACTTCCCGATTTCGTCCAGGTCTTCCGCCGTATCCTGCCAGATACCTTCCTTTGTATAATCGTAATACACGGCCAGTCGCTGCCCGATAAACCAAAGGTTGGCCAGGTCGTCGTTAGTCCCGTTAGCGAGTTCTACAATTTTATCTTTATTGGCGGAAAAGTTCAGGGTCGATACCCATTCGAAGTCTTTTTTCCTGACGTTCACCGAAGTGACAGTCAGATCGATCCCCTGGTTGGAAGTAGCCCCGATATTGGCCCAGGTAGACACATAACCTAACAGGGAAGGAATACTTCTCCGAAGCAGTAAATCAGTTGTTTTGGAAGTATAGATATCCAGTGCGCCGCTGATCCGGCGCCGGAATAAGTCAAAATCTATACCCAGGTTCCATTGAGTGGTATGTTCCCAGCCCAGCCCGAGGTTTGCCATGACCACCGGATTGGCAAGGGAAGCATCGGAAGATACATAGCCGGGTTCAACCTTGCTTCCCCAGGTATAATACAGTGTTTCGATAGCGCCTTTGGTCTGATACGGGCTGATAGCCGCGTTACCGGTGCTGCCAAAACCCAACCGGAGTTTAAGTTGATTGACCCAATTGACTGATCGCAGAAAATCTTCCTGATCCATGTTCCAGGCAACGGCTGCAGAAGGGAAAAAATCCCATTTATTACCATCTGCCAGCTGCGAAGCTCCGTCCCAGCGCGCCGACATGGTCAGCATATACTTATCGTTGAAGCCGTAATTGATCCGGGCCATATAAGACAGCAACTGTGATTCACTGATACCGGTGTTAAAGGCGTCCAGGCTGGCGACCGAATTCAGCTGATGCCAGCGCTGGCTGTCCCACGGCAAGTTGGTAGCCGTCATACTGGAGGTTTCGGTAAGGTTGGCTGAAGCGCTCTGCAACAGGGTCACCCCCACGGTATGTTTTTCATTTACCGTTTTGTCGTAGTAAAGCAGGTTATCCAGGGTCCAGGCAAAGCGTGAGGTTTGATTGAGCTGGGCATAGTTCGTAGCGCCGGGTTCCCCGCCGCCTCTGTTGATGGAGCGCTTGTCCATCCAGCGTCCGTTCCGGTTGTTGTAAAAATCGGGGCCGAAATTAAAACGGTATTTCAGTCCTTTGAAAATATCCACCTCCGCAAACAGCACTCCCAGCGTCCGCAGTACCTTTCTTTCGTTGACGTTATAGTGATCTTCGCCGATGGGGTTCAGAATATTGATGTCTCCGCCCGGCAGGTTGATCCGGTTGCCGTTCGCATCAAAAGGAACCGCGAAAGGAAGCATGCCCTGCGCGGCGAAATAGAGGTTTCCGGGTCCTGTAACGTTGCTCGTTGCAAAACCGTAATTCTGAACACTGAAAGTTGCGTTGACACTTCCTCCGAAACGAAACCATTTTACCGGCGACAGCTCAACGCTGAATTTGGTATTGAAACGCTCAAAATCCTGCCCCAGTTGCGTACCGTCCTGGAAGAGGTATCCCAATGACCCGTAGGCGCGGATTTTATCGGTCCCCCCGCTGACATTCAGGGTGTGATCCTGTGTAACACCGGTTTTAAGAACCATGTCCATCCAGTCGGTGGTCGGTACCAGGTTCCCGTTCCAGGTGCTGCCCTGCCAGCCTTTCTTAACATTTTCCCAGGCGTGGTCATCCCCGCCGAAAATCCGTTCATCATCCTCCATCGTGGGAATATCCGGATAATTACCCGCACGGCGGTAAGCATCCCGGCGAAACTCCACATACTGCCCGGAGTTCATCATATCCAACCGGTCATACATCCGTTCGATAGTGGCCGTACCGATATAATTCAATGCCAGCTTTCCGCTCTGGCCCTGCTTGGTCGTCACGAGCACGACTCCGTTGGCGCCCCTGGATCCGAATACTGCGGTGGCCGAGGCATCTTTGAGGATATCGATCGATTCGATATCATTCGGATTAATGGATTCGATGCCGCCGGCCGCTAACGGGATACCATCTACTACATATAAAGGCGAGTTACTGGCACTCAGCGAGCGGTTCCCCCGGATACGGATACTCCCCATTTCTCCGGGACGTTCATTGGAAGTAATATCGACTCCGGCGGCCCTTCCCTGAATAGCCTGCAATACATTTGCTACCGGCCGCTTCTTGATTTCTTCCGCGCCCACGCTGGTTACCGAACCCGTAATGTCACTTTTTTTAACACGATTGTAACCAATCACGATGATTTCCTCCAGAGTTTTGGTATCCACGGCCAGGACGATATCCACCACCGACTGGTTGCCGATCGCCAGCTCCCGGGAGATAAATCCGACGAAAGAAAACGTCAGCGCCGTAGCATCATCCGGCAGGTCGAGTGCGTAGTGCCCGTCCATATCGGTAATGGTCCCCCGGTTGGTGCCTTTCACCATCACACTCACTCCCGGCAGGGGTTCCTGGTTCTCATCGCGGACCACACCAGTCAGCCGGCGTTCCAGAACCGGGTCGGTTATTTCTTCAATCAGGAATTCACTATGCTCTTTTTCATCCATTTTCCGCAAGACAATTTGCTTGTTCAGGATGATATACGAAATACCATGAGGTGTCAATAACCGGTCAAGCACATCCATCAGGGGCTCATTCTGTGCATATAGGACGACTTTGTTTCCTTTAGGGATCAACTTTGAGTTGAACGTAATCCTGACCTGCGCCGCTTTACTAACCTGGTCGAGCGCGGCCCGCATTTCCGTCTGTGTCTTTGGAATAACAATCCGTTTGCTCAGTAATTCCTGGGCAGCCCCTGCCCAGGTAATCCCGGTAAACAACAACGTCATGAAAACCTGGATGGCAGTTATTCTCATAATCCTAAACCACAGATTAACAACATTTTGATTTTTTTGCATAGATTTAAAGGTTTTTGTGAATAGAAAAGGCAAAAACACTCCCCTTACCACCTGACCAGGTGCATACTGTTTGTTCAGAATAGGGGGAACCAGCCGGTCATGGTGCGAACATGCCCGGCTTTTTTATAAAAAGATCAGCAAGCTGTAAGGGTATTGCTCATAGGCGTATCATTAATTAATAGGTTATTTATTGGTTACATCCCTTGGAAATGACCTGTATCAGTCCTTCATTCACCCGGAAACTCGTACCAGGTCCCACCGCGTTACACACGATGCTGAGTTTTTCAAACAGGGGTTCATCCGTCAGGTTCGTTGTCAGTTCACATCCTGAAAATACGGCTTCGTCCAGCAGGAGCTCCAACCCGTAGTCCCGGGCAATTTTCCGGAAAACAAGCGCGACAGGGGTATCCTCAAATGTGTAGGAGCTGTCGGTCGGAGGAACGTAGCTTAAAATCTCCTTTGCATCAAGATCGCTTCGCTCGAAGTGCTGCTTTCGCCGGTTGAAGACGAGCCGTTCGTTCCGGACCAGGTCAATGGCTGTTTCCGGGGCTTTTCCGGTTCCTCCCTTTTCCGGATCTTTCACGGCAGAAACCCGCACGTTTCCGGTTTTCACCACTACCGAGAAATCGGGATCAGCCGCATAGGCGGTGATCGTAAAACTGGTCCCTACCACGCGGGTCACCATCTCTCCCGAATACACCATAAACGGATGCAGGGGATCTTTGGCTACTTCAAAATAGGCCTTGCCGGTCAGGTGTACCTCCCGCAGCCCGTCCGCCGTCTTACGGTAGGTCAGGTAGCTGTCCGGGTGCAGCAGTACGGCGCTTCCGTCGGGCAATGCTACCGGCACAATTGTTTCTGCCGGGTTATCAAACCGGGTCTCGGACTTGATTTGCCGGTTAACCACACGTTCGTCCCGGATTTCTGGAATAGCCACCGGGCTTCCCCTCCACATCAGCCAGCCAACTGCCAGTACAAGCGAGGCTGCCACTGCGGGCCATTTATAGAAGGATACGGTACGTTTCTTTTTACGGGTCGCAGCACTCAGGACCTCCCGTTGAATGGTTTCAAAGTAGTCGTCGGGGAACGGTGCCTCCCGGAGTTTTCCGGCCAATAGGATTTCCCGGGCCCGTTGGGCCTCCTTCCGGTACTGGGAATGCTGCCGGAGCCACTGGTTCCAGGCAGATTCTTCGTCCAGGAATGCTCCCGTCCGTACCCATTGCCGGAAATCTTCGTCGGCTAAAAAATCCGCTACTTTGTATTGAAAATTGTCTTTCATGAATCCTGTACTACCTATTCTACAGACAGTAGCGAACCGGATTGTCCTTTATACTGGTTTTTCATGATTTTTTTTAACGACCCGATAATATTCCATAGAAAGTGCGTGCCGCTACGGCTGCAAACCATGGAATACATTTGATAGTCGCGGCACGGTCATTTTTTATGAAACCGATCGCCCCGCCAGTTTTTCGGATTATTGATAATGTATTCTGCAATACGCCAATACGATTGTTCGGTTCGTATGATGTGTTCGTAATAATTGCGTTGCCAGACCGCGCGTCCGATGTTCAACGCGTTCAATTGTTTGGTGACCGCCGATTTATAGCCCCGCACAATCGCCCCGATATTATCCGCCGGCCCCCGCAGGGGCGAATGCGATATGGGCGAATGCGATTCATTGGCCGAATGCGATATGGGCGAATGCGATTCATCGGCCGAATGCGATATGGGCGAATGCGATTCATTGGCCGAATGCGATATGGGCGAA
>JBEBSD010000055.1:0-42275 GCA_040394475.1 Telluribacter humicola | reverse complement strand
AATAAATTACGAAAAGTAGGTGGCGGAGAAAAAGGAGTTTTTAGAGATGCCATTATGATGTCGCAGATCACTTCGTTTAGCCAAAGTAAAAAGGATCTGTACGCTCAATTAAAGGCTTTGGATAGGAAAATCGAAACATTGGAAAAATTGTATGTTTCTATTCAAGTTGAAAATAGGAAATTGAGGCTCAGAAATGATGCTTTAGACGATTCTCTCTTGGTAATCAATAAGCATTATTATCAAATGAATGCAACGATAAAAAATCAGGAAGAACGGTATTTAATGCTGGTAAGAACAAATTCACATCTTCGCATTTCGCTGGATTCAATGAATCGGGAAGTTTCATATCGAATGAATCAGGAAAAGAGTGGAAAAACTAAGAACGAAGTTGTACCCCCTGTCTTGAATAGCAGCTCGTCTCGTAACTCCCTTTCAGAACCGGCGATAGCTCCCAAACGCCCAAGCAACAATTCCAATCGTACGTATTACACCGGTCCCAGGGGAGGTTGTTACTATTTGGGCGGCACTGGTAGGAAAGTTTACGTGGATAGGTCGTTGTGTAGGTAAATGAAATGTTGATGTAGACCAGTTGCGCTTTCTTCCGCATCAAAGAGGGTTCCCGACCTCCTGGAATCTATGAAGAGCAGCAGGCCGTGGTGGAGGTGATCCAAATTGATCGTTATGGAAGTGAGCGGCTTCACGATCAGGCTTCGGCAAAACTGGTGAAACCGTTGTCGATAGCGCCCCGGTACATACGGGCTATTTTTCAAGCGAAAGCAGGTACAGCACATTCGCCCCGCTGAAGTCGAAGTTGTCACTATGTATCCTATCGGCGAGGCACATATGGCTGATGCCAAATGATTTTTACCTATCCAGAGAGACTACTCTATTAACCACCTCCCGCGAATTGCAAATCGCTCCAGATCACCCAATGTTACAGACTTGTACTTTTTCATCCCAAATAAGCATTTCAGAACAGAGATGGGATTGATTCCCTCGTTAGCAAAATATTCTTCGAAGCGCATATCTGACAGATCAACCTTAAATTTATTCCTGTAGTCTTTAAAAAATCCTCGGCATCATCACCGGCCATTCCCAGATCCTCACTTAATCGGTCAGCTCTTGTTAATTCACGTTTAAAATCCCAGCGATGCTCTATGACAAGTTTAGTAATTTGGAAAAAAATATCACTATTGTCCATTTCTATAAATAATTTGATTATACCTGATTTGAGTATTATAAAGTATAGCTGTAGCATCATAAGCTAAGACACCCCACCCTAAAATTGGGATTGCTCTACCGGCGAATCTACCTATTGAAGTTGTATATCTAATTCCGGATTTTGTGGCGGACTGGGGATTTTTCCGGTATTTTTCCCAAATATTTTGAGGCTACCGATGTGTTTTTTGATGAGCCAGGAGTAACAAAACGTTTTGGTAGTATGTCAGCCCCCGCTGCTGCCGCACCCAAAGCGACTAAATCCTTTATTCCGAATTGCTCCATTGTTTGGTCTGCTAAAATTGCTGCGTATAGGTCTGCTTTAGATCTGTATTCCTTTCCATTATACTCGTAGGTAGGTTTGTCAGATATTTGATGTAATCCGTGATTAGCCCCAGCCACAATCCCGCCAACAGCAGCCCCTCGCCAAAAATCTCCCCCAGTTATCTCCGCTCCAATGCCTCCCATCACAGCCGACGATCCTATTTGTAAGCCGGTGCCCCAGTTGGCTGTTAATCCCCCAATAACATTCCCGAAAGCACCTGAAGCAGCCCCGCTCCAAAGTTCCCGCCGTTTAATACCGAATTGACCCCTCCCCAGGCAGCATGACCAGCAGTTTGTACAGCGAAGCCTCCAACGCCACCAATTGCCCCTGCTGCAGACCCTACCCCAAAGCTGACCAAACCGGACGCCGCGCCAATTCCGATACTCTTGCCGAACTGGCCCCAGTTCCAGTTGTTAAAGCCACCTTTGCTGAAACCCACGCTGGCTGTATAGCTAACACCGCCAATTGCCACCCCTATCCCGATTGCTTTCACGACCCCTATAATAACAGCGGCCGTAATGACAAAATTCCCATCTGGATCCGTATACACCAACGGATTATTTCTCGCATAAGTATACCGGTTGTAATCCTGAGTAAAAGTGGCGTCCGGCACATAATTATCCGGACTCAGCATCCTCCCAACACCGGATCATACATGCGCCCGCGTTGCGTTCATGTTGATCAGCCCGAATTGGTCCAGGTGTTCATGACCGGTATAACCCCGATAAAGCCACACAGGGAAAGACGTAGCTGCCGTTGGCGGCAACAATTCCCAAGTGGCCGGATTCCTCCTCCTCCCCCAGGCATCGAAGCTTTGTTCGGCTTCAATGTTGCCGCTGTCATCGGTAACGGTCAGTAGCGATCCCAGATGATCGGTGTACGTGTAATGCACATTATGGCCACCGTCCACACTTTCGATGATGGCAATCAAGCCCGCTGGTGAGGAGATATATTGGATATATCTTGTAGTAACTCCTGTTATATCCCTTTCGTACCCACCCTCGTAATAATACCTCGTATTGATTATCGTGCTGCTTCCTTGCTTGAGTTCAGCTTTCGACCGGCTGTAATCCGCACCGTAGGTATAGGTAAGCAAAAAGTTATTTTCTGCTACCGTATCCGCCTGCATAAATGCCGTATAGGTGATTTTCTGTTGCATCGTCGGGATCGGCGAAGGGCTGGGGTTGGTTACACCTGTTACGGCATGGATTTTGTTGGCGTGATAGCTATAGGTGCCCGCATCCGTCTTGGTATTGAGGTTACTATTAGGATAATAATTGGCACTGATGGACACACCGCCCGTCACACTGCCCCCGGTCAGGCGCTGGAGATTGTCGTAAGTAAAAGGTTTCTGTTTTATTTACGATGGCCCTTGCGTCTTTCCGGCTGGTAACGTTGCCCTTCTGGTAGTCCCAAACCAACTCGTAGTCCTGTATGCCCGCTGTCGTGTAGGCAGTGGGAAAGCCATGCGCGTAGGAGATGTTGGAGGTGACAGTGTTGTCCGCCCGCTTGTATTGGGTGACCTGTCCCCGGCCATTGACAGCGTCGGTTTTATAAAGTACAATGCTAGGACCTGTCGAAGGCACGTGCTTAATCTCGTCAAGGTATCCCCTGTCGTTGTACTGGTTGGCAATGACCAGTCCGGAAGGGTAAGTGACGGTGCTGACCTCACCGATGGCATTATAGGTGTAACTGGTGGTGTGGTTCCCGTCGTTGTTTTCGACTAATGTGATGAGCTGGCCAAGCGTATTATAGGTATATGAGCTGGAGGTCTCCGCAAAGCCCGTCACGGTTTTGATACTGTTTTTGATCTCCCCACCCGAATTACTTGTTCCGTAAAGATAGGAAGTAACCCCCTCTACGCCAGTCCGGGTAGTAACCTGTCCGAGCACATTGTACAACATTGTCGTCTCGTCCCCCGCAGCATTTTCCTGCCAGACCAATTGGCCGAGCGCGTCGTACTCGTATTCGGTCGTACCGGCATTAACATCCGTCAATGCTGTTTGCCGTCCATATTCATCATAGGTATTGGTGGTGAGGGCAACACTGCCGTTAGACACTGTCCTCAACCCGCCGTGACTGTAATAGGTGTAATTCAGCGTTCCCCCATTATTGGTGGCGGCGGTAAGCATCCCGGCCGCATCGGTGGTCTGGGAGCTGGTGTCCGAAGGGCTTGAAGTTGTGACGGTCAAGTGGCCTCCGGCATAGCTGTAGCTATTGGTGGTTGTGCCGAGTAGTATGTAAAGTTTTTCTTTTCGCCTCAAAGTTAAGGTTTTACGGAATCAAAAGAACAAAAGGATGGTAAAATGTTTAATGGAGTAGGGGCAAGGCCACGAATTTACCGCGGGGCCGCTACACTGCACCGGTGATCCGGCGAGACCGTGAATTAGAAGCTTTTTATTTGTGAATCTGTGGCTTATTATCCATTTTAATAAGTGGGGATTCCACCCCGAACTGTTCGGATTTTTCGAATAGTTCTTCACATTCCTTTTTTAAAAACGAAACGCTCCCTGCATCATCTCCTGCTCCGATCTGGGGATGCCGATGCTGGCGGCCATTTTTTTCCATTGGCTGACGGGTGCGAGCACTTCATTGATGATTGTATCCATTTGCTTTTCACCTAACCGGAAAAAATCTCCTACACTTTTCACTAATTCAAAATCCAGGGCATTGTCGTCCATGTCAATGTTCAGTGCCAGGCCATCTTTGTCTGTTGATGGATTCAGATCGTATGCAGGCGAAAGTACCCAGCCCTTGTCCATCAGGATAAATCCATGATTACGCAGGTGGTCATCGGTATTGGATATGGCGATGTTAAAAACAATCCTCCGCCAAAGCTGATGAAGGTTGCGTGTTATATCCACTCCGTGATTCTGAATAAACTCCGCGATATCCAGATAACTTGCCGGTGTATCGCGAACGGTATCTTCATTATTACCTGTCATCGTCATGGCTGAAGCAAAATGGATACGTTCTATTTGTTGCCGGTCAAAACGCCTGGTGAAAAATGTATGATGTTTCCCTGCTATTTTCTCCAGTTTACAAGAAGTCATCTCAATGCCGGCTTGTACAGCAAGGCGGTGGGCCAGGAATTCCCAGGCAGCTTTGTCGATGCTGTCATTTCCCGATGGAAATTTGGCAATCCATAATGCGCCTTCTTCATCCAGTACATTGGCTTTCGGCCGGGCTCCTCCTAAAGAAGACCCCGGAGCCATAAGGATGGACAGCCATTTTTTTATATCCGTGTTCTCTTTGTCATCCTCAATCCTGTTGGCGGCATATTGTAGTTCGCGAATGGAAGACCAGGGTGGTACTGGGGTTTCCTGGCCGTCATCCAAAAAAGGACCGTCCGGTGTCGTTTTGAAACGTATTGCGCCCATACGGCTTTCATCAAAAACTCCTAACAAATAATCGATATCGTATAAGGTGCGGGGTCGACTCCCGCTTTCACGAGCCTCTTGTGCAACCCTTCGCTTCATGAGCGTTCGCCCCCAGGTATCCGGCATACTGTCGAGAAATATACCGAAGTTTTCTTTTCGATCGGGAAACTGTGCTCCCGCGTAAAACCGGATATCCGGATCAAGCAGCCACCGTTGTTCCGATTTTATCCAGTACTTGTCATACTCAAAGCCAAATGCCTTTTTCCCTTTTCCGTAATGTGCGGACAAGATTCCTATTAATCTTGGTTCTGGCATCCCTTTCCAGTGTGCGAATACGTATATGTCCGATTTCCGTTGAGCCATGGGGTTATTTCAGTAATTCCAAATCCTGTAGTTTTCTCCCGAATTCGTCGTCGGCGCCCAATTTCAGGAAGTCTTCCTGTAGCCCTAACACCCTTAAAACATTAAAATAGGCGCCAAGCGTTACACTTGGATCACCTTTCTCAATCAGGTATAAGGTCGATCTGGCAATATCGGCCCGTTCTGCTACCTGGACGGTGGTAAGCCTCCGTCGTTTTCTGGCCAGCTTGATGTTTTCACCCATCTGATCCAACAGCTGATAATGTCTGGGAAAAACAACCTGTTTTCTCTTGTTCATTTGTTTGATTGTTATTTCATACAAATATAGTTTAAATGTTTGAAATAACAATCATTTTCGCTTCTGCTTCAGAACAAAGGCAGGTCCGGGAGAAATTCATTTGTCTCCACTTAAGGGTACCAGGTCTTGACCAATAGCTATTCTCAGGTGCGGTTAATCCTTCAAAACTACTTTTAAAGTCTGTATTTGTTGAGTGCCGTTTACTTCCATGAGTTTTTCGGAATAGAGCCCCGTCAGGACGCTCGATCGCATATCGTAGTGATAGGCCGTAGAGGTGGCAATAGCTACTTTCGGAATTTCATTTTCGTTAAAAGGTTTACCGGAAAGCCTGGCCAATTCACTAAAGGTTTCTTTCATGATCGCGTTAAGATCATCAGCTGGAACCTCCTGCCTGACGCCTTCCATTACCTGGTTTTGTCAAAGCAGGTTATACGCGGATGCAAGCCGGCTCTTCAAACCAGTTTAAGAGAAGATTTTGGGCGCCCGGCTTTCCGAATCAGGAAAAACAGGCTGATTGCCATCAGAACAATACCAGCCAGCGTCTGGAAGTGGACAAATGAGGAAAGGACTTCGGACCATTGCAGTTTTCTTGTGAACGACTCTTTGTAAATCAAAAGCACAACACTTCCGAAGTAACCGGTGCTGTCGCAGAGGTAGACGAGGAACCCGGCGTTGGCTTTGATCCTGAAAAGTGCAATCATCCGCTCAAAAAGAACGGTTTGGGCTGCTATATAAGCCAGAAAGGTTCCGATACCCAGCACCAGCATCCATTGATAACCGGATACCGCCCCCTGCTTAAACAGAAAAGTGGCGAAAGCAGCGATAAGTAAACCGATCAGCATGATGACATTGATGAGCAGGAAACCGGCGCGGTTGTCTTTTACCAGGGAGAGACATCCGATAACAGCGAGTACAATCAGCCCGGAAATAAGCTCCGTCTGGGCCAGTATGCCGCTTTGCCAGTTACTGTCGATTTCATTCCAGATTTCGACGGCAAAGTTGTCCCTGAAGTCCCGGACCATCGTCAGCATCGCATACAACAGCACGTAGCACAGGATGGGGATGCCATACTGTTTTAAAACCAGCCGTTTGTCCGCTGCAGTCATCGGTTCACGCGATGTGCGATGAGTGATATCCTGCGCGTCAGGCGGCGGCAAAACTGCCATCATCCACATGAAGAAAAAGAAAAACGGTAAAAAAAGACACCCTATCCAAAACGGTATCCAGAATTCTGAAACCTGGGGAAACCAGTGATGTAATTCAATGTAAACGGTTTTCAGGACACCAGACGCAACGATAATACTGATCCCCAGTCCCATCACAATGGTCTCGGTTACGCGCCGGCCTTCCAGGTAACTAAATAAAACGCCGTAAACCATCCCCAGCGGCAACCCGTTCAGAAACAGAAAAATAAAGTTGTAAGGATAAGGAACTGCCCCGAACAGCAACAACGATACCTGGGCAATTCCGATCAATAGCAACGCCAGAGAAGTTCGCTTCGAAGCTTTCAGTTCGGAGATGATTTTGATCCCCAGAAATTTGGAAACCATGTAGCCTGCCACCTGGGCCAGGATCAGAATAGTTTTGTAAGAGATCCCCCACAGCGCCAGCCCTTCGTACAGCCCGGTATTGAACGGCTTCCGAAATGCATACATGCAAAAATAGGCGCCAAAAGACGCTATGAGCGCCCAGACAACCAAAGCAAACTGTTTTCGGCCAAGAAAACTTCCGATATCGCTCTTCCGTAATTTCATTTAAGTCTGTATTATCGTTGTGACGCTTTCAATAAAGCATGATCGAGCAACCGGATTGCACGCGTCAGCTCGTCTCTCGTAATAATAAGCGGGGGGGACAACTGAATCACATTTCCCTGAGACAGCTTAAAACTCAATCCGTTAGCGAGTGATTCGTAAAGTACTGCCTCAGCAGCTTCGGGCGCTTTTTCCTTCGTTATCCTGTCTTTTACCAGTTCAATTCCCCAAAGCAGGCCGATTCCGCGAACATCGCCTATCAGGGGATGCTTTTCCTGAAGAGCAGCAAGCTCTTCCCGCATAAAGCGTTCATCTTCCTGTACTTTTGATAAAATCCGGTTGGTCTCGATGTACTCGAGCATTGCCAACGCCGCTACACTGCCCAGCGGATTTTTCTCATGGGTGAAATGCCCCAGGGAGATGTCTCCGGCCTGGTTGTAGCGGTCCCGGGTTACGATAGCTGCCATCGGGATAATGCCGCCGCCCAGCCCTTTGCCAAGGCAAATAATATCCGGTTCAATTTCATAGTGCTCGAACGCAAACATTTTGCCGGTACGGCCGAAAGCAATCGGGATTTCATCCAGAATGAGCACTACACCGTGACGTGTACAGATGTCTCTGACTCTTTTCCAATAAGCGGCACCCGGTATCTGAACATCGGTATTCCGGATGGTTTCGATCAAAAAGGCCCCGATATCCCCCTCTTTTTCTATGACATACTCCAGATAGTCGGCATAGGCCGTCTGATCGCCGTCCGGTCTCATAAAAGGCCCCCGGTACGACATGGGCGGCGGGATACGCTCCACGCCCGGCATCAGCGGTCCCATCCCTTTCCGGAAATCCGCCTCGCCTCCCGCTGAAATGGTGTCCAGCGTTGCCCCGTGGAACGAGTCCCATAGCGAAACAATTTTGTGCTTGCCGGTAATATATCGCGCCAGTTTCAGCGCCATGCTGATCGCACTTGCCCCTCCCGGCGAAAAAAGTACCCTGTTCAGATCACCGGGCAGCAGCGATCCCAGTTTCTGTGCAAGTGCGATGGCCGGCTGGTTGGTAAATCTTCTGGGCGAAAAGGAAAGCGTGTCCATTTGAGCCTTTACCCGATCAAGGATATACGTATTGCCATAACCCAGCTGGTGGACGTTGTTTCCATGGAAGTCCATATACGTTTTGCCCTGCAGGTCCGTCAGGTAAATCCCCTGGCACGAGGCAAGCACATCCAGGCAGGGAGTTGACAGGGATTGATGGAGGAAGGCGTCTGCATCCTCTTCCAGCAGCCGGAGTGTTGCAGTATCACCGATGACTTTATACCAGGACTTCCTTTCTTCGGAGCTATTCACATCTCCCTCTGTCCGGTTGATTTTCTCCTGCTTCATACGCTATTGGGAATTACTGAAGAAAAATGCATTTAGTTGGAGAGGAACAACTTATCGGCAGGAATCAGCTGTTTCGGCACTCCGGGCCCCTGATAGTATGCTTCCAGCCAGCCGCTTCCGGTTCCGTTGAAATATTCCACGCGTAGGGGGTGCTTCCCCGGGACCAGCTCTATTGATCCTGACTTTTCAACGACACCATGCGGCCCATCGTTTTTGACCACTTCTTTCCCGTTAATATAGAGCTTGCTCCCATCGTCAGACTGCGTAAAAAATCGATATTTCCCCGGCGCATCTATTTGCAGATAGCTCTCAATCACCAACCCGAAACTCTGATTGCCGGCCCCGAGCAGCGGCAATATGTTCTCTTTTGTGGTTCCGATCTCAGGCTCCGTCCAGGTTGCGCCTTTTTTCAGGGTATGGAATGCCGGCAGCTTTTCAGGAGATTCCAACGGGTAAAAGACATTGGTTACGCCCTGGTTATTTCCGGACTTCACCACCCTGAAATAAGCCACCGAAACAGGACTTTCATTCCCCGTTTGATCAAAGGACCTGGCTTTTACCACTGTGGTCTTGTCAAGATCAAAAGATTGCTCGTACAACGTCGAAGTGCTGTCAGGAGCGCTCCCATCCAGTGTGTACCGCGTTTCATAGCCCTCAGCTCCCGGTTTGATCGTTACAGTTGCCCCCTGATCTGTGTAAATCCCGCCCGCTTTTTTGTATTGCTCGGCTTCCGGCTGGATAGTGGGCGCCGCAATGAAACGAAATCCTTTCCAATTGTTTTCCGGTTCGGAAAATCCATCGAATCCGGCTTTGACCGGCCGCCCCGTCCATTCATATGGCGGCTGAACGCCCAATGCAAAAGCGATCGTGGGGCCATAGTCATAAGCAGCTACCTGCTGCAGAATTTCATACCCTTGTTTGACCCCTGCGCCGGACATGATAAAAGGGACCTCTGTTTCATCTGTCGTAAACCCGCCATGTCCCTGCCCGATTCCACCGTGATCCGAAACGATGAGAAGGAGCGTATTTTTTGCCATCCCGGCATCGTTGATCGCCGAAACGATTTCCTTTACCAAAGAATCTGCTTTGGCAACCGATTGATAGTAGCTCTCCGTACCGTGACCAAAATGATGACCTGCATGATCCACATGATCGAAATGCACGAAACCGAATACCGGCTTCTTGCTGCGGATGTATTCAGCAAACACCTGCGCAGTGGAGTCTTCGGTCTTCAGATGACGATCAAATGAGACGGCATCCTTCTGATAAAGCCGGCCAAAACCAGACCAGTGATATACCGCGCCTATTTCCGCATCGGGGCGCTGCTTCTTCAGTAAACTGAAAATTGTGGGGAACCTCCCGTCCCTTTCCTGGACAACCGGCGGAAGGGTGTGATCATCGATTTCCCAGTCGTTGTCTATGATGCCGTGTATTTCAGGGCCGCTTCCCATCAGCATCGACGCCCAGTTCTGGCTGCTCGCGGAGGTAAGGACCGTCCGGGCCTTCCATTTAATGGCCCCTGACGCGATCAGGCTATCGATTACAGGCGTAGAAGCTTTCTGAAGACCGTCCGGGCTGAACCCGTCCACCCCGATTACAATCACGTGTTCTATTCCCGCAGGCCTTTTGTCTTGTTTTCCGGAACATGACGTGATCAATGCCATGACGACTGCTGTGAAGACACAGCCAATTGTAGTTTTGAAGCTCATCGGTTTATAATTTGAGTTTGTTACGTTCAAGCGCTGTTTGTAAGGTTTCGATAATCAGGTCGCACTCCGCTTTGGTGATCACCAGCGAAGGCCGCATGGTAAGGATGTTTCCTTCTATTATCTTGAAGGCTACCCCCTGTTTCAGGCAATCGTACATAATGACTTCGGCGTAGGCTTCGGCCCGTTCTTTGGTTTCCCGGCTTTTCACCAGGTCAACCCCGATATGCAATCCCTTCCCGGCCACATGACCTATCACGGGAAATGCCTCTTTCAATCCAGACAGCCCGTTCATTAGGTATTCTCCCAAAGAAGCCGCGTTCTCTGCAAGCCTGTGTTTTTCAATATACGCTATGGCAGCCAGTCCTGCCGCAGCAGAGAGCGGATTCTTTTCGTGCGTAAAGTGCCCGATCGATCTGTGCTGCAATACGTTATATTCCTCTCTTGTCACAATCCCGGCAAGCGGCAGGAGGCCTCCGCCCAGCGATTTCCCAAGTACGAGAACGTCCGGCGTAACGTAGTGTTCACAGGCAAACCATTTTCCGGTCCTGCCCAGTCCTTCAATTATTTCATCGAAAATCAGGAAAATACCGTATTCGTCACATATTTCGCGTACTTTGTGCCAATAGTAAGTAGATGCGACAACCGGGGTTGCGGAGATAGGTTCGGCAATGATCGCCGCCACATCAGGATTCCGCTTCAGGATTATCTCCAGCTGCCGGATATAGAAATCATCGATCGTCCTTTCATCCTCAAGCTTCCAGGGATTTCTGAAGTAGTTTGGGAATTCGATATGAAAGGCCCCCGGCAGCAGCGGTCCCAGACCGCCCGAGAAATGCTCCTCTCCCCCTACGCTCACAGCCTGAAAGCCGTTCCCGTGATAAGAATCCCAATAGGAAATGGTTTTCCAGCGACCGGTAATGTATTTGGCCAGGGAAATCGCCATTTCGATGGCTTCCGATCCCCCCGGGCAAAACAGCACCCGGGTAAGTTCAGGAGGAGTTAGCGCGACCAGTTTCTGAGCCAGTTTGATCGCCGGGATATTGGTGTAGCGCCGCGGGGTAAATGCAAGCTGATCGCTTAATTGCGCGATAACCGCCGCGATTACTTCCGGATTGGAGAAGCCGGCGTTGTGTACGCCGTTGCCATGCAGATCGAGATAACGACGTCCCTGGAGGTCTTCGATCCATGCACCGTCCGTTTTGGCCAGCACGTTCATGACAGGTGTCGAAAGCGCCTGATGAAAAAATACCCCGGCATCCTTTTCCAGCCAGAATTGCGTTTCTGCGTCCAGGCTGCTTACAAAAGCACTCCTCAGCTCGCTGATATT
Organism: Telluribacter humicola; assembly: GCA_040394475.1. Lineage (GTDB taxonomy): Bacteria > Bacteroidota > Bacteroidia > Cytophagales > Spirosomataceae > JBEBSD01. Next base: position 30,534 of record JBEBSD010000055.1, on the reverse strand, counting down.
CACGTCTCCCTGCTCTTTCGATACGTTTGTCATGAGGTTTGAATTATGTTGAGTTCCGGCCCGGCTTTCAGTTACCCGGCCCCTGCAACTTCATCGCAAAGACCGAACGACAGGGTCATCCCGTTGCCTCCCAAACCATTGATGATGGTGACGCCGTTTTCAGGTCTGAGTATGATTTCCGTCGTGCCGTCCTTCGTTTTAGGATAGATACCATGCCAGCTCTGACTCAGTTTCATCGACTTGAAATTAGCAAAACGGGCAAGGTATCGGAGGATCAGGTCATTGATAAAACTTTTGTCAAAAGGATCGAAGGTCAGACCATACTCGTGCGAATCCCCGACCGTAATTTCGCCCAGACCGTTTTGAGAAGCCATCACGTGAATTCCCCACGCTATGTAATCAGGGTATTCTTCCAGGAAGCGTTTTTTTAATGCCGCATGACCGGAGGTTGCTTTGAATGCATCGTAGTGAATAAAAGAAAGCGCCCCGCACAGTGCAGGTCCTATCCGCCAGTTTTCAGGCTGACTTTCGAGCCGCAGCATCTGCAGCTTGCTTTTGGTGAGCGGCGCCGCGGCATAAATCTCAGGATAAAGTGTCTCAAAATCAGCCCCGCTGCAAACATATAGTTCATCAGCGCTCCACGTTTTTGTTCCTGCATGTACGTTGGGGTAGCCGATTCGGTTGATGACGGTATTCCACTCAAAGCGTATGTCATATTTTTCGCTCAGATAAGACGGTAATCCTGCGATGGCTTCACGGGGATCCACGATCATTTCTGTAGCGCTCCAAAGCGCTCCTTTCAGATTAGCCGGGTTAACCGCCGGACTTTTCTTCAACGTCTCTTTTGCTGTGAGCACACTGATATTCGGATCCTTTCGCTGCGCAGCAAGCTCCTCAGCCAAATCCAGCTCGTCCTGTTCATACACTAAATGTAAACTTCCGGCTTCTTCATGCCAGAGCCCTGCTCCGGTGAGCGACTCTTTCCAGATACTCTTTGATTTGAGCGCCCGGTCATACAGGTTCCCGACTGGTTGTCCGATAGGCCAGATCATGCCAAAATTCCGGATAGATGCACCAACGGCTTTTTCTCCCCGCTCAAATACCGTCACACGGTAACCCCTCACTGCCAGCGCCCTCGCTGTCGCCAACCCTACAATTCCAGCTCCGATTACAATAGCACTTTTCCTCATCTTAATCCGTTCATTATTAAGCCTCCGGGATCTCAAATACAATATCCAGCACTTCCGTTAACCGGTCAACAATGTGAGTGGGGTGATATGGCTCAAGTTCCTCACGTGTAAAGCTTCCGCTGGTAATTCCTATTACATATTTGCATTCGGCATTTATCCCTTCGTTGATATCTACTTCCGTATCGCCGACTTTGGCTACTTCCGCCGAATTATGAATTCCCAGTTCATCCATAATCTTCCGGATCATAAGGGGGGCCGGTCGCCCTTCTTCTACCTCATCACTTGCCACAACCGCATCCACCTTATCGCTCCAGGCCAGTCTTTCGATGATAATGTCTGCGATATCTTTAGAAAACCCGGTATCCAGACCGATTTTTACGCCTCTTTCACGCAGTATTCCAAACGTTTCCTCTACACCCGGCAACGGCGCCAGCTCCTGGTAAGACCGGTAAAATGCCTTCATATTTTCCACAAAATCGCTATGGATCAGCTGCACTAATTCCTCCGTAATTTTTTGCGTTTCAGGTTCCAGGTTTGCAAGAAGCATCCTGATCGCTACGGGCTTCTTGTAACCCATTATCGGGTTGATAAGTTGAGCAGGAATACGATAGCCGCTTTTTTCCATCGCCATGGAAAAAGCCTGCGCGACAAAATTCTGATCGGCGACCGTCGTGCCAGCCATATCAAATACCACCAGTTTAATAGACATAAATTTTATTTTCTTTTAACTAATCAAAGATAATAAAATGTTTAGCAAAACTAAACATTGTTTACTACATGTTATTTACAACGCTCTTTATGAATTTGTTAAATAAACGTCGTTTCATTGCTTCCGGCAACAATCAAGGCCACGACCGGGTGAGACAGGCGTATTGAGTAAGAAGAACGGAACGAACAATGCACCCGGCATCAACCCGCCGGATGCATTGCGGCAATTGATAGAAGTGTTTCCGGCCTTCCTATTTTTCCGCCTTTACCAATTGGAACTGATCGATAATCTGTCCTTCTGCGGTGATGGCCTGAAAGTGAAGTTCATCTCCGGCGATACGAACATTTCCGAAATGATGCCCGTAGTAGAGTTTGTTCGTGAACCAGGAACGCAGCGGCGCCGGTGTTTCAAGTCCGCCTCCGTTTCCCCCGATCTGCACATACACGGTTCCTTTCTTATTATCAACTTTATTATTGAGAATCGGCCAGGTACGCTCATACGTATGTACATGACCGTAGAAAACCAGGTCCACGCCATATTGCTCATACAAAGCGGGCAAATGCGCCAGGCGGGGAATCCCGAGGGTAGACTTAGCCGTTCGCGTATTTCCGTGATCATCATTGTCAGAAGAATAGATGCAGTGATGATGCGTCACGATTACCCAGCGGGCCGATGCTTTCGACAGCTCGGCTTCCAGCTCTTTGTAGTGCACGCTTCCCGCCGACATGTCCTGGTTGGAATCGAACAGAATGATTTGTGTATTGCCGTAGGTAACCGTGAAAACACGCTTCTTTTCGGGATGCCCCAGATACTTGTGGAAAGAGGCGGCATCTCTTTCGTGATTTCCGATGGTTGCATACACAGCATACTTGCTCATAAACGGCTGCCCCTGAGGAAGAAACTGGCCAACCCAGTCACTAAAACGGTCGCCATTGTCGACCTGGTCTCCGGCGTGAATGGCAAAATCGGGTCGCTCTGCTTCCGCCCTGGTGGCGATTTGCCCCCATACGTTAGGGTTGGGGCGGCCCTGAGAGTCGGAAAAAACAATAAACCCGATCGGGGTATCCGCTTTGACCGCAGTCTTAAAAGGATAAATTTCGCTGTACAAAGTATCTCCGGCGGCACCCACGTTTAGGGTACGGTAAAAATATTCCGTTTCGGGTTCCAGGCCTTTCAGCTGCACGGCATGAAATGCCTGGTTAACACTGACCTCACTTTTAAGTGACAGATTGGGCGCCTTTGCGTCGAACTGAGCTGCGCCATACTGTACCCATCCGGTTGTCGGCGCTGTCGTTTCCCATTTGACATCCATTGTCGTCTGTGTCGCCCATTGAAGGTAGGGGAGGACCAGAAAACTCGGACGATCTGCCGCAAAAACGATGTTTGGGGAAAGGGCAACCAGGCAGGAAATCTTAAAAAAACGTTTCATAAAAACTGGACTATCGATTAAAAGACTACTTATTTAGTGAAAAGACCGGCGACTTCTGCGGCGGTAAGCGCTTTGCTGTAGACACGAACATCATCGACAAGCCCTGCCAACGTTTTACGCGTATCGCTTCCTGCATTATAGGCGCCGGTTCCGTCTTCCCAGATGGTGAAAGGATAGTCATTGGTTTCATCCCATAAGGCGCCTGTGAGCGTATTCAGATCGCGGCTGGCAGCATGGTCTTCGCGGGAGTACTCCTTTCCGTCGATGTATACCTGCAGGATTTTGGTCTGCTGATTGACAACGACCGTGACCATGTGCCATTGGTCGTCCGATAAGGCCGGCGCCTGGGGTGTCATCTCTCCTGCCCGCCAGTCCATACGGCCGCCCCCGGCCAGCTTGACAAGCCACCCGCGGCCCGACGTACCCGGACCGGCGTAGGTATCACCGCCGTCGGTACACAGCACGAAGCCTGGATTACCTCCGCTGTCCCAGTCGGAATTAGAAAACAGGACCGGGTCGGAACCGATTCCCTTCAGCTTCACCCAAAGATTGAATGAAAAACTCTGGGCATTGGATGGTCTCAGCAGGTCGTGTTTGGGCAGCACGGCATATGAGCCTGCGCCGAAACTCGCCACCTTCCCCCGAACAGGGTCAGTGACAAAGGCAACCTGTGCCGTCGCCGTGCTTCCCTGGCCGGCATCGAACTTATTGCCGCTTTCATCTGTCAACCCGCCGTCCATAGGAAGATGTACCACAAGATCACTGCCGCTTCCGCTGGTGGTGGTGAAGTTCCAGCCGGTACTGTCGCCGAATCCTTTAAACTTCTTGTTATTCGTGTCGACAATAGCGCCGTTGTCGATCGTTACATAATAGTTTGTCGCGAACTCCAATGGAGCGGACAGGTTGATGGTAACCTTTTTATCCTGTATTACCACTGCCGAACCCGCTACCGACAGCTCCGCCACTTTTGAATTGCCGGCCGTATATACCGTAATATTCCCCTCTCCTTTCATGACATCCGCCAAAAAAGTAAGCTCAAGCTTGAATAGTGAACCGTCATTGCCCCCGTTTTCCGGCGATGCAGATACCACCAAAGGGCCGACATCCCCGGCGGTAGCAAACGTCCAGGCCTCGCCTGCAGCAGTACCCATAAATTCGTTGCCCAGCAAATCCGTTACGATTCCTCTTTCCAGGGTGACGGTATAACGCTCATCAGAGTCCAGCTCTCCCGGCTTAATCGTCATAATACGGGCATCTTCACTGATCGCCACAGCGTCGGTAGTTACATCGATTGTCCGGGTGGACGATTCGCCGGTTATAATGATATTTCCCTTCCCTTTTTTGATGTATTCGTTGAAAGTCAGCACCAGGCTGCTGTTCACTGACACTTCTTCCACACCCGATACTGGGTTGAAGCTTACGACCGTCGGGTTTTCAACATCTACGGTATGATCATACTCTTCTTTGCAGGCCGGCAGGAAAAAGGAGGCAAGAAGCGCAAAGGTGAATAACTTCGCAATTATCCTGTAATTCAGCGTTTTCATATGAGAGCTTTTTTGAAGACTGCTTTTTAGTTTAATTTTCAATTTGGTGTTACTGGCGGGCAAGCGTCACACTGAAGTCGCCCTGGCCGGTTTCGCCGGTATCCGTATTCTCCCATCCCATGTGGAATGTAAGCGTCAGGGCCGTCGATGACACTTTCGCTTTGAATTCATCAACGGGCGAAACACCCGTCAGCGTTACTGTGGCGTCGTCCCCGCTCCCGGTAACTTTCCAGGTGGCATCGGTTCCGGCAAATACGATAGGGCAGTCTTTTGCAAGGAACCGGGACGGGTATCCCGTTTCATCGGTAGTGAAAACCAGCCTCATCGCGCCGAAAACTTCCGCGGGCACCTCGTCCGGTGTTACAATGTTGGTGGGTTTCGCCCAGGTCCCGTCCAGGCGACCGGCAACCAGTTGCTCTGCATCGAGACCAACGGGGAAGACTTCCTCTTTACAAGCGCTCAGCCCCGCCAGCATCAACAGCAGGAGCAAGCCCGATTTTATTGTCAGTTTCATTTTCATGAGGATTGTTCAGTTTACTTTAAACAGGCGAAAAGGCACATTGGATTTAAGCATATTTCCTTCCAGTCCCCAGGCTCCGTCAACCCGTATCCCGAGGTGACTCAGCACATTCACCGCGACGTCAGTCAATCCGATGGGGTAATGCGGGTGACGTTCAGTAGCAGGTCCGACCAACTCGCCGTGGTTGCCCTTACCGCTGAAATCCCTTATCGCAGATCCGCGCACCTCGTCAAATTTGAGATAGAGGTTGAGTGAAGCCAGGTGGGGGTGCCGGCTTGTCTCGATATTGCGCAGGTACATAAAATCCCTGATGGTTTCCTCCGACAAAACAGCTGTCCAGATCCGGACCTCGTTGAATGAACCCGCCCAGTTAGGCGCGCCGCCGCCATAGCTCCCGGTACCTTCCTGCCCCAGGCAGATATAGTTGAAAGGGGAAGCCATTTTGTCCTCCGCTTTGTAGATCAGCTTGGATTCTGCCATTTTCACACCGTCCTGGTAGACGATGCATTCGTTTGTTTTATCGAATGTAACGGCCAGATGATGCCAGTTTCCGTCTTCAATCGACCGGGTAGAGCCTATATCATATCGCTCGCTCTTCTCGTTGGCGAAATTAATTTTCCAGCTTGAGCCGCTCCTGCAGATGATAAACCCCGGATTCCCGCCTGAATCCCAGTTTTTATCCCCCATTATAGAAGGATCACTGGAATTGGCTCCTGCTTTGATCCACATTTCCATCGTAAATTTGTTCATTCCCTGCAGCGCGGTACCGTTGATAGGGATTCTGACAAAAGTTTTTTCGCCCGAAGCGGCTTTGTTAAGCGTCAGGATGTTGTCCGAGTTTTCCCGCGCTGCCATGGCCGAACCGACGAGCTCCTTGTTATCCATATCGCCGCCGGATAAAATGACCGGCACATTAAACTCTTCCACGCTGTTGCTGGCCTGAACCCCCGACTCCGTGCCGCCGTGGGAAGACACGAGAAAAACCGCCCAGCTTTCGTCTGCGTTGCTATCGCGGGAGTCGACGGCGGTCAGTAATTGCCCGACATATTGATCAATTTCCTGAATCGCCAGTACATACTGTGCCTCTCTCAATTGATATCCCAGACTACCGCCGACTTCGGCAGGCTTGCTGAATTGGACAAACACAGCGCCTATATCCGACTGTTTCAGCACTTCTACGGCCTTTCCGTATACTTCCTGGTCTGATTCGAACTGAAACTTCTGATCGGCTCCGCTGTTCAACAGGTCGTTAATGCCTTTATCCCGCACCACCGACGCAATCCTGATGCCGGGATTTGCGGCCTTGATGCGGTTTACCACGGAAGGATACGTATCGAAGCGATTCCCTGCAAACGACTTATTGGCAGTAGCGCCGTGCTTGTCTGACGTAACTCCCGTCAGCATCGTGGCCCAGCCCGTACTGGCATAAGCCGGCACACCGCTATAGCCGTTCATACTGTAAGACGCGTTTCCCACAAGGCGGTCGATACCGGGTGTTGTTGCGTAGTCGATTGCGGTATTGATAATACCATCGACCCCGATCACCAGGATCTTCCTCGTTTTGTTCTGTGCTGAAACCAGCGTGGCAGCCCCGATCACTAAAGAAAGGACGATGCCGGCATTTTTGATAAAAAAGTAGCTCATTTTCGTCTGTATAAAAAGGTTATCAGCTTTCGGCAGTCAGCTTTCAGCGGGGCCGCCCAGGCGGGGCCGCCCAGGCATTTATTCATCTACGTTTTTTGTGCAATTCATTTTCTGATAGCTGATTTCTGATTGCTCATGGCCATTTCATGTGAATAAAAGGTTATCAGCTTTCGGCAGTCAGCTTTCAGCACTTTGTCCCGGCCTGTCGAAGGGTTTATCGACGGCGGGCGGCGTACCGCTTTTTGTGCAATCCGGTTTCTGATAGCTGATTTCTGACTGCTCACGGCTTTTTCATCTATTTATATAACCGGATGACGTAACTGCCCGGAATTCCCAGAACAAAATTGAAATTTTCGCTTAAATAGCTGACCTGCTCAACGCCGTCGACGTTTTCCACCACTTTCCAGTTGCAGTAGGTGTCGGCATTTTTTACCGGAAAGTTTACGTTCCAGATTTCCCCTTCTTCCGTGTCGTTAACGAAGGTCCCTTTGAATCCTGCAGCGCGCTCCCGGGTAAAGTCTATCTTGTTTCCCGGGAGCTGCTCTCCGTCTAAATAGCCGACAAACCGTATCTGATTGGGAGCGTCCGCTACCCTTTCGATCTCCGGCTGCCTGGCCATCCCCGGCGACCACGAGCTTACCTCGAATTCGATAAACTCGATGATAATCGCGTCTTTCAAAATCCTGCTGCCCGAAGTATTCGCTACCAGGACATCAAAGCGGTATTCTCCTGACGGAATCGAATTTCCTTCGAGAATTTCGATCTTACCGGTGCTGGAATTAATACTGACAGCCGGCTGCTCCACCGTTTCTGTTTTTAACAGTAGTTCATCCGCCGTTTCATCTCCTGTGACAGGTTCTTTATAGCGAACAACCGGCAGGTCTCTTTTCAGGGCGGAAACGTCCCCTCCGTTCGTTTCGGTTATACTAACGATTTCAAAACGCATGGGCAACGTTGAACTCGAGGCGAGAAAATCCCCGATATATTGTTCCAAACCGGAGATGGCATATTGTTTCCTGTTTTTATAGCTGATGTCCGGCGCCAGGCTTCCTTCATAAGGAATATCGACACAGCCGGTCAGTGCCAGTCCGGCGTACGCAGCTACCAGAAATAGCGTCAATGTCTTCATTCTTCTCATCTGTTTTTCTTAGTTAAATCCGAAGATGTGCGCGTCAGGTGCGAGTTCATGAACAATACCGTTGGTCGAACGCAGTCCGGATGCAGCGACCGTTACTGACTGGTACACTTCCCGGACATTGGCATTCTCGCTCATGTCAAGGGAAAAGACGATATAAGCCGCTCCCATGTTTACATTGCCGAGGTAGTCTTCCTTCACCAGGTTAAAGCGGGCTTTTTTTCCGCCAAGAGTAGTTGCATAACTGTAGGCGGTCGACAAGTCGGCACGTGCAATCTCTTTGTCGGCAATAATATAATTTTTCAGGATCCCGGCGATTTCTTCTTGCTGTTCATCGGAGATTTGCAAAAGCGGGGGCCATGCACCTTCGGGGAATACGAGGTTAAAATAGTTGTGAATAGAATAATCCTGAGGCGCCAGGAACGTATTCCCCGTTTTATTTACCTCACCTTCCAATCCGCATAGTTTGATCAACGTGGTCAGGGTATCAAACTTTTCCGGGTGGTTCTCCAGGTAAGCCATCGTAGATACATTAAGCACGCCCGTCTGATCATCCAGCGTACCTCCATCGGCAAAGTAGTCGTCGCTGCAGCCCCAGGTACAGACTGCGCAGAAGACGATAAGAAAAGCACTGAATCTTTTCATGTTGCTGCTTGTTTTCTTGTTATTGGTTAAACTGCCAGTAATAGGTCTGCTCCATATTCGGGTTGTTGGCAAAGGCTTCATCGCTGACAGGAAAGTAGCCCGCGCCATCCTGCTCATCTTTTTCGGTGATATAGGGATTGAATTCGTGAAGACGCCCCAAACGTACCAGATCGTAAACACGGTGATATTCCCCGATCAGCTCACGCCGCCGTTCTTCCAGCACCTCTTCGATAAGCAGGGCCTTATCCGCCTTAGTAAACAATGGGATTCCCGCCCTTGCGCGCACCAGGTTCAGGTTGATAAGAGATTCATCCAGACGGTCGATCCTTGCATCTGCTTCCGCTTTCAGCAGTACAATGTCCGCATACCTGAAAACAGGAACGGGGCCATCCATCTGGGTATACGTGCGGTCTTTTGCCTTCCGGAATTTAGCGAACATGATCTGGCGTTCTCCGTTTTGCAGCGGATCGGCAAATACGGGACGAAGTTCGCCGGAGCTAACAGAAAAGTCTATACTTTCGAAAAATTCCGCCACTCGCCTGTCGGACTTGTCACGGGCATAATCCGGAAAAATTTCGAGTATCCTGGACCGGGGTACGGCGAGAGAAAGGTCGCCCCTGGAGGTGTACGGATTGGTCAGGTAATAGGTGAGAATATGACCATAGTAGTCCGAAAACTCACCTGCTTCCTTACTATAATACATCTGGAAAATCATTTCGTCAGATTCCCCTCTGTCAAACATATCCCGAAATCCTTCTATCGGTACCAGGCTGAATATTCTTCCGTCTATGATTTGCTGGAGTGTCGAGGCAGCTCCCTGATAGTCTTTCAGCCACATCTGAGCATGTGCCTTCAGCGCCAGCGCAGCGCCTTTAGTACCTCTTGACGTTGCACGTTTACGCGACCCTTCATACATCCACGGAAGTGCCGCAGAGACCTCGTCTACTTCCGAAACGACCATACGCATCACATCGCCGATGGGCTCGCGGCCCAAAGCCTCGACATTGCGTGCAGAAAGGTTTACAGGGATATCACCCCAAACTCTTGCCGCATAAAAGTGAGCCATTGCCCGGAGAAAACGCGCTTCCGCCAGCAGCTGTTCTTTCCGGCCGTCCGAGAAGCCTTCTGTGATGCCGGGTACATTTTCCAGCACAAGGTTGCATTGCTCTATGGCCCTGTAAAAAAGCCGCCAGTTGGTCATAGGCTCCAATTCGGTACGTGCAATGAGCCGGTTTTCAAAACCAGCCTGCCAGTCGCCGTCGTTATTGGGGGTGATCCAGTCCCCCGAACGCGTATCTCCCCAGAAATAATAATCGCCCCAGGCACCGTTCCGGGTCGTGGAGGGGGTATCGTCTTTGGTCAACCCGGCCAATGCACGCCGGAAAATCGCAAAAGCCTTCGCGACTGCCCCTTCCGCATCGCCGGCAGTCTGCCAGGCCTGGTCTTCTGTCACGGTGTTGAGCGGCAGCTCATTCAGCCAGTCTTTGCACCCCTGCCCAACAAACATCAGGGAGACAAGACACGCAGCAATTACCTTGTTTTTCATGGTGAATTTCATTTTTGATTGAATAAACTAGAATCCCAGCGAAACGCCGAGCAACAACATCCTGCGCATCGGGTATCCTTTGGAATCGTCGAAACCGTCGATCGTTATCAGCTCTGCGTCCGGTCCGCTGTAGTTCTGAAAAGTCACGATATTGTCGAGTGTACAGTACAGCCGCGCCCTGGCGAACGGAAGGTTTCCCAATAGCCTGTTGTTAAGGTTGTACGACAGTGTCGCCGTTTTGATCTTGAAATAGGACCCGTCCTCTACGTACTCGGAGTCGTAAGACACGATCTGGGAGGCGTCATTCCATGGATTAAGCGTAGGGAATTTTGCCTGATCGCCGCTTTTTTCCCAAATGGAGTATTTGTCAAAATTGGGCAGGGATGAATTACCGGCGAATCCTTTGCCCAATCGCAACCGGTTCAGCAGCGCGGTGTTCACAATGTCTCTGCCGACCACAAACGTCGAAATCAGGTTCAGGCTGAAATTTTTATAGGTAAAATCGTTCGTCCAGCCGCCTGTCCATTTCGGATTCGGATCACCGGCGTAGATACGGTCATTCACACCGATCATATAGTCGCCGTCCTGATCTTTGAAATTACGGTCGCCTACAGCCAGCTTTTTGCTTTGAAGGCCTACCAGCATTGCGCCGGTCTTGGGATTCACCGGTATCTGGTTTTCTGTCTGATAAATTCCCTGTGATTCATAAAAGAAGAAACCGTTCAGAGGAGCTCCCGTACGTACGATAGAACCAAAGTCCTGACCAGAGGTACTTATTTTAATGATATCGGCATTCCCGTCCGGCAGCGCCACGACCCGGTTTTTGTTATAAGCAAAATTGAGCCCCGTGCTCCAGCTGAAGTCCGACCTGGTGGAGATATTGGTATTCAGGGTAAATTCCAGCCCCCTGTTCAATACATCCGCGGCGTTGCGATATACTTCATTGTAGCCCGACGTGGTAGGCAGGGAAGTCGTAAGGAGAAGGCCCTTTGTCAGTTTTTCATAGGCATCGAAAATAAACTCCACTTTGTTGCGGAAAAGCGAAATATCCACCCCGATATTACTCATCTGGCTCTTTACCCAGGTCAGGTTCTCATTTTTAAAGCCGTCATACCAGCTGGGTGAATAGCCGGACACCCCCCCATACGAAATCATCAGAAGTGAACTATACTGATCGAGCGAGCCGCCGTCCATCACTCCGAGCGCCAGGTAGTCATTGCTCCAGGTTGTACCTGAAACCCCGTAGCTGGCTCGGACCTTGCCGTTTACCAGCCAGTCCATTCCCGAGAAAATGTCCTCTTTGGCAAAATTCCATCCGGCGGAAACGGAAGGGAATATTCCCCAGCGGTTGGCCTGTCCAAACTTAGACGACCCGTCCGCACGCAGCGATCCTCCTATCATATACTTCTGCTTATACGAATAATCGAGGCGACTGAAATAGGACAAAATGGAGCTCGCCGTGTAATTGCTCGAGCCGATGCTGTTCCCTTTCGGCCAATTGACGGTCTCTGATAACGTCGGCGCCGCGCTTACACTGTTGACGTTCGTAATTTTCGTTTCGATCTTTTCCGCACTTTGTCCCAGCAAAAAGCCGACGCTATGCCCGTCTCCGAACTTAGGAGAATAGTTCAGCGTATTCTGGACCAGAAGGTTGCGGCTTTCTCCCACACCACTGCCATTGGAGGCTCTTAACGTACGTCGCGACACATTGACCGAGTCCCGCATGGATCTGGTGTATTCAAGGCTCAGGCTAACCTTATAAGTAAGATCCTTTAATAAACCCACTGTCGCATCGGAGCTAAACCGGATCCTGTCGTTTACGTTGGAAATCCTGCCCAATCCATACACTTCGGCGCCTTTGACAACCGTTGCATCCGGAAGCGGCAGCAGAGAAGAATAGTCGGTTGAGAGAACACCCGGATTCCGGCTTTGATCTGTCCGCGAGGCGGCCAGGGTGTTGTTGATGATCAATTTATTATTCAGGGCGTTAAAGGTGGTGCCCACCATGGTGCTGTAACGCTTAAACCCGGTGTTGAAAAGGATCCCCTTGTTGTCCATATGTCCTATGCTGATGCTGTACTGTCCGAAATCTCCGGCGCCGCGCACGGAACCGTTGTAGTCCTGCGTCACAGAGGTGTTGTACAAATAGCCCTGCCAGTCAGAAGCGTTGTTGTAAAAAGGATTAGTAAGGTCGGTGTACATGGAGGGCATAGAAACTCCATAGGGCGCATACAGTTCATATAAACGTGCCACCTGCTCCCGCTCTTTTAATCCGCCGGCCACATCCTGCAGCCTGGGAACGAAATTGATCCCGGTACGGGCATTGAAGCTGATCTGGGGTTTACCCTGTTTCCCTTTTTTGGTGGTGATCAGGATAACACCGTTCGCTGCCCGCGAACCATAGATTGCGGCAGCGGAAGCATCTTTCAATACAACGATATCCTCTATATCTCCCGGGTTCAGGTCTGCCAGCACGTTGGTGCTCGTGATGGAGAACTCATCGCCCGAACGTGCGATAATCGGCACGCCGTCTATTACATACAAGGGTTCCGAAACGGCTGAAGCGTCGCCCCGGCTGACTGCGGCCAACCCCCTGATGACAATGGTCGGCGTCGCTCCGGGCTCACCTGAATTCAACTGAATATTGACCCCCGCAACCCGGCCCTGCAGCATCGACTCGAACGACTCCGACACCTGGGTTTCGGTGATCTTATCCATTTTTATTTCCGATACGGAACCGGTCACTTCCTGCCTGATCCGCGATCCATATCCGATTACCACTACATGGTCAAGTTCCTGAACATCGGCTTCGAGCATGATATTCAGATCTGACGCCTGGCGATAGACTACTTCTTTTGCACGAAAACCGACAAACGAACACACCAGTATGTCACCAGTGTTCAAACGCAGCTCGTATTTACCTGTTGCATCGGTGATGGTGAGATTATTGGTTCCCTTTACCCCAACTGTCGCGCCGATCAGTATTTCTCCCTGCTGGTCGGTTATTTTCCCTGTCAGCATCCTTTGTCCCATCACCAGGGAGGGCAGTGCCAGGAAGATGAAGAGAAAATAAGCGTATTTTAATACTTTCTTCATTTGGATTTAATGCTTTGCTGTTGCTGAGTTAACGAGACCAAAAACTATTCTGATTCCAGGAGTTCCCCCTGATGCTCTGCGGTGACAAAGGCCAGTAGCCGGCTCCATTTGCGACGTCGTCTGCCGATAGGGCCGGCACATACTGACTTACTTTCCCGAATCTTATAAGATCAAAAAAGCGCTGGCCTGTACCGACGAGGATACGCTGACGCTCCAGCAGAAGAGCATCCTCAAAATCGGATCCGGCAAGCTCACTGTAGTCTTCAACTGCACCATCCGCGGCTTTCACCAGCAGCTCCCTTGCTTCATCCATTCGCCCTGAGCGCCACACCGCTTCTGCCAGCAACAGATCCAGTTCGTCCAGCTTTAATAGCGGCAGTAAGGTCTGGTCCCTCACAATGAGCGTCGCCTGTGTCTGAGAAATCGAAAAAAGGCGGCTGCGGCGCTGATCCTCCTGGGGATAAATACTGTTTAATGTCGTAACGGGCATCGATACAACACTTGCGTTCAACGGCGTTTGGGGTATAACCGTACGTCTGTCTGCCCCCATGGAAAGGGCGAAAGCCGAAAGCTTTCCGTCGGCGTTATCGCTATAAAGCTGTATCAGTGCCGTGTAGGCTTCTTGTCCTTTACCACTCCATAATTCTATCTGGGCGAGCAGCAGCGTGGCAGCTGTTTTATTGAACCTGATTGCCGAAAGGGCTGCGCTTTCGATTCCATCATCATTCAGGAGCAGCCAGGGAAGTAATGCAACTGATTCCCGGGCAAATCCGGCCGCTTTGTCAACAGCGGCTGTTCCGCTCAATCTTTGCCCGAAATCAGCCCGTTCAGCAGAAGGTATTTCTCCCCATATGCGGGCCAGGTAAAAGTAGGCCAGTGATTTAAGCGCCAATGCCTCCCCTTTGTACAGATTGTGCTGATAGTCCGTCAGTGTTTCTCCGTCGGCTTCTTCTACGATATCCAGTACGTCGTTGGCGCTTTTGATGACATCGTAAAAATAGCCCCAGTCACTGAGCGCCTTCAATTCAAAGTTGTCTGCAGTCAGCTTCTGACTCACCACATAGGAAGAGAAATCTGCTGCCACCGCCAGATCTCCGGCCCTGGCCTCTCCATACATCAGCCAGGCGTGGTTCGACACTAACGCTCTTCTGAGATCTACATACGTACCTATCACCGCCTGTTCTATACGCTGAGACGCGTTATAGTACCCTTCCGTCACCGTGCTGTTGTCAGGATCGACGGTCAGGTAGTCATTGCAGGAGATGAAAGCCAGTACAATTACCGGTACGAACCTCCAAAGTTTCAATCGTTTCATTGTTTTCATTGAATGAGTTTTTTCTAAAAAACAAGTTTCAACCCCAGTACAACCGAAGCAGGAAGTGGCGTGCCTGTAAGGGAAAGGTCGGCCTTCCGGATTCCGGTAAGGTTCTCCTCCGGGTTTATCCCGCTGTATCTGGATAGCATGACGAGGTTGTCTCCTCGTAAAAACAGCTTTAAATCACTTATCGACAGGCTTTTTTTCAGGTTATCGCCCAGGTGATAGGCGACCTCCACCTTACTCAACCGGATAAAACTGCCGTTTTCGATCGTTCTGATGCCCTGGTATACCGCTGTTCTCTCGTCGCCTTCCAGGAAATAATACGGTGTTTCCGAGCTTTTTCCTGGAAATTGATCCCCGACAGCTGCTATAGCATAACGGCTGGCCAAAGATGCTGCGATGACATCGGCAGCAGACGAGAAGGCGAGGGTAAAGCCGGCAGAAAAGTCCTTGTATTGCAGGATATTGCTGAAACCTCCGAAGAGTCTGGGTTCGCTGTTCCCGATTACTTTCGCGCTGCCTGATTCATAGGCGATCACCGAGGTTACCGGGTCACCTTTGACCAGCGTGGCTAGATAGGAAAAGCTTGTCGCCGCGACGTCGGCGGGCAGCTCTTTCATTTTGTTATTGAAAGCCGCCATATTTAAGTTAGAGGACCAGGAAAACTGCTCCGTCCGAACCCACTTCCCATTCAATGTTACTTCAAAACCCGACAAGCTGATTTTTCCGCCGGTTTCGTACCGATAGTCCAGGCCGTGAATATTGGAGAGATACCTTCTGTAGGCGAAATCACTGTATGTTTTGTGGAAATAGTCCAGGGCGAGTGTCAAGGAGGGCGTCAGCCCGAACAATACTCCGGCATCAACCTGGTAGACATCCACACTTTTGGCATCGTGGAAAGCAGCATATAACTGGCCCACTCCCAGCTCATTTCCGCTGAAATAATCCCCCTTGCCAACCAGCTCTCCTCTGTAGACTTCCGGGCGGTTCAACATACCCGATTTTCCAGCGGAAGCACTGACCGTAACGGGTATTTTCAGTCTGTTCGCTAGTTTATATACGAAACCCAAAGCAGGGTAAAAACCCCACTTTTGCCGATAGCGTGAACTGCCGTCCGTACGGAGTGCCAGGTTGAGCTGCAAGTCGTCCTTATAGCTCCATTTCCCGACTCCATACAAACCTATTATCCGTTCAATCTCATGGTCGGAAAGCGCTTCCGTCTGGTTAGCGTTGTACCCGGTGACCACCTTCACATAGTTTGAGCCGCCGCTTTCCAGGCTCCGGCTCCCGTCTACCGACGTCAGGCGATTATCGGTGGTCCTGAGCTCATGTCCGAGCTTCACATCCATCTTCCAATCGGAGGAAAATTCGTGCTGGTAGTTCAGCGAGGTGTTGATGCTGATCAGTTGCCTTTTTAAGGCTTCGCTTGAAGCGAAAATACTTCCTTTCAGGATATTGGAAGGAACATACACATCCCTGCCGGCGCCTTCATACGACAATCCGGCCAATGTACTCACAGTGAGACCGGAGGCCAGCTCGTAGCGCAATCCTATCGATGACAGAAAAGCGACGTTCCGCTTTTTATCCATAAAGAACGATTCATCACCGATAACTGGAAGAAGAAGTTCACGGTTGTACTCCCCGGCATAGCGTCCTTCTCTGGAAGCAAGCGCCAGGTTGTTATAAAAACGGGCAGTCAACCTGGGGGAGATATTGTATTTGGCATTCAAAAACAGCGACTGTCGCCCAAAAGAAGAAGATTTTACAACTCCTCCGTCCTGATGGTTGTTCAGCCCGAAAAGGTAGGAGCCAAAGTCGCCTCCCCCGTCGACCAGGATATTTTGTTCGTGAATAGCCGCTCCCTGTCCGTATGTCACGCGGCGGGCGATGGTGTTGAAACCATAGAAAGCGTCCTTACGGTAGTCGATATCACTCAGGAAATTAATTCCCACGGAAGCCGACGCCCTTACATGCAGCGGCCCGGTTTTTCCCTCTTTCATAATCAGGTTAATCGCTCCGTTGGGCGCCTGCACACCATATGCCGCCAGGCGGTCAATCGATTTAATAATCTCGACGCGTTCAATCTGATCCGGAGAGAAATAGCTTAGCGGATTAATGCCGGTTACCGGGGAGGGATTGACTATTATCGGAACGCCATTGATCAAAACGAGCGGCTGTGTTGCATCGTGCGTAGGGTCCAGGCTCAGTCCACGGAGGTTGATCGTCGATTGCACACCTGCTGTGCCCGACCAGCTTTTTATCCGCAGCCCCGCCACATTTCCTTGCAGCGTGTTCTCGAAACCGGCACGATTGGATTGGATAAGGCTATCGATAATCAGCTCCTCCTGGGCGTAAACCTGCGTCATCCAAACCGAAGATGCCAGAAGCACCCTTGCCGACTTCCAAAAGTACTTGGATAATTGTTTCATAACTCTTGTTTTAAAATTCGTACCAACGGACTTTGTTTAATTTTCCACATAAGCATATCATTTTCAAGCCGCCGACTTTGACGACGGGCACAGATCAAAACTTTCAACTTTGAAAAGCAAAAAGCCCAAAAAGTAAACTTGTGCATGTAAAAAGGCACGGCCTGGCCAATAATCTGCCACGCAGTCGGTTGGCCTTCCAAGGCGACCTTCCCATTCCGGCTGAAGATAAACGTAGTGATCCGAACGGTATCCGGTCAGCTATTCTGATATCCGGAAATTATCCCAAACACCGGTTGGAGGGTTAGTCAGATTCAATCATCTTTCCTGTCAACTAAAAGGCCGCAATCTGCAATCCGGTCAATCCCCGGAAAATGACGGGGATTAACACTCTTTAATTACTGTTTCTCCCCGGCCCACGCGCTGGTCGGATAGAGGTCCATTGGTTTGAGTGACATACGCTTTTTCATTTTCCAAACGAAAGTTAATAAAAATGTTTAGCAAAACTAAACATTGTTTACCTATTTTTTTGTTGATGATTTTTAAGAATGTGTTAATAATTGGCCACTTTAAATAACATTCGCCAAATATTATCCGGTATTCACACAAAATCAGAAAAAAAAGGCCTGAAGAACTACCGTACGGCCCCCAAACGGGAGTCGTCGTGTCACTCAAGCTCATAGAAGGTTGACTGGCTACATCAGAAAGATTTCTGAAGGACAAATTGGCTAAAATCCTATATCAGGCGGAGAGGTCTACCGGCACAGCCGACGTCAAGGCAAATTTCATCACTAAGCGCCGTTAAAAAAATAGATGATGAGCATCTGGCAGGCATCCCCACCAACACATTTGGGCACATGCGGAAGCCTCCCGTCAAAAAACAGTGAGTCTCCTTCCTTCAACAGATAGGTCGCTCCGCTGATCCTGTATTCGACACTTCCTTTCAACATATACTTGAACTCGTAGGCATCCGTAGAAACTTCCTCCCGGAACGCATTTTTTTTTAGTTCCAGCAGCACAAAATCGGTTGTCGATGATCCGATACTACGCGTAAAAATTCTATTATAGTAAAAACCGACTGCTTCTTCTTTCTGAAAAGCCTCGTAGTCTTCCTTTTTCTGTATTAAAATGGTTGGCTCATTCGTATGAATATTCTCAAAAAAACGCCCTACCTCCATATCCAGCGCCTGAATGATGTTGAAAATCACCGGTAAGGAGGGGACCGTCCGGCCGTTTTCGACCTGGGAGATAAACCCTTTACTTACTTTACACCTGTCGGCAAGCTCCTGTATGGTAAGCTTCTTTTCTAATCTGTTTTCTTTAACGCGTTTACTTACTTCCAGCAAAAAGGCCTCTCCCATTAATTTATTTTTCTATTAAGAATCGTCAGCTAAACAAGATACAAACTTAGTTTGATATTTTTACAAATCCTTCTCAGGGAACCTGTTTCAGCTAAAATGTACTTTTATCGACCTGCGCCCGATAAACTTCGCCACGAGTACGCTTCTTGTCGGTATGAACGCCGCCGGCGGCACGGCAAACGAAGCTTCTGTCAACATCAGCCGGATGAAGCAAGTCGTGTTAAGGAATGGTGACGGCTATTTGCTGCAGGTGCTCGTCGGGGGACAAAGAAGAAATCCCGGAGGAGGAGAGTGGTTCGGTTTTACATCGCTGGTCTCGAAAATTCAAAGGGATGTAACCCTTGAAATGCATTATCAGTATGAGTGAGGCGATGTTAGCGTATGCGCTAACCTGAAATAAGCGCTACCCGAAAGCTGACCTTGGCGCCTAGTGCGTCGAAGACTTTCAGGATGGTTTCAAAACGGGCGTTTTTTATGCTGTTTTCAGTCTTGGAGATTTGCGCCTTCTGAACACCTACCAGCTCACCTAATTGTTCCTGAGTAAGGTTGCGCTCCTGTCGGGCCTGTTTGATCGCTTGTCCCAGTAAATCGATACGGAGCTCATTCTCAAATGCTTCCCTTTCGGGAGTTCCCCGCATGCCGATGTGTTTGTTGATCATGACGTCGAGGCGAGTCGTTTTCAGTGCTGTTTTCATGGTGATTTTCGTTTGGATTTTTGTGCTAAATACTGGTTTCAGATTTCCTCAGCCTTTTTTATTTCTTTTAATGGGGTTTTCTGCGTCTTTTTCAGGATGCCGTGCATAGCCACAACCAAAGTGTCTTTTCCACCGGTTCTGTCCCAAAATGAAAAAGCCGGTACACTTTGTTCCCATATAGTGTCCTGAACTCCCAGATAAAATCATTTAACTTTTTGAAAAGCTCCTGTTCCCTGCTTTGAAGGATAAGCGCTTTGATTTCTTTGATGATGGATGTGTGTAGTTCCATGGGAAGAGACTTGTGTGTTTTATGGTTAGTATAAGCCAGTAATACGCCGTCCGGATGCAGTAGTTCGAAAAGCAACGATTCTTTTAATAAGGAGAATTTATTCCAGACCCTATGAACCGGATATTCGCCTTATGTGCCCTGGTCGGCTTTGCCCATACGGCCTTCCCGCAATCGGGCAAGGTGTTCGACAACCTGACCCTTCCCAGCAAACTGCTGAAGTCTGAACGGAAATTTGCTATATACCTTCCGCCTGATTACGAAACCTCCCAGCGAAGCTATCCGGTGCTGTACCTGCT
The DNA here is from genome assembly GCA_040394475.1 of Telluribacter humicola. Taxonomy (GTDB): domain Bacteria; phylum Bacteroidota; class Bacteroidia; order Cytophagales; family Spirosomataceae; genus JBEBSD01. The sequence continues at coordinate 10,691 of JBEBSD010000055.1, read as the reverse complement.
TCATGGCGCCGGTGACGACCAGACGGGCTGGGTGCAGTTCGGCGAAGTGCTCCGGATCGCCGATAGCGCTATCCGCGACGGGTCGGCTACGCCGATGGTCATCGTTATGCCCGACGCAAATACGGGCCGGCGGGGGTATTTCAATGACCCTAAGGGCGACTGGCCGTATGAAGATTTCTTTTTCCAGGAATTGATACCCTACGTAGAGCAAAAGTACCGGATCAAGGGCGAAAAGCGGTACCGGGCCATCGCCGGGCTTTCCATGGGCGGCGGCGGAAGTTTTGTATATGCCCTCCGGCACCCCGAGCTCTTCTCGTCGGCGTGTCCGCTGAGCGCTTCCGCAGGTCCGCTGACTCCTGAAGATGCCAGAAAATACCTTTCCAGGAACAACGCGACCCCCACCGACCCGGAAGTCACCGGGTATTACAACCGCCAAAGCGTCCTCGCCCTGGTCAACAACCTCCCGGATTCCCTGAAGAAGTCGGTGCGGTGGTATATCGACTGCGGCGACGATGATTTCCTGTATGAAGGAAACAGCCTGGTGCATATCGCGATGAAAAAGCGGGAGATTCCCCACGAGTTCCGTATCCGCGACGGCGGACATACCTGGACCTACTGGCGGGCCTCGCTGCCGGCTGTGCTTGAGTTTGTCTCACAGGCTTTTCATCAGCATTAACTACCGGCTTTTCAGTAAGGAGTATTTTTTCCTGAGTTTTTGCGGTAGCGGCATTACCTTCGGGCTGCAGCTACCACAAGCGGCTAAATAAGCAAACTACGCTATATTTGTGGTGTAAAAGCACCCGGAACCGGAAATCCCGGTATGCTTTGCCCTGACGCTATCGTTGTATATAAATATATCGTCTTTGAAATCTCTTTCCAGACTTGGCTTATGTGCATTTCTATTGCCCTGCATGGCGGCGGCACAATATGACAGCCTGCTCCACAGACCGTATCCTGAAAGAGTCGAGGCGCTGAACAACCTTTACACCCATCTGGTATTGCTGAAGGATTCGGCTGCTCTTGTCCGTGAGGTAGAGGCTATCGGGCGGTTTGCCCGAAGGAACAGTGACAAAGAGCTGGAAATGGAGATGGATCTTTTTACAGCCTATTACAACGCGTTTTTCAGGCAACACGGTGCAACGGAGTCCGTTGCCGGATTGACCGACGTCATCTCGGCCGCTGAGGCAGCGCATATTAGGCATATACAGATAAGGGGTATGCGTGCGTTGGCGGAATATTACTGGCATAATGTCAAAAACTATGAGCTGGCTTTCGAGCAGTACCTTCTTCTGAGCAAAGAACTGGGTGCAATGAAGGCAGAGGAATACCCGGACATGGCGTTTGACCTGCTTAAAATAGCCGAAGCCTATTATTTTTTTCAGGACTACGCGCAGGCAAAAAAATACCTGGAACGAATTATTCAGTTGCCTGAAACAGCATTCAATACCAGGTTTGTCAACTCCGCCAAAAATACCCTGGGGCTATGTTATCAGAAAGAGGGGAACCTGGCTCAAGCCGATTACTATTTCAAAGAGGTGTTGAAAACACCCTTTCCGCACTCCGGTGCCTTGTGGGAGCGGATCGTGCTGGGAAATATCGGCACCAACCATTATTTGCGGCGCGAATACGACAAGGCGGAGCCGCTGTTGAAAAATGATTATACCGGCGCGGAGGCCGACAATGACTTCGGACCTGCTGCCGGGGCCTTGATAAGGCTCGCGGATATTGCGCTCGAAAAAGACGATCTCACCTCTTCGTGGGAATACATGATGCGCGCAAGACATGATATCCGCAAAAGCAATCAGAAAGACCGCCTCCAGCACCTCTTCCCGGTCATGAGCAAATGGTACAGCGTCAGGGGGAATGCCAGTCTTGCCAGGATTTACCTCGACTCCACCGTCCTGGCCATTAAAGAATTCCATGAAAATTTCAGTGCTATAAAAGTGCTCCGGGCACAGCAAAAGATCAACCTCCAGGAGGAGGAGATGAGGCACGCGGAGTTTAACCTGGAAAAGCAGCGGAAAGCAGGGGAGAGGAACATCCTGATCGTGGTGGTAGCAGGTTTATGCGCCTTTATCGTAACGGGCTATTATAGTCACCGCAGGCAACAGCTGACAAAAGACCTGCAATTGCAGGCGGCCGCCCGTGAGCTTAAAGAGTTCACCAGGCGCATTTCCGAAAAAAACAAGCTGATAGCCCAACTGCAAAGCCAGCACTCGGAAGAAGAGAAAAACGAGCTTATCAGGGAATTGCAGCGGAGCACCATACTGACAGAAGACGACTGGGCCGCTTTTCAACGCCTGTTCGAAAAAGTCCATAGTGGTTTTCTCAACCGTTTAAAGGAAAAAATACCCGCCCTCAGCCCCGCGGAAATCCGCATACTGACCTTAACGAGGCTCAACCTGACAACCCGCGAGATGGCGGGGATCCTTGGAGTAGGCATGGACACAATACGCCAGCACCGCAGCCGTATCCGGAAAAAGCTCGGCATTACGGACGAGCCGGGCCTGGACAGCCTGCTGAAAGACCTGTGAGCCGTTTTCACGTTTTTTTCACGCCCCCTGTCACACTATTTTCACGCTTGAAACTTGCCTCCTTCTTCCTGCGGGTCCATTTTTGAATTTCCTGACAGTACGGGCATACTTTCCATGCCCGCCCGCACGCGATCGCCCGGACCAGCCGGCCCGACAGCGTGTGGAACCATCCGGATAAGGCGGGCAGCGGTTCCGGCGGGAATGCCGTGCGAATTGAACGAATAAATATGAAAACCTTTAACCGGACCCTTTTAGCAGGCTTTCTCGCCGTTGCGGGACTCCTTTCCTCCAGAACGACAGCGCAGGTGCTGTTTTACGAAAACTTTGACAACCTTCCAGGTCCCACCGGGGGCGGTCCCGGAACCTACGTCTTTCCGTCCGGGTGGACGCTGGGCAACGTAGATAATCTTACTCCAGCCGACGGTACCGTATCGTATGTTTCCGATGCCTGGATAAGACGGGCGGATAACGCACCTTTCACCAACGATACCTGTGCCGTGTCCACCTCGTGGTATGACACCGGTACGGCCGATGACTGGATGTGGACGCCCGCCATCGCGCTGAGCGGCGGTATCGTCCAGCTTACATGGCGTGCCAGGGCGTTTGATCACGTTTATCGCGACGGTTACGAGGTAAGGATAATGACCGAGGCCCCTACCGGAAGCACCGGCAATATCGGCAACATGGGGAGTGCTGACCTGTTATTCAGCATCGATGCTGAAAATTCCACCTGGACCCAACGGCTGGCAGACCTGAGCGCTTATAGCGGGCAAACCGTATATATCGGCTTCAGGAACAATTCCACTGACCAATGGCTGCTGGGGATCGACGATGTAAAAGTGTCGGTGAATTATGGTGCGGATGCCGCCGTTGCCAGTGCAACGGGATATGAGTATACACTGCTGCCCTTACACAATATCACCAGCATACACCTGAGCGGCACGGTGAGTAACTCCGGTACCCAGGCCCTTAGCGAGGTGAAGCTGAACGCCCGTATATACGATGAATCCAACACCCTGGTGCATACTGCCGGCAGCAGCAGCATCGGCTCGCTGGCACCGCTGACCAGCCAATCCTTTTCTTTAAGTCCGGCCTGGATACCCGATGCAGCAGGCTCCTACACCATTAAGTATTTTCCTTCACAGAACCAAACCGACGAAAACGATTCGAACGATACGCTGCGCAGAACGGTGGTGATCACCAGCAGCGCGTTTGCCAGGGATAATGGTGTTGTTACCGGTCAGATGAGTCTCAACGGACCCGGTTATCTGGGGCAGGTGTTTACGGTGGCTCAGCCGTCGTCATTAAGTTCTGTTTACGCGCAGTATAACCCGGGAACTCCCCGGCAGTATGCGGTATCGGTATGGCGGGCAGATCATAACGATATACCCGTAGAGAGGATTGGGGGCACGGACACGCTGTTCCACCCGGGGGCCGATACGCTGAAAGCAACGCTGCCGATTCAAAACGGCCCCCTGGTGCTTCCTCCGGGCAATTATTTCATTGCAGACATCCAGTTCGACAACACCTCGGCCATCGCTTACTGCGATGAAACCTTTACGGCGTTTAAGCTTGCTTCCAACACTTCCGGCAATTGGACTAAATTAACGGCTCCCGACCGGCAGAAGGCGCTGGTTTTACGGATGAACCTGGATCCGTATATGGACCCGACCGCCAATGCCCTGCATTTTGACGGCATAGACGACCGCGTGGATATTCCCGATCACGACGCGCTGGACTTTTCTGCCTCTGACACCTATACGTTGGAATGCTGGATAAAGCCTTCCGGGTTCAGTTCGCTGGCGGGTATTATTTCCAAGTTCCATACCAACGACGCCAACGGTTATTTTCTCCGGCTGCACGCCGATGCCCCGTATACGGGTATCGATTTCGACAATATGAAAACAGCAAGCGGCATCCTCGGGGCCAATACATGGTACCACATCGCAGCCGTAAACAACGGGGGGACACGAATGGTGTACGTCAACGGCGTAGCCCAGGCGCTGAGCGGCACGCCCTGGGCCGTCGCACCCAATAACGATAAGCTTGCACTGGGAGTCGATTACCAGAATTCGCCCCGCTATTTCAACGGCACGATAGACGAAGTGAGAATCTGGAAAACGGCCCGCACCCAGGCGCAGATACAAGGTAATATGAAACGCCGCGTAAGCCCTTCATCGTCAGGATTGGTCGCCTATTACCAAATGGATGCAGGAACGCCCGGCGGCGATAACACAGGGCTGACCGAGGTGACGGACGCTGCCGCCCCCGGCCATCACGGCACTGCAGAGCGCTTTGCGCTCGCCGGCAATACCTCCAATTGGGTGAGCGGCTATCCGCTCGGGAATATCGAAACCGGCAATGTGGTGTATGTAGACTCTGCCGCCGCGGGCACCAACAAGGGCGACAGCTGGGTCAACGCCTATACGTCGCTGGCGGAGGCCATTGCGTTCGCCCATACGGAAACGGCTGTAGATACCATCCTTGTTGCCAGGGGAACCTATTACCCGGAGTACAAGGCAGGTGATGGCACGGATGAACGCGACAAAGCGTTTGTGCTGCCGGCCCACGTCAGAATACTCGGCGGTTATCCTTCGGGCGGCGGCACAAGGGATATTGCTGCCTACCCGACCGTACTAAGCGGCGATATGGACGGCAACGGAATCCCGGATAACGGTAACGCATATCACGTAGTAGTGGCGGCAGGCGATGTAGGCCATACCGAGCTCAACGGATTTACGATTACGGGCGGGAATGCCGAAGGGGTCTCACATTATACTATTGTCAATACATTGTCCGTGCAGGGGAGTGCGGGGGGCGGAATATTTATATACAATTCCGGCGCTTCTTTCACCATTGCCAACTGTACTATTTCAGGAAATGCCGCCAATTATGTGGGGGGCGGCATTTACAACCGGTATTCTTCCTTCAAGGCAATTAATTGTACTTTTTCCGGTAACGCGGCTAATGGGCTCAACGGCGGCAGCGGGCTGGGCGGCGGCCTTCTCAACCAGGAGGCCATGCCCACGCTAAGCTATTGTACTTTCTCGGAAAATTCGGCTTATGTAAGCGGAGGCGGCGTATACAACGAGCAATCTGCAGCCACCTTCAGTAATTGCACTTTCTTCAAAAATACGACGACCTGGAGTTCCGGAGGAGGGATGTATATCGAAAATTCTGGCCCGATTATCGCTGATTGTACGTTTCAGGAGAACTCGGCATTTACAACGGGTGGGGGTATCCATAACCGCAGTGCTTCGCCGACGGTAACGGGTACCGTCTTCCTGGAAAATTCGGCCGGCAACAATGGGGGCGGCATATACAACGTACTTTCCTCACCTGTTATACGAAATAGTACTCTCTCTGAAAATACAGCCATTGCAGGCGGCGGGATGGGCGGTATTAACAATTCGGCCGCTACCGTAGTCAACTCCGTTTTTTCCGGAAATAAAGCGAGCTCCGGCGGCGGCGCTGTTTACGATACGGAATCTTCCGGAACCCGGATCATCAACAGTACGCTCGTAAAAAATGAAGCGGGAAATTATGGCGGAGCCCTGTTCTCCTCTGCTTCGGCTACTGTCGTTACCAATTCCATTGTTTATGGCAATACCAGTGGTACAGGCGCCAATATCCTGACCACCGGCACCCCTGCTGTGACGGTTACCTACAGCATCGTCGAAGGAGGCTACGACGGCGCAGGCAATTCCGGCGGCGACCCGATGTTTGTCAATGCGGCTGAGGGGAATTATCGTTTGCAGGCCTGTTCCCCCGCCATTAACACCGGCAGCAACGCCGTGTTTGAAGCAGGCCGGACGCCCGATCTCTCATCGGTTGCTACGGATATGGACGGTTCGGCTCGCATCCAGCTCGGCACTGTCGACCCGGGCGCTTACGAAGCTGCTTCGGATATGCCTGACGGGAGCGCTGCGCTCACCACCGCCGGCCTTTCCGTTACGTTGACGCAAGACCATAACGGAACCACCTATTACGCCAGTGACTGCAGCACGCTGGTGGCAGCTGTGACAGGGCAGGGGGGAGAGCATGCTATCAGCGGCAATACTACGGTCAGGGTATGGATAGCCGGTACGCAGCCGGCCCGCTACGTAAAGCGCCACTACGAGATTACGCCGGACCATAACGCAGACAATGCCGTCGCCCGGATCACACTTTATTTTACCCAGGCAGAATTTGACGCCTTCAATGCTCTCAATCCGGTAAAGCTGCCTGGTGGCCCGGATGACGAGGAAGGTATTGCCAACCTGCTTATTGAGAAGGCAGGAGGCGCCGGCAGCGATGATTCGGGCCTACCGGGTACTTATCCGGGCCCTGTCCTGACCATTGATCCGGCCGATGAAGCTATTGTATGGAACAGCGTGTCCAGCCGTTGGGAGGTGAGCTTTGAAGTAAGCGGTTTCAGTGGTTTTTTTGTCAAAACCAGCAATACAGCGCTGCCTGTACGCTGGCTTTCGTTCACGGGACAACTGAACGACCAGGGTCGTGCCGTGCTGCGCTGGAAAGCCGATGAGGCCGGTGTGGATCGTTACGAGGTGGAAAGAAGCGAGGATGCGGAGGAATTTCACCGGGCAGCTGTGGTGACCGCGAAAGGCAACGGGACCGCTGAATACAGCGTCACGGATCCGGCGCCGGCTTCCGGGCTGGTATACTACCGGATCCGGCAGATCGATCGGGACGGCAGCTACAGCTTCTCCACTATCATCAGCCTGGCCGGGAGGGAAGGACTATACGTTTATCCTAACCCGTCACGCGACCGGGTGATGGTAAATGTACCCGGAGGACGGGCCGGCGGCAGGCTATATCTTGCCAATGCTGCCGGGATAGTGCTGCGGGAAGTGGATATTGCGGCGGACAGGGTTTCTGTCGACCTGACCGGGCTTCCTGCCGGAATTTACGTGGTATACACCAGCGACCGCCGCACGCTGAAGGTCGTGAAGGAATAGTGGAGAAAAGCCGCCGCCCCGCTCACTCCTTCAACACCCTGATCACCTCTCCGCCTTCGCTGCGGATCAGGTACAGGCCGGCAGGCAGATTGACAAGGGGTATCTGGTTTTCTCCTTCAGAGCTTGTCAAAAACCCTTGTCTTGACGGTGCTGGCCGTAGAAGGACTCAGGTGTAAGGCTTCGGCAATTTCCCGGAGGCCTTCTCCCTTTAACAGCAGCAGGGCCACTTCCATTTCCCGCGGCGATAACCTGTCAAACGGATTGTTCCCGTCTTCACTCATTAAACGGGAAAGATCCTCCATCTGGGTCGACGCAAGATACCGCTTCCCGGAACAGACACTTTTGATGGTATTGACCCTGTCGGTGTCGGAATAAGATGCCTTTCTGAGTCCAAAATCAGGAATCAAAAACCATTTGCTGCGTTTTTCATTCGCCTTATCCTTCCCAACCCTATTTAAGTAAGGCCGTGAGGTAACTTCCGTTATAACATCAGAATTTTATAGCTTCGTAAATGGTGCAAATGTAAAAAACGCGTCTGTAACCAAAATACAAAGAACAAACCGGTCAGTCTCATGATGTTCTTCCCTGTTTCACCGTGTAACAGCATTCCCATGAAAACGCTAATTATTTTGACGGCCCTTTTAGTAAGCGTAAGCAGCTCTCCGGATCTCTATGCGCAAAAAGATCCGAAATGGGACGATACTTCCAAAAGCAAATGGCCGCCGGCCTTTGAGGAGGTGAGCATCCCGTCATCCGCGGACGGACACCTGCAGAAGGCTTATTTGTATAAAGCCCGGAACCCAGGGCCCAGGCCGCTCATTGTCAGCCTGCACACCTGGAGCGGGGACTATACCCAGAAAGACCCGCTGATCGCCGAGATTGCAGCGCGCGACTGGAATTATATTCACCCCGATTTCAGGGGCGTGAATAATACGCCGGATGCTATGGGCAGTCCCAAAGTGATCTCCGATATCGAAGATGCCATTCGCTTTGCATTGGAGCACACCCACGCCGCGCCCGGTGATGTGCACATTATCGGCGTCTCAGGAGGCGGGTTTGCGACCCTGGCGGCCTATATGAACCTGGAGTACCCGGTGAAGTCGTTTTCAGCGTGGGCGCCTATTTCAGACCTTGAAGCATGGTACTGGGAATCGGTCGGACGCAAGCAACGGTATGCCCGGGACATCCTGAAAGCGACCTCACAGGACAGTATCCTGAACCGGGAAGAAGCCCTGCGCCGGTCGCCCCTGGTGCAACACTACCCTAAAGAAAGGCGGAAGGACGCTGCCTTGTACATTTATGAAGGTGTCCACGACGGGTATACCGGCTCGGTCCCGATCACCCATGCGATCCGGATGTACAACCGGCTGACAGGAGAGTTGAAATACGGGCTGTCCGATCTCCGGGAGATCATGCCCAAAGCGGCGTCGGACTCGGCGCTTGTTTCCGAAGCCGAAATCATCGACCTGGTGACCAAACGGATGAATCCGGCTCACAGCAAAGAAGAATCGTTGTTCGGACGCAGCATCTACTTATCCCGCAAGTATGAAAACATCCGGCTGACGATTTTCGAGGGGAGTCATGAACAGCTGTCGCAGGCGCTGGCCCTCCTTCCAGCGGAAGAAACTTTCCCTGCAAAATGTTCCATCCTGACGATCGGAGACTCCAATGGCGAAGCAAAAGGGGGGTGGGTCGATCAGTTGAAAGGGATGATGCCGCAGGCATTTATCTTCAATCATTCGAAAGGGGGCAGAACGATAGGCTTTGACAACCTGGGACGGGAGGAGCTGAATGCGCTGAAAAACAGCGACCGCTACCTCGACACGGCAAGGGCCGCAATTGGTAAAGGCGCTTATGACTATGTTATTGTTTGCCTGGGAACGAACGACACCAAAAAGATCTTTGAAGGCCGGGAAAGCGAGGCCGTTGCCAATTTGGAAAAATTACTGAACCGCGTTAAAAATCACAGGCTCAACAAGGGGCGCCCAACCAGGTTAATCTATATGACACCGCCTCCGATGGGTACCACGGATATAGGGGCCAAATACGAAGGCGGGAACGAGCGGCTGTCGCGGTTGGTTCCCCAATGGACAGCAGTAGCTGAGAGAGCAGGATTTGAAGTGATCGACATTTATCATCCGTTGTCAGGGGTTTTTGAGAACTATGCCCGGGATGGCGTCCATATGACCGACGCGGGTCAAAAAATAGTCGCGGCTAAAATCGTAGAAAAGATCCGGGAATCCTCAAAATAAGTCATCGTGCCGCAACAGCCTCACCGCCATCGCCCTGCAAAAACCTTCGTGTCATAATTGATCCGGATCCTCCCGTTTTGCTGGTAACGGTCAAAAAGCGTTTTCAGGTCGCCGGACATTGCATCGTAACCGGGTTCGTTTTTGGCAGGCATGTAAGACGAGGAAAGCAGCCGGCCTTCCAGTCCCTGAAAATTGAAGTCCTGGTGGTTGGGGAAAATTTTCAGCGTTACGGGAACAGGATCAAAAAAAGTCTCAATCTTTTCCAGGTCGATGTTCCGGTGGTCGACCTTGACGTAATCGGTGGCGTGTCTGACGATCAACTGATCGTATTCCTTTTCGAAGCTGCTGGCAGTAAGACGTTCATTCCAGATCAGGGCTACGATGCCGCCCGGTTTTAAGATCCTGGTGAATTCCTGCTTTGTCTTGTCCCGTTCGAACCAGTGAAATGCCTGGCCGGCAATGATAGCGTCGACGCTTTCGCCGGAGAGTTCTGTGCGCTCTGCGGCGCCATTCACCGCGACAAAACCCGGATCACCGCCCAGCAGTACAACCGATTTTTCCCGCATTTCCTTATTGGGTTCCACCCCGATTACCCGGTATCCTTTTTTAAGAAATAAAGCAGCGGAAATACCTGTGCCCGAACCGATATCTGCGATCAGGCTGCCCCGTTTCAACTTATACTCATTTTCCAGGAAATCAACGATAGATTCCGGGTAGTCCGGGCGGTAGGTGACGTAGTCTTCGACCCTGTTGCTGAAACGTGTGGTGTTGTTCTGTGCCATATCCAAAGGTTTTGATTCCCGATTTATCCGGGTTAGAGCGGTCAAATTAGTGAAAGTTTTCGCAGCTAACTGATATTCAAGTAAAATAACACCGAGGTACGCAGAGAAAAAACACGGAGGTATTATGTTTGAAAGGTGAGACTTATAGGCGGGGTTTCTTTTATA
>JBEBSD010000054.1:0-42515 GCA_040394475.1 Telluribacter humicola | reverse complement strand
ATAATCATTTTCAACCAAAATAACACTATTTCTAGTTTTGAGAGATGCCCTATAACAAAATAATTTTTTGAAATGCTTAATTTCTTCTTTTAGCAGAGGTTTCTTCTTGTTGCTTTTCAATTTTTTAATTCACCTGTATAATTTTGATTTGTGACATCTTTTAGTTGCTTCAATCGCTCCAAATCTTCCAATAAAAGGTTCGAGTTTCGTACCAATAGGTTCACTAGTAAATCAGGCACTTAGTGTAAATGCTGAGTGATTTTTTGTTAATAATGAGGTACGTATGGCGGTTATAAAAACACCCCAATAGCAACGCCAATGGGGTGAATGCACTATTATCAAATAAACATATCAAGCGTTTTTAAGCGCTCAGACATGATGCGGTTTTGCCTTTACCAGGCGAATGATATTAAATTCCTCAATTATCGTAGTATTCTCCGGTCCTATTATCCCCTCGTAATCCAGTTACTGACGGTCTCCGTATTTTTTATGGCAAATCGTCTACAGTATTTTTTCACGGTCACCCAGTTCTGCAGATCTACTACTTAAATGGATTTTCTACTACGATATCAAATGCTAAATAGTGAACGTCGTAAGGATTTTTCTGTCCAACCAGATTGTTCATATATCCCGCACTGAGAATAAACGGTAATGTCTTTGGTGAAAAAGAATAATACAACAAGAACCTGCTTTCTCTGTAATTAAAGGCTGTCCAGGTGTTTGACGTAGTTTCTTCACTTATGGAAAATAATTGTTCTGAACTTGCAATGATCCGGTGTGATTTTTTAGCATTTAAGTTTACGGATAATTGTAACCGAAAACGTGAACGGAATTGAAAATTCTCTGTTACATTTTGAAAACCAGGTGTATAGAACTTTCTGAATTCTTGCCGGAATGTCGGAACAAGCTTCAAGCATGATGTATTTAAAACATATGAAAGCCTGCCGTACACGCGAAACTCTTGTTTTATTTTCGGATTTTCGCGTTCGTAAGGCGGATTATCAAGATATTCGTCTTGTCTGCGATAGCTCAATGCAAATGAGTATTGCCAATCGTTATGAAATTGGTGATAAAATTCCTGATTGACAACAAGAATTGCAGATTTGAAAAACGGGTCGTAATTGTCGGGATTGCTTTTTCTCCCTAAACCTATATACGACATAGATTGCCAATCTTTCGCCCCAATCGTATTTAATTTCTGCCGTATGCCAAGGGCAAACCAATCCGCAGTATGGGCTTTACCCAAACCTGGCGGACTGATTTGCGAAAAACACTTGCCCAAAAACAGCGTAAAAATGACTATAGTTACTATACGTTTTTTCAACTTAATCGGCAATTTTACTTAAAACATTTCCTTCTGCATCAAAGGCTACTTTCCATTCTTCTGTGAATGTTTTCAGTTCAAGCATATAAGTTACTTTATCGCCCTCTGTATTTCTTTTTAAATCATCAACACGATAACTACTAAAATCGCCGTTGATCGCTGCCAAGACCTTCTGAGGCAGATCGCTTTTAGATATTTCCTCTTTGTGTCTTATCAGCTTTCCTGTTTTGTCATACCAAACATCGTGGTCTCTTCCAAGCAGACCTGTTTCAAATTCTACTTTGTAGTTTTCTCCGTCTATTTCCCATTCTACGTCAAAGGCTTTTGGGAATGTTTGCTGGAAGTTGTTTACAACAACCGATGGAACTTGGCTTTGCGGAATGTCTTGCCCGAAAGCCGTGTTTGCGAAGAACTTCAACACAAATGCGCCAATTAAAATGCTTTTTTTCATTTTCTTTTATTTTAGATGATGGTGCAAAGTAAAACTGACAATCTGGAAAGATTTGGGAATGACTTAAAATTCGAAAATAATTTTCAGAAACGGGCTTCAACTTGCATTTAACTTGTGGCCATGCTTGATGTAGCTGTTATTTAATTTACCACGAATACACGAATTATTAGGCAAACTTCTATGAATTATTGCATTGTCGGCCAAATAGAATAGCCTGATCGTACAGGAGCTGCAGAAGTAATTTGGCTGCGGTGAGCGCTTTAACTATTGCATTACTAGTTGAAACGTAATTCAAAACAATGAAGATTACTTTCAAAACGATATGAGACTGAATAATTATACACATCACAAATAGCTTTAATGATTGCTAAACCGAGTCCTGTGCCGTTTGTGTTATTTTCGGATTTGTAGAAACGGGTAAATATTTTTTGTTCATTTAAAGAATCAGTAAAACCGGTGTTACTTATTTTGACTGTATTTTCCGAGATGTCAATGTTTACTGCTCCGTTGGAGACATTATGAAAAATAGCATTCTTAAGTAAGTTTGAAATAATAATGTTGGCGAGTGAAGTATCCATTTGAATGAATAATTCCGCAGTTTCTGTAACGGAAATTTTTATTTCCTTAAACGCCGCTATTTCTTCTAAATCGCCTATGACTTGCCGAATTACTTTGTTTAACAATATAGTTGAATTGTCCAAAAATTGTTTATTTTCAATTTTAGTTAAAAGTAACAGCGATTTATTCAAGCGAACCAGGCGCTCAACGATATTCATTATTTCGGTGATACTTTCAGCTTGTTCGTTTTGCAAATTTCCTTTCTCAATTAGTAATTCCAACTTGTTGATGGTTATTGCTAATGGCGTTTGTAGTTCGTGTGAAGCATTACCGATAAATTGTTTTTGCTGTTCATAAGTTTCAATACTGTGGTGCAATAGAGTGCTTACGGCATTATGTAAGTCAGTAAATTCTTTTATTTTCCCTTTTACTTCAGGTAAACTTTTACTGCTTCCAAGTCGGTAGTTTTTAAGTTGATTAAGAAAAGTATAAAAGGGTTGCCAGAGACGCTGCAATACAAAATTGTTGATGATAGTAATGCTTACGATTAAAATCAGATACAGCCAGGCTGCGTCTAAGAGTAACTCTTTGATTAAGTCATCTTCTTCCACCATCGAATTGATAATGCTCAATTCATGATAATGTCCGTTGTTTTCAAAGGCAGTTGTGAGCATACGTACAGGCTCCAGTTCGGGGCGCTCATCGTCGGCATCCTGCATATACATTAATGTATCAATATACCTGTCTCTAAATGATAGTGCCTGCGTTTGTGTTATTTCATGAACTGTAAAAAAGCTTTCATCAAAATTGCTTTTCGCTAAAATAGTTGTGTCTTTTTGTGCCTGGTAAATGATTTGTCGTTTGTAGTTTTCCAATCCCTCATCAACGCTTTCTTTAATTTCTCGGAGCATGTTGAAATAGAATACAATCGACCATAATCCAATGATGAAAAACAGTGAAACAGATAGTGAGTTGAGTGATTTGTTTAATAACTTCATTTTTCAGTTAGCTTGTAACCTATACCGTAAACGGCTTCAATTTCAATGCCGGCATTAGCGAGTTGTAGTTTTTTTCGCAGATTTTTGATTTGATAATAAATAAAATCAAAATTATCCGCCTGGTCGATGTTGTCACCCCAAACGTGTTCGGCTATTGCAGTTTTTGTAACCAATCGGTTTTTGTTGAGCAAGAAGTAATTCAGCATGTCAAATTCTTTCCTGTTGAGTTGGATATTTTCTTGGTTTACAGAAAACGTCCTCTCTTTTAAATCCAGGATAGTGTTTGCAATCTCAATTGTGTTTTTGCCGTCTAATTTGTTTCTTCGTAAAACGGCTTTTACTCTCGCGTTGAGTTCGGCAATGTGAAACGGTTTTGTCAGGTAATCGTCTGCCCCCAGTTCAAGTCCTTTCAGCTTATCGTCAAGCGAATCTTTGGCGGAAATAATAATGACGTTTCCCGATTTTCCCAAGTTTTTGAGTTCTTCTAAAAGGTATAGTCCGCTGCCGTTTGGTAACATGATGTCAAGCAGAATACAATCGTAGTCATAAACCGTAATTTTCTCGGTTGCCGCATGAAAATCATCGGCTGTTTCAATTACAAAATGCTCCTTTGTAAGCGAAGCGACAATCGTTTCCCGCAACGCTTTTTCGTCCTCAACTATCAGGATTTTCATAACCACAAAGATAATTTGTGAATTTGGGAAAGAATTGGGAATCCTCAAAATATCGGCCCGGTCGACTCTCATGAGCTCGCGGACTGAAGGAGTCCTCACATCCGGTGGAGATGCTGCGCTGTCACATCGGCGGAGCGGCTTCGGGGATACCGGTAACGCGCCGGGAATTGCGTGGCAGGAAGGGTAATCGGTCGCTTAAAGAATTTCATGATTCCCTTCGCGGGAATGCGGACAACTTTGCGCGATCATCCGAAATTCAGCTGTTTCAACCCTTTACGATTACTCCATCAGTAATATTGGTAGGTAAATCAGTAATATGTATACATAGTACTGATTTTTTTTACTACATTTTTGTGCGGCCGCAATTTACTGATGCGGGGCACAACCTTTATAAGGCATTGGTTTAGAGGTTGTGAGGTGCGATAATGCTTCCGTGAAATCAGCAATATGGTATCTTTTCAACCACAACACTCGTAAAAACAACACCATGACAGCGACTAAACTAAACATTAATCAAAAAACGTATACCGTAGCAGTTGACCCGTCAACGCCCCTTCTGTGGGTATTACGCGACCATCTTGATTTAGTGGGAACCAAGTATGGATGTGGTGTAGCATCCTGCGGCGCTTGCACGGTATTGCTCGATAATACGGCTATTCGAAGTTGTTCTATGCCGGTCTCGGTTATTGGGGATAAATCCATAACCACGATAGAAGGTTTATCGGAAAAGGGGGACCATCCTTTGCAACAGGCATGGGAAGCGCACGATGTTCCGCAATGCGGCTACTGCCAGGCGGGACAGCTTATGAATGCTGCCGCTTTATTGAAGTCCAATCCACATCCGACAGACGAGGATATCGATACGGCGATGACCGGAAACCTTTGTCGGTGCGGAACGTATCTCAGGATAAAAGCCGCTATCAAAACAGCAGCAACTTACTAATTAAAGGACGAAACGATGACCCGGATAAAAAAGACAGTCAACAGACGGTTCTTTCTAAAGGCCGCCATGCTTGCAGGAGGCGGAATGGTGTTGCATTTCAACTGGCTGGCCGGCTGCCAACCCTCCGCGAAGAAAGTACCTGAAGTGCCGGAGGAATGGTTTGAGATGAACAGTTACATCAAGATTGGTGAAAATGGTGTAGTAACCCTGTTTAATCCAAATCCGGAATTCGGACAGAACGTCAAAACGTCATTGCCTATGATCCTGGCCGAAGAGCTGGACATTGATTGGGAGCAGGTTATGGTGGAACAGGCCGATTTTTATCCCGAACGCTATGGAAGACAATTTACCGGAGGCAGCCAATCGGTTCGCCAGGCTTGGTCTCCCCTGAGAACGGCAGGCGCCACTGCAAGGCAAATGCTGATTTTGGCGGCGGCGGCGGCATGGAATGTCCCTGCTTCGGAAATTACCACAGAACCGGGTATGTTGCTGCATAAGGCATCCGGGAAGGAAGCCGGCTACGGTGAATTTGCCTCGGCAGCCGCTCAGATACCTGTGCCCGAGGAAGTAAAGCTGAAAGAGGTTTCAGACTTTAAAATCATAGGCTCCTCAAAGAAAAACGTAGAAAACCAGCGTATCATAACAGGAAAGGCGTTGTTCGGTGTCGATTATAAAACCGAAGGGATGCTGATAGCGATGATCGTGCATCCGCCTGCGTTTGGCCTGCGTTTTAAGTCGATGGATGATCGTGCGGCTAAAGCCATGCCGGGAATTAAATCAATATTCACCATTGATTCATTGACAGAAGGTATTGATCAGAATTATTTTGACACCACCAGCTTCACCAAATTTGTTGTGGTGGCAGGCAACAGCACCTGGGAGGTGTTACAGGCTAAAAATGCATTAAAGGTAGCGTGGGAAGCCGAACCTGAACGGACCTTTACCATTTCCGGCGGACAAGCAAAATTCCCGGCAGGCCTGGAAAGCACTGAAACGCACCGGGCCCGGATGGAGGAATTTGGCAAGAAGCCCGGAACGATCATGCGTAGAGACGGCGACCCCGAAAGCGCATTCCGATCGGCTTCAAAAATTCTGGAGCGTACCTATACCGCGCCATTTTTGGCGCATAATACGATGGAACCGGTAAATTGTTTTGCGCACGTAACGGAAGATAAGGCTGATTTATATGGGCCGATTCAAGCTCCGGAGTTTATCGCAGGTACGCTTTCGCAAAGACTTGGTCTGCCAAAGGAAAAGATACACATCAGGCTGGCGCGGATGGGAGGTGGCTTCGGCCGTCGGGCTTATGGACATCATTTTATCGAAGCGGCGGTTATTTCCCAGCAGCTCAAGGCTCCTGTTAAATTAATGTATACTCGTGAGGATGAAATGACTGCAGGTGTCTATCGGCCCTCTTACAGCGCCACTTACCGTGCCGCCCTGGATGCTGATAATAAGTTGATTGCCTTTCATGTGAAGGCCGGCGGCATACCGGAAACACCGTTGCATCCCAACCGTTTTCCGGCAGGATCCGTCGACAACTACCTTGCCGAAGGCTGGCAGATCCCTTCCAATATTACCATTGGCGCTTTCCGCGCGCCGCGATCTAATTTTATGGCTGCTGCAGAACAATCCTTTCTGGACGAACTGGCGGCAGAGATGGGCAAGGACCCAATTGATTTTCGCCTGGGACTTCTGGAGCGGGCAAAGACAGATCCGGTGGGTGAAAGAAATGATTATGACCCGGCTCGGTATGCAGGCGTTTTGGAGCTGGTACGTGAGAAGTCTGACTGGACGAAACGTTCACAAGGTGTACACCGCGGCGTATCGGCCTATTTTTGCCACAATTCCTATGTAGCAGAGGTGGTTGATCTGGTGATGACAGACAATGCTCCGAAGGTTGAGAAAGTCACAGCGGCTATCGACTGCGGAATTGTGGTTAACAAAGATGCTGCGGTTAATATGGCCGAAGGGGCTATCATAGATGGTATTGGAAATGCGCTCTATGGCGAACTGCCGTTTAAGGAGGGCGTCCCGCAAAAGAATAATTTTACAACCTACAGATTAATCCGGATGAACGAAGCGCCGAAAGCGATCGATGTCCATTTCGTGGAAAATGAGCAGGATCCTACTGGAATGGGCGAACCTCCGTTTCCTCCGGCTTTTGCGGCGGTGGCGAATGCACTTTATCAGGCTACCGGAAAACGTTTCTACAACCAGCCATTCATCAATGAACTGGAATCATCCTAAGCGATCGAACGGGATAACTTTATCCCTATTCAAAGAAAGTAATTCGTAACAGAAATTACCAAAAAGAAGAACCATGAAAAAATCAGCCCTTGGATTATTAGTGATCATCGTGAGTATGCAATTGTCTTTCGGACAAAATGCAGCAACCGAACAGGAGCTTAAAGAGCTCTCTAAAGCCAAATGGCAATGGATGGCAGACAAGGACGTGGACCAACTGGCTTCACTCTTTCACGATAAGTCGAAATTTGTCCACATGAGCGGAACCTGGAAAAAGGATGAGGAGCTGGAGATTATTAAAAGCGGAAACATTTGGTATAAAAACGCGGATGTCCACGATTTAGCGGTGGAAATCGCTGACGACGTAGCCGTCCTTTGGAACCGCATTACGTTGGATGCTGTGGTTCGGGAAAATACGGTGGTGACTGAATTTACAGTGACAGAGGTTTATAAAAAGGAACAGGACGGTTGGAAATTGTTAGCCCTGACGTTCAGCAGTGTGCGGGACACCCATAGCATCAGGCATTAGCGAGATCGAATTATCGAATGGATCAACCCATTTTTTTAATTCAAATTTCGAAATTCGTTCGGCGTAAAACCGACCCGTTGTTTAAACAGCCTGCTGAAGTGCTGAGGATATTTGAAACCTAACTCATAGGCGATTTCACTGATCGTCTTATTGCCGTCGAAGATCTTGTCTTTGGCGATATCAATAATTTTGTTCTGGGTATATTCCTGGGCCGACTTACCAGTCTCTTTTTTGATCAGGTCACCAAAATAATTAGACGATAAATTGAGTTCATCGGCGAAATAGGCGACAGAAGGTAATCCGATACTGTACGGCTTTTCGGATGTGAAATAAGTATTCAGTAGTTCTTCAAACTTTTCCAGGATGCCCTTGTTAACACTCTCCCGCGTAATAAACTGACGGTCATAAAACCGTTCGCAGTAATTGAGGAACAACTCGATATTGGACGCAATGAGCCTTTTGCTATGTTTGTCAATCGACTGGCTTAATTCGTATGCAATCTTGCTGAAGCAATCGAAAACAATCTTCCTTTCCCGCTCGGATAAATGCAATGCTTCATTGGTGTTATAATTGAAAAAACTATATTCATTCAGACTCCTGGCAAGGGGTGTCCCTTTTATCAGATCCGGATGAAAAACCAATCCATGGCCCATAGGCTGGTAATAATCCACTTTATTCTCCACATCGATAACCTGACCGGGCGAAATGAATACCAATGTGCCTGCTTCGTAATCATAATAATTACACCCATACTTTAAATCCCCGCAATGAACATCCTTCAGAAAAATACAGTATAACCCGAAAGTCATCCGGGAACCAGTCCTTTCTTTAGCCTTTGAGAAATCAACTATATTGATCAACGGGTGCAATGTTTCATGGTTATTGAAAGCATTATACTGGCTTACCGTATCAAAATAATATGCATGTTCCATCCCTTTTTTTTTTTTTCTTACCCAAAACTACGCATTCTGCTATAACAAAAACGGCAGGTGTATCGCAATCAGTAATATTGGTAGTAAAATCCGTAATCGGTATACCGGCTGACCCGATAGCAAACCAGATCGTTGTGCAAGCGGTTCGCTCTAAAGAATTCAGGAATCAGACAGCGAATAGAGAAGCGGCAACTGACAAACTTTTCATGGCGACCATGCGTATATTTTTTATCAGTAAAACAGGCTTCATCAAGATAAACTCTCCATATCCATAAAAAGCGGGACCAGCGCCCTTCCGCTGTCGGACAAGGTGTATTCAACATGCAAGGGCTTCTCTTTTACAACTGTGCGGATCAGCAGGGCGGCCTCTTCCAGTTCTCTTAAAGCAGTAGAAACGGATTGTCTATTCGATTTCGGAAATTTCCTCAGTAAGCTGTTAAAACGTACGGGGCCATCAACCGCCAGACGGAGTATCTGAGGTTTCCATTTACCGGACAGCAATTTTAAAAGCCCTTCTGCGGGGCAGCTCTCCTCACCAAAATCTTCTTTCGGGGTAGTCATGTTTTTTTGACTTATTGTATACGGATATCCTTGCGGGTATCTTTGTACAAGTTAAAGAATTTAAGGGATAACCTTAAACATCCACTTATAAGAGTCCTGCAAAAAAGGGCATAAATAGGAAGAATATGAAAACGAATGAAGATAAAAATCCGCTGTTCTGTGATATTGAAACAGGGATATGCGGCGTGCAGGAAACCGTTGGCACCGGAGAAGAAACCCGTCTTTCATCCCCGGAAAAGCCGGTGAAAATCGTCTATTTTACCGACCCTATCTGTTCTTCCTGTTGGGGGATCGAGCCGCAATTGAGGAAGCTGAAACTGGAGTACGGAAATTACTTCGATATCGATTACCATATGGGCGGTTTGCTGCCGTCGTGGGATATTTACAGCAGCGGCGGCATTAGTAAACCATCCGATGTAGCGTCCCATTGGGAAGAGGCCGGGGAGTATTATGAAATGCCGATTGACGGTGATGTTTGGTTGGAAGATCCTTTGGATTCTTCCTATCCGCCATCTGTCGCAGTGAAGGCTGCGGAACTCCAGGGGAAGGAAAAAGGAGTTTCTTTTATGCGCAGGTTAAGGGAAATGCTATTCCTGGAGAAGAAAAATATCACCAAATGGGAGTATATGCAACAGGCTGCCCGCGAGGTGGGATTGGATACCTTTCGGTTTAGAGCGGATTATGAAGGAAAAGCCAATGAATTGTTCCGGGATGACCTGAACTTGGGCAAACAGCTGGGTGTGAGAGGCTTCCCGACGCTGTTTTTTACGGATGCAGACAATAACCAGGCGTTGGTATATGGATTCAAGCCCTATGAAGATTATGAGAAAACCATAAAGAAATTCGTTCCCGATGCCCAACGAAACGAATATGATCGCTCACCACTAGGTGTGTTTTCATACTTCAATACGCTGATGACCAAAGAATTTGCAGTAGTGACCGGGAACAGTCTTGAAGAGGCGGAGAAAATACTCAACGGATTACTTGATGAAGGGAAGATAAGCCGTTTCAAAAGTAAAAACGGAGTGCTTTGGATAGGAAATCAATAACCTATCAAAACAGGCAAATAAATTTTTATATTGCATAGTGAAAGCTTATCGGGCAAAGAGATTCCTACTAAACGTACCACTGACGATGCTTGAAATAGTTATTGAATCCCGCACCGCAGCGATAAGCGCTGAAATGAAGGTAAAACGCATTCTTCCTTTCCGCCTTCGCAGGATGATCGGCCCCTTTATCTTTATGGATCATGCAGGCCCTGTCGCCGATCCGTCCGCACAGCCGTCGGGTCTGGATGTACTTCCGCACCCCCATATCGGCCTTTCGACAGTCAGCTATCTGTTTGGCGGCGAGGTAATGCACCGCGACAGTCTGGGGGTAGAGCAGATCATCCGTCCGGGGGAAGTAAACTGGATGACAGCGGGCAGCGGAATAGCCCATTCGGAGCGGTTTGAAAACCCGTCCTCCCTGGCGGGCGGGTTGGAAATGATACAAACCTGGGTGGCTCTTCCCGAAAAGGATGAAGAAGCAGCGCCTTCCTTTGCCAATTATACGCCCGGGCAATTGCCTGTTTTTACCGATAAGGGGGTTTGGATGCGGCTCATTGCCGGCGATGCCTATGGGTTGAAAAGTGACGTCAAAACGAATTCCCCGCTATTTTACCTGCACGTGGTCGTACAGCAGGGCGCCCTTTTCGCACTTCCGAAAGAACATTCCGAACGCGGCTTCTACATCGTCAAAGGGGCCGTCGAAATCGGGGGAATCACGTATGGGGAAGGAAAAATGCTTGTCTTCACCAAAGGCGTTGATCCGCGCATCATTGCCAAAGAAGCCACGACCCTGATGCTTTTGGGCGGCGAGCCTTTGGGTGAACGCTTCATTTGGTGGAACTTTGTTTCCTCCCGGAGAGAACGGATCGAGCAGGCTAAGGAAGATTGGAAGCAAGGCAGGTTTATACTGCCTCCCAACGACAATAGCGAATTCATTCCACTGCCCGACGATAGGTCACGTCCGTCGGGAACCCCGCCCAGACCGGAGCCACTTTCCTGACGCCCGGGGTAAACCCACTCCGGATGAGCGGGTTTGGTAATCCCCAGGTCGGAAGTATTTTTTCCTTGTCGATATCCGGTCCGATAAAGACCAGTTCGTTTATCCGGTCGCCCCATTGCCTGCTCCAGCGACTTTCAATAAAATCCTTATTATAGCGGAACGAAGCATATTGGCTCCGTTCATTGAAGGACATGCTGCTACCACCATACGCCTGCACTTTCCAGGCGGGACGAAATTGATCGGGGTGACAACTATTGTATCGTTGGCCTTAGCTTAATGCGACAATGTTGCCTATTTGAAGCGTATAAAATACCTGGCAGGTACAGCCAATTGCTTTTTACCTGATTTGTGTAAACAGAGAGGTACTCCCGGAGAAATGAAAGCGGCGTTATCAGGCAGGATTATTTTAAGACAGATGCAGGTAATGCGGCGGAATAATGGTAACTTGATAGAAATCAATCCAGGTAGGTTTATGAAGATTTCGTTTATAGGGACATTTCCGCCGCGGGAATGTGGCATTGGGACATTTACAAGAAATCTGTTCGATGCCATGACGGCTCCGGCCGCGAGCGGGGAAGTGCATGAAGGGGTGGTAATAGCGATGAATGATTACGAAGGACAATATGATTATCCGAAGGAAGTACGGCAGACCATTCGCCAGGAAGAGCAGGCTGATTACCTGGAAGCGGCTAACTTCATCAACCTGAACGGGTCCGATGTCTGTATACTGCAGCACGAATATGGCATTTTCGGCGGGCAGAACGGGATTTATATTCTGCCCTTGCTGCACCGTTTAAAAGTGCCGCTGATGGTGACCTTGCATACCGTTTTGAAAAACCCGTCCTACAACGAACGGGCGGTGCTGACTGAAATCTGTAAAATAGCGCAATCGGTCATCGTCATGACTGAAATGGCCGTACATTTTCTTACTGATGCCTATCATATACCGGCATCAAAAATCATGCTGATCCCGCATGGGGTACCGGATATCCGGTTTGATCAGGGAGAGTCCAAAAGAGGCTTCAAGCTCGCTTCAAAAAAGGTCCTGCTCACGTTTGGGTTTATCGGCCGCAGCAAAGGTATCGAAACGGTGCTGCGGGCATTGCCGAAGGTGGTGGAGCAGCACCCGGAGGTGGTGTATATCGTATTGGGCAAAACCCATCCGAACGTCGTCAGGCATTCGGGGGACGAGTACCGGATTTTTCTGAAAAGTACTGTTAAAAAACTGGGAATAGAGAAGCACGTGCTGTTCCTGAACGAATTCGTCGACCAGGTAGAGCTGTTCCGGTACCTGTCGGCAGCCGATATTTACATTACCCCTTATACGAACGAGTCGCAGATTACCAGCGGTACACTCTCTTACGCGATCGGGGCAGGCTGTGCCGTCTTGTCGACTCCGTACTGGCACGCGGTCGAATTACTCGCAGAAGAGCGCGGAAGACTGTTTGACTTTAATGATTCCGGGGCATTGTCGACGGTACTGCTGGAATTGCTGGACCAGCCCGACGTAATGCGCCGGCTCCGGGGAAATGCCTTTGACTACGGCCGGAAAGTGACCTGGCCTCAAACCGGCGGGCACTACCTCACGCTGGCCGCCAGGGTTATCGAGGAACATCCGGAAGTATGGGAAGAAAAAGAAACCATCATCGACCCGCTGATGCTGCCTCCTTTTCTGCTGGATCATGTGCAGCGGATGACCGACGATACCGGGATCATCCAGCATGCCAAATACGGGATCCCCAATCTGAAGGAAGGTTATTGCCTGGATGACAACGCGCGGGCGCTGCTGATGGTGCTCATGGCCTACAAACGGAACAAACATCCGCTGGCGCTTAAACTATCGCCTACGTACCTGAGCTATATCAATTACATGCAGAACGCGGACGGGACTTTCCGTAATTTTCTTAGTTTCAACCGTAACTTTCTGGACGAGGTGGGTTCGGAAGATTCATTCGGAAGGGCCATCTGGTCGTTGGGATACTTGCTGGGAAACGCCCCCAATGACGCCTATTACCAGACAGGGAAAGAGATATTTTTCAGTGCTGTACCCAATTTCGAAAACCTGATCTCCATCCGGAGCATCGCCAATACCATCGTCGGCATCTGCCACTACCTGAAGAGTAATCCCGGGGATGAAGAAATGACCGGACGCCTGAGAAAACTGACGAACGGGCTTATCCGGGAATATGAGCGGCATCGCACCGATGATTGGCATTGGTTCGAATCGCTGCTGGCCTACGACAATGCGTTTCTGCCCCTGGCGCTCCTGCATGCCGCCGAATTTTTAAACGACGAAAACGTTACCCGGGTAGCGTTGGAAAGTATGGATTTCCTTTCGGAGACCACCCTTCAGAACGGTTACCTGTCGGTGATCGGAAACGAAAACTGGTACCGTATGGACGGAGAACAATCCCGGTTTGCACAGCAGCCGCTGGATGCGCTGGCCATGGTACTCATGTTTCAACAGGCCTTCCAGCTGACCCGTGACAAAACCTATATTTCAAGGCTTTACACGTGCTTTTTGTGGTTTCTGGGGGACAATGACCTCCGGGTCAGCCTGTACGATTTTGAGACCAAGGGCTGTTGCGACGGCCTGGAGAAATGGGGAATCAACCGCAACCAGGGGGCGGAAAGCACCCTGGCCTACCTGATTGCACACCTGACCGTGCTGCAGGCGTACGAGGAGGTGTCGAAAATGGACGAAGCCGCATGAAAATCGCTATTTTAGCTCCCATAGCCTGGCGAACGCCGCCAAGGCAATACGGTCCGTGGGAACAGGTGGCTTCGATGGTGGCCGAGGGACTGATAGAAAAGGGGGTAGACGTGACGTTATTTGCCACCGCAGACTCCCTCACTGCAGGTAAGCTGGAAGCGTGCTGTGCCCGCCCGTATGCCGAAGATACCGCCATAGATCCGAAAGTGGCCGAATGTCTCCATATCAGCCATCTGATGGAGCGTTCGGCGGCCTTTGACCTGATTCACAATCATTTCGATTTTTTGCCCCTGACGTATTCGAGGCTGATCCGTACCCCCATGGTGACGACCATCCACGGGTTCTCGTCTCCCAAAATCCTGGAAGTGTATCAGAAATACAATGCATTTACCCGGTATGTATCCATCAGCGATGCCGATCGCTCACCGTTGCTGGATTACGAGGCAACGGTTTACAACGGACTTCACCTCCCGGATTTCCCTCCCGGGAGCGGGGCAGGGGAGTACCTCTTGTTCTTTGGAAGAATACATCCCGACAAAGGTACCTGCGAAGCGATCCGTATTGCCCGGCAGGCAGGGCGGAAGTTGCTGATAGCAGGTCTGATCCAGGATACGGCGTATTTTGAAAGCCAGGTGAAACCCTGGATAGACAACGACCGGGTTACCTACACGGGAAACGCCGGGCCTGAGGAAAGAAAAGAACTACTGGGAAATGCACTGGCGCTCTTGCACCCGATAAATTTCGAAGAACCCTTCGGACTGAGCGTGGCGGAGTCGATGTGCTGCGGTACGCCGGTCATTGCGTTTGCCCGGGGAGCGATGCCTGAACTGGTAACAGAAGGGGTGACGGGATTCCTGGTTCCGGATGTGGAAGAAGCCGTGAAAGCAGTAGAAAAGGTGGCCGCTATCAACCGGGAAGCATGCCGTCGCCTTGCCATATCCCGATTTTCCCGGGAAAAAATGGTGGATGGTTACCTGAAGGTATACGAGCAGCTGCTTG
Organism: Telluribacter humicola; assembly: GCA_040394475.1. Taxonomy (GTDB): domain Bacteria; phylum Bacteroidota; class Bacteroidia; order Cytophagales; family Spirosomataceae; genus JBEBSD01. The sequence goes on along the minus strand of JBEBSD010000054.1, from coordinate 27,537 downwards.
CGGCCCGGTAGGCCTCAATTAGAAGCCAGCAGCTTTTCGAGCAGTTCTTCCAGGTTGACCACTGCATACGTGGAAGCGTAATCGGACATCGCATACGGTATGACCAGGCTTTCGTTATGAATGAATGATCCGCAGGAATAAACCACATTGGGGACGTATCCCTCGCGCTCTTTCGCGTTAGGAACCAGTAACGGTTCTTTCAGGCGGCCGATTTCCCTGGTGGGATTATCGAGGTCGAACAACGAAGCGCCTAAAACATACTCCCGCATGGGCCCCACGGCATGGGTGATAACCAGCCATCCGGCTGCTGTCTCTATAGGAGAGCCGGCGTTGCCGATCTGCACGAATTCCCAGGGAAAACGCGGCGACTGCAGGAGGGTGGCTTCCCGCCAGATATTGATTGTATCGGAGAAGGCGATGTAATTATTGACGCCGTCGATCCGGCACAGCATGGCGTACTTGCCATTGATTTTACGGGGAAACAACGCCATGCCTTTGTTTTGTGCAACCCCTCCGTGAATGGGCAGGACTTTAAAATGGTAAAAGTCGCTGGTAACCAGTAGTTTGGGTAAAATGGAGATGCCGTCAAAAGCAGTATACGTTGCATAATACGTCACTGATTGATCGTCCCCCGTAAACTTCACAAACCGGGCGTCTTCTATGCCTTTCTGCTCGGTGTCGGCAATCGGGAAAATAACGCGTTCGGAGATATCCGTATCCAGGGAAAAATCCATTTCATAGTGAGAAGAGGCCAGCCACATCGTTTCCTGCAGGAAGAGGTCACTTTGCTGGTCCATCTCGATCTCGTTCCTGGCCTCGGCGACATATCGTTTCAGTTCTTCATACGTGAAGGTATCGGTCAGTTTGTCCTTAATCACCGGATACGCCTTGTCTTCGAAATTCTGCATTTCGTTGAGCTTCGCCAGAAACGACTTCTTGGTGTACGTATGGTTACGAATGTGCTCGGGAGAGCTGAGCATTCGTCCCGGGGGCTCCACGACGATCAGGTTGTCGGCGTCAATCAGTGCAGAACGGAAAACAATGGAGGAAATATGCCCTTCACCGGTGGCCCGGAAGCTGAGAATAATCCTTTTTTCCCCCGCCGCCACCCGCGACTGGTCGGGATCTTCAATAATGGAGGGGTTGAAAAAGGCTGCCGCTTCGATGGAGTATTCCATTGTAAAATACGAGCCGATCAGCATCCGCTGCGTTGTTTCCATCGTATCCGGATTAATGCCCAGCTCTTTGAAGTGAGGTTCCAGCCGCTGGAAATGCCGTTCGAAAACCTTTAAAATACTCCGGTGCCTTTTCGAATATTTCCGTAGTACCCGGGTCAGTTTTTCTTTTTGCTGCGAGTCCGGAAGTGCCAGGATATTGCGGATCAGCTGCTGGCTTCTTTCGGGGGAATTGTATAAAAAGCGTGCGATTACCCGGCTGGAGTCGGGCTGGAAGATAATTTCCTTTCGGAGGATGGAAACGGACATGTTGGAAAGAAGACTTGCAGAAAAAGAATGGAAGGGGAGAAGATGATGGAGAAGCGATGACCGCCGGTGCAGATGGCGCGCTGACAGAAAAGAATGAGCGCTCCGGATCTTACGGGAAGCCGCCGCGACAGTATTCACCGGTACCCATACGAGTCATCACCCGGTACGGCGATGCACTCATACGTGCAGAAAACCGGCTTTCGGAGGATGACTGTCAGTCATGTTTCTTATCCTCCCTTTTTTCTTTTTTGTCGGCCCTTTTTTCCTTCAGGGTTTTATCCGATTTTTTTTTGACATTTCCTTTCGGAGCATTTTTTTCCTTCGACATCATCCAATCAATTTAATTCCCTGCAAGTTGAGATATTTAATCCATTTATTTTGAGAGTGTAAGGTATTTATTTTTATCGGGGAGAATCAGTTACTTCTGTAACAAAAAATGAAAATTGTGCAATGATTCCCGCAGGAAATAGGTCGAGATTTGTTGAACAGATCGAGTGATTCCCGGTTGAAAGAACAGGTGACTTACAGGGTTGTTGTTCTGTGTTAACCTGGGGCTGACTTGACGAGAGAGAAGTTACACCATTATTTACCATGAAAGATGAAAGAGGGGCAGGATCTCAAAAAACTGCCCCTTCTTGATTGCTTTCAGCTAAAATTTCCTGAACAGTGGAAAATTCAGAATTTGAAAAATCAGAAGTCTTTATTATTGTTGAAATTCTTGAGTATATTCCCAACTCGGTAGTGATCAAAACAATTCTCAGGAAGACCACCGGCAATGTCAGCGTGGTTTCGTTCGATACAGGCGAGGCCATGACTGAAAAGATATCCCCGTTTGACACGTTTATCCAGGTGATTGACGGCAAAGCGGAAATTGTCATCAACGACAGGACAAGCCTGCTGAATACCGGGGAATCCATTATCATCCCCGCCCATTCACGGAATACGATTAAGGCCAATGTCCGGTTTAAAATGATCTCGACGATTATCAAAAGCGGCTATGAGGAGTTATCCTTGGGCGCCCTGTAGCCAGGGCGCTGCACCGGTTTGCCGTGAGGGAGGAAATTTTCCATACAGGGTGAATTCATAAACAAAAGGGGAAATAAAATCTTTCGATCGTATTTCCCCTTTTTCATTGCTGATGAAGTATTATCTTTTCACCACCGGTATCGACCAAAAGAGGCTCGCCTGAATAACGCTGTTCTTAAAGTCCGGGTTGATAGCATGCGGCGAGAAATCGCCTACTTTCGAGAGCCCGGCCATGTACCGTACCCCAATTCCCAGCCCTGCATTGGATTGGTATCCCAGTCCTCCAGCAAGGGATAAGTCAAGGCCCTTCGCAAAGTTTTCAATCGTCTGATCCGGAACACTTTCGGACATCCTGAAACCTGCCTGCGGCCCTGCTTCCAGATAAAATCCGTTATTCAGCCGGACTTTGAGCATCACGGGAACATTCAGGTAGTTTACTTTGAAATCTCTCTTTTCACCCAATTGCTCAACCTTTGCTCCCTGTGAGGAAAAGAGGACTTCCGGCTGGATGGAGAAAGCATTGCCAAACCCGAAATTCAGCAAGCCGCCAAGGTGGTAGCCGATCCGGGCATCGGAATTGATATTGCCACCGGTATAGTTGCTCATATTGACGCCTGCCTTCGGGCCGAAACTGAATGACTGGGCAAACGTGAACGTGCTGATCGCTAACAGCGAAACTGTAATTGCTAATTTTCTCATGTTACATTTCTTTAATGGCCTGAAAACTGACTCAGGCGACGTTTGTTGGTTTTATTCCCCTGTATTTTTAACCCCGATGTCTTTTATAGCGAGTCCCAGCTTATCAAGGTCATGTTTGAACTCTCGTTTGAAGGCCGCCCATTTACTGCTGTCAACCTGGGCCGAATCTTCGATCTTTTCTTTCAGAGCAGCATTCTTTTGTTCCAGCTCCTCCACCTTTTTGTCGTATCTTTTTCTGGTTTTTTTAGCGGCATCCGTTTTTCTTGATTTTAGTTCGGCGATGCTTTCCTGGTTTTTCTTAATCGTGTCCCGGGCGTCCGTTACAAACTTTTCGAAATTCCGTGCGGAATCTGCTTTGGCATCATTTAAGTTGTTCTCCGCTTCCACCACCTGCTTCCTGGCTGCTGCAGCCCGTTTGTCCTCCTGTGCGGACACTGTTATGCCACAGGTCAGTACAACAGCTGTAATGACCATTTTTAAAACTGAATTTTTCATCTTCTCATTGTTTATTGTTATCTTGTTGCAAAGTTAGCCATGCCTTGCCTCTTGCCTGTGACACATGTAATAGTATAAGTTGCATTGTTCACTGGTTTTGCGCTTAAACGCGGTTATTTCCCAATGTATGCTGCACCATCTCTTGTAGGAGTATCATCAGAACGAACCTTATTGTATCATCATCAGCAAACTGATCCGACTTAAATAATTCATCTATGATTCTCTATATAAAATACATGGTCAGTTTGCGCTGTAAAATGCTGGTAAAGGAAGAATTGAAAAAATTGGGACTGCACTATGTAATCGTGGAACTGGGAACGGTAGAAATTCTGGAGGATATGACACCTGATCAGCATGATGCACTAAAAAGGAACCTGCTGCGATCGGGTCTGGAGCTTCTGGACGATAAAAAAAGTATCCTGATTGAGCGCGTAAAAAGTGTGATAGTTGAGATGATCCATTATGCGGAAGAGCTGCCCAAAGTGAATTTTTCGGACTACATCAGTGAAAAGCTGGGGTATGATTATACGTATCTTTCCAATATGTTTTCGGAGGTAAAGGGCATCAACATCCAGCAGTTTATTATCCTGCATAAAATTGAACGGGTGAAAGAGCTGCTGATGTATGAGGAGCTGAACCTTACCGAGATCTCCTACAAACTCAACTATAGCAGCGTTTCGCATTTGTCTAACCAGTTTAAAAAAATAACCGGTCTTTCTCCGTCCTATTACAAAAAACTGAAGCAGCTGCGTAGCCAGAACCTGGAAAACCTGTAAGCTGAACGGAAGGAGCCGTGCAGCAAGGCCAAAGCTTCTGCAAAGGTCCTGTAGGAACGTTGCAGAAGCATGACGCTGTTAGAAAATAAATCGCTGAAAAGAACAGCCTGTTTCCGCTGTAATCCGGTAGTGATGATGATGGCAGCGTTCTTACTGTTTCAGTACCCGGAGGGTACCTGCATTCCCGCCGCTGTCAGTTACCCGCATGATGTAAACACCGGCAGGCAGGAAAGTCACGTCGATTTCTGCCGATAATTTTTCAGACGCGGCCCGCTGCCGGCTGTAAACCCTTTTGCCCATCAGGTCGTTCAACTGTATGTGTTCGATCCGGCTCATATCCGGTGCACGGAGGGTTAGGCGGCTGACCGCCGGATTGGGATAAGACGACAGCTGTTCGTCTTGTTCGAAAACGATGCTGCGGATTGGGCTGTAGGAAAAGGAAGCATCTTTGTCAATCATTTTAAGATGGTACAAGTTGAGGCCCTGGTGCGAAATTTCATCGGTAAAGCTATAAACGGACAAGCCACTGCTTTCACCGCGCGCCGCTACTGTGCCAAGCTTTTCCCAGGATTTCCCGTTTACACTGTGCTCTATTTCAAACCGGTCGCTCTGGGTTTCGGAAGTGGTGGTCCAGCTCAGCAGGGCAGTAGCGCCTTCTCCTTTGTTCACATCAAAGGACGCGAGCGTAACGGGCAGGGACGCTGAAGGAAGCGTGACGATATTGTTGCTGATTGAAATCGCTCCTGCGACGGAAAGCCCTCTGCCGATGATGGAGGCGCCGTTTAGCAGGCTGATGGCATCATGCGCAATCATGGTACCCCTGAAAACCGCGCCTCCGGCCATGTTAAAAGCGCCGTCCACCTGGAAGAAGACATTCTCGTAGCTAGCTCCCCCTGTAAGTAGTATGGCGGATGCGTCGCCCATGGAAAACAAACCGCCGATCTTAATAATAAAAACGGCGTCCGGATCGCCCTCGCCATCCAGGGTCAGGTTACCGTCAAGGCTAACGGCCCCGCCATTGCAGTAAATACCGGCGCCAAGGGCCTCGTTAACGAGCGTTGTTCCCAGCGGGGTTTCGCAGGTGGTCGCAGTAAGGCTGTTATAAGCGTCGGTCACCGCTGTGCTTGCCAGTGCGGATACTGCATCCACCACGTGCCTTTCTCCCACGAGTATACCCGGAGGAAACGCTTCGAAAGCGCCGACATTCGTGCCGACATCACCGGTCACAACGGATTCCAGGGTATTAGTGAATGCACCGTTGCCTGTAAACAATGCGAAGTCTGCCGCCGCCCCCAGGTCGGGTGTCTGCGCGTAAACGGAACCGGTCAGCAACGAGGCGCCGGTCAGTAATATGCTGAATACTGTTACATTTTTCATAAATTCAGTTGTATTAATTATTTGATTGTACAAAAGTGACGCCGTTCAGGTCCTAAAGTGTTATAAAACAGTAGGTAAGACTTGCGTGATTCACACATCCGGGTGGGCGGAAGGTCCGGGTTGTCAGGGGCAGACAGCCTGCCGTACGGTCAGGCGTATACCGTTCCGGAATAGCCCGATTGTTTTCAGGGAGCGTATAAAAGTATACCCTTAACCAATCTGCTGCCGGATATGATTACGAAGAGATTAGTGGCTGTCGCTTTTGCCATGATTGTGACCGCGACGGCCGTTTGTGCCCGGGTTGCCGCTGAAAGAGAATTTTTGGATTTCACCAGCGCGCAGCTGGAAGACGTTTCGGAACAATCAGAAACCGAGCTGGCGGCCATTCAGCTGTTACGGGAGGAGGTAGCGGACCGGACCGGGATCACCTGGCCGGATGTACAAGGTCCGGGTGCTCCCCGGATTGTGCTGGGAACCCGTAATTCGTTGCTTAAAACGACCGCCTATGCCCGGTATCTTTCGGCATCACATCTTGCGCCGGACGGATTTCAAATCAAATGGCTGCCGGGTACCGATACGACACCGGTTTTACTGATAGCGGGAAACAGTCCGCGCGGGCTGGTATTCGGGGTGGGGTATTTTTTACGGAAAGTCCGTCTCATGCCCCGGCGTATAACAGTACCGCGCACGATCGAAACAGTGACCGAACCGGTGGTAGCCCTGCGGGGACATCAGTTGGGCTACCGTCCCAAAGTGAATTCTTACGATGGCTTTACCGTGCCGATGTGGGAACGCTATATCCGGGATCTGGCCGTGTTTGGTACGAATGCCGTGGAACTGATGCCGCCTTTTACGGACGACGATGCCGATAGCCCTCTTTTTCCGCTGCCCCAATCGGAAATGCTGGTAGCCATGAGCGCGTTGCTCAAAAAGTACGGAATGGATGTCTGGATGTGGTACCCGCTGATGCATGGCGACTACCGGAAGCCGGAGGTCGTGAAAAAGTCGCTGGAAGAAAACGAAGAGCTGTTCAAAAATATGCCCAGGCTGGACGCAGTTTTCGTTCCGGGCGGGGATCCGGGAAGACAGAAACCCGAGGTACTTTTCGAGCACCTGGAAAGGGTGGCGAAGGTGCTGCACCGCTACCATCCCGGGGCCGGGATATGGATTTCGCCACAAGGGTACACCGCTGCATGGATGGAGCAGTTTGAACAACTGCTCCGGCAGAAACCCGCCTGGCTGACAGGGGTGACGCACGGCCCGTGGGTACGCATGGATGTCAACGACCTGCGGAAGATCGTTCCGTCGGAATATCCTATCCGGAGGTATCCGGATATTACGCACAGCATCGACGCGCAATATTTTGTACCCGACTGGGATTATGCCTATACCGTCACGGAGAACCGGGAGACCATCAACCCCCGGCCAATGGATCAGGCGGCGATTTTTCATTCGGTGGCGCTGGAAAACCACCACGGGTTTATTACCTACTCGGAAGGAGTCAATGACGATGTGAATAAGATGATCTGGAGTGGGTTGGGGTGGGACCCGCAGGCCGACGTGGTCACTATTTTAAGGGATTATGCCCGGTATTTTATCGACCCTGAGCTAACCGATGCTTTCGCCCAGGGGTTGTTGAACCTGGAACAAAACTGGCGCGGAGCGCTGCTGAACAACCGGTTGGTGGACGTGCACCACGCTATTTTCAAATCAATGGAAAATAGGGCGAATCCCCGCGTCCGCTTAAACTGGCGCTTCCAGATGGCCCTCTACCGGTCGTATTATGATGCCTATACCCGTGACCGTCTGCTTTATGAAACTCAGCTGGAGAAGGAGGCCATGGCCGTATTACGGCAGGCGCAGGCGGTCGGGGCCGGTGTCGCCATGAACAAGGCCGAAGCCATCCTGTCACGGGCGTCGCTTGAAAGACAGGCAACGGACCTCAGGCAGCGGTTGTTTGAACTGGCGGAGGGGCTGTTCCAGAGTACCCGCATGCAATTGAGCGTCAGTAAATACTTTGCGATCGACACGATTCGCGGCGCTAACCTTGACCTGGCCGATTACCCCCTGAATAACCGGTATTGGCTGGAAGATCAGTTTGCCTCGGTCAGGGCGCTGTCATCGGAAGAGGAGCGCCTGCGTGCGTTGGACGCCATGGTTAACTGGACCAACCCGGGGCTCGGAGGCTTCTACGACGACCTGGGGGATGCCGGAAACCAGCCTCACCTGGTAACCAACCATAATTACAAAGAAGATCCCAATTCCTTTCAATCAGCTTTCGCCGGCCTGCCGGGAGGTTACAGCCTGGAAATCGGGCGCATCCGTAATTGGCGGGTTTCGTGGAAAACCTATGCACAAACCATTTACGATCTGCCATTGGAAATGCGTTATGAGCATCTGGATCCGGATGCCGCGTACCAGGTAAAAGTAACCTATATAGAAGATCAGAAAATACGGTTGACCGCAGGCGACGGCATAACGGTGCATGATTACCTTCTTCCAGCTGAAAAGCCGGTCCCGGTAGTGTATGACATCCCGGTGCAGGCGACAAAAACAGGAACGTTGTCGCTTAAATGGAATATGCTCCCCGGCAGTGACGGGCCCGGACGTGGCTGCTCGGTTGCAGAGGTCTGGCTCATGAAAAAACCGGCTGACCGCTAAGACACCGTGAAGACACTGTCCACGGCGTGTCCATGGTCTGTGTCCCACAGACCATTTTGGATACCAGCCAGAAAGCAGCCGGATACCAGCCGGATACCAGCCGGAAACCATCCGTGGACTGTGAAGACACCCTCCACGATTAAGCGATTTTGTTTACGGAAATGTACTGCTGCCGGTCAATCTGCTGCATCTGGCAGGTACTGTGCTGGAGGAAGGTTTTGCGGATATCTCGCAGCTTGTGCTGCTGGTGCTCATCGTGGTGGTAAATGCAGTGCTGATCGTACAGGCCAGTCGTTGGCGGAAGCTGACGCCGGAGCGCATACCGCATAACAGCAGTAATTAATGGCCTGGACAAAACACCAGTTAAAATGGTATGGTAAATGGCACACCTGTTTGGGGATCATAGCCGGTTTTATAGTCTCCATCGTCAGTGTGACAGGGAGCCTCCTGGTATTCCGGTATGAAATAGACAAGCGACTAAATCCCGCATTTTATGACGTATCCCATGAAGGACGTTACCTGGAATACAACGATATCATTCCGTTGATCCGGCGCCGGTACCCGGATGTCGGGATCCGGTCTGTAAGGAAAGCCGGGGAAAAAAACGAAGGATCCTATATTGTTGCGGCCGGGCAGCAGGAGCTGTTTTTTGACCCTTATACCGGCAGGAAGCTGGGTGAAAGGCATTCGGAAAAGCATTTTATCGGCATCACCTTAAAAATACATCGTTTCCTGCTTATTCCGGTTGTGGGGCGTTATATCGTAGGGGCCTCCACGCTCGGGCTGCTCATTCTTATGATAACGGGGTTAAGGCTTTGGCTGCCGAAAAAGTGGAAGCAGCTGGGGCCCAAGCTTTCCGTCCGGTTTCATTCGGGTCTTAAACGCCAGTCGTACGACTGGCACAACCTGATCGGGGTGATCACATCGCCGGTTGTAGGCATCCTGGCCGTCACCGGACTTTGCATGACCCTCAATTTAACCAGTATGCCGCTGGTATTTATGCTGGATGGAAGATCGCCGGCAGCGCTGCTCGACGTGATCATGCCCCGGTCGAAGCCGTCGTCAGCAACCGCAACGCTGGCCGATGTAATGGATACGACGCGGCTCGCACTTGACAAGGGGGGGATCGTGACGCAGTTGAGCTTGCCAGGGAAAGATACCGCGGCTGCTTACCGGATGCTCGCTACTATCCCGGACAGCGGGCCCGGCCGGAAAGTCATGTTGTCTGTTGACCGCTATTCAGGGGCTATCCTCAGCAATACCGAGCAGTCCCTGCCGGTTGCAGGGCATATCTATTTTACCTGGCTGCAAGCCATGCATTACGGTACAATCGGAGGGATGACAACCCGTATCCTTACCTTCATTGGCGGGCTGGTACCCTTTATAATGCTGGTGACCGGCTGGATAGTATGGTGGCCCCGATACCGGAAGAATCTCCGGAAGAACGGGGAAGCCGTTGCCGACCAACCATCTTCCGAAAGACATCAAACGGGCCTGCAAACCTTCCGGGAATCATTTGGTAAAGGGATAAGGTATGCAGGGATAGTGATCATGACCCTGGCTGCAATGGGATTGATTTACGGACTGATAGCGGGATATCCCCTGCAGGTGGTCATCTCTTGTATCGTATTGTCAAGCTATGTGGTGGTATCCAATTTCCTTTTTGCCCTGCTGTTTTTCCTGCTGTACGCTCTTTTTTTCCTGCCTTTCCGCAGGTTCAGAAGAAAGCCCGGTGCAATGATCCGGTACTTCAGTTATTCCGGTGCTTTTGCCCTGGTATTCATTATGCTTTATGTAGCCCTGATGACCCTCCCATGGAGCGTCTTTTAGAGCACCGGAAAAGAAAGAAGAATGCTGATGGCGGGTGGGCGGCCTCTGTTTTTCCGATGTTGCCTCTGTCCCCGAATTTGAGCTATCGTACTATTGATGTCCGGCGGCAGGCGTTCTAGCTTTGCGCATTCCTGTGAATAGAAAATCAGCCAATCATCAATGTTATGAAGTACCTTGACCGTTACTTGTTCAGTCGTTTAAAGAAGCTTTCTGCAGTTTTGCTTTTTTCGGCAACCGTACAGGCGCAGATCGTACCCGATGCTGAAGGCACGGTCTACGTAAACCACCAGGCGAATGGCAGCGGCAGCTCGTGGGCGGATGCTGCCCGGAATCTATCCGACGCACTTACTGCCGCTCAGGCGACTACCACCATCCGTACCATTAAAATAGCACAGGGGACGTATTATCCTACCGGTACCCAAAGCAGTACCCTTCGTACCGCTTCTTTCGCAATCAACCGCGGCGGGCTGAAATTGTACGGCGGGTATGATGCGGCTACCGGCCAGAGAAACACAGCCGGTACTCCGACCATACTCAGCGGCAACATCGGCAATCTCGCCGACAGTACCGATAACAGCGCCCATGTATTGAAGATTTCGGAGTTGAGCGAAGATGCCGACAGCGTGGTGGTGGACGGGGTGACGATACGCGACGGACTGGCGGGCAACAGTTCTACCACGATTTGGCGGACCGGGGGAGGAATTGTTATTGAAAGCTGCCGGAACGGATCGAAGGTGATGATCCGGAACAGCATCATTACGATGAATGCTGCCATTGACTTTGGCGGCGGGGTTTGGATTTTCGAAAGCGCACCGGCTCTGACAGGCTGCCGGGTGGAGCATAACCGGTGTGCGGGCACCAACGAAAGCAGAGGCGGCGGCGTGGGGCTGGTGCAGGCTTCTGCAGAAATGACCGGTTGCACGTTTGTATCGAATGTCGCCAATACGGGCGGCGGCGCTGTCTATAATAATAGCTCAGTCCTGGTGATTGAGGGCAGCAGGTTCTCAAAAAATTCGGGCAATCACGGGGGCGCTATCTTAAACCACGAAGAGCCGTCAGGATTGACGCTATCGGACAGTGAATTTGATGGAAATTATGCACCTATCTCCGGCGGTGCCATTTATAATGAAAGTGCTTTTGCAGCGATCACAACCTGCCGGTTCTCCAATAATAAAAGCGGTCAGAATGGCGGAGCAATCACGAATTTAAGGTTATCTGAAAACTCGAGAATATCGGATTCTTATTTCCGCGAGAATTCAGCAGGCTACGATGGGGGGGCAGTCTTTAATACTGAGACTTTTATAAATATAGAAAAATGTGAATTTATTAGGAATACAGTCGATAGAAGCGGAGGAGCTATAGCCACTAATGCCTTGCTTATAAACTCCGTCATATCGGATTGCTTTTTCCTGTTGAATGAGTCCGGAGGTTCCGGCGGAGCTCTTGATATCTATGAGAGCGCAGGGGCCGTTACGGTAAAGAATTCCCGTTTTGAAGAAAATAAATCATGGTATGGTGGTGCGCTGAGGGTTTACGAAAGCCCTTCTATTACGTTTACCGGCTGTTCGGTTAAAGGCAATCAATCTGTAGAAAACGGAGGCGGCGCTTATTGGTACAAGTCTCCGTCGTCACTGATTGTGAATAGTCTTTTTTCAGGGAATTACTCGGGGAACAGTGGCAGCGCCCTGCTTGTCCTGGAGTCGGATGCCCGGATCGTGAATTGTACGTTTGCGGCGAATTATACGGAGGGCATGACGACTATTGGCGCGGCTTTCAATTCGTCTGTCGAAGTCTCCAATTCGGTAGTCCTGTTTAATGGTGCAGGGGGAGGGATACCGGCGCTCGGGATAGACGGAACATCGTCATTTAACGTACGCTACAGTGCATGTGAAGGGCATTTAGCAGGCGAAGGAAACCTAAATTGGCAAAACATTACCAGGGCTGCTTTCAGGGATATCCCCGATTTTGATTCGGCTCCCACGTCGGCCGGGGATTACCGCCCTGTTTCTATTTTTTGGAACGTAACTGATAAAGGAAGCAACAGCCTGTTGCCTTCCGCTATTACGGGCGATGTGGCCGGCCGCCCCCGCATTCATGGCGGGACCGTGGATATCGGAGCTTATGAATACCAGGGTTTGCCGTTTTACTTGTTCGAGCTTTACGTGGACGGCGGCGCGGCGGGCGCAGGCACCGGCGCTTCGTGGGCAGATGCCGCTCCCGGTCTTACCGAGGCGCTTGTTCTGGCGGAAGAAACCCCTCACGCCCATACTATTCATGTAGCAGGCGGTACCTATTACCCTACGGACGATACCGACCGGGACCGCTCTTTTGTGCTGCTACCACGGAGTATGAAGTTGCTGGGAGGATATGATCCTGCTACCGGCGTACGTAATCCCGCTGCAACCCCTTCTGTCCTGAGCGGGAATATCGGCGATCCCGGCTCCGCGGAGGACAACAGTTATCACGTCATGGTAATTGCCGGTGCGGGAAACGACAGCACGATCGTCGATGGGTTTACCATCAGCCACGGGAATGCCAACGGCGCCAGCGGCTTTGTTTACAACGGGATCGATGTCTTCCGCGCCTGGGGAGGAGGGATATTCGTGACCAGTCTGGATAATACTGCGAAAATCGCCATACGGAATTGTATCGTTTCAGGGAACGAGGCTGCGACCTATGGCGGCGGCGTCAGTAATTTCAATACCGCTTTGGCAGTGGTAAACAGTGCTTTTCACGGCAACCGGGCGGCATACGGCGGCGGGATCTCGAATATGCCCTTGGCGGGCAGTCCGGTGAGCCTGTCGGTCATTCAGAGTACTATTGCCGGCAACAACGCCGCCACCGGGGGCGGCGGCGTGTATCTGTATAATTACGGCTCGCTGTCGCTTGCCAGCACACTGATTTACGGCAATAATACAGGTCTGGAGGGCGGCCCCGGCATGGAATACACGGCCCGCAACTGCCTGATTCAGGGGCGTTCGGATGTCAGCAACGGCAACCTCGACGGAACCCTGTCGTATACGGATATGTTCGAGGAGGCCGTTTCCAGTACCCTGGCCCCGACTTCGTTGGGTAATTACCGGCTTTCAGCCAATAGTCCGGCGATTGAAAGGGGAAGCAATGCTGCTGCGTCGGGCATTGCAACCGATCTGGATTTCAAGCCGCGGATCTTCGGGCAATGGGTGGATATCGGCGCCTATGAATACCGGTGTACGAAGTATATGCTGCCCGACGATGGGGATCAGTGGGTAGTGGCGGTCTCTCAGGGACAGTTAGTGACGATTGGAGATCTTTGCGGACGGGTCGGGAGCGTGTTGTCTATTCCCGGTACCGGCTACCAGGGGAATCTGACCGTCCAGGGATGGACGGCCGGTACCGGTGACATAAGCCACGGACCGGCCCATTTCGTTCGTCGCTACCATGCCGTTTCAGCGGCGGCCGGAGGTGGGGGCGCCCTGGTTACGTTCTACTACGACAATGCCGACTTCAAGGCTTATAACCAGGCGTATGGCAATGCTCACAATGCCCGTCTTCCGGATATTGAGGACGAGACTCCGGTGACAACGAATCTTAAAATAGTAAAGTATTCGGGCGCCGGATCCGGCGACGGTTTGCCGGGAACCTATCCGGGAGAATGGGAAATTGTGCCGCTTGCGGGGATTTCCTGGATAGAAGAATACGGCTGGTGGGCCGTGACCTTCCAAACCAATAGCTTCAGCGGCTTTTTCGTCACCGGTCAGAGCGAGTCGGCATTGCCGGTTGCCCTCCTTTCTTTTAAGGCGGAAAAGCAGGAGAATGCGGCGGCACTCACCTGGCAAACGACGGAGGAGAAAAATTTCTCTCATTTTGAAGTGGAGCGCAGCACGGATGCACTTACCTGGGGGACCATCGGTGTCGTGCCGGGAAGGGACAGGAGCGGAGCGGTCAGTAGGGAAGATACTAACCGCGGCGCCTATTCATTCCGCGACAATCTTACAACAGCCGATTATCAATCGGCAATTGTTCCTTACTATTACCGTCTGAAGATGGTTGACCTGGACGGTACATACGGCTATTCCCCGATCGAGTCGGTGCTGTTTGAAGGAGACAGCCCGCTCTTAAGCGCCTACCCCAATCCTTCGCAGAAAGGGATGGTAAAGCTGGAAGTAAAAGGAGTGTTGCCGACCGGCATTGTGGTGTACGACCTGTCCGGCAGGAGGGCGGAGGTTCATGCCAGGTCGATCCGAAACAGTTATTATGAATTGGATTTCAGCAGGGTGGTTTCGGGGACTTATACGATTCTGGTTTTTCATGAGTCGGGAGTTGTCACGCGGAAACAGGTAGTGTATTAGATGCGGGGTGCCTAAAGGTACCGGAGCCATTTGCTGCTTTGCTTCCCGAATTTAAACCGGCTGTACCAGCGGTAGAAGGGGTAAAGCAGACACACTACGCCCGCCCAGATCAGATAAATCCCGCCGAGAGGAAGCCCGTTCACTGCCTCTGGTCGCCCGAAACGGAAGCCGAACACGAAATCACGGACATTAAAACCCTGGATGAACAGCACTACGAACAATGTAAGGTGCACCAGGTACCAGTGCAGCAGGTAATAGCATAAGGGAACCTTCCCGTAAACCGTTAACACTTGGGGGGGGCGCCCCTTCATCCGTTCAGCCAGGCCGAGCAGCAAAAACATGCTGCCAAGCATGAGCAGGCAGTAAAGCAGCGATGGCGGGTACTTCGTTACATTCAAAAAAGACATGATACTCCAAAGGACACTTTCCTGAGGAAACCATGGCGCCGGATCGCCATAGAGGTTGCTAACGCGCAGTACTGTGAAAATGCCCAGGCAACCGCTGCCGAGCCGGAGGAACAACCGCTGCCGGTTTTCCGCTACCGTAAGATAGCCGCCAAGCCAATAGCCCAGGAGCATGATGGCAATCCAGGGCGCCGGAGGATAACCGATGATCAGCGTGGCCGCTTGCCCGACAGGCAGCACACTGACAGCAAAAAAGGGGACGCCCGGCGGAAGCAGGTTATGAAGGCAAATGACGGCCAACCCAACCACCCCCGGCACGCCGGCCGGTACTTTCAGGGACCGCCCCAACACGATGAGCCCCAGGCAAATGAGCCCCAGGCCGATGGCTGCGATCACCTGAAACAGCAGCACGCTGAAACGGATATCAAACCATATCCCGAAATTGACAACCGTAAATTCGAGCAATAGCAACCAGAACCCTCTCCGGATTAAAAAACGGCGCTTGCGCTGGTGTCCGGGCTTCTGGATACCGAAAGATAGGAGGAAGTGCCGGACAGGAAAACAAAGGCAGGCGCGCAGAGATGGGTAATCCATCGTGTAAAAAACAGGGCAGGAGTCGTTGTAGTCAGATCCGTGGGGTCGTTTGTCAATGCATCCACGTGCATCAGTTCCCGTACATGGTCAAGCGCCATGATGATCATAACCAGTCCTCGTACCACATCGATCGAGCCAATCCGGGGAAAATGGGAAGTATGCACGGCACGCGTCGTTTAGTTCGCCGGGTAAAAATAGGCATTTTTGCAGCACGGATTTTCAAGCAGGTCGAAATGACGCGGGCGGCGGGGCGCAAGCGCAGAAAGGATTACGTATCTTCGCGTCGGAAAATCGATTGCTTCTCCTGTCAGATCCATTATGAGCGAGTCGAAACTGATCTATAAAACCCGCGTTGTCGTCATAGGAGCAGGCCAGGCGGGCCTGTCGGCGGCCTATTACCTGAGTCAGAAAGGGCTGCGGCCCGGTAAGGAATTCGTTATCCTGGACCAGTCCCCGCGACCCGGCGGCGCCTGGCAATACAGGTGGCCGTCTCTGACGCTGAGTACGGTCAACCGGGTACATGACCTTCCCGGTCTGCCGTTCAGCGATACGCTGGATGATAGAAGTCCCAGTGTACAGGCCAGCATTGCCGTTCCCCATTATTTTGATGTGTATGAGCATACCTTCGGCCTTTTGGTCTACCGGCCGGTGAAGGTGTCAGTGGTCTGCCGGCGAGATGGACGCTTCCGGGTAGAAAGCGACCGCGGATTGTTTGCCGCAGCGGGTTTGATCAATGCTACAGGAACCTGGGAAACCCCGTACCTGCCGGAATATCCCGGTGCAGCTTTGTTTGAAGGGATTCAGCTCCACACTAAAGATTACCGGACAGCAGCGGCCTTTAAAGGAAAGCATGTGGTAATCGTAGGGGCGGGGATTTCTGCCATACAACTGCTTGACGAACTCTCAAAGGTAACCACGACTACCTGGGTGACCCGGAAGCCGCCTCTTTTCCGGGAAGGACCTTTTGATGAATCTGCCGGCAGGGCCGCCGTGGCCATTGTGGAAGACCGTGTACGGAGGGGGCTGCCTCCGGGTTCCGTAGTATCGGTAACCGGGTTGCCGGTGACCCCCGCCATCGAAGCGATGCGTGCGCGTAAGGTGCTTCAAAGGCTGCCGATGTTCAGCGAGATTACCAAAAAAGGGGTCCGCTGGCCAGACGGCACCGAAATAGCAGCCGACGTTATTCTGTGGTGCACGGGTTTCAGAAGCTCGCTCGACCACCTTACCCCTTTGATGCTGCGGGAGGAAGGCGGCGGGATTGTGATGGGCGGAAAGCTGGCAACAAAGGTGCAGAAAGACCCTCGTATCCACTTGATCGGCTACGGTCCCTCAGCTTCCACCATAGGAGCAAACCGCGCCGGCAGGGCTGCTGTTGCAGAGCTGCTGGAAACTCTGGAGGAGGGGTAGGCGGATACGAGGCTTTATAGAAGAGTATCAGCTGCTTCCCGTTTGATGCCATACCTTATTGAATCAGGTTCTTGATCGCGGCAAACATGCTGAGAAAGAGTGGTTTTGTTATGGAAATTCTGCTTTTAACCGGGAAGGAAATTTGCCGTCCTGCAGGAATTTAAGTAGGTTTGTGAAACAACGGTTACTTTTAAGCAGTCCCTCCTTCCTCTGAATCCGGAACCCTATTCACGGCGATCGGAGACGGCGACATCTTCATCAGCAAGCTGGATGCAGCCGGGAATTATGTATGGGCCGTACGCATGGGAGAGGGGGGGAGCAACCAGGGGGCAGCCATTGCCTTCGATACGGAGGGAAATGTGTATACTACAGGCCATTTTGGAGGTACTGTCGATTTCGATCCGGCCGCCGGGTCGCCGGCCGCTTTATTGACCTCGGCCGGGAGCGCCGACATTTTTATCAGCAAGCTGGATGCGGACGGAAACCATGTGTGGGTCAGACAGATAGGAGGGCCGGGCGCAGAGGCAGCGGCCTCCGTGGCGGTCGATCCTGAAGGGAATGTGTACACGCTGGGTGTATTTGAGGGCACGATTGCTTTCGATTCCGGGGAGGGGGTTGTCGAACTGACTGCTGCGGGGGGAAATGAAATTTTTATCAGCAAGCTCAGCGCAGCCGGGAACTACCTGTGGGCCGGATGCGTGGGGGGAACAGCTGACGATCGGCCTGTATCCATTGCGGTCGATGCAGACGGGAATATGTTTATCACGGGTTGTTTTCAGGGCACGGCGGATTTCGATCCCGGGGCCGGAGTGGCCGGGCTAATCTCGGCCGGCGACGATGATATTTTTGTCAGTAAACTAAACACTGACGGTAACTTATTGTGGGCTAAAGGTATGGGAGGGGTTGGCGCCGACCGTAGTTTTTCCATCGCTATCGATGCGGAGGGAAATGTATATACTACGGGTCATTTTTTTAACACGGCGGATTTTGACCCGGGTACAGAGATGGCCCCTCTGACCGCGGCCGGAAATTCCGCTCCCGATGTTTTCATCAGTAAGCTGGATACAAACGGGAATTATGAGTGGGCCGCAGGCTTCGGAGCGCCAGGCGCGGACAATGGCAGTTCGGTTGCCGTCGATGCGGACATGCATGTATACGCTACGGGTACATTTCAGGGTACAGTAGATTTCGACCCGGGCACAGAGATCACCAACCTTACATCAGGAGCGGATGGAGCCAATAACTCCTCTTTTATACTAAAGCTTGAACCCGGTGACGAGCTCCCCGTAACACTTGTCTCTTTTGCCGCCCAACAAGACGAACACACCGTGAACCTCGCCTGGAAAACTGCCGCTGAGGTCGATGCTTCCCATTTTGAGGTAGAGCGCAGCCGCGACGCCCGGGAATGGGAAAAGATCGGGGAGGTGAAGGCCCATGGCAAAAGCAGCAGCTTGCAGACGTATTCCTTTACGGATGGCCATCCTGTCCCGGCATTGGGGTACTATCGTCTCAGGATGGTGGATACCGACGGCAGTTATTTGCATAGCCCTATCGAGTCTGTCACGCTGGAGCGTGTACTTTCCGGCGTCCGGGTGTATCCGAATCCTGCCGCGGGATACCTTACCATAGGGACTACGGATCCGGCCGAAATCCGGTCCGTGGAAATTTATAACACGCTGGGGCGCAAGGTGTTTTCCGATACCCGGCTCACGGAAGGAAGTATCGCAGTCGGATCTCTCCCTGCCGGGGCCTATACGATACTGCTTACAGACTTTAAAGGTGCATGCACTACCCGGACTGTAATGATCAGAAAATAGGCCTCGCAATGATTTGTCTACGATTCCGACTGTTGGTCTACTATTTTTTTCTTCCGTTTCCTTTACGCGTACTATTGTTACCAGGTAATTAGTTTTCATTTTAAATCATTGATGGTATGAAACCGGTAACATTCAAACAAGCGCTTGTGAGGCTCTGTACGCTTGCGGCGTTGGGCTTCATTGCAGGTGGTTTCACAACACCTGCAGGATTGGACAGTTACGAGATTTATCTCAACAACAAGCTCATTGTGCAACAGTTTGTGAACCAGCCTCTGAGTTTACGAAAACTGCAGCTAAGCACTGCGAACGACAACGATGAACTGCGAATCCATTACAAGCATTGCACGTTAAAGGGAGCAGGTACCGGCAGGAATATCATCCTGAAAGATCAGCGGGGACATGTAGTGAAGAAATGGGAATTTCCCGATGTCGGCGGTCCCGATACCGGCATGGTCCTGCCGGTAAAGGCGCTGCGACAGCTGGAAAAGCGTCATGCCGGCGACGATCTCAGCCTTCATTACACAGCTCACGAACATCCTCAGGGTGAAATGCTGGCCGCTCTGCGTTTCTGATAAGTGGTTCATCGATACGTTATCAGGTATAAAAGCCGGACCGATATCCGGCTTTTATTTTTTTGACCCGCGATTTATTGCTTCGGGAACATCGATAGCATCAGTATCGTCCGGCGTGAAGGGCGCCGCGGGGTTCCTGTTGTCCAAACATTTATACTTAACTTTGGCCTTCCAACCCGGCATCGTCCGTGACGGGCACTGAAGCACTCATTCTCCGGCAAGTGGACTTCCGTAACGAACGCGATGCTGGATTTAATTTTACTTCGATGAAAACAGGTCTCTGGATTGCGGGTGCTTTTATTGGTTTTTGGATGATGAAGGGTCATCTGCCCGTTCCCTATCAACATGCCGGGGCTCCCGGTCTTGCCGACAAAACGATTGCCACGGGAGCCGATCAGACAGCTCTGTACGTACCCTACCTGAAAGGAAAGCGGGTTGCCATAATGGCTAACCAGACCTCAGTTATCGGTGAAAAACACCTGGTGGACAGCCTGATTGCACAAGGAGTAACCATCGTTAAAATATTTGGCCCGGAACACGGCTTCCGGGGGAATGCCAGCGCCGGGATGCATGTAGCCGATGAGGTGGACAGCACTACGGGTATACCGGTGGTTTCCCTCTATGGAAAAAAGAATAAACCTACCCGGCAAGACCTGGCCGGCGTCGATGTGATGGTGTACGATCTCCAGGATGTAGGGTGCCGCTTTTATACCAATATCAACGCCCTGGTCAGGCTGATGGAAGCCTGCCAGGAAAATAACCTGGAATTGTTGATTTTGGATCGTCCTAACCCGAATGGCTACCTCATTGACGGCCCCGTCCTGGACATGCGTTTTAAATCCGGGATCGGCCAGTTCCCGATTCCGATGGCGCACGGGCTGACCGTAGCCGAATTCGCACAGATGGCCAACGGAGAAGGGTGGCTGTTGAATCGGGTAAAATGCAGGCTGAAACTTATTAAGGTAGCCAATTACACCCACGACACCCCCTATACGCTGCCCGTTCCGCCATCGCCCAATCTCAACACGCAGCAGAGCGTGATGCTTTACCCTTCCACCTGCCTGTTTGAGGGCACCTATCTCAATCATGGGCGGGGTACCTATTTCCCTTTCACGGTAGCGGGCAGCCCCGAGCTAAAAGGCATTTATGCGTTTGAGTATACGCCGGTCAGTCTGAAAGGCATGGCGGAAACTCCTTTATTCATGAATCAGGTTTGCTACGGGTTGGACCTTCGTACATACGATGTTAATGAATTACGCAAAAGCAGGCAAATCAACCTGTCGTGGCTGATTGAACTCTACAAGAACCATCCGCATAAAGAGAAGTTTTTTGATTCCAGCTTAAGCAACCAAATGGGAACCATCGAGCGGCTGGTCGGGAATGATTTATTCCGTAAACAGGTGATGGAGGGCAGGTCGGAAAAAGAAATCCGGGCAAGCTGGGAGCCCGGCCTGACCGCATACAAGGAAATGCGGAAGCAGTATTTACTTTATCCGTAGGATGGTATTTCTCTTAGCCACGAATTTTATTGAGTGCATGAACGGATTGATTCGTGCACGCGTGGTTAAAATCTGGACGTCTGCACCGGAGATAATTCTTATATTAGTGGCAAATTTGCAATACACACTATATAATTTAATCATGGAATTAATCCTCAAAGAAGAAGCCTACCGTATTATCGGAATCTGCATGGAGGTACACAATCATCTGGGTGCGGGATTCCTGGAAATCGTTTATAAGGATGCGCTGGAGTATGAATTCAGGTGTAACGGCATCCCGCACGAAAGAGAGAAAGAATACCTTGTGCATTATAAGGGAGCCATTCTTCCTCACAGGTTCTATGCGGATTTTGTAGTTTATGACACAATTATCCTGGAGGTGAAGTGTAAATCGGCGATAGCTGAGGAGCATGTTGCTCAGGCGATCAATTATCTGAAGGTATCCGGGAATAAGCTGGCCCTGGTGGTCAACTACGGAGGAGTAAGCCTGAATTATAAACGGATAGTATTTTGATAGCCACGAATTCACTAATTTTAATTCTCCGATAGGTCGTGCTTACGGCCCTGAAACAGATTAATTCGTGCATTCGTGGCCTATAATAGTATTTTGATAGCCACGAATTTGTATGGTTCCGTACCCTGAGTATATCCGTCATCGGTACCGATCGGCACTGCAAGAAAAAACGAGCCCTCGCCTGAATTTTTCTTTATTCTGTAAGTTTTTACGTGTAACGGTCACTTACCTGTAAAACCAAAACTATTGACACGTGAAAACAATCGCAACAATTATCAGACTGCTTATTATACTGGCGCTGACCATGGGTAAGCCTATCGCAAACCCTTATCTTGTTGACAACTGGTACATCCTTAGCCTGGGCGAAAAGCCGGTGGGGTATTATCACGAGACGATCACCCGTTCCGGTAAGGAGGTGAATTCGGCCATTCATATGTTGATGCGCATTTCAAGACTGGGGTCGGAAGCCGTACTCGACTCCAGGCAGGTTTTTAAGGAAGATCTGCAGGGAAATCTGCAAAGTGTCCGATCAGAATTGCTGTTTTCAAAGGCGCCCAGCATCACTACCGCGTATATCAGGCAGGGTGTAATTCATGTGGTGAATGAGGCAGGCGGGAAAGCGTCTTCCGCCGATGTTTTTTATACGGGCGCGCTGTCCGGCAATGAAGGCATTCGTCTGCTTACACTGAAAACGCTGAGCCGGGTAGGGGACAGCCTGGCTTACCAGGTATTTATTCCTGATTTCGGTAAGGTATTTAAAGGTGTCAGGAAGTACACCGGTATGGAACAGGTTGAATTGAACGGGAAGATAACGAATGTCATGAAGGTAAAGGATACCTTTGAAGGGCTTCCGACCGTGCGGGAATCGTGGCTGGATCCGGAAGGACGGTTGCTAAAATCGTCGGAACCCAATCCTTTCGGACAAATGACCTTGGTGCGTAGCAGCGAAACCGCTGCCCGCACCATTGCCGCCATGAAAACGGAACTGTCGGAGGACCAGTATGCCGCTGCCGTTACGCGCTCCAATGTACGGTTGCCACAACCCCGCGCACTCGAATCCGTTACCGTTAAAATCACACAAAATGTTCCCGGCGCCGGCCTGCCCGACTTCAGTGGAAGCTACCAGCAGGTGATCCGTAAAAGCAAAGATGAGGTAGTGTTGAAAATACGTACGCCTGCACCCGGAGAAATGAAGGAGCCGCTGACGACTCTGCAACGGGAAGAGTATCTCGGATCCAGTTTCTTCATTAATAAAGACGACACGATGGCCGTTCAGTTGACAAGACAAATTACGGGATCGGAGACCGATTACTGGAGAAAAGTCATTCTGATACGCGATTGGGTCAATACAAACATGACGTTCAATGCGGGGATCACCATGGCCCCCTCTTCAGAGGTCCTCAGGAATTTGGAAGGTACCTGCGTGAGCTTTGCTACGATTACGACTACATTGTGCCGGGCGGCCGGAATCCCTTCACGCTACCTGATGGGGCTGATCTACGTCGATGGTATTTGGGGTGGCCACGCCTGGGCAGAGGTGTATATACAAAACTCATGGATACCGGTTGATGCCGCGATGCCCGGTCCCGGCGGGGTAGCGGATGCCTCCCGTATCTTCTTCGCGCGAACTTCCGTAAAAAACGGGTTGGGTGAAACGATGGTGGCAGGCTCCCAAGTGTATGCAAATGTAACGATGGAAGTGCTCAGCTATACGCTGGCCGGCCGAGAGTTTCAGGCCATAGGAGATCTTTATCATGTCGACGCTGAAGGGTACCACAACGCCGGACTGGGCATCTCCATGAAAACACTCGCCGGCTTCACCTTTGGCTCGCTGGACAAAGTGTATCCGGAAAGCATCCTGTTTTCGATGGATAATGATCAGGCCGGGCAGTCGGTGAAGCTCTACCAGGAATTCGTAACGCCCCGCAGGAGTCTGGAAGCCATATTGCAGCAGTATGCCGGTGAGACCGGTCCCGCCGAAGAAACAATCTGCCGGGGCAACAGAGCCCTGAAAGTGGCCTCAGACGAGCGGGCGGTACTTGCCGTAGCGAGTGGAAACGATGTATACGTGCTCGTCACTTCGGGGGCATCTGCCGGTGAAACGCTTCAGAAGGCGATAGCAAATTTCATTTTCGGAAAATTTTAAATGGCGGGTAATTATCCTAAATTGAATGATAAGGCTACGCAACTGCGGATGACGGATACGCTTAAACAAAGGTTTGTAGAGGACGTGTTCAATCACGTGGGCATCCTTCATAAGATCTGCCGGGTTTATAAAAAAGATCCGGCAGACCGGGATGATTTGTTCCAGGAGATCTTATACAATGCCTGGCGATCCTATTCTTCGTTTGAAGGGCGTTCGAAATTTTCGACGTGGCTATACCGGGTGGCATTAAACACAGCCCTGCATCAGAACAGGCTGGACAAATCCCGAAAACTGAAGACAGGCCTGGAAATGATTGAAAATTACTCATCGGAGGAACCGGATGAAGACAATATATCCCTGCTCTACCAGGCGATCGAACAGCTGGATCCGATGGAAAAATCCATTGTGATACTTTACCTGGACGAACAATCATACAGTGAAATATCGGAAATTACGGGACTGACCGGGAACAATGTGGGGGTGAAGCTAAGCCGGGTGAAAGCAAAAATCAGGAAAATTTTAAGGAGCTATGGAGTTAGATGATTTTAAGGAACAGTGGAGGAATATACCGGCGTTGCCGGTGAAAAAAGAAGCGCTTCAGCAGCAAGTTGATGCGCTCGAGAAATCCGGGAAGCGTATTCGCAGGGTATTCCTGGTCGAATCGGTCATCATTGCGTGTATATACCTGTTTTTCATATCAGCAGCACTTTTTTTTGCCGGGAAGATAGCGCCGTTTTACTATAAACTTGTAGTTGTTATTTTCCTGGGCTCCGCTACTACCTACTTCAGGTTATACAAATCCCAGCGATGGATCAATTCAATGGATTATGCGAAGGACCTTAGGTCCAACCTGACGGCCTTCCTGGGCTATTACAAAAAAACGCTGAGCGTTGGCCTGTGGAGCTCCTATCTGATTTCGGTCTGTCTGTTCATTGTTTTGCTTACCGACCACTCTTTCCTGGCTCTGGAGACACCCTGGAAGGCTGGTGTTTTAGTATACATCATCGTGGTACAGCTATTTACAGTGCCCTACATCAAAAAGGTGTACGGAAAGCCGATCCGATCCCTTGAGTTGCTGTTGGAGATGTAATAAACCGGCGATTTCATTCAGCGCTTCCTTCCAGCCTCAGCGCCGATAAATAGTATAACCCTTGCGGGTTCGTATTATTGGCTCCGGCGGTGACGGTAAAAGTCAGCGTGCCGTCAGCAGCAGGTTTCACTCCTTTCAGGCTGCCGAGTTTCGACCCGTTATCAGTAGCATTAAGGCTTCCTTCCTTTGTGGCAGCTCCCTCGCAGATGACCCTGGTTTCCTGGATCCCCAGCGAATCGCCCATGCGCGAGGCAAAAAAGGACAGGTCGTAGCGGTGTTTTTTGTTGAGTCCGGTTAGCTTAAACTTAGCCTGCGGATAGGCATTTCCATCAGTACCTTTTTTCGTATTTCCGAAATAGGAACTGCTGGTTACTGACCGGGGAAACCGGTACGCTGTTTCGGGAGCGGTAGCGCCATTGGTATTTTTGGCATTGAAACGCTCCGTCATTTCCAAAGAAATGCGGGTCGGGTTATGAAGGCTGTCTTTCAGCGCATAGACTTTACCTGCGAGCGGAGAGACAACCGGGTTCCATGCCCCTTCGTGAGACGCTCCTCCGAAATCAATCAACACCGGCGCCACGGGATTCTTCATGCCTTTCGGTCCTTTTTTGAATTTCTTCAGCGGGGTTACTTCATAAGGATGCTGCACGGCATAGTGTGCAGCTGTTTGTGCCACGTTCTTTTCCAGCTCCGTTATTTCCGCCGGTTTATACTGCATACCTGTCACCGGAATTCCAAACAGCTTTTCAAACCAGGCACAGGCCGCTACATACCTGCCCAACGGAAGGCGCAAATGATACCCATCCCGGTCAAAATTATCGCCTATATAGGAAGTCCGTGCATTTTGAATCGCCGTTCCCGCGGGTACTATTATATCGATGGGCGCGATATCTGCTGCCTGCTGTGAGACATGGGCAATTGCCTGGTACATCTTCTGCTGATCGCGGCCATAGTTGGCAAATCCGGTATGGATCGCGTGGATGGAATACGCCCAGGTTTGGTGGTAAATGAACTTCACCTGGGGGTTTTTAGCCTTCGCTTTTACATACTGGTACAAGGCCGGCAGTGATGCCGCTACGGTATTGAGCTGTCCGGACAACGGGCTGGCTTGCTGGAAGCTGATATAATCCCAGTCCTCGTCTGCCAGCGCAGTTTCGATGCTGATAGCCGTTGTTGTTGTCCTTGATCCGTCGACCGCAGTTTTACGATAGGAGTAGGCCGGCTTAT
The DNA here is from genome assembly GCA_040394475.1 of Telluribacter humicola. Lineage (GTDB taxonomy): Bacteria > Bacteroidota > Bacteroidia > Cytophagales > Spirosomataceae > JBEBSD01. Next base: position 1,588 of record JBEBSD010000054.1, on the reverse strand, counting down.
TCTCTTCCGCGTTTTTCACATGCAAACTGAGCGGAGCGCCGCCGATGTAGAGGTTGGCTACTATTGTTTTTATGTTCTTCTCTTTGGCCAGATCATAGAGGTTGTTTTCAATGGCGTCTGCGGAAAAGCTGTTGCCGATGGCCAGGATTTTAACGATTCCGTCTCCATCAGCGGGACTGCCCTGATAGGCTGCCGCATAGCCTGAACTTGCGCCAATCAACAGGCATAAAAGGGCATAGAGTGCCTGTTGGATTGTATGAGCCGTTCCTTTTACAGAATGCCGGAAGAAAAGAATTGGTTGCTTAAACATGGTCGTACCGAAAAGTTATAAGAGAGATTCCGCTACGTATAAGGCCGGGAAGGGGCGGTTTCTACCTTAGAAATTACCGGACTTTTCAGCGTGTGCCTGAATTTTTGGTAGTTCAGGCTTCGGGAGAAGTGTCGGGAATTGGCTGTCGGCCAGCGCATCCTGTTTCATTCTGCATGCAACTGTGTAAGCAGATTGTGTATCATGTTACTATGGAATCCCGAAGTTAAATGCTGTATGCTCCTAATTTAAAACGGACTGAGAATGAGAAATCTGCTCCCAATGGTGTTGTTTACCCTTTTCTGTTATGAAGTAAGTGCTCAGAACGACTACCGTGAAGACAAATCGGATGGCTTGAAGGTTAATGGTACGGGTGACTTTAAAAAATTTGTAATTCCGGACTTTTTGAATGCCGAATGGTTTTCATTAGAGGGAGGAAATCTTTGTTTCGAGTTTTATGATGATGTTATGTTATCAGAAGGTGTTATTTATTCATATGAAGATGTTGTAAAAGACGGAAACAACTATATCATCTCGTTTAAGGATCGATCAAAAAGAATCCTTTCAATAAGCAAAGTATCGGAAGAAAATATTGATATTCAAGAGAAAACTGTGACTATTAAATACACTAAAAATAGAGCCATATGTAAAATTAAGCCGGATTTATCGGTTTATACCCTTCCTGTCTTTAAAAATGACTCCGCGACTTACAGCGGTTATATAAAAGACTATAACAAAGGAAACTCACCCAAAACCATTGCACTACATATTGATAATATTTTAACCGGGGGACAAGATATATATATGGCAAAAGTGCAGGACAATGGAGTATTCGATGTAAAAATACCGATGTATCACCCGCAATTGATTTACGTAAGTTTCAATGGGTACAATGGAAGCACCTACCTTGAGCCGGGACGAAACCTGTTTACTATACTAGGCTCAGATACTCCTGTGTATAGTGGAGAGATGGCAGCACTCAATTATGATTTGAACATGCTGGAAGAGTTGTTTAGATTTGATTTTGACTCAACGTTAAGAGGAATTGCAACTCTGAATCCGGAGGGATATAAATCTCATTTACTTAAATTGCAACAAGAAGACTTTATCAGACTGGATTCCGTGAACGCCCTTAATAAAATCTCGAAAAAAGCCTATCAGATAAAAAGAACTGATTTTGAGTATATGTATGCTTGGCTCCTTTTTGACTACGACAACAATTACAGTTGGGCATCTCTCAAAACTAGAAATAGTGTTATTTTGGTTGAAAATGATTATTTT
>JBEBSD010000053.1:0-43783 GCA_040394475.1 Telluribacter humicola | reverse complement strand
CAGAACATGCCGACCAAACAAATGTACATTGAATACCTGGATCTTAGGAGCATGACGGATCGGCCTGGTTTGAGTTGTATCTGGTTAAATCTCCATTTGGCTGCTTATATAAGGAAATATACGCCGTAGGTGTCGTATTGATCCAGAGCGGCAAATACACGGTCTGCCCAAATACTATAACTTCCGCTCTCCCCGTAATCGTCGAATATCTTCGCACCCGCAGCATTGTTGTTTATATCCATAATCGTCTCATCGTCGGTTGCACCAGGAAGTTTATGAGCCGCGGCAAGCTGTTGGGCGAACACATTTCCCCAGCAATCTTTTAACCTTGATACACTTGAGAAATGTAAGTTGAAATTTTGAGACGCAAATATAGCGGGTTTTCCTCGCTCCAAATTTACCGTTTGCTAAATCGTGCAAGGGGGTGCCTGTCTTCAGCGGGAGCAGTAATGCCTGGTGGCGGAGCGTTTTAAAAGTGCTCATCGGAAATGCTTTTCAGACGGCTTTTCACCTGTTTTCCTGAAATCAAAAGAGTAAATCAACGGCCGGCAAAGTATATGGTCCTGAAAAAACGAAAACGATCGATCGGGGCCACATACTGCCCGGATTTTGCGTAATGGAAATAAAAAGTACATTTTTAAGCGGTTTATACATGAGACGATGCGAATTGTTCGTTGCATTAATTCCAACCCTTCGGGATAGTTTTGGGATCAGATAGGAGGTGCGATGCGTATTTATGGTCGAAAGTTGTAGTTTTGTTAGCATTGGTTGCTTACTTCTGTTTATTATTGTACTTAAATTATGACCGGTACAACGCCTGATAAGTTATGAAAGCCAGCGCTGACCCAAACCGGCAGCCCACTGCCGGAAGATTCCGCAAAAGACCTTTATGTAGTTAAATATATGCGTTCAGTACTTTTATTTTTGCTGTTGATCATCGGCTTAGGCGCTCTTCCCCATACGGCGGAGGCCACCCACGTGCGTGCCGGTGAAATCACCGCCCGCCGGATATCGAACACTTCCCTGACCTATGAGCTTAAATTTACCGGGTACTATAATATGGACTCGGAGGGGATCAACGCGGCCAGGGGGACGACGTATGTAGATTTCTGGATCACGGGAGACCCCCAGTACCGCCGGACACCACGGGTCGGGGACCTGGCGGGAATGATCGATGTGGGCAATCAGACCACCCGGAACGAGTACGTGCTGATCTATACTTTTGCAGCCCCCGGGACCTACGGGATCTCACTTGGAATTGATAATCGTAACAATAACATCCTCAATATCGGTCCCGCGCCGACTAACCAGCGTAATTTTTTCATCCAGACCTTCCTGAATATCAACGCCGGACTGGGAATGAACCGGACGCCGGTACTGCTCAATTCCCCTATTGACCTGGCGGCTATCGGGCAGCGGTACATCCACAACCCGGGCGCCTTCGACGCTGATGGCGATAGCCTGGCGTTCCGGTTGCACCGTCCGTTGGAAACCCTTGATAACGGAAAGACCTCCACCAATATGGATTACCGCCACCCGAACCTGGTTACGCCCCTGGGCCCCAAGGAGGATGGAACCTTTCCCGCCGTTTTTTCGATTGATGCTATCACCGGTGACTTGATTTGGGACGCCCCTTCGGTAGCGGGGTTTTATAATATCGCATTTGTGGTCGAGGAATGGCGCAACGGAAATAAAATCGGAGAGATCGTGCGTGACATGCAGATTATTGTCGAGGATGCGCCCAATAACCGACCTGAACTGGAGCGCCCTCCCGACTTGTGTATAGAGGCTGGAACCTCTGTCCAGTATACCGTAAGAGCCAGCGACAAAGACGCCAACGTGCTGACCTTAACGAGTTCCGGAGGGGTATACCATGATTTGCTGGTAGCGTTGCCGCTGGCTACGTTTACAGCGGCCACCCAAAACCCGCTCGGCACGGCGACCGGCCTGTTTAGCTGGCAGACCAGCTGTGAACATATCCGGGACGAAATGTATGAGGTGACGTTTAAGGTAGAGGATGGCCCCGGCCCGGGATCGCCTAACCCCGGCTTCTTTAAAAAGCTGGTGGATATGGTCAATTTACGGATCAAGGTGTACGCACCGGCCCCCAAAAACCTCCGGTCGGAACCGGTAGCAGATGCCTCCGGCAGGGCTTTCCGGTTGACTTGGGATGAATATGCCTGTAAAGTGCCCGGCGCGCAGATCGTGATTTACCGGAAGGAGGGCTGTACGGATTATACACCGGTCGACTGTGAAACGGGACTTCCGGCTGCGCTGGGCTATACCGTGATCGCCCGGTTAGGGGTCGACGAAACTTCTTATGTCGACAATGACAACGGAGAAGGATTGAAAAGAGGGATCGCTTACAGCTATCGGATGGTCGTGCGGATTCCGCGTCATGGAGCGGGCCCGACCGAACCTAACCGCTTTGTAGGAGGTGCGGAAAGCATGCCTTCGGAACAGGTCTGTGAGACACTGCCGTTGTTGTCGCCTTTACTGACTAATGTAACCGTAGATGAAACGGATGTGACCAATGGCCAGATAACTGTGCGGTGGACGCGGCCTATCGGTTACGATCCCAATAGCGGAGGCGGACCGTTCCAGTACCGGCTGTACCGTGCAGAAGGATTGGGCGGCGGCAATTTTGGAACGACTCCCGTTGCGACCTTCAATACGCAGCATGTATCCGGGACACCGGATACGCTGTTTGTAGACAAACAATTGAATACCCAGGATAAAGCCTATCATTATAAGCTGGAATACTACATTACCTCTGACGGCGTGCTGACGTTATTTGATACGACAGAGCCGGCCAGCAGTGTTCGCCTGGGACAGGGGGGCGCCTCTCTTACGCAAATCCAGCTCAATTGGGTGGCGCAGGTTCCCTGGGACAACGCAACCGGGATGACACACCGCGTGTACCGCCAGGATCCGGACAACCCAGACGTGTATAACCAGATCGCAGAAGTGGATGTAGACGGCCCCGCCGGCTTTACTTATACGGATGACGGAACCGACCGGTACACGGCCGACGGCGATGCATCGCTGACGCTTTCACCGGAAGGAACCTATTGTTACAAAGTGGAAACCGTGGGTTCGTACAACAGCAGCCAGGTGAGACCGGTGCTTTTGTATAACTTCTCCCAGGAGCTGTGCGTCAGCCCTTCGGATACTTCCAAACCGTGTCCGCCCGTTCTGATCCTCGATCCGCTCGATTGTTCGGAGCTGGCCCAGGAATCCTATTGCGGAGAGTCAGGGTTTACCAACGAGCTGAAGTGGGAATATGCGGATAACAACGATTGCGACCCTGCGCTGATTTCAGAGTACCGGATCTACTATACACGGTACGAGGGCGAGGCATTCCAGCGCATCGGGTCGGTTTACGGTCCGCCTTCGCCGCCGGATAGCTTTTACCTGCATGAAGGCCTGACTTCATTTGCCGGATGCTACTATGTCACTGCCGTAAACCGGTTCGGGAATGAAAGCGAACCCAGCAACACCATATGCCGTGACAATTGCGCAATGATCAGTTTCCCGAATGTGTTTACGCCGAACGGAGATGGTAAAAATGATGTATTCGGACCGATAGGCTGTTCTGCATTTGTAGAGTCCCTGGAGTTTAAAGTGTTTAACCGCTGGGGGGTAAAGGTATGGGAAACGTCCAGTCAGTCCGATAACGTGGTCAACTGGGACGGCACGAATATGTCGGGAATAGAACTTCCGGCAGGACAATATTACTACGAATGTGTGGCCGTGATCGAGTCCGTTCACAGGGGCGGAACACCTGTGCGCCTGAAAGGCTGGATTCAGCTGCTGCGGTGACAGGCTACTGGACGGTCTGGTTTTCGAGTACCTTGAGCCCGTCCCGGTAGCCGTCAACGATGAGCCGGGAAATATCATCGCTGTTGAAGTGAAGCATATCAAGGTACAAGGGTTCCGAAGGACGTATGACGGTCAGCTTAAAGGGCTCACCCCTCAATGTAGCTCTTTCTGCATAGTTTTCGGCCCAGACGATGTCGTTGTTGACCATCTGGTTGACGGTTATATCCCGGACTTTTTCGATCAGGCTGATCAGGTTGCGCGGGTTGAATGCCTCTCGGTGGTAGATCATCCGGGATTGACAGGCGATGGTTACAATTTCAGTGGCTCCGTCTGCAATGGCCTGTCTTACCGGGGTCACTTCCCGCAGCGCCCCGTCAAGAAACATATCCTGTTCCGGTCCGATGGGAATGGCAGGCATGGTGATGGGCATGGAAGAACTGGCCATCAGGTATTTGAAAAAATCTTCGTGCTCCGACCCGGCATAGACGATCTCCCCGCTGTTGATATTGACTGCTCCGACGGTACAAGGCACCGGGCTGGCTCTTAAAACGTCGATATCAATATTCTGGTGAATCAGCTGATGCAGGGGCGCCGGGTCCAGCAGCCCCTCAAACTGGCTGACAAGCGTATATAATCCCAGGGCTACCTTTGACCGCAGGGCGCCCACTGCCTGCGGGGAGGTGATATTGGTAAGCCAGAAGCTCATCAGTTTGCGGGAGATCCCGGGCCAGTCCAGCGGTTCGTTGGAATTCGTCTGCACGCCGGCTTCATGCGAGAGAAAGGCGGCGTTAAGCGCTCCTACCGAAATTCCATAAATGACATCCGGTTGAAACCCGGTTTCTGTAATGGCTTTTAACGCACCCGCCTGAAAGGCTCCTTTCATAGCTCCCCCGCCCAGTACTAATGCTTTCATTGAATGTAAGATTGAATGGACTGCAACCCGGAAACGGTCCGGAGGTATCCGCTTGCAAATTAAAGGGTTTGCCGGAAGTTCACCGGTATTTTTTTGAGTTTTGCCGGATCAACGAATGAAATGGTTCTTTTTTTTGACGGCTTTGCCTCTTTTTCACGCAAAAGAATAGTTAAACGAAAGTTTTTTGACAAATTTGGGATTCCAAGTGCCGTACCAGCTATATGTCCCTTTCTATTACTACTATCCAGCAGCCCATTGCAAACGAAATGAAGGCTTTTGAGCCCAAGTTTCGTGAATTTATGAAAAGCGAGGTTCCCTTGCTGGATCAGATTATGAATTACATCGTCCGACGCAAAGGAAAGCAGTTGCGGCCGATGTTTGTGTTTCTGACAGCCGGCGCCGGCGGGACCATCACAGAATCAACCTACCGAGGGGCTTCCATGATCGAGCTGCTCCATACCGCTACGCTTGTACATGACGACGTGGTGGATGATGCGAACTTCAGGAGAGGTTTTTTTTCGATCAATGCCCTGTGGAAAAACAAAATTGCCGTGCTGGTAGGAGATTACCTGTTGGCAAAAGGAGTTTTGCTGTCAGTAGACCATTCGGAGTACCGGTTGCTGCAACTGGTTTCCCGGGCAGTCAGGGAACTGAGCGAAGGGGAACTGATGCAAATGGAGAAGGCGCGCCGGATGGATATCTCCGAAGACGTGTACTTTGAAATTATCCGGCGGAAAACGGCTTCCCTGATTGCCGCCTGTTGTGCGGTCGGGGCGAGTTCTTCCGGAGCGTCGGAAGAAATGATCCGGAAGTTTCATGCCTTCGGCGAAAAAGTAGGGATTGCGTTTCAGATCAAAGACGACCTGTTTGACTTTGGAGAGGAGGACGTCGGCAAACCGCTGGGGATTGATATTAAAGAACGGAAAATGACGCTCCCGCTGATTTTTGCTCTCAATAATGCGGATTGGTCCTCGAAAAGAAGGATGATCCGGATCGTTAAAAACGAAAGCCATAAACCTGATAAGGTTGCAGAAGTTATCGCGTTTGTCCGTCAGTCCGGCGGGATCGCCTATGCAAAGGAGATGATGAAAAAGTATGTGGATGAATCGCTGGAACTGCTGGAAGCTTCAGCACCGGATACTCCCTATAAAACATCTCTCAAACAATTAGTACTTTTTACTATCGAAAGGAGTAAGTAAATAGGACCGGACGGCTTTTACCACCGGGTTATTTTTCAGGGGACTGCCGGAGGCAGGTTGGATCAGCCGCCTCGGGATACGTATAAACGAAACAATATTTTTAGTTAATCAGCATATATGAAAAAGTTAATTTGGTTAGTAGCTGGCTTGCTGGTTTGTTCACCCGGATGGGCACAGACCGGCAAAGCAGCCTCCGCTTCGAAAGAAGTACCCCGTCCTAAACTGGTTGTAGGTATTATCGTTGACCAGATGCGTTATGATTATTTCTATCGTTTTTATGATAAGTATACCAATGGAGGACTCAAACGCTTTTTGAACGAAGGGTTCAATGCCCGTAACAATCATTATCATTACGCCCTCACAGTGACGGCTGCGGGCCATGCTTCGGTCTATACCGGATCGGCGCCGGCAATCCATGGCATTATCGGGAATGACTGGTATGATCCCATCGATGGAAGAGGGGTTTATTGTGTGGAAGACAGTACGGTGGAGGTAGTAGGCAGCAACACTACCGGGGCCGGTAAGATGTCTCCCAAAAACCTGCTGACCAGTACGATTGCCGACCAATTGAAACTGGCGACCAACTTCCGGTCAAAATCGATCGGGATTTCTATTAAAAACCGGGGAGCTATTTTGCCTGCCGGCCATACCGCCAACGCCGCCTACTGGTTTGATTCCCGGACGGGAAACTTTATAACCAGTACGTTTTACATGGATCAGCTGCCGAAATGGATGCAGGATTTTAATGATAAAAAGTACCCGTCGCAATACGCCAAGGAAGGATGGAAGACGCTTTTGCCCCTGGAGCAGTATACCGAGAGTACGGCTGACAATGTGCCGTGGGAGAAAAAGCTGGCAGGAGAGGAAACGTCTACCTTTCCGCACGACCTGGCGGGCAATGCGGGGAATGTCTTCGGGACTGTCGCAGCGACTCCCTGGGGGAATACCCTGATTAAGGACCTGGCCATACTGGCAGCGAAAAACGAAAACCTGGGGAAAGGCCAGTTTACGGATTTCCTGGCGCTGAGCTTCTCGGCTCCGGATGCGGTCGGCCATTCGTACGGACCTACATCGGTGGAGATTCAGGACGTCTACCTGAAACTGGACCGAGATTTTGCCGAGATTTTTTCATTTTTGGATGGCTGGGTTGGAAAAGGGAATTATACCGTTTTCATTTCGGCCGATCACGGGGTAATGGATGTGCCTGCTTTCTGGCAGGAGCATAACCTGCCTGCGGGCACCATGAACCAGAGCAAGCTGGGCGACGAAGTGAAGGGAGCGCTCCGGGATGCGTTCGGGGAAGGAGAATACATCCGTTCGGTGCAGAACTATCAGTTTTACCTCGATCATGACGTGTTGAAGAAGAAAGGGATTACCCAGGAGGATGTGCATGCTGTGATCAAGCAGGCGATCATTGCAGATCCGTCCGTAGCCGATGTGCTGAACCTGAAAACTCTTTATAAGGAACAAATACCGCCCTACCAGGAAGCGCTGTACCGGAACCTGATCAATGTGAAAAGGAGCGGCGACATCCAGATCGTACCCCGGCCGGGATGGTTTGCCGGCGGAAGTACCGGAACTACTCACGGATCCCCGTATAACTATGATACCCAGGTTCCGTTTGCATTGTTCGGCTGGGGTGTGAAACACGGAGAAACAGTGCGCCGTACCACGATTGCCGATATTGCCCCGACCATTTCTGCTTTGCTGAATATACTGCCGCCGAGCGGCAGCATAGGAGAACCTGTGGCCGAGGCCCTGAAATAGCAGGGAACGTAAAAAAGCGGGTGTTTTACACGATTTCTGTAAAACACCCGCTTTTTTTGTGCCTGGCATATCAGGTACTTTCCTCGACGATCAGCCTGATGCCGTCTGCCCGGACAATGGTCACTTTGCTGCCCGCTTCAATGGGAGTGTGGTGATGGGAGACAGCGATCCATTCCGCTCCCCGGTAAAAAATTTTCCCCTCTCCGTCAGCCGGAATATCCGTAATCACCATCGCCGTTTCACCGGTGTATTCCGTGTATTCTTTTTGCCGGGATTTATTGAGCCATTGCTTCGCGGGTTTCCGGAGAAGCAGGGTACTGACTAATGAAATGACAGAAAATAAAATGAGCTGGTATTCCCAGGAATTAATCAACCCGATCGAACCGAGAAAGGCAATGATAAGAGCGGCAATAGCTAAAAAGACAAATACAAGCGTCACACTCACCAACTCAGCAAGCAACAGGATCAGTCCGATGATCAGCCATATTTGAGGAAGGGGTAAATCCATAATGGTTACTTTTTAGTATTTTCCGATTTGATAATGGTCATGGCAGAGGCAATGATGGAACCGATGTCCCCGAAATTGGCAGGCAGAATCAAGGTGTTATTGGTTTTGGCCATTTTTCCGAACTGCTCTACCAGGTTGTCGGCAACTTTCAGCTGCACGGCTTCCAGGCCGCCCTCAGTTTGGATAGCGTTCGCGACCAGGCGGATACTTTCGGCGGTCGCAGAAGCGACGGAAAGCAGGGCAGCGGCCTCACCTTCGGCTTCGTTGATCTGGCGCAGGCGCAATCCTTCGGATTCAAGGACAGCCTTCTGCTTTTGACCTTCGGCGACGTTGACGGCCGCCTGTTTTTCTCCGTCTGACTGCAGGATTACAGCCCGGCGCTCCCGTTCGGCCTGCATTTGCTTTTCCATGGCGATAAGCACGCTTTGCGGGGGGGTGATATTCTTGATTTCGTAACGCAGTACTTTAACTCCCCAGCTGATAGCAGCTTCGTCAATGGCTTGTACGACTGCGCGGTTGATGGTCATACGTTCTTCAAAGGTTTTATCAAGATCCAGTTTTCCGATCTCGCTCCGCATGGTGGTTTGGGCCAGCTGGATGACGGCGAACCGGAAATCGCTGATACCGTAGGAAGCCTTTTTAGGGTCGATTACCTGGATAAAAATAACGCCGTCCATCCGGACCTGTACATTGTCTTTGGTGATACACACTTGCTCGGCAATATCCAAAGCGGCCTCTTTCAGGCTGTGTTTGTAGGCCATGCGATCGAAGAACGGAATAATAAAATTGATTCCGGGCTGCAGCACCGAATGGAATTTTCCAAGACGCTCCATTATATAGGCAGCTTGTTGCGGAACAACTTTAACGGCCATCAATACGGTAATGACGACCAGGATCATGAGAATGTAAGCTGTCGATAACATCGATTAGGTGATTTAGGTTGCAAAAATAAAGAACTGTAAAGTAATACTAAATAACTGCCGCAAGCAACGTAACACGGATAAACACCCTAACGACAGGGTCATAAGGCGGCAGGTAAGGTTGAATGGTAGGACGCATCCCCTCCGGCCGCACCATCCGGGATCCTAACGGAGTATTTCCCTGGCGATCACCAGCTTTTGAATCTCGCTGGTGCCTTCCCCGATCGTACATAATTTGCTGTCCCGGTAAAACTTTTCTACCGGATAGTCTTTCGTGAACCCGTATCCGCCCAGGATTTGTACGGCTTCTCCCGATACGCTGACGGCGGTTTCGGAGGAATGGTATTTGGCGACGGCACTGGCAAGCGTGACGTTCTCCCCGCGGTCCTTTAAGGCTGCCGCATGGTAAGTCAGCATCCGGGATGCCTGGATAGCGGTATGCATATCGGCCAGTTTAAACGAGATCCCCTGAAAACGGGAAATGGGCTGCCCGAACTGCTGGCGTTCTTTGGAATATTCAAGTGCTGCTTCATAAGCCCCCAATGCCGTACCGACTCCGAGGGAAGCGATGGAAATGCGTCCGCCGTCCAGTATGGTCAACGCCTGGATAAAGCCGGCGCCGACCGCTCCCAGGCGTTGTGTATCGGGAATAACACAGTCCTGGAAAATCAACTCGGTTGTCTCTGAAGCCCGCATGCCAAGTTTGTCGAGTTTTTTACCTGCCGAAAATCCCGGGGTACCTTGTTCAACAATAAAAGCGGTGGCGCCGTGTTTGTCGCTGGCTTCTCCTGTCCGGGCGATAATGACGGCTACATGCCCGCTTTTTCCGTGCGTGATAAAGGTTTTGGAGCCATTGAGGATCCACTGTTTTCCCTGTTGTACGGCGATTGTCCGCATATTGCCTGCATCGGATCCTGTGCCCGGCTCGGTGAGGCCCCAGGCGCCGATCCAGGTGCCCGAAGCCAGCAGCGGGAGGTAGTGTTCCTTTTGGCGATCGTTTCCGAATGTCAGGATATGATTGGTACAGAGCGAATTGTGGGCAGCCATGGACAATCCTATCGACGGATCTACTTTGGAGAGCTCAATAATAGCGGTCACATATTCGGCATATCCGAGTCCCGCGCCTCCCCACTTTTCCGGGACAAGCATGCCGAGAATACCGAGCTCTCCCATCCTGGGAAAGAGCGTCGCCGGAAAATACTGGTCTTCGTCCCATTGCCGTACGTGTGGAAGAATATGAGCGGCCGCAAAGTCACGCACCGACTCCCGGATCAAAGTTAAGTTTTCGGATGGTTGATGTAGCATAATCAGATGAAGTATAAATGATGGTTAATAGCGACAGGAACCCACGATTTGCCGATTATCCGGACTCCCGCCGGGTAGCTGCAATAGTTGCCTGCAGACCGGGTAAAGCGATTTCGAACATTCCTCCCCGGGAAGAGGGATGTTCCGGGAAAAAAAATTAATTTTGGAGTCATTAGCTGTTTTCCTGTTTCCTATTCCTGGAAAATATAAGTATAATCCACGTTATTCCACAATTAAGTTAATATTATTCATAAAAACGATTCCATAACAGTATGAAAATTGCAGTGGTAGGTACCGGTTATGTAGGCCTGGTGACAGGTACTTGTTTTGCCGAAACCGGAAATCAGGTGAACTGTGTCGATATTGATCGTCATAAGGTTGAGCGACTTACCAGAGGAGAAATTCCCATTTACGAACCAGGGCTGGATGTGCTCTTCAACCGGAATGTGGAAGAGGGAAGGCTTACATTTACGACCGACCTGAAAGCGGGGATTGAAGGTGCTGAAGTTATTTTCCTGGCATTGCCAACTCCGCCGGGAGAAGACGGATCGGCCGATTTGAAGTATATTCTGCAGGTAGCCGGCGATCTGGGACCGCTTTTGACACGTTATGTAGTGGTGGTGGATAAGAGTACGGTGCCGGTCGGAACGGCCGAGAAGGTCAGGCAGGGAATCGCGCAACATGCTGCAGTCGAGTTCGATGTGGTCTCCAATCCGGAGTTTTTGAGAGAGGGAGTGGCGGTAGAGGACTTTATGAAACCCGACCGCGTGGTCGTGGGAACGACCTCTGAACGGGCCCGGAAGGTGATGGAAAAACTGTATGCGCCGTTGGTGAGACAGGGGAACCCGGTTATTTTTATGGATGAACGTTCGGCAGAGATGACCAAATATGCAGCCAATTCCTTTCTGGCGATGAAAATCACCTTTATGAATGAAATCGCTAATCTCTGTGAAAAAGTAGGGGCCAATGTGGACCATATCCGCCGGGGAATCGGAACCGATAGCAGGATCGGGAAACGTTTTCTGTTTGCCGGGATCGGGTATGGCGGAAGCTGTTTTCCTAAGGATGTGCAGGCGCTGGCTAAAACCTCCAGCGATTACGCGTATGATTTCCGGATTTTAAAAGCGGTGATGGAGGTGAACCAGGCTCAGAAAATGAAACTGATCCCTTTGGTGCTGGATTATTTTAAGGGAGATCTGAAGGGAAAGACCATTGCAGTCTGGGGACTGGCTTTTAAACCCTATACCGATGATGTCAGGGAAGCCCCCGCCCTGGAGAATATCCGGGAATTGCTGCAGGCCGGAGCGCATGTCACCGCCTACGACCCGGAGGCAATGCCCAATGTGAAACGCCAGCTTCCGGAGGTAACTTACTGTCATACGGCCTATGCGGCGCTGGATGATGCGGATGCGCTGATGATTTTCACGGAATGGCCGCAGTTCCGCACGCCTGAATTTGAAAAAGTAAGTGCCCTGTTGAAGAATAAGGTTGTATTTGATGGCCGGAATTTGTACGAGCCGGAACAGATGCAGGAACTTGGATTTACCTACTTTAGTGTGGGAAGAGACACTGTAACTAATCGATAATAAGGATATTTTGTGTGTCAGCTGTTCCGGCTGTTATCAGCGCCGACGGAATAGAAGGATTGGGAGGGTACTTTGTTGCCGGCAGACAGTATAGACACTGGAACGTGGTGATTAGGAAGTAAACCCGGAAAGGAATGTTTAGCCGCATGATATGAACGTTCGTGGCCAATTGCAAGCAGAATGGACAAAGTCGTCCCGTCTCAACCAGTGTTTGCTGGGAGTTTATTTACTCGCACTGCTGGCAGGGAACTATTATCATGAAATGTGGCGGGATGAATTGCAGGCCTGGAACATTGTGGTGTATGCCGGTTCTTTCCGGGAGTTATTGACAAATATACGTTACGAAGGGCATCCGCTGGCGTGGTTCCTGGTCATCTGGCCGGTTTCGTGGATAAGTGCGGATCCGGCCTTGCTTAAAGTGACTCACGCGCTGCTTGCAGTGGCTACGGCATCCTTAGTGATTTTCAGGAGCCCCTTTGGTTTCCTGGAAAAATGCTGTATTGTACTGGGCTACTATTTGCTTTACGAATATGGAATCATTGCCAGGAACTACCAGGTAGAATTATTTGTAGGGGTGAGTATCTGCTGCCTGTGGGGGAAACTGATCCCTAATTTCTTACGGATCGGCTGGTTGCTGCTGCTGCTCTTTCAGACCAATGCATTCGGGATGATGGTGGGGGTTGCTATCGCGCTGGCCGCGTTGTATGAATACCTTGAAACTGCCGGTGATCAAAAAAGTTACGGGAAGCTTGTCGGATTTATTGGGTTGGTGGCGGCAGGACTGGGGATAAGCATGATGACGTTGCCGCCGGGCGATAGCAGCTTTGCGTCGGAATGGGTTTTTGAATGGCGCTATGAGCGCTTCATCAGCTGTATTTATTCCCTTGGAAATGGCTTTTTCCCGCTTTCCCCGCCGGGTAGTTATCATTTTTGGAACAACCCGCTGGTGGGGGTGGGCGCGAAAGGGCTATGGTTGTTAACCATCGTATTTGCCGCCGCCGCCGCCTACAGCTTACGGGATCATAAAAGCGCATTCCTTCTTTTCTGCGGTTCTTTATTCCTGATTTTGTTCTTTTCGTATATAAAGTATGCAGGAACTTTCCGGCATCAGGGAAATGCCGCCGTCGCCTTGCTATTGGCAGGATGGGTGCTTTTGCTGAAGCCGGGAGGTACTAAACGTGTATTCCGTTACGTGTTCGGGATCTTCCTGGCCGGGCAGGTGATCGCCGGATGGAATGCCTACGCGCGGGATTTGAAATATCCCTTTTCGATGGCCCGGGAGACCGCCCGCTATATTGCAGGAAACTACCCGCCGGATGTCGTGATCAGTGGCCTGTATACCGATGTCCTGACCGGCGTGAGCGGCTATCTTCAACAGCCTTTCTATCACCTGGATGCACGGAAGGAAGTCGCATTTGTGGTGTGGAACAAAACGAATTGGAACAAGGATACGCACTGGCAACCGGACTCGGTTATTTTTGCAAAGTTTGCCTCGTATTGTGCGCTGCAGCCCAGGGCTATTTTGGTGACTTCCTACCGGCCGATGCGGCGCAGTGAAAAGGATTGGCCACGAGAGGGAGATGCGTTTCCGGTCCCGGGCGAGGAGGCTTTATACGTAGTCTGCGTAAAGGCATTTACCGGAGCAATCAACAGCGATGAGAATTTTTATATTTATGAACTAACCAATAATCCTTAACTTGGCCCGGGATTGGATAACCGTTAATTTTATTACTAAATGAAGAGAGTACTTATTACCGGAGCAGCCGGTTTTCTGGGATCCCATTTGAGCGACCGGTTTATTGCAGAAGGGTACCAGGTGGTTGCCATGGATAATCTGATCACAGGTGATCTCAGGAATATAGAGCATTTAATGCCGCACCCTCACTTTGAGTTTTATCACCACGACGTGACCAAATTTGTACATGTGCCTGGCAACCTGGATTACATCCTGCATTTTGCTTCGCCGGCAAGCCCCATCGACTACCTGAAGATCCCGATCCAAACCTTGAAGGTGGGGGCAATGGGCACCCATAACCTGTTGGGACTGGCCCGTGTAAAAAAAGCCCGCTTTATGATTGCATCGACCTCTGAAGTCTATGGCGATCCGCTGGTGCATCCTCAGACCGAAGAATACTGGGGGCATGTCAACCCTATCGGACCACGGGGGTGCTATGATGAAGCGAAACGCTACCAGGAAGCGATCACCATGGCCTATCACCGGTACCACGAACTGGAAACCCGGATTGTACGGATCTTCAATACCTACGGTCCGCGGATGCGTCTGAACGACGGCAGGGTGCTGCCGGCGTTTATCGGCCAGGCCCTGCGGGGGGAAGATCTGACTATTTTCGGGGACGGCTCCCAGACGCGGTCATTCTGTTATGTGGCAGACCTCGTGGAAGGGATTTACCGGCTGCTGTTAAGCGATTACCCGCTTCCTGTTAATATCGGCAACCCGTCGGAAATTACGATCGGGGACTTTGCAGAAGAAATTATCAAACTGACCGGAACAACCCAGAAGATCGTCTACCACCCGCTTCCGAAAGATGACCCGAAGCAGCGTCAGCCGGATATTACCAAAGCCAGGGAGCTGTTGGGATGGGAACCCAAGGTGGGGCGGGAGGAGGGTCTCCGGATCACCTACGATTTTTTTAAAGCATTCTCTCAGGAACGGCTTTATGACGAATCTAACCACCGGGGATTTGACCAATATAAAAAGAGCTGAAGCACTCGTTATTAACCTGACCGCATCGCTGTAATTTGCATTGTATGGAAATTATGGAGTATATTAGTGGATAAATCTTGTTAGAATGCTATTATCAAATGCAAAAGAAATGACCTTATTTAGCCGTGTTTTTGTCGTTATGCTTGCCGCTCTGGTACTTTCTTCCTTCAAGGCGCCGCTTAGTCCGGAAAAAGTAACCTGGGAAATGCTCCGGGATGTCACATTTGCAAAGAAGTGGTTCGAAGCCGAGCAGGTGTATATGTTGTACCCGACCTTTGGGCCGGATGTAAAAAAACTGGACAGTAAAGAAATTGCCATTACGGGGTACGTGATTCCGCGGGATCTGGATGCCGGGCTGTATGTGCTTTCAGCATTTCCGTTCAGTGCCTGTTTCTTTTGCGGAGGAGCGGGGCAGGAGTCGGTAATGACGCTTAACTTCAAAAAGAATACCCGGAAGTTTAAGACGGACGAACGCCTGACATTCAAAGGCACAATGAAGTTGAATGCAGATGATATTTACGAACTGAACTATATCCTCGACAACGCGGAGGTCGCGAATTGATCCGGGGAAATGAATAAAAAAAACGGGCCCGGGCCCGTTTTTTTTATTCATAGTAGTTCAGGGTTTTATGCCCTGAATCTTCCAGTATTTTCTCTTTCCGGAAAAGCGCCAGATCGGCGCTTACCATGTCCTTGATCAGGCCGTTCAGATCGTATTTAGGCTGCCATCCCAGTTTTGTTTTCGATTTGGTAGGGTCTCCGATCAAGAGCTCTACCTCGGTGGGCCGGAAGTACCGTTCGTCGATGGCGACTACTTTTCTGCCCGCTTCCAACTGGAATTCCGGGTGGTGGCATTTTACAATATAACCGGTTTCGTTGATCCCTTCTCCTTTGAAGCCCAGTTCCAGCCCCAATTCCATGAAGGCCAGCCGGACAAATTCCCGGATACTGGTAGTAACCCCGGTGGCGATCACATAATCTTCCGGCTGCTCCTGCTGCAGAACCAGCCACATGGCCTCTACATAGTCGCGGGCGTGACCCCAGTCGCGCTGTGCATTCAGGTTGCCCAGGTAAACGACGTCCTGCAGGCCCAATGCTATCCGGGCGACGGCCCGGGTGATTTTCCGGGTAACAAAGGTTTCTCCTCTCAAAGGAGATTCGTGATTAAATAAAATGCCGTTGCAGGCATACATGTTATAGGCTTCCCGGTAATTGACGGTGATCCAGTAGGCATATAATTTGGCCACCGCATACGGTGAGCGTGGATAGAACGGGGTTTTTTCGGATTGGGGAACCTCCTGCACCAGGCCATAAAGTTCGGAAGTAGAGGCCTGGTAAATTCTTGTTTTCTCCGTCAGGCCCAGCAGTCTGACCGCCTCCAGGATGCGGAGTGTGCCGATCCCGTCGACATTGGCGGTATATTCCGGCTCTTCGAAACTTACCCGTACGTGCGACATGGCGCCCAGGTTATAGATTTCATCGGGCTGCACTTCCTGGATAATGCGGATGATATTGGTAGAATCGCTCAGGTCACCGTAGTGCAGATGAAAACGGATATTTTTTTCGTGCGGATCTTCGTAGAGGTGATCGACACGCTGGGTGTTGAATAAGGATGTGCGTCTTTTGATGCCATGTATTTCATAGCCTTTCCCGAGCAGCAGCTCAGCCAGATAGGCACCATCTTGTCCGGTAATGCCGGTAATTAACGCTTTTTTCATGCGGTACGTTTTAAATAAATGTAGCTGGTTTGTATTTTAAAAGATGCGGATAATCAGGTTTAATTGTCTTGCAGGCGGGATTGCAGGCCTTTACGGATTTCAATTTTATCAGGCACAATGACGGCTGTGGTATACTGTAATTTGACGGATTCCAATACCTGTTCTGCTTCCACTCTTGTCATAAAGTCTCCGATTTTTACCCGGTAGGTCGGCTGTTCGAAAGTTACATACGGAGAAAGGTCGGGGAAATTCCGGTAAACAAACGATTTGGCGCCGTCAGCCTCCGCCCGGGTATTCCCGACATACAGCAGGACGCGGTATCCGGACATAAAACGGATCGCCTTATTCTGTTCGTACAGGGTTTCCAAAATGGCATCCAGACGCGCGTTAACGGTTGCCGATTGTTCCGGCAGAGCGTTGTCCGAAGCGCCGTCCGCGGCTGTGCCGGAAGTCGCCGCCACAAGCAATTTTTCTTCGGAAAACGGGTAATGCGTACGAAGCTTCGAGAGGTCTTCCTGGTACGGATTGGAACGGCTGCTGACACGGCTCTGTCGGATACATCCCGATAAGAACAGCATGCACACACAAGTCACTATAAAGGCTGCAGATCGATTGCGTCTCATTCTATGGTCTATCAACTGATAATTGCAAAATTAAACAAAATTACCTAACCATGGGCGACCAATTGCACGCGCGGGCCACGAAGTATGCCTGAAAGGCGTGTGCTGCCGGCGGATTATGACTATTCGGATCATTCCCCTTACATTTGGGGATCTGTATGCCAAGCTATCCGATTTTTCACAGTGGAGGTAAAAGAACATATTTCGCTCAGGGTCTATAATACGTTCGGGATACCGGCCGAGGCCCGGTATTTTGCAGTGGTTACCACGGTCGCAGCGCTGCAGCAGCTCCTACAGGCCGAACAGTGGAAGGGATACCCGTTAGTTATTTTGGGGGGCGGCAGCAATGTGCTGCTGTTACAGGATGTGGAAGCGCTGGTCGTAAAGATCGGTTTGACAGGAATAGAGCAGGTAAGGGAAGATGGGGAGTATGTCTGGCTGAAGGTGGGAGCAGGGGAAGTATGGCACGATTTCGTGCAGCATTGTGTGAGCCGCGGATGGGGAGGAGTAGAAAACCTTTCGCTGATTCCCGGGACTGTGGGGGCAGCGCCCATGCAGAATATCGGCGCCTACGGAGTAGAAGTACAGGAGGTATTTGAAGAACTGGAAGCGGTAGCCTGCAGTACGGGAACCATCACCCGGTTTGACAGGGAAGCCTGCCGGTTTGGTTACCGGGAAAGTGTTTTTAAACAGGAACAGAAGGGACGATTTGTCATCACTTCCGTCACCTTCCGGCTTCGCAAGCACCCGTTGCTGCATACTGCCTATGGAGATGTTGCCCGGGTGCTGCAAGAAATGGGGGCTACGGAACCTACGGTACAACAGGTAAGCGAGGCGGTGATCCGGATCCGGAAAAGCAAGCTTCCGGATCCGGCAGTCATCGGAAATGCGGGCAGCTTTTTTAAAAACCCTGAAGTGAGCCGGGAGTTTTATAACCGGCTGCAGCAGCGCTATCCCGCTGTGCCGGGCTACCCGACCGGAAACGGGGTGAAGGTACCGGCAGGATGGCTCATTGAGCAGAACGGCTGGAAGGGTTACCGGGAAGGGGAAGTAGGGGTGCATGCCAGGCAGGCCCTCGTACTGGTGAATTACGGGGGGGCAACCGGTTTGGCCATCAAAAACCTGTCCGAAAAAATACAGGCCGCGGTGAAGGAACAATTCGGGATCAGCCTGCAGCCGGAAGTTAATTTTATCTGAGTGCTTCCGGTCTTTGATTTAGGATTTCCGATAGCTGATTTCCGAAAGCTGATAGCCGATAGCCGAAAGCTGTTTGCTCAGCTCCCGGGTTCGACTGCTGGGTTCGACTCCTGGGTTCGACTCCGCTCACCCAACCACCCAACCACCCATCGTATTTTGTCCGAAAGCTGATAGCCGAAAGCTGATAGTCGAAAGCTGTGTGCTCAGCTCCCGGGTTCGACTGCTGGGTTCGACTCCTGGGTTCGACTGGGCTCACCCATCGTATTTTGTCCGAAAGCTGATAGCCGAAAGCTGTTTGCTCAGCTCCCGGGTTCGACTGGGCTCACCCATCGTATTTTGTCCGATAGCTGATAGCCGAAAGCTGATAGCTGTGGGGCGCTCAAAATTTAGACTAATCTAAATATATATTTTAAGTAATTGAATTTTGTTGTATATTTGCTTTCCATTAGATCTTTATCCTCATAATCAGTCATGAAAAGCTTGTACCCGTTATTCTTAATTGGCCTGTTATCGTTACCGCTTCATGCTGCCGGGTGGGAGACGTTTACACTTTCCGGGCAGGTGAGAGCGGAAGGGCAACCATTGGAAATGGCTTCGGTAATGGTGAAGGGGACGAGCTACGGTACCCTGACGGATGCGAACGGGCATTTTGAAATCAAGGGACTTCAGGCGGGGAACTATGCATTGGTCGTTTCTTTGGTAGGTTATAAGACGTACCAGCAAAAGGTAAGTATCTCGGGCGGGGACAACCCGGTGCTGGACGTGGTTTTATATGCGGACAATAATCAGCTGGACGAAGTGGTCGTTACCGGGACCATGCGCGAGGTATCCAAACTGGCGAGCCCGGTACCGGTAGAACTCATTCCGCAAAAGTTTCTGTACAAGAATCCGACCCCCAGTATTTTTGAAGGACTCACGTATGTCAACGGGGTACGGCCGCAGGTCAACTGCAATGTCTGTAATACAGGAGATATCCATATCAATGGCCTGGAAGGGCCTTATACTATGGTCATGCTGGACGGGATGCCCATTGTGAGCGGTCTCTCAACGGTATACGGGTTATTGGGGATTCCGAACAGTTTACTCGACCGGGTGGAAGTGGTAAAAGGACCGGCCTCTTCCCTGTACGGCTCGGAAGCCATCGGGGGACTGATCAATATTATTACAAGGTCGGTGAAAAGTGCACCGACGTTTTCGGTGGATGTGTTCAGCAGCGACTGGCGGGATGTGAGCGTGGATCTGGGCGCTAAGTTTCGGGTAGGGGATAAGGTGAATAGTCTCATAGGGGTCAATTATTTCAACTACCAGCATCCGGTAGACCGCAATGGCGACGGTTTTACGGACATGACGCTGCAGAACCGGATTTCATTGTTTAATAAGTGGTCGTTCGACCGGAAGGAGGGGCGTCTGGCGAGTGTGGCGGTTCGTTACCTGTATGAAGACCGGTGGGGCGGGCAAATGGATTGGAAGCCCGTTCATCGCGGCGGGGAGGAATTATACGGGGAAAGTATTTACACCAAGCGGCTGGAATTGATCGGAGCCTACCAGTTGCCCATGCGGGAGAAAGTGATTTTTCAGTATTCCCTGAACACACACCGTCAGAATTCTTATTACGGCAGTCTACCGTATATGGCGGATCAGCGGATTGCTTTCGGGCAGTTTTTGTGGGATAAGCAGGTGAAAAAACATAGTTTGCTGGCGGGGGTACCCTTCCGCTATACCTATTATAATGATAATACGGTAGCTACGCAGCTGGAAAACGGAACGGACAAGGCGGATGAGATTTTCCTGCCCGGGTTGTTCGTGCAGGATGAAATTGCCATGGGGGCGCACCATCTGCTGCTTGGGCTCCGGTACGATTATAATTCCCGGCATGGCTCTATTGTCACTCCCCGCATGGCCTATAAGTGGGCGCTTAATACAACCGATGCCCTGCGTTTGAACGCCGGCAGCGGTTTCCGGGTAGTGAATTTATTTACGGAGGACCATGCTGCGCTGACGGGCGCCCGGGAGGTGGTCATTGCGGAAGCGCTGCGTCCGGAGAAAAGCTGGAATGTGAACCTGAACTACGTGAAGAAAATTGTGATGGGAAATGCGTTTCTGGGAGTAGATGCGTCGGCTTTCTACACCCGTTTCAGTAACCGTATCCTCCCGGATTATGATACGAATCCCCAGCAGATTATTTATGAAAACCTTACCGGGTTTTCCGTTTCACAGGGAGTGAGCCTGAACCTTGACCTGAATCTCTACATCCCGTTGAAGCTGGTCGCCGGCGTGACATGGATGGATAACAAAGTGATTGAAAACGGTGCTACCCTGCGCCCGGTGCTGACGGAAAATGTGATGGGCACCTGGTCGGCCAGCTATAGTATGGACCGGATCGGACTCAGCATGGACTATACCGGTAATCTTATCGGTCCGATGCGGTTGCCGCTACTGGGAGAGGACGACCCCCGTCCGGAATATTCCCCGACATGGTCGCTTCAGAATATACAGCTTACCCAAAAACTGGGGGAACAATGGGAACTGTACGGAGGAGTTAAAAACCTGTTTAATTTCAGACCGGCAGCCGATGCTATTGCCCGGGCTTTCGATCCGTTTGACAAACAAGTGGTCTTCGATGACGCAGGGAATGTTGTCGCAACCCCGGATAACCCTCACCGTCTGACATTTGACCCGAGCTATGTCTATGCCCCAAACCAGGGCCGGAGGGGCTTTTTAGGAGTACGGTACCGGTTGCCCTGATTTTGTATTATGGCAGTTTAATTTGGTACATATATAATTATTTTAAGTGTTTGTATGTGTATTTGTCTGGTTTGCATGTATTTATGTGTTTGAGTATTTGTATCTTTGTAATGTCAAACCAAAAACTACAAAAAATGGCATTATCTAAGCAATTTATTAAAAGTAAGTCTGCGTTTAAGGTAACATTTTCTGTTCCTTCCGAAGTGGTGGTCGATTCCAGGAAAGTTGCTGTTTTGGGCGATTTCAACGGATGGAACCCGGAGGAAGCTGCGGCACTGAAAAAACAAAAGGATGGTTCTTTCAAAGGTTCAGTAGAACTGACGGGTGGCCGGGAATACCAGTTCCGTTATTTGCTCGATGGCGAAAAATGGGTCAATGACCCGGAGCCGGACGGATTTGTGCCGTCAGGTGTTACTGCAGAACAGAATTGCGTAGTGGTATTGTAATACCTTTCCGCCCGGCACTACAATTGCTTGTGAAGTGAAACAGCCACGCATACACCAGGTTCCGGCGTATACGTGGCTGTTCCTGTTGTTGTCAGGAGGTCGGAAAGGAGTCGCTTTCCTGATAAGCCTTAATAAGGGCCATTTCACCTTCCTTGCCCGGCTGCGCATTGCCGTGCTCCATGCCTACGATAAAGTCTTTATTTTCGCTTTTGCTGCGGTCGTAAATGTACTTAAACACATTTTTGTAATTGATCTCCCCGGTAGTCGGTTCTTTACGTCCCGGTTCGTCCCCAACCTGAAAATAACCGATCTCTTCCCAGGTCCATTTGATATTCTGAATCAGCCGCCCTTCGTTTTTCTGCATGTGATAGGCATCGTATAAAATTTTACAGGCGGAACTGTTCACCGCCCGGCAGATTTCATAGGTCTGGTCTGAGAAGCGCAGAAATAAGTTCGGTGTGTCGCTGAGCGGTTCCAACACCATCGTCAGTCCGTGTGGCTCAAGTATTTCCGATCCGCGGCGTAATGCATCGATTACGTGCCCGGTCTGGACGCCTATGGGAAGGGAGCGCTCATAGTCACCGGGAACGACTGTCATAAACGTGGCATTGACTCTTTTGGCAACTTCCACGGCGCGTCTGCAGCCGTTGAGAAAGACATCGAGGTGCTCTTTTTTGCCTGCTGCCAGCGTATTGGCGCCGTTCCCTCCTTTATCCACTACAAAAACCCCCATTTTCATTCCAAGCCGGCTCATTTCCCTGGCAATTTTCTCCTGGTCTTCCACCGAACGCCCCATCATACCGTTGTCTTCCAGCGCCGTAAAGCCATTGTCTGCCATGAACTTCAGTTGGTCGATCAGGTCTTTGCCTGCACTGTTCTGAAACATACCGAAGTGAGGGGCATACCTTAATTTAAAGGTATTCTTAGCGGAAGCCGGGGGCATGATTCCCTCTGTTGCAAAGGCCGCGCCTGCCAGTCCCAGAGAAGATTTAACAAAATTTCTTCGAAGCATTTTGATTCTAGGGTTAATAAGTTTCCGGATTTAAAAGTCAATAAAGATCCTAATATACCGGATCGGCAGGAGAAAACCACGAGTTAAGCGCCACAGTGTTCAGAGCCACTTGCTGAGGTAACGGTTAAAATCGTCCTTGTACTGGTCGCTTACCGGAATGGTATCCTCGCCGATGGTTACATTGGTTTTGGTAACCGACCTGATTTTTTCGAGATTGATAATGTAAGACCGGTGTATCCGCATAAAGCCGTGCGCGACAAGCTTTTCTTCGAGCGATTTCAGGCTGGTCAGTGACAGGAGCGGTCGCTGGTTGGCAGCAAGATGGACTTTGACATAGTCCTTGAGCCCTTCAATGTACAGGATATCCCGGAACGGGATCCGGACCATCTGGTATTCTACTTTGAGAAATAGATAATCTTCCCGGGTACCGGCACCCGGACCGGAGGCATCTCCGGCCCGTTTTAACAATTCGAAATGATTCTGCGCTTTGGTCGCGGCTCTTAAAAATTCTTCGTAATTAAAGGGTTTGAGCAGGTAATCCAGCGCATCTACCCGGAACCCTTCGAGAGCAAACTGGTTGAATGCCGTTGTGAAAATAATCCGCGTGGTTTTGTCGGTAGCCTTTTCGAGTATCCGGGCGAGCTGCAGACCGGTGAGATCCGGCATTTGTATGTCCAGGAAAACAATGTCGACAGGTTCTTCCTGGAGGTAGTGAAGGGCTTCCACCGCACTCGAAAAGCTTTGTTTCAGCTCCAGGAAAGGTGTTTTTTCAATAAAGGTACACACCAGACCCAGTGCCAGCGGCTCATCGTCTACGGCAATGCAGTTTAACTTCATGCCAGGTACAGGTTAAGGTGCACATAGTATTCCTGATCTTCCCTGTTTTCCTGTACCGTCAGCTGATATTGGTTTGGATACAGTAAATCGAGCCGCCTGCGTGTATTGGCCAGTCCGATACCATTGCTCGTTTCGAGGGTGACCTCCTTTTCGGGGAACAGCGTGTTCCGTACCTCAAGTTCCAGCGAGCCGGCATGCTGCCGGATGACGATGCTGATCGTGCTGGGTTTGGTCGTGCTGGTGCCGTGTTTAAACGCATTTTCAATAAAGGGCAACAGCAGCATCGGTGCGATCGTCATGTCCCGTACGGGCTGGGGGATCGCAAGCCTGACTTTTACATTTTCGGTAAGCCGGAGCTTCATCAGTTCGTAATAGTCTTCAATAAACGCAATTTCCTGCGTTAGCATCACCTTGTCCTGAAGGGTATCGTAAAGGACATAGCGCATCATACGCGACAATTTGTGAATTGCCTCTCCTGCCGCCTCGTGATTGATTTGTGTCAGGGCATAAATATTATTGAGCGTATTGAAGAAAAAATGCGGATTGATCTGTGCCTTCAGAAAGGAGAGCTCCGAATGGATTTTTTCTCTTTCCAGCTCCTCGTGGATCCGCCGGTTTTTTTGCCAGGCCTGTACGGTTGCCATGATGGTGCTCATCCCCAGTACAATCAGGGCAATAAGTAAGGAGAAGTAGTCCAGAATCTCGGCGCGCTTCATCACGCCGCCTTCCCGGGCTGCCCGAAACGCACGGTTCATATGTTCGCGGAGCTCAATGGACCTGGCAACTTTTTCGATCAGAAATGCAACGAGCAAGGCCAGGAGGATATTGACCACGATAAATAATACAATCTTATTGTGGTTCAGGAACTTCGGGACAAAAACAAAGGTGTTGGAGTAAAACAAGGCAAGGAGCATCATGAACAGCACTGCCTGTTTATACCAGAAGACGGGAGGAACTTCTATTCGCCAGGTAAGAGGCTGCCAAAGCAAGAGAAACGTACCCAGTAAACTCCACATCAGAAAGTGGGCAAATACAGCACCGTATTTCCCGTTAAGCAATTGTCTCATTTAATCGTGTTCCACCTGACTTTAACCATATAGGATTAAATGTACTGAATTCATTTCATAAAGCGGCGGAGGGTAGAGAAGAAATAGATGCGGGGGGCAAAAGAACCGATAGTTTGGATTATTTCAACGATCAGGCCCGAAAACAGGACCAGTTTCAGGACATATCGGTTAAATGGGTCCGCTAATCGGTGGGTTACGGGCGTTGGTCTATTGTGTTTTTATTATTAATGTAAGATAGACAATTTTGCAGTGTTAACCATTCGCTGTCATACTCATTTTACGGGAACCAATTTACTATTTAAAACATCAGCCATGAAAAAGAAAATACTTGTAGGCCTGCTGGCTATTCTGATTTCACTTCCTGCCCTGGCACAGCGCCCCGGAGGCGGCGGCGGCCGCCCTGGCGGAGGGGGACAGGGCGGCGGGGGCGACTTCGGCCGTCAGCGCAGCCAGCAAAGCCCGGGGATCCCGGGGACACTGGAAGCTTCGACACCCAAGGGCAACGGCAAAATTTCCGGGATAATCCGGGATTCAACCACTTCCCAGCCGGTAGAATACGCCGCCATCGCCCTGGTAGACACCAAAACCAACCAGCCGATTGACGGCACAACCAGTGACGACAAAGGGAAATTTACCTTGACCAGAGTAGCAGAAGGAGAATTCAAGCTCCTGATTTCTTTTATTGGTTATAAAACAACCGAGATTCCCGGGATTAAAATTGAAAAGAAAACAGAGATCGACCTGGGGGTGGTTGCTTTTGCTTCGGACATTGTACAGCTCGATGAGGTACAGGTGGTAGGGATGGCACAGCTGGTAGAGGAAAAAGTAGACCGGCTTGTATTCAATGCCGAAAAGGATGTAACCAGCCAGGGGGGAGACGCCAGTGATGTCATGCGGAAAGTCCCCATGCTGACCGTGGACCTGGACGGGAATATCTCCCTGCGGGGGAGTTCGAATGTACGGGTACTGATTAACAATAAACCGTCTACGATCATTGCCAGCAGTGTTGCCGACGCGTTGAAGCAGATCCCTGCCGATCTGATCAAATCGGTAGAAGTAATTACTTCGCCTTCCGCCCGTTACGATGCTGAAGGCTCTGCCGGGATCATTAATATTATTACCAAAAAGAGTAAAATACAAGGGGGGACCATCAATCTTAATACCGCTGCCGGTAACCGGGGAGCCAATTTTGGCTTACGGGGAAATTACCGGACCGGGAACATGGGATTCAGCCTGGGCGGATTCGGACGGACAAATTACAATATGCCGGGCAAATCGGAGAACCTGCAGGTAGGGAAAACCGACCTGTTCAGTGTGCGCCAGACGATGGAGTCGGATAACAAAATGCTGTTTGGCCATTTGAACGCCGGCTGGGACTACGACCTGAACGAAACAACCTCCTTGTCGGCGGGTGTGCGCTACGGCGCCCGGAATATGCGGAATAAGCAGCAAATGAGTATTTTCAACACCTTTGGCGCCGAGACCACCAACTCCTACCGGGATGTGAATGTGAAGGATCTGTCAGGTACCTGGGATGTGAATGTGGACTACCTGAAAATACTGAGCGGCCCGTCGGAGGAACTGAGCATTATGACCCTCTGGAGCCGTAACAACCGGACCAATGATTACGATGCCGATGTGTATTCCGGGATTACCAGTGACCGGACTTTTCTCGGGGTCGACTGGAACGATAACGCCAGCCACAACCAGGAAGCAACCCTTCAGGTAGACTATCAAACAGGTTTTGGTAAAAACCAGCTGCTGGAAGTAGGCGGTAAGGGTATTTTCCGTCAGGTATACAGTGATATTATTTACGGAGGACTGAATACACGACCCCGGAATAACCTGGATTACGACCAGAATGTCGCAGCGGGTTATTTGTCGTATACGCTGTCGACCAAGAACAAATGGTCGTTCAAACTGGGAGCCCGGTACGAATATACCGATATTGATGCCCAGCAAATGGAATCAGGTGACCTGACGATCCCGGCCTACTCCAACCTGGTGCCCAGTGTTAACGTCTCCAAAACGTTTGGGAAAGGACAGACGATTAAGCTGGGCTACAACCGGCGGTTGCAGCGTCCGGGTATCCAGTTCCTGAACCCGAACGTAAATTCGGCGAATCCGCAGAACATCACAGTGGGGAACCCGCAGCTGCGTCCCGAACTGACGGACCAGATCGAGTTGGGAACGAGTTTCTTTAAGAATACGCTGTATGTTAACGTGTCGACTTTTGCCCGGTTCACCAATAATTCCATTGAGAGTATCCGTACTTCCAACGCAGACGGGGTAATTACAACCACCTACGGAAACATTGGTGAGAAACAAAACTACGGAGTCAACGTTTTTGGAAACATTACGCTGTTTAAGATCTGGCAGGTCGGGGGAGGAGTTGACGGGTACTATGCCAACCTTCGCAACAACAGCTCCGATATCGGCACGAACAGCGCTAACGACGGGTTTGTGTTTAGCGGGAGGTTCCGTACCGGACTTACCTTTAAAAACGGCTGGGGAGTACAGGCCGGAGGTTTCATGCGTGGAAAAGAGGTACAGCTTCAGGGGACCCAGATGGGATTTCGGATGTATGACCTGGGAGTTAAGCGAGATTTTAAGAATAAGCGCGGGAGCATCGGATTGGGTATGGAAAACTTCCTGGCCCCTCGTTTCAAGATGGCAACCCAGCTGGAAACAGCGACTTTCACGCAAAACAATGTTAACTATCTGTACAACCGGGGCATTCGTGTGAACTTCTCCTACCAGCTTGGCAAAATGAATTTTGTTGAGCAGAAACCCCGCAGGAAACGTTCGGTAACCAACGATGACCAGAAGTCAGATGGCGGCGGCGGCGGCGATACCGGACAAAGCAGCCGGTAGGCCTGGTTAAACGAAAACGAAACACGCTAAAAAGGGGCGCCTGTGCAAACAGGCGCCCCTTTTTAAGGTCGGTTAGCGGGTAAAGGTTTTGCCTTTATGCGTGTCGAACGTTACCTCAATGACCGGACCGCCTGCCGCTGACTGGTCAAATTTAAGTTTTCCGGCAAGGTGATCGGCTTTTTCGGTGGTGAGCTGAAGGGACTCCCTGGTCACAGTACCGGAATACTGTACCATTTGCCCGTTGAGCGACATCCAGTAAGTAAGCCGCGGGCCGGGAGGCAGGTCTACCTGAATACCCTCCATGTACTGGTCGATACAGCCCATCTCGGGGCAGGAGGCGATCTTGTCGGTAAGGTCGCCTGTGCTGAAAAGCAGCCGGCGGATGGTTTTTCCTTTTTCGAAGGAATCCGGTCCTGAAATAAATTGCACGTGCCGGAGGGGGATTTCAATGTTTCGGGAAGCAGCGCGGTACGTCAGATGACCGGTTGCCCCGGGGACGTAGGGAACAGCGGCAGAGGCAAGCAGACCGGTCCCCGCAAAAAGCAGCCCCCGGTGAAGGAAGCGGTGGAAAGGATGCATGGTTCAGTTGTTTTAGGTGGATACCGGCAGGTAAAGATAACGGGTGATTGACGGAAATGATAAGAATGCCGGAAAAGTGTGTATACGGTAGTTCCGTCAGAAGCCTGTCTTTTGTATTTTCACTGATTTTTTGCAAAGATCCGTTCCCCGGCTGGCGGGAGACGGAAGTGGTACTTTTAACCAACTACTGTATGAAAACCCTTTTGAAACTGGAGGAACTGGCGCTGTTTGCAGGCGCAGTGGTGCTTTTCAATCAGCTGGAGTATGCCTGGTGGGTCTTCCTGGCCTGGCTGCTTGTCCCCGATGTGAGCATGATCGGGTACGCCGCGGGGCCCCGGGCCGGTGCATGGGTGTATAACCTGTTCCACCACCGGGCAGTAGCTGTCGGGACGCTGGCAGCAGGATTTTATGTGCAAAACGCCCCTTTACAACTGGCCGGGATTATCCTTTTCGCACACATTGCCATGGATCGTATGCTGGGCTATGGTCTGAAATATCCGGACAATTTCAAGCATACTCATTTGGGGAAAATCGGACCATGATGCTTCTGAGTCGTCAGGGGGGCGGTTGGTCAGGCGGCTGCCTGCTGTAATACAGACAGCCGCCTGTTTATTGCTGCGGTTTTACAATTCCAGTATCGCCTGGTCCTGGAGCAACTGTTGCCGTAATTCCGGATACGCTACTTCCTGCACCTGCTGATTGTTTTGAATGGCCATCACGGCAGCGGTACCGCAGGCCTGTCCGAGGGCCATAAAGGTAAACTCGATCCGGATGGCGCCATACGCGATGTGCGACGAGGAAGGGCAGGTGGAAGTCAGGAGGTTGGTACATTCGGCAGTTTTGGGTACCAACGACCGGTAGGCAATTCCGAAAGGAACCCAGTCATTGCCGCCAAAGACAAATCCTTCGTTATAGGCATAACCATCTTTGACAATTCTCCGCACACTGTGTACGTCCGGCGGCCAGTAGGCGATTCCTACGGGATCGTCCACCGGGTGGGTGTCTTCTTTCCTGACATGGTGTTCGGTGAGCACGAAATCCGATACCATGCGGCGGGCATCCCGTACATAAAAGAGGCGGGGCCAGCCGTTGTTATCGGTAAACTCATCTTTGGCCAGTCCCCAGCCGGCCCAGGTTTTCTGCAATGCAGGATTCAGTTGTCCAATTTCAGAATCATTCGCCAGGAAGTAAAACAACCCTTCGGTATAATTACGATGGTATTGTAGGATTTTCTTCCTGGTTTTATAGGTTCCGCCAGGATAATCGAAGTTCATGCCATACAAGTTGTGTGACACATCCGCACCACCGTTAAAATCCGTTTTCCCATTGGGTAAGTTGGCACGGGGCGTATAGAGTTTTCCACCTGCTTTGAGGTAGCGCACATAAATTTCAAAATCCTCGCGATTATAACCGGATGGCTTACGGAAAGGGATCTTGTTGTCGGGATTTTGTGTCAGGCATACCCGGTAACAATACGCTTGCAGCCGGTGGTCGGCGGCGCCGGGAGTGCCGAGGGGCTCGTCGGATACCGTAGCAATCAATCCGCTGGAGGGGTCGCCCGGGGTAGTGTAGGGGTCTACTTTTACTTTAAACTGCTCGTGTGTCGTATGCTCGCGGATGCCGTTTTTAGTTTCATTGTAACGGGAATTGGATTCCCGGCCGATGACGGTACTGACACCTGCACCAGCGAGTAAATCACCCTCGATAGACGCATCAATAAAAACGCGCGCCATAAAGCTGCCGGCTTTGGTCTTGATGGCCGTGATGACAGTACCGTTTTTGGTAACTGCATTTTTCTTTTCGGAAAGCGCTGCGTCATAGTAAAGATCGATGGGGTATTCCTTGAGCCAGCGGAGGATTACCTGCTCGGCAACATGGGGTTCGAACCGCCACAAAGCCGGTTTCTTTTCACCATTTTTTAAAGATTCGAGAAAGGCTGCCTTCTGCCCGTAGTGGTCGGCGATGCGGGTATAAAATTCCAGGGCGAGGCCTCCAACTGCCGGACTGTTCCGGAATTCGCGATGGTTATCAATGTCGGTTCCGCCCAGGCCCTCTACGTTCATGCCGCCGATATGGTGCGTAGGCTCCAGCAGCGCCACTTTTTTCCCCATTCTGGCCGCCTGGATCGCCGCCGGGAACCCCCCGGAGGAGCCGCCGTACACGACGATATCGTAGTGGTAATCTTTTGCAAAGGCTGCCTGGGCCAGCAGGCCAAGCAAAACAATCAGGAGATACTTTCTTTTCATAATAGCCTGGTAATCTGATATAAAGGAATCGTGAGCTTTCTTAGTAACCGTCGTTCTGCCGAAGGGCGGCGTTGGCGTCCATTTCACGCTGCGGGATCGGGTACAATACATGGTAGGGTTGGATGGTGGCATTTCTGGCAAAGCTGTTTTCAGACTTTACAGCGTCAATCAACCGGTTGGTGCGCACCAGGTCAAACCAGCGATGTCCTTCGAAACACAGCTCCCGGCGACGTTCCTCCAGGACAGCCTCCCGGAAAGCTGCCTTCGTCAGACCGGACAGGCCGTCCAGTCCGGCACGTTCGCGTACTTTGTTGAGCGCAGCATACGCTTCTGCGCCCGGACCGTTAGTTGCCTCGTTCGAGGCTTCGGCATACAGCAGCAGGATGTCTGCATACCGCAATACCGGGAAGCTTGTACCTCCGCCTCCGGAAGTAGTGCTGGCCAGGTCGGGCAGTTTCCAGAACGAGATCGCAATCGCCGGGTCCGGGTCGTCAATAGACAGGCTGACCTGCTGGCCGGTAACCGGGTGGAGATAAGAGGTCAGGAAAAAAGCAGCTTTACGAATATCCTTTGCATCGTAGCGATCGTACAGGTCTTTGCTGACTCTCAGGATACCGCTGCCGGTACCCGGTACGATTGCTGCCCCGCGCGGCGCATAGCCGGTCGTGAAATTATTGCCGGCAACATCGGTCAGGTACATTACCTCGAAAAGGCTTTCCTTTCCTCCACGGTTTTGAGTGGAGAAGACGTCCTCAAAATCATCCCACAGGTCATAAATCCCCATGTCCATCACTTCCCTGGCCTTGGCAGCAGCCTGTTGCCAGTAGGGTGAGTCGGCATCGGCGCCGGCCTGCGTCAGGTATACTTTCGACAAAAGTCCTTTCGCAGCCCCACGGGTGGCTCTCCCGGTCTGGATGCCCGTGTAGCTCACCGGAAGGGAAGTCTCGGCGGCCTTCAGGTCTTCTTCAATAAGCCGGTAGACTTCCGACAGGGGCGCCCTGGGAACTTCTAATCCTTCGAGGGAAGTGATTTCATTCGTAACCACCGGCACATCTCCGAAGAAACGGACCAGGTTGAAGTATTGAAGGGCCCGGATAAATCTGGCCTCTCCGATGTAAGACTGCTTCAGCGATTCGTCCATACTGATCCCCGGAATACGTTCAATGGCA
The DNA here is from genome assembly GCA_040394475.1 of Telluribacter humicola. Taxonomy (GTDB): domain Bacteria; phylum Bacteroidota; class Bacteroidia; order Cytophagales; family Spirosomataceae; genus JBEBSD01. The sequence goes on along the minus strand of JBEBSD010000053.1, from coordinate 12,528 downwards.
ATGTTGGCCCGCTGTATGGCGCCATAGGCACTGCTCCATATCTGTCCGGTAAAAGTATTATCGGGAGTAATGTTATAGTTCCAGATAGCGATGCGGTTGGCATTCCCGGTTGGAAAGGGGATCCCGTCATCAGCCGAAACAATATTGGGGGTGACAATGATTTCGTCCCGGTTGATGGCCCGTAGTTGCCCATAGATCGCAATGACGGCGGCATTGGCATCGTCGGCATTTCTATAAAAAGTGTTGACAGACTGTGATCCCAGGGGAGATAAATCCAGATCGGGCAGACAGGATTGAGAGATGATGCCAACAGATAGCGCTGATAAGAATAGTTTGATATTCATAATTTCGGTGTCAGAAGTTAGCGTTAAGACCTACTGTGAACGATTTAGTAGTGGGGTAGCCACTGAAGTCCATCCCCTGGCTGATCGAGCTCGATTCGAAGCGGCTCACTTCCGGGTCGAAGCCTTTGTATTTGGTGAAGGTCAGCCAGTTTTGAGCCGAGAGGTAAAGACGGATGTTCTTAATGGCTGCCGGTGCTACGAGGGCAGCAGGCAGCGTGTAGTTGAGGGAAATGTTCCGCAATCTTAAATACGATGCTTTCTCAATATGAAAGGAGGACAGGATACGCCCGCCCGCCGCATTGGCGCGCGGGATTTCGTTGGAAGGATTGGTAGGGGTCCACCGGTTGAGTACTTCTTTAGCCTGATTACCGTTGCCATTCAGACTGTACAGGTCGAAACGTCCGTAGTTCAGGATATCATTTCCAAAGCTTCCCTGGAAGAAAATATTCAAATCAAACCCTTTGTAGGAAAACGTGTTGTTCAGTCCTCCGAAAAAGACAGGGTAGCCGTTTCCGATGATCGTACGGTCACTGTCGTTAATGACGTCGTCGCCATTCAGGTCCTTGTATTTGAAATCGCCGGGTTTGGCAGTTTTCTGGGCAGAAGCGTCGATTTCCTGCTGATTTTGAAAAATACCTTCCACCTGCCGGCCATAGAAATTGCCAAGTGACTCGCCGACTCTTAAGAGTACTGTGTTCGAAATCTGCAAATGCCCGATGCCGCTTCCGGAAAGAAATTCCGGACGTCCGTCAAGGGTAAGTACCTTGTTCTTGTTAAAGGCGATATTGAACTCCGACGTCCATTGAAATGGCCGCTGATCGAGGTTGACGGATTTAAGGGAAAACTCCCATCCTCTGTTTTCCACTTTCCCGATATTGCGCAGGGAGCTGCTGTACCCGGTGGTTTGAGGAACGTTGACCGAAAATAACAGGTCCGAGGTTGTTTTGATGTAGTAATCCGTGGTGATCTGCAAGCGATTGTTTAAAAAAGCAAAATCGAATCCCACGTCAAACTGATGGTTCTTCTCCCAGCTCAGGTCGAGGTTGCTGATCCCGCTGGGCATGTTCCCTGCTTGCAGGATGCCTCCCAGCACAGCGGTGCTGTTTGAAATGCTGGACAGGTATTGATAGTCCCCGATGCTTTGATTGCCGGTAATCCCATAACTGGCACGGAATTTGAGGTCTGAAAGCCAGGTAGGGGTACCCATGAATTTTTCATTGATAATTCTCCAGGCAAAGGCTCCGGAAGGGAAAATTCCGTATTTATTATTGGGGCCGAAGCGTGAAGAACCATCGGCACGGGTGGTAAGCGTGACCAGGTACCGGTTATCCCAGCCGTAGTTGACACGGGCAATGTAAGAGATCAGGGCCCAATCGCTGGCGCCGGATGAAGGCGCCCGCAGGGTGGCGCCGGAACCCAGGTTGTTAAACAGGGCGAAATCGTTGGTGAAATTGGCGGCATTGGCGGTGACACTTTCGTTGTGATAGGCCTGAGAAGTATACCCCAGCAACACTGAAAGGTTGTGCCTGTCCCGGATCGTCCTGGTATAGGTAAGCGTATTTTCATTCAGCCAGTTAATATTCTGACTGGCCGAAACAGCGGCAACCCCGTTGGAACCGTCTCCCAAACCGATCAGGCGTGTCGCATAATAATTGGATTTGGAGTTGAATAAATCGGTCCCCAGGCTGGTCCGGAAAATCAACCCGTCCATAAGTTTGATTTCAGCAAATAAATTGGATAACAGCCGGAACGTCGTATACAAGTCGGTCCGCTCCCTGGCGAGTCCGACGGGATTGTCGACCAGGTTGCCATTAAGCGCACTGAAATCACGGTAATAATTGCCCGAGCCGTCCCGCACTGAAAACACCGGCGCATAATTGAGTGCGGCATTGATCACCCCGCCGCCCGAGCCACCCTGGGCAGGCGTAAACGAACTATTGGAATGGGTGTAAGCGCCCTGCATGGAAAGCCCCAGTTTCAGCCAGGACCGGACATCCCGGTCGAGGTTGGCACGGAGCGTATACCGTTTGAAATAGGAATTTAGCAAGATGCCTTGTTGATTGAAGTAATTGCCGGAAATGGCATAGCGGGTCTTCTTTTCACCACCGGAAAAATTGAGCTGATAACTGCTTACCGGCGCCGACCGCAATACTTCGTCCTGCCAGTCGGTCCCTTCTCCCAGGGAAGACGGGACAGGCCTTTCCGGGGCGGATCCATCGAAGTAAGGCGTGCTGCCGGCATTCACGCGGGCTTCATTGATGAATTCCGCGTATTCCCTGGCGTTTAACAGCGGGATTTTGCGACGGGCCGTCTGAACCCCGTAATACCCCTCAAAGGAAATATTGGATTGGTCTTCTTTCCCGCGTTTGGTGGTTACCAGCACCACCCCGTTGGAGCCCCTGGAGCCGTAAATGGCGGTTGCGGAGGCATCTTTTAAAATTTCAATGGATTCAATATCGCTGGGATTGATCGAATTCAGGTTGGACGTGGGGAAGCCATCGATCACATAGAGCGGATCATTTCCCGCATTGACCGATCCTGTGCCCCGGATACGGATGGTCGTAGAGGCGCCGGGCGCGCCGGAGCTGGTCGTGACCATGACCCCCGAAACCCTTCCCTGCATGGCCCTGTCGAGGGAGATAACCGGAACGGCTTTGATTTCTTCTTCTCCTACCTTGGCGACCGAGCCGGTCAGGTCACTTTTCCGGACTACCCCATAGCCGACCACTACGACCTCTTCCAGGGCTTTTTCATCCACTTTCAAGGTGACATCCAGTAGGCTGCGGTTTCCTGCAATGATTTCCTGGCTGACGTACCCCACAAAAGAAAAAACCAGCACGGCATTTTCATCGGGTACGGTGATCGAAAAATTTCCGTCATTATCGGAAATCACCCCCTGTTGGGTCCCTTTTACCAAGATGCTGACTCCGGGGAGCCGTTCTCCTCTTTCATCCGTTACGTTGCCCGAGAGCTTCCGGTCGGGGACGGTCACTTCTGTCGGAGGCGATACATTTTCCACGGGTTTCTTTCGGAGCAAGATTCTGGAATCCAGCACTTCGTACTGCACCTGAAGGGGAGTAAGCAGCTCGTCAAGCACCTGTGAAAGGGACCGTTTGGTGGCTTTGAGCGTCGCGCGCTGACTGACCTGGATACTATGGGAACTGTATATAAACTTGATATTAGCCTTTTTTTCGATCTGGTTCAGGATTCGTTTGAGTTCGGCCGATTCCATATGTACCGATATTTCCTGTTGGAGGATCTCCTGGCCCCGGATCGTATGGGCATAAGAGAGGCAGCCAAAAAGAACAGCCAGTATCAATTGCATCACAGAGATTTGCATCGCTTTAAAAAGGAACCTTTGGAAAGGTACAGGATTGTTCATATTTTTAGACGTTTTTGTTGTAGGATAAACACAGAAACACTTGGCAGTCAAGACAGAATTCGCCTTCTGTCCACTGCTTTTGAAGCCAATAATGTTCGCCCATTATTGGCTTTTTTTGAGGAAATGACACAGGGTTAAGGCATAGGCAACAGGGGTTAAATGGTGGTGTCAGGGGCAGCCCTCTCCGCGTACGAAAAAGGTAGTACCCCGTAATTCATAGCTGCCGTTCATCGACTGGCAGATCAGTTTCAATTGGGTATGGAGCGGCAGCCCGTTCAGGTCGCCGGTGAACATACAATGTTCCAGCGCCGGAGTTTCTATTACAATCTCTATTGTGAACGCTTTCTGAATGGCCTGCAGGACGGCCGGAACCGGCGCCTCTTCAAAGGCAAAATCTGCCGGTTTATCAGGTGGGTTCACCACGACCGGTTCTTCGATCAACTCCGGTAGCAGTTTCCCGGAGCTCCTGTCAAAGGTGATTTTCTGATTAGGGGTCAGGATGATCCCGTTTCGGTTCTGTGGGCTTTTCTGTTGATTTTCATAGACGGATACCCGTCCCGATACTACCTGCACCTCGATAGTTGCCGCGTCGGGATAGGACCTGATGTTAAAAGACGTGCCGAGTACCTGCGTAACCAGTTCACCGGTATACACCATAAAAGGGCGATCTGGATCCTTTTTTACATCAAAGAAAGCTTCTCCCTCCAGGTACACCGTACGCGTGGTGAGATGGAATTGCGCCGGGTAGCGAAGCTGGCTGTTCTCCCGGAGAACGACCCTGGTGCCGTCTTCCAGCAGTACTGCTTTTTCTCCTTTTTCGTTTTCGATCCGGAGATATTCGGTCAGTTCACCAAACGACTCGCGTGCGGGTGGGCTGCGGTCCGGTTGGCGGAACAGGGGGGACGTCGGGGAGAGGTAGGCCAGACAGAGCCCCAGGATGACCAGGGCCGCTATTCCGGGCCGGGCCCAACCAAACTTTGGCCACCGGAGCCGGGCCATTTTAAAGGGTCCCCGGTTCCGCACGGAATTGCGCAGCCGCAGCCAGATTTTCTTTTTAAGCGCGTCTTTTTCCCGGGGATCGAGCGTTAAATGGCTATGTGCCAGGCGGCTGTCCGACCAGTCCCTTACCTGTTGTTCTTCTTCCGCACTGCATTCGCCATTCAGGTATTTTTGTAACAATATATCAAAATCGTGCCGGTTCATCTCGAAGGGACTTTGGTGCTAATTGGGTGATTGATACGATTTCAGTTGTTCGCGGAGTACCTTCAGTGATTGTGTAATGTGGTATTCCACTCCCTTTTCGGAAAGGTTTAGTTTCAGGGCAATTTCTTTTACCGAATGATTTTCGAACCGGCTCAGCCGGAAAATTTCACTGGTTTTTTCGGGCAACTTCTTCATAATGGCGTCCACGGCTTTCTCCAGGTCGGAAAAATGAACGATTTCATCGGTGGTATACGATTGCTGGATCTCGTGCAGAATCAGGTACTCCTGATATTTACGCTGCGTAATACAAGACTTGATATAATTCGTGACCCGGTGCTTGACAGCAACCACCAGGTAGGCGCTTAAATGCCGGATCGTAAGGTGCTCGTGACGGAGCCAGAGATTTTCAAAAACATCATGGATAATCTCTTCCGCTTCCTCCCTGGTCCCGGTCTCCTGGTAGGCCATGCCGAACAGGCGATACCAGTACCGGTTATAGATTTCCTCAAAGGCGCTTGCATTGCCTTTTATCAGAAAATCTACCAGCTCTTCGTCTGCTAATCGTTTGTACATGGCCTTGTCAATAAACACAGGTAATCAGTTGTATAGTCAACCAGGTTGCAAAAAACCCTAAACGGATTGCGAAAAAAAATAAAAATAACTTGTTTTAACTGGAATATTCGGTTTTTCCGGGATTGCTGTGCCGTTGATTCCTGACGACGTCCCGGGGCATCGTGTGACAAGACGTATCGGAAGAATGCAAAGAGGTGATCTACAGGACTGTACTATCCCGGAGCCGGGTGTACGATTGCGGACGAATTACCGGTCAAACCATTTCTTGAATACGGGCGCTTTTTCCCGGCTGATATCCACTTCTATCTGAAGCGGCGCTTTCAAAATAGCAGTAAGTTTTTGGTTCTCATGCAACCGGATGCTCTGAATAGCGTTGATGCTGACGATGAATTGCCGGTTTGCCCGGAAAAACTGGCGGGGGTTCAGCAGCGCTTCGATATCGTCCATGCTGTCATAGTCCACCACGTGCTTTTCTGCCTTATAGGTGTGAAGATAGTTCAGCTGGTCCCTGCCGAAACAGGCGATCTCATGGGTGTCAATAGCGACCCATTGTTTCCCTATGCTGACAATGAATTTTTCTTTATAGACAACCTGTTGTGCAGAAGGATTGGTCAGCAGCTGGATGATCCGCGTCATATCCGCCGGGATCGCAAGCGCCTTTGTGTGTTGTAAACGACATTTGTCGATAGCCCTGGCGAGTTCCGCTTCGCCTACCGGTTTAAGAAGATAATCAATCCCGTTAGCCTTAAAGGCGCGGATCGCGTATTCATCATAGGCCGTTGTGAAAATTACGGGGCAGCTCAGTTGGTAATAGTCAAAAAGTTCGAAGCTGATCCCGTCGCTGAGCTGGATGTCCATAAAAAGAAGATCCGGTTCGGCGTTTTCCATAAACCATTTGCGGGCGGTTTTCAGGCTTGGCAATATGGCCATGATTTGCACATCGGCTGCTATCAGTGCGATTTTACGTTCCAGTTGTTTGGCCACCAGGGTTTCGTCTTCAATAATTACTGCTTTCATATGGATTGAATTTGGACTGTTCACTAGATAATATAACCGGTGTGCCACAAATTTTCGACTGGTTTTTTCGCGACAACCGGTATTCAGGAACTATGCGCTCCGGCCGTTTCTTCATACCAATGGAACAATTACGGTAAACGTTTCAGGTTCTTCGATGATTTCAAGCTTACGGGACGACAGGTACTGGTAAAGGGATTCCATATTGGCCAGGCCTTGCCGGTTGCTGGTCTCCACGAATTTTTTCCGGTTCAGCTTATTTCGGATAACAAGCTGTCTCCCGGTGGTGAAAATGTCGATAACAAGCGGGTTATCCTCAGCCAGAATGTTGTGTTTGATGGCATTCTCAATCAGGTTCTGCAAGGTAACCGGTGCGATTTTCAACTGGATGTATTCGTCGTCGATTGCTATATTCACCAGGAGCCCGTCCTGGAACCTGGTTTTCTGCAGGGCAATATATTCCCTGGCAAAACTGATTTCTTCAGAAAGCGGAACCAGCTCGTTGTCCCGGTTCTTGAGGATATACCGGTAGGTCCGGCTAAGCCCTTCCAGGAAATTACTGGCGAGCTTCGGGTCGATGAAAATCAGGCTGTCCAGTGAAGTGAGTGAATTGAACAGGAAATGCGGGTTAAGCTGCTGCTTGAGACTTTCGTACATCGCCAGCGCTTTTTCTTTTTCCAGGGAACTGGCTCTGCTTTGCAGGGCATAGACGTTTGCCTGCTGCCTGCGGATGGCTTCGATGCGCCTTCTGAAAAGATAGTAGCCTGCGCTGATGATTGTCAACAAGACGAAGGCTATAAACCAGGGCCGCTTCCAGAGCGGCGGCGAAATTTTAAAGGAGAATGGGTGTTGGCCAGGGTGCCAGGAGATGCCGTCAAAACTGGCCGCGACGGAAAATGTATAGCTCCCCGGAAGCAGTGATGAAAACCTGACCTTGTTGCTGGTGCCGTTGTAAACCCAGCCGGTGTCGAGGCCGTCCATTCGGTAGCGGTACCGGAGCTTTTGCGTATTCTGGAAATAGGCGGTAACGAACTCAATCTCCACGGAGTTCTGGTTCCAGTCCAGCTCCAGGAACCGGTCGTTATCATTTGCTCCTGGTCCGTCTTTTCCGACGGGAAGGGGTTTTTGCAGTTCAGCCTTATGCATCAGGTACAGCGAATCATCCTGGTTGATCGTCACCGCGGTAATCAGCACATTAAGGTCCTGGCGCCTGGATTCAATTTTCTGCGGATTAAAATAGTTCAACCCGTTATTCCCGCCCAGATAAAGCATTCCGTCCGACGCTTTGTAAAGACTTCCCGGATTCAGCTGCCTGTTCTGAACATTGTCCCAGATATCAAACCATTCCAGCTTGTCTTCGTTCCCGGTATATCGGTAAAGTCCGTTATCGGCGCCGATCCACACTTTACCGGCTTTGTCGCGGTACAGCATCGTGATCTGCTGCTTGCTGAGCTCCGGCAGAATGGGCTTCTTTAGTAAGCCTCCGGCTGTTTTCGTTACTTCAAAGATCCCCACGCTGCCTGCCCAGGTGACCGTGTCGTTCAGGGGAAGCAGTGCTGTAATGAACCGGTTTGGTGAAAAACTGGAATCACTGTAAACGGTATTCAGCTGCGCATCCAGGTACAGGAGCCCTTTAAAGGTGCCTATCCACAGATGTCCCGATGGATCCTGCGCGGCGGTTTGCAAAATGTAATCAGCGCCGGTGAACGTGACCTGCCTGAGCTGGTAGCTGTCCTTTTCAATCAGGTAGCAGCCGGTATCCGCGAGTACGAGGTGGTCGCCGCTGGCAAGCGTTACGATTGAATAAATGTAGTCTTGCTCGACTTGTTTCTTCAACGTCTCTCCTTCCTCGCCGTGTGGATAAACGGGTTTTTTGAAAGCGGCAGTTTGCGGATTGAACAGCAGCGGGCCTCCTGCCCCCGGTCCCAGCAGCAGGTTTGTGCCGTCAAAAACGAGCCCCTGAATGGCCGGGAACTGAAAGACGCTTGCCGGCGTGCTTTCCGGGTGATAGGATTTGATTTTACCGGTTTTGAGGTTGAGCCCCGACAGGCCCGTCGAAGTAGCCATCCAGAGATTGCCGGCATCGTCGCCGGCCAGGGCTTTTATAGTATTATTCCAGTCATTCCCTTCTTTGTTGTAGCCCCGGAGCCAGCCGATAGTATGTTGCCCGGGCCTGAAAAAAATAATCCCCTGAGGTCCGAGGATCCACAAAATGCCGTCTTTGTCAAAGTAGCTGGTGAAAATCTCATTGTTGGCGAGCTCGCTGCCGTAATGGTATAACGTGGCTTTGGTAAAGGTGTGGGCCGGCCGGTTGTATTTAAAGCATCCCTGACTGGTGTTTACCAGGTAGTTGTCTTTTCCAAAGGGGACGATGGCATTGATCCGGAGAAAACCCGAAGCCAGTTTCGGGTAAAACCGGTTCATGGGAATGGGAACAACGGTGCCGGTTTTAAAATTTACCTCAAACACCTGAAGCCTGGCATTGGTAACCCAAAGGATATCCTCCGAAAAAGGAGTGATCGCATAGACCGATTCGAAGCGGATGCTTCTTGTTGTTTGGGTTTGCGTGTTGTAGGCAAACAACTGATGCGTGTCGCCTATAAAAAATTCAACGCCGTACCGGTGGAATATTCTTCTGTAAAAAAGCTGCTGCTCCATGCCCGGAATAGGATGGTGCAGGAAGGAATCCGTCGGGGGATCATAGCGGAACAATCCCTTGCCGCTGATGACCCATACCTGGTTATCCGGTGTAACCTGTAAGACATTCAGTTTGACAGGCAGCGGCCCGGTGATCCTGATCTCCTGGAAGCCTTTGTAGTCATTTTCATATCGTTTGATTCCCGACTGGCTGCTCACCCAGATATTGCCCTGGAAGTCGGCCGCAATATCCAGCAGATCTTCGCCCTGCACATCGAACCGTTTCACGTTCTGGCCGTCAAAACGTTGCACATACCGGGGCGAAAGCATCCACAGAAACCCGTGGTTGTCCTTGACCATTTTCAGGATATTGGAGGTGCGGATTCCATCTCTCTCGTCGAGAAACTGCACATTGAAATCCGGCAGCTGGGCATATCCGCCGGAAGAAACCAGCAGACAGCACATCCACAGCAGGGTAACGTATCGGATTACAACGCGGGTCACCGGATCAGGTATTAATTTTTCAAATCAGACAAATGTAAAGTTAAACCAGCCGGATTATAACTCCGACTGGTCAGGCAATTTTTCAGGCTGAACAGGGGCAAAATTCTTACCGGGTGCAGGTGATGCGGTGACGAACCGTTTTATCCGTCTCGTCGGATGGTTCCGGCACCGGATCTGACTGTCAAAAACGGTTGATTCCCGCTTTTGCCCCGTTTCATAAGAATTTCGTTCTACCTCATATCAAAAAAAAGGTATTGCCCGGGGACAGCTGCTACTTTCGGCCCAACCTAACACCCAACCCAAAGCCGACGGCCGATAGCCCCAAACCTAAAACCTAAAACCTAACACCTAAAACCTAACACCTAAAACCCCATCACAATCTGAGCCAATACCGTTACCCCCATGAACCTGGAGATCATTGACAAATTCAAAAAATACTATGCAGATCCGATGCTTTTCGACGTATCGTTCATGGATGAATTCTGTGACCCTGACTTTAAGTACGAGGATCCGATTGTGAAAATAGAAGGTCTGGAAACCTTTAAGGATTTCTGTACGAAATTGGGCGGCAGCCTGAGCAGGATCAGTATGAACTATACGCATCAGAGTATTTTACATGACAAAGCCTTTCTCTCCTGGGAATGCGAAGTGGATTTCAGGCTGTCACAAAATAAAATCCGGGTTTCAGGGATCACCGTACTGGTTGTGACCGATAAAATTATCCGGCAGCGAAGCTATTACGACGGCGGGGCATTTCTTTATGAACCGTTACCGGTAATCGGCCCGCTGTTGCGATGGCTCAGGCGGGTGCTTACCAGTCAGCAGCCCTGACAACGAGGCTGCCTGTCGCGCTGCGGTCCAACCGGTTCATCCCTGCTTTTGCCCCGTTTCATAAGAATTTCAGTACCCTTCGAACCAAAAAAACAGACGCCGGCCGCGACCGTCTTGTACTTTTGAAGTATCAAATCAAGAAAAGAGTCCGCCATGAAAAAGAGTTTTTTAGGGAGTAAGTGTTTATGCACAAGCCCCGCCGTACGATGAGTAAAACAGCAAATTGTAAATTTTTATCCATTATGAAAAACAATCAATTAGTGAGCCTTAAACGATCTTTCTTCCTGCTTTTGTTGGCGGGCGGAATGATACAAGGCTGTAAAAAGGAAGACCAGCCCGAAGCCAGGCAGATCAAGCTGATCGTTTACACGTTTATCGGGCAGTCACAATTTGACCGGATAGAAGTGTCCGTCGATGACAAGGTAGTAGGGGAAATCACCACCCCCGATACGACGGTTCCCGGTTGTACCTCCACTCCGTCGCCCAATGCACTTTACGTGCCCGTCACCTCCGGCAAGCACAAGTGGTCGGCCAAACAGTACAAAAACGGCGAGTTAACCGGCGAATGGAGTAACCGGGAAAAGGATGCGGACGGTGAAAACTGTTCGTACATCAAGCTGGACGAATAAGTGCTGCCAGGCTTTTCACATCTATCCATACCATGAAAATGAAACTCTTTGTACTTCCGGTTCTGGTTATTCTGACCTATCTGATAGTACCCTTGCTGGCGCATGGTTAAACACAACAGCGCGTCGCCGGCAACGTATCCGGCCTACCGTTAGTCAATCGGCGGCTTGCCGACTGGAACGGAAGAAGGAAAGGAAAATCCCGTCGTTGTCGGCAGGTCGCAGTGAGCGCTGTGACAACCGGCGGATCCATCGTAGAATAATTTAATCATTTTAAAAAAGTTATGAAAACAACATCTGGCAATCTGCCGCAATTTATCCGGTTATTTTTTACATTTTCCCTTGTTTCGGCGCTTGTTTCGGGCTGTAAAAAAGACGACCCCGAGCCTCAGGGAAACTTCCTGTTCTATACGTTCCTGGATGGGTATAGCTTTGATGCCATTGAAATCTATGTCGACGGCAAAAACGTCGGAAAGCTAACGCTGCCGCATATTAAAGCGCCGGACTGCGGGGATAACTCTTCGATCAACGTGCTGAAAGTACCGGTTCCTGCCGGCGACCACAAATGGTATGCAAAGCAAATCAAGGACGGAAAGGAAATAGATGAATGGATGGAGCGCACCGAATCGATCGAAGCAGGCGAATGTGAAGGAATTGAGCTTACCGAGTGAGGCGTCCTTTGAAATCAGTTGGTATAGAAAAGTTCAGCATGAACGTTACCCCCATTCCCCAAGTCATGAAAACCATCTTTTTGCTTATCCTCTGGTGCGGAAGTTCCGCTCTCGCCCAGACGCTCAACTACCAGGGTGTGGCGCGAAATGCCGCCGGCGAACCCTTGGCCAATCAGCAGCTTGCTATCAGACTGAGTGTCAAAGACGCTCCGGAAAACGGCAACGCGCTCTATACCGAATCCAAAAGTGTTACCACTAATGGCTTTGGTTTGTACAGTGTTTCCATTAACGACGGCAACGGCTCCCGAACAGGTAATTTCGCTGCCATCGACTGGTCGCAGCAGCGATTCATACAAACCGAAATTGATCCGGAAAACGGATCTGCTTTTACTGATCTTGGAACGGTGCCATTACACAGTGTACCTCAGGCATTCAGTGCCCTGGAGGCAGCCACACTGAAAGGGATCCCCCAACCCAAAGAAGGGTATTTTGTTGAATACAAAAACGGAGAATGGGTACAGAAACCCAAGCCTAAAAAGCAGTTTGCTATAGGAGTAGGCCTTAATCCTGTGTATACATGGAATTTTGTCGGGCCGACGTGCAATATCACAATCGAAGAAGACAATCCAAACATAACACTTTCTGTAAACAAGGCATTTGGATCAACACAAGCGAATGGAGGTATAGCACTAAATCTTAGTCTGGGTTACCGGAAACTGGAAAACGGTGTTCCAGTGGGAGGC
>JBEBSD010000052.1:0-44964 GCA_040394475.1 Telluribacter humicola | reverse complement strand
GTGCACCGATGTCATCCGGGATTAACGGACGTTGCCCCGGCGTATACCAAGGCTAACGGACGCCACCCCGGACTGCATCCGGGGCTGAGGGATGTCGCCCCGCTGGGGCTTTGGGTATGGGAGATGATGTTTTTTTATCGTTGCCCTGCCGATATCCAAAGACCCCGGGTTCGGTATAATGGCCTAAACACCTTACCCGAAGGGGGGCTGAGGGGTCGTTTTTTGAAAAAATCAAAAAAAATCTGAAAATGCATGGTATCTGTGTGAGCCGATCTGTATCTTATTGATAACAACGAAGCTAACAGATAAACCATGCGTTACGAATTCTTTACCGTTTCCGATTTCCTGGGTGACCCGCAATTCAGAAAATGGGTATTGGAAAACGACAGGAATTCGGAAATTTTTTGGAACGGTTGGCTACAAAAACATCCGGAAAAACTGGAAGAAGTCAACGAGGCAAAGGCGCTGCTCTATGCCTTGCGGGAGCGGATGCAGTTGCCGGACGATAAGGAAATCGAAAAGCAGGTAGCGGTTACGCTTACGCGACTCCATTCACAACATCCTGCGACCATCGGGTCGTCGCCCTTAGTCCGGAAGTTCTATTACGGAGTTTCGGCGGCAAGTTTATTCGCACTGCTGGCCCTGGGCTGGTTTTATATAGACAGGAATGACATACCTGCCGTTTCCGATCTCCTGGCAGCCGAAGCGGAAAATAATAGGGTCGTAGTGCGCTCTACAAAGACAACCAGCAGGAGTGTTCTGCTGGAAGACGGCAGCCGGATAGTACTCGCCCCCGACAGCGAGCTCAGTTATCCCGGGTCTTTCGATTCCCTTTCAAGGGAGGTTTACCTGAAAGGCGAAGCTTTTTTCGAAATAGCCCGCGATACCAAAAGACCTTTTAGGGTAGTAGCCCCTGACCTGGTTGCCGAAGTGCTGGGCACAAGTTTTACGGTAAGTTCGTTCGAGTCTTCTCCTGAAGCGTCAGTATCCGTAAAAACGGGTAAAGTTTCTGTGATCACTTCCACCCGGAAGGAGGAGAAAAAGGAACCTGTTTCCGGAGAGAAGAACGGCATGATCCTGAATCCTAACCAGGAAGCTATCTACAACAGAACCGAGGCCAAACTGGTAAAGAAACTTGCGCCCAATCCGGAAATAGTGATCACAATTCCGCCTTCCAGTCTGGTTTTTGATGCAGCGCCGGTGGTCGAGGTGCTGAATACGATCAGCGAACAATATGGCATAAGCATTGTGTACAACGAAGAAATACTTATCAATTGCCTGATGACGGGGGATCTTACTGACAATTCTCTGTATGAACAGCTGGAGCTTATCTGCCGGCTGGCTCATGCCCGATACGATATCGTGGAAGGTCAGATCATTATTCATAGTTCCGGCTGCCCGGCAGCACTCTAACCATTCACTAACTTATCCGCGCGTATGATTAAAAACTAAACCGCTCAACAAAAAAGCCAATGATGGTTGCGTCATCATTGGCCCTACTCTTCACCACTTCCAGGCACACCCTCACAGAGGGTGGAGTGGCTTTTTTGTCCCAAATCTTTCAATAGAACAAAAGTCCGGTAAAATTATGTCCAGAAATTATGGTTTCAAAACATTCTGTTGGGTTATAATGAAAATATCCTTACAGCAAATATTCCTTATCATTGTTTGTACGAGTTTAGCTTTTGCAAACGAAAGACTCCATGCCCAGGAACTCCTGGAGAAAAAAATCACACTACAGATAGAACGCACGACTCTGAAAAACACCCTGGTTTCTCTGGAAAATGAAGTAGATATCAAGTTTATCTACAATCCCATAGAGATAAGGTCGTCGTCTAAAGTGTCTTTAAATGCCTCCAACTCAAAACTTTCTGAAATACTGGAGCAGCTTTTTACACCGCTTGCGATTCGCTATGAAATCCATGGAAAGCAGATTATGCTGTTTCGGATAAAACCTGGTGAGCAGCCCGTGAATGTTTCGGAAAATCAGCCGCTGCCCACTATTCCGGACCCTGTCATCGGGAAGAAAATCCGTTTGGCCAAGTCAGGGATAGATGTTTCGGTTTCAGGCAGGGTATTCGAAGTGAACGACCCTCCTATCCCGCTGCCCGGCGCCACTATTAAGGTCTCCGGCCAATCGAATATCGGTACGCTTTCAGACGAAAAGGGAAACTTTGTACTGAACAACGTCCCCCTTAATTCGACCATCATTATCAGCATGGTTGGTTTTAAGTCCGAGGAGTTTATTGTCAAGGGAGAAAGATCCAATCTGATTTTTTCGCTGGAAGAGGATTTAACCGCCCTGGATGAGGTGATCGTTACAGGGTTTGGAACACAAAGGAGAAAAGAGATCGCGTCGTCGGTAAGCACGATCAGTCTGAACAATCTTGAAAACAAACCTGTCACCCAGTTATCGCAGGCGCTGCAGGGCGGAGCGACAGGGGTGGTGGTACAGCAGCAATCCGGGGTGGTAGGCAGCGATGCCTCCAACATCAGGATCCGGGGAATTGCTACCTTGAACAATGCAGACCCGCTGGTGCTTATTGACGGGATACCCGGTAATATGAACAATTTGGATCCTGCGACAGTTGAAACAATTTCCATCTTAAAAGATGCCGCTTCGGCTTCCATGTATGGATCACGGGGGGCAAACGGCGTTATTCTG
This sequence comes from Telluribacter humicola, assembly GCA_040394475.1. GTDB lineage: Bacteria > Bacteroidota > Bacteroidia > Cytophagales > Spirosomataceae > JBEBSD01. The sequence continues at coordinate 42,299 of JBEBSD010000052.1, read as the reverse complement.
ATCACAACCAAAAGAGGGAAAGCCGGCATTGTGAATGTAGAATACAACGGCTATTTCGGGGTGCAGCAACCGCTCAATGTGCCCAAGTTCGTGGACGGGGTTACGTACATGCAAATGAGAAACCAGTTGGATATCAACGAGGGCAGATCACCCGGTTTTTCAGAAGAAGCAATTGACGCCACCAGAAATCAGTCGGATCCGGCCAGGTACCCGGACACCAAATGGTGGGACCTGACCGTCAGAAAAAATATTCCTATTCAACAGCACTCTGTTTTGGTATCCGGCGGAAACACCGCCTCCCGTTTTGTGGTTAACCTGAACCATACCAGGCAATTCGGTCAGCTGCAGGATCTGGGATCGCGTCCGCAGTCCTTATACACCAGGACTACGGTCCGGATGAATACTACGGTGGATTTGACCCAAAACCTTTTTGTCTATACCGATGTGTTCGCCTCGCGGTCCGATCAGACCGAGCCTTACGTGGGAGGGGCTACCCGCAATACGGGGTATCTTTACGGCAAAATATATGCAATCCCTCCGACCATAGTGGGGGTGTTCCCTCAAAGGCCGGCCGGTGAGCTTCCGGACTATATTCCGGCAGGATACCGGTTCTACGGGTCCTTCGGAGAGCTATGGAATCCCGTCGCAATCCTGGAGCAGGCAGGAACGACCTCCCGGGCCAATGATCAGGCGACGATCAATATCAGGCCCCAGTGGAAAATCAATAAAGCATTGACACTAAATGCCCAGGCCAGCTACAACGTAACATCCGGCCTGGATATGCATGATCAGCTGGACTATACGTTCTTTAATTACAACACGTTTGTCGCCGAGGGAAACAACAGCTTTGTCAAGACAGCAACCCTTGATCGTCGTTCAAACTATTTCTACTGGGGCGGTAATTTAGATTACAAGAAGCTCGTCGGCTCTCATAGCATTAATGGTATACTGGGATATGTACAGGAGCTGGAGACGACAGGCAACTGGAATAACATTGCTTTGAGATCTTATTTCGGCAAGATAATTTACGCATTCGACGAGCGCTATTTGCTGGAAGTAGGCGTACGCCGGGACGGGTCGTCTATTTTTGGTCCGGGTCATAAATGGGGGAACTTCCCGTCGGTAGCCGTAGGCTGGAATATTGACCAGGAACCCTTCTTCCGGGTGAAGGAAATTGTCGGTTGGAAACTGAGAGCTTCCTATGGAATATTGGGTAATAACAGAGTTTCACCCTATCAGTATCAAAACCTGATCAATGCGAACGGGACCCCTTCGGTTTTCGGAAATGCGGCGCTTCAGTGGGAAAAAACCGCTATACTGAATATCGGTACGGACATCGCGCTGGCTTCCGGATTGGATATAACGGCTGAATGGTACGATAAGACGACTACGGACATTCTGATCCGGTCCGAACAATTTTATTCTTCGGGGATCGGGATGAATTCTACCAACGCAACCAACACAGCTCCCCTGTTCAACGCAGGGTCGGCCAGAGTGAGAGGGGTCGATCTGAGCATCAAGTACAATAAGGCGATTACGAATGACTTCAGGATTAACGCCAGCCTTGGCTACAGTAAGATGACCAGTGAGATTCTGAGCCTGATTAACCCGGGGGTACCGATTATACAAGGGAATGCGATCCTGATGGAAGGGGGGGCGCTGAGGGAACGTTTTGGGTTCAAAACACAGGGGATTTTGCAGCAAGCCGATATCGACAATCCTGATGTAATCAAATTCGGGGGACAGAAAGCGGGGGAAATCAGATTTGTAGATACCAACGGGGATGAGGTTTTGAACGATAATGACCGCATCGCTTTGGGTAATACCGAACCTACAAGCGTCTTTTTCGGAGGGTTCGGATTTAAATACAAAGGGTTGGATTTTGATGCATTGGCATCTGGCATGGCCGGCAGGGATTTCTTTTATGACGGCATTTTAGCAAACCCGTTCCAGGGGAATATCGGTACCCAGTCCACGCCCCAGATTTACCAGACAGACACCTGGACCCCCCAGCATACCGGTGCCGCATTGCCGATACTGAGTGCAGCCGGTATCAGGTATTCCGATTTCTACAGGAGAAATGGCGACTTCGTGCGGATACGGTATCTGCAGCTGGGCTATACGCTGCCTGCTTCGCTAACGACAAAGAGGATCGGGGCGAAAATACTTCGTGTGTATGTCAACGCACAGAATCCATTTGCATTCACCAAGCTGAAAATGGTGGATCCGGAAGTAGGAATAACATCCGGGGTTAACATACAGGAGACAGTAGCACCCAACAGGATTCTCACGTTGGGAGTGAATCTGAAATTCTGATGGGTCCAAGTGTTAAGCAATCTATCATGCGTGAAATAATAATACAGGTGAAAGGGTCATGAGGCTTCGGAAATCGGGGGGCCGCCCAGGCACACAAACCGATCAAATGAATGAAAAGCGGTCCACCGTGCGGCTGATCTCCGATCTCTGATCTCCGATAGCTGATCACTTTTTCCCGAAGCCTATCACCTAATAGCTAAAACCTAATATTTATAAAGATGAAAAAGATATCCGTACATAAATTAGTAGCCGGCCTGCTTTTGCTGCCAATGATGTTCTTAGTGAGCTGTGGCGATTTTCTGGAGCGGGATAATCCGACCGCCACGACAGACGCACTTTGGTGGCGGACTCAGGATAACCTGGTCGCTTATCTGAATGCTGTTTACACTAATTCCATTCCGGCAGGTGCATTAATTACCGATGGAGGGACCTTCCAGGCCAATTCCAAGATGCAAATGACCGGAATAACCGATGAAGGCGTTTTTCGGGCAAATTTCGGCTCCTGGCAGCAGTTTGTTACCAACCAGGTGACGCCGGCAAACGGCTATCTCACCGATTTTTACCGCTTCAACTACGCCAATATCAGGGATTGTTCGCGTATTCTGGCCAATTACGAACGCGTATACGTTGCCGATGCGGCGCTGAAAAGAAGGTTCGCAGCGGAAGCCAGGGCGCTGCGTGCCTATTCGCATCTGAAGCTGTTCGAGTTATTCGGCAACATCCCGATTGTAGATCGCCCGATCGAGTTTGCGGATCCGGAGGCTAAAAACCTGCCGCCGAATACAGAGGATGAAATTGTAAATTTTATTGCTTCCGAGCTGGAAACGGCGGCGGCGGATTTGCCGGCAACCTATTCAGAAGCAGAACTGTTCAGAATGTCAAAAGGTGTCTGCTACGCCTTGCAGGTACAGTTATTCCTGGGGGTGAAAAAATACGATAAGGTAATAGAATCGTTCAAAAAATTACGAGCGCTTAATGTTTTTGAATTGTATCCCGGAAAGTATGAAGATGTGTTCAATTATACCGGGCTGACCAGCAAAGAACGGATCCTGATAAAGCCCCGGGGAAATAAGGGGATAATGGGGCGATTTGGCCCGGCCAGTGTACAGGGTGGTCAGGCGACGATCAGCGTGACTGCAGCGTTGGTAGATACCTATGAAACCAAGGATGGCAGGACGTTGCAGGAGCTGTCGGAAGCGGAGCGTTTACAATACATAAAAGAGCCTGATTTCAACAATAGCAGAGATCCCCGCCTTTCCGCTACTGTTTTGCTGCCCGGAGCGACGTTGATCGCGGGTATTGTGTATGAACCGTTCAGCACCGCTACCGGGAATACCACTACTATCGGCTATAACTCGGCAAACGTCTCGGGGTACCTGGTAAAAAAGTACATGACCGAGCAGGACCGGACTGCCCAGTACGGGAATGGAAACCTGAATTACATTGTGATCCGCTATGCGGAAATGATGCTGAGTTATGTCGAAGCGCTTGTGGAATCGGGCCAGTGGAACGATCCGGAGGTAACGGACTACCTCAATCAGATCCGCAACCGGGCCGGCATGCCGGATTATGACGAAACGAAATACAACTCGCAGGAAAAGATGCGGGAGCTGTACAGACGCGAGCGTACGGTGGAACTTGCCCTGGAAGGTACCAGGATATACGACATCAGGAGATGGAGAATAGGGAAGGAGGTGCTGGACGGGCCGGTTTATGGCGCCTATAACCCGGCAACCAACGAGCGCGTTAAAGTAGAAGACAGGATCTTCATTGAAAACAGGGATTACCTGTGGCCTTTTCCTCAGAACGAAATAAACAACAACTCGGGGATCAACCAAAACCCTAATTGGTAGCCTGACAGCTTTGCCGAAAATAACAGCGACGCGAGTAATTGCGTCGCTGTTATTTTTCAGGACGGCAGATGGTTGTTAGCCCCAGCTCACCCCGATTTGCAATCGGGGTGTTTTTGGTTAGCGTTTTCAACGCGATTTAATACACTCATATAAATTCAATTTCCAACAAACCTATCATTCCAGCATCTTTCGTGCAGTATGTTCAGCTACTTCAACAATAATGGCCCAGAAGTCAGTAAATGGAGATAGTTGTATTGATGGATTGGTTTCATGAGGGTAACGAATTGATTGGACTCTGCGTTACAAACCATGAACACCCCGATTCCAAATCGGGGTGAGCTGAACGTAGTTCATTAATAAAATCTTCTAAATAACGATATCGTTCTGTCATTTAAGTTTTTGTTTGAGAAAAGGGATGGTTTTTATCCCCTTTTGCGGATGTGGACTTAGGTATTATTTTGATTGTAGCCAAATTTTTGCGACGCACTTCTGGGTCCAACCGGAGAATTTCATCCCTTTCTATCGCAACCATCATCCAACGCAAATTTCTCTCCCGGAGAACAGCAGAAATCCGGTGTTTCAGGCTTTGTTAGAAAACAGTGGAAAAGCAAAAAAATGAAACGTACTGTTAGTAAAGGGATATTGCTGCTGGCAGGACTTGCCATTACGATGACCGGGCATGGGCAAAGTAAAAAGGAGGCAGAGGCGATACCGGTCGGTAAGGTCTGGGCCGGCCATCCGGTAGGATTTGTCCTCCATACTACCGACCAGTATCAATACAGTTGTTATTACGACAGCGACCGGAACATGGTGATCGCGCAGCGCCGGCTGGATGCCCCGGAATGGAAAAAAACGGTGCTGCCTTCCGTAACGGGTTGGGACAGCCACAATTACATTACCATGGCATTGGACGAAGCAGGGTACATCCATGTGTCCGGAAATATGCACGGGGTGCCGCTGATTTACTTCAGATCGATGGCGCCCGAAAATATCGACCAGTTTGAAAAACTGCCTATGACGGGAAAACAGGAAGAGAAAGTAACTTATCCGGTGTTCTTTAAAAACCAGCAGGGGAACCTGTTTTTTCAATACCGCGATGGCGGAAGCGGACAGGGGATTACGTACTGGAATCAGTACGACGTGAATGCCCGGCAATGGAAACGTGCCTTTGATACGCCTGTTTTTGATGGGGAGAATGAAGTAAACGCCTATATGCAGAACCCGGTTTTGGGGCCGGATGGCTATTTCTATATCATCTGGATGTGGCGGTCTACTTATATTGCCAATACCAACCATAATCTTTCCTGTATCCGCAGCAAGGATTTTACAAACTGGGAAACCATCGGCGGAAAAAAGGTAACACTCCCCGCCCGGTGGCGGGATACACAGTCGGTGGTCGATCCGGTAGGTCCGTGGAACGGACTGATCAATATGGGATTCCAGATTAACTGGGACCATCAGGGCCGGGCATGCATTACGTACCATAAATACGACGGCAGGGGAATCAGCCAGGTGTTTATTTCCCGATGGGAAAAGGATAGCTGGAAAACCTACCAGGTCAGTAACTGGCCGGATCATAAATGGGACCTGGATAAGGGCGGCTCATTGGGGAACGACGTCAGTATTTCAGGTATCCGGAAAGCGGATGGAAAGCAGCGGTTGACAGTAGATGTCCACCACGTGCATCATGGAGACGAAACCTGGGTGTTGGATGAAAAGACCTTGCAGGTAGTAAGCCGGTCGGAAGTAAAAAAGAAGGAGTATGCCAGGACGCTTCCTGTCTGGAAGCTGCAGGAAGGAATGGGGCAACGGCAAAAAGCGGATAATACCGGGAAGTATATCCTGCAGTGGGAAACCCTGCCGGTCCATCAGGACCGTCCAAGGGAGTTGAACGCGCCGGTCTATTCGGATTTAGTGGTTTATAAAGTAGCGGAATAAATAAGGGTCGGGATTCCCGCCGGCCGATTACAAAATAACAATAGGAACATATGATGAACCGCCGCACATTTTTAGCAGCATCCGGACTGGCGGGAACCGCGCTGATGGCCTCCGGAAAAGATACGCCAGGGAAGCCTGTAGTGGTATTGGCAACGGATTGGGGCTTTAAGGGGAATTTGACGGAATTCTGTGAAGCGATAAAACAGGCAGGCTATGACGGCATGGAAATGTGGTGGCCCGGTACTGCCGTGAGGCAAAAGGAATTGCAGGATGCCCTCGATCGTTTTGACCTGAAAATAGGCTATTTATGCGGGGGAAGCCAAACTGTTTTTGAGGAGCATTTCCAGGCCTTCAGGAGCGCGCTGGAGGCTGCGGCGGCCCGAAAACCGCTGTATATTAACTGCCATTCCGGCAAGGATTATTTTACCTATGACCAGAATAAGGCATTTGTCGACCTGACCGGTGAGGTGGCCGCCAGAACGGGGATTCCGGTATGCCATGAAACCCATCGTGGGCGAATGCTTTATTCGGCTCCGGTAACACGCTCATTTATCGAAAAGCACCCGTCGCTCCGGCTGACCCTGGATATCTCGCATTGGTGCAATGTCCATGAAAGCTTACTGGCGGATCAGGCGGAAACGGTAGATAAGGCCCTGGAACGGGTCGATCATATCCATGCGCGGATAGGGCATGCGCAGGGTCCGCAGGTGAACGATCCGAGGGCGCCGGAATGGAGCCGTGCACGCGATGCCCACTTTGCCTGGTGGGATAAGGTGGTGGAACGGAAACGAAAAGCGGGGGAGACGGTTACGTTCCTGACCGAATTCGGCCCGCCGGACTATTTCCCTACGTTGCCGTACACCCGGCAACCTGTGTCCGATCAATGGGAAATCAACGTTTATATGATGAAGCTGCTGCGGGAGCGGTACGGGTAGCTAAAAGTACAAGGGATGCAGCTTTACTTTTTTCCGGCTGAATTCGAGCGCCGGCGCCGGGATCTTCACGGCGTTTCCCAGCAGAAGCAGGGTTCTGACAAATTTATTGCGGGTGCTGATCCGGGTAAGGTCGACATCCAGGGACAGGTAATATTGCCGGTACGGCACAAAACCCCGCTGCACACTTTGAGAAGGTTCTCCCGCGACCATGTTCTCAATTCCATACCCCACCGAGATACAGAGCCATTGCGGCCAGCCGGAATGAGGAAAGAAGCTTTTAGGGCTCACGGAAAACCAGTAAGTCTGTCCGTTGTAGTCCTTCAGGAGCCGTTCCATCCGGTTGCGGCCCAGCAGTTCGGGCCGGAGGGCAGCGTAGGGGGTGGACCGGGTAGAAAACTTGGGATGAATGCGCAGGTCGTCCCATAAAAGCAGCTGTCCGGCGTACAAGGCTGAGCCGGCCAGGTTGGCGAGCATGTCGGATGGTGAAAAACCATAATCTTTTGAAAAGCCGTCAAGCAGCTCAATCGGGGTCTGGAAAATAAACCCGGAAAGCGCGCCATAGAGAATGGCTTGCTTTTTGCTGATATGCGTTTGCCTGTAAATTGCGGCAGAATAGCGACTGATCTGATAGGCGGTGTAAACGTGCCCGAATTTGTCGGCCTGCAGCCAGGCCCCGGCATCGTTTTGTACGTGAAAGTTGGTCAGCGGATCCTTGTACCAGCTACTGCTCAACCCGTACAGGGCGCCCGCATACACAACCGATTGGACCGCGAAAATCCCGTGAAGCGCCCGGTAGTTCGGGGCTGTGTTCGAGTCGGGAAGCACTGTTGCATACCGGGCAGAAACCGGAGTTCCCAGGCCGAAAAGCAGGATTAATATCCACCCAGGTATTTTCGCGTTCCCCATTCGATGGCAGCCAATGCGACGAGTAAAAAAAACAGCCATTTCAGATGGATTAGCGACACCAGCTCTTCCGTGCTGTCAAGACGGTCAGGGACGCGGTTCCCGGCCAGGTGCTGCGCCAGTTCCCGTAGGGAATCCGGGTAGAGGAACTGGCCGCCGGTTTTGACCGAAAGTTCTTTCAGCAGCCCGAAATCTGCCGTGGTATGCTGCATTTCCAGGTCCCGGTTCCGGATTACAAATTGCCCGGAAACAACCTCTTCCATGGCTTTTAAGACGGTGCCGGCCGTGTACCGGTAAACACCCTCGGTCAGGCCGCTGAGTTCGAACTGCGGGTTTTCTGCTGTGTGCTGATAGGTGTAAGTCTGTACCTTCCCCGCCTCGTCCGTGATTTTCAGGCTGACCTCCTGTCCGTAGAGCCTTTCATAAATATCGTTATAGACTTCTGTCTGAAACACAACGATTTCCCCTTCGTCGAACTCAGAGGCCAGCGGATACACCCTGAAGCGGCGCTTGTCTTCCTTGATGGAAAGCAATTGAATTATTTTTTCAAACAGCGGATCGGTTACTTCGTTGTTGCCGGTAAGCGAAAATTCTTCCTGGCGCCACTGCCAGAGCCCCTCACCCAGGAGGACGCCGGTTTTTCGTTCCCCGTCAACATGAAGTGCCAGCAGGGGTTTCGTGGTATTCAGGTTTCCCAGTTTCTGGTAAAGCACTACCTCTGTGCCTGCTGCATTCCGGTATTCTCCGTACGGAGAGGAAAGGGGAGGGAGTTTTTCGAGAAGCGCCAGTTTCCCGGCATCCAGGTTCAATAGTTGAAATCCGGTGTTGTAACGGCTGCTCACTTTGTCGAACTGATACGGTGTCGTGGTAATCTGTACCGTCTGGTTGATGGGATTAAACGAAGTTATGGAAGATTGGTTGCCCAGGATAAAAAACAACGGTGTGCCTTTCGGGAGCAGCCGGTTCAGGACATCCGTACCGATGCCATAATTGTCGGGAAGCTGATGCAGGATGATCAGGTCGTAGGGCTTGGTAAAGACTTCGGGCGGCACCGTTCCCGCAGAAAGCACATGCAGGTCCAGCTCATAATTTTCGTTGCGCTGAATGATGGTTCGCAGGGCCTTCAGGTCAGGATGCGGGGTTAACCCCAGCAGGAGTATCTTTTCCCGCCCGTCAATGATGTCGATGTACACTTCTCTCCGGTTGTTTTGCAAAATAGTTTCCCGGTCGGTATTCCCGATTTCGATGGTGTAATGCTGAACGCCTTTCTGGTCGGAAGAGGTCGTGAAGGTGAGGGTTTGGAAAAAATCTTCCTCGCCGATGATAAGTTGTTGGGTATCCACGATCCGGTTTCCCTGCCGGAGCGTGACGGCCGTTCTTGCTCCCTGCATCCCGTGGGCGACGATATCTGCTTGTATCGGGAACTTATTTCCCAGGAAAGCCACCCGGTTTGCCTGTATCTTTTTGATTTGCACATCACGGCCGGGAATGGTATCCCCTACCGCCACAGTGTGAATGCGGAACGGGTGCAGTCCATAAACAGGAGAGCTTCCCTGATTGATATTTCCGTCTGACAGCAGAATGACGTCGGTGAGATTCTGTCCTTCAAAATTACTGCTGATGGTGCTGAACAGCCTCGACAAATCCGTTGTTTTTCCATCAAACGAGAGCGAATCCAGGGTGTTGGCCGTGCCGGAGAGTGCCTGGAGGCTCAGCTCATACCCTTCTCCCTCCAGCTCGTTCCGCAGCTCTTTCACTTGGTCCAGCAGATCGGGGGTGGCTAATTTGGCCATCGAAGCCGAATTGTCGATCGCCAGCACCACTTTGGCCTTGTCAACCGACACCTGAACGGTCCGGATCAACGGGGCCAGCAGCAGGAAGCAAATGAGGGCCACGGTCCCGGTGCGGACGGCTGCCAGGAGGTAATTGACCTTTCGGCTCCAGGCGGAGCGGGGTTGGTACAACAACCAGGCATACAACGCCCCGACCAGCAGGCAGAGAGCCAGAAACCAGGGCGAGGCGGTAAATACGAGGCCTGACTGCATGCTATTCGTTTATGGATAAGTTAAGTAAGCATCCCTCCGTCTACCTGAAGCACCTGACCGGTGATATAGGTGGACAGTTCGGAGGCAAGAAATATACAGGCATTGGCGACTTCTTCAGGTTGTCCGCCCCTTTTCATAGGGATGGCCTGCTTCCATTCTGCCGTCGCTTTGGTATCAATGGCTTCCGTCATTTCGGTCTCGATAAACCCGGGAGCAATGGCATTGGACCGGATGTTGCGGGAACCAAGCTCCAGTGCGACCGATTTGGTAAAGCCGATGATTCCTGCCTTGGACGCCGCGTAATTGGCTTGTCCGGCGTTGCCGCGTATCCCTACCACCGAAGTAAGGTTAATAATGGACCCCGATTTCGCGCGCATCATGCTTTTGATGGCGGCTTTGGACAAATTAAATACAGATTTAAGGTTGATGCGGATCACATCGTCCCATTGCTCTTCGGACATCCGCATCAGCAACCCGTCTTTGGTGATACCTGCATTGTTGACCAGTACATCCAACCGGCCGAAATCGGCGACTACCTGGTTGACCAGGGTTTCAGCAGCCTGAAAATCAGAGGCATCGGACCTGTACCCCACGGCTTTTATACCATATGCTTCCAGTTCGGTTACCAGTGCGGCTCCTTTTTCGACGCTGGAAAGATACGTAAATGCAACATTTGCTCCCTCCTGGGCGAAACGCAGGGCGATTGATCTGCCAATTCCTCTGGATGCACCGGTGATTAAGGCAACTTTATTGTTTAGTAATGACACGATTTTTTGGTATTCGGAAAGTTTCGGAATAAGAAAATTGAGTATTGGGTTCAAAAATAAGGCATTGCGGGCGATTGGACAAATCGGAAACGATCAGAGCGGTCAAATCGCCGGAAGAGCATTTGCGTGCGGCCGGCGGGGTTTGGGAGCAGAATAGAAGCGGATTGCCGGTCAGGCCCCCCGGAGCACCCCTTTTTTGAAAAATAAACGAAGACCGGAAAAAAATCTGAAAAAAAAGCCATCGTTGCATATATCTAATAATTGGTTATTGAGACAAACTCTTTTTTATGAGAAGATAAGAATAAAGTATTTTGTTTGTATAAATTGAAATAATACAAAATATATAGTACCAGGGAAAGGGTAAAAAAACGACCGTTTAACAGAATAAAATTCCGTTCATAAAATATTTATTAGGTATAATCAAAATTATGAGGTATTTTTGTATCGACAATAAGGTGATATACCCTACATCAGCTAAAACAAAAAGAATCATGAAAAGTACAAAAAAGATTATCGCAACACTGGTAGTAGCTACCCTTGCGACAGCAAATGTATATAGCAATACAATACATAATTATTCCAATACGTTCTTTGGCGCAGAGGAGAAGGTGAAAAAGGTCGCGATCGTCCAATTGCTCCCTTCGCTGGCGATGGAAGAAGTGATGGTTCCGGAACCCGTAGTAGCGTTGGACTTCAATCAGAAATATAGTCCTTCACAAATGGCCGCTATCGTAGGGTTATGGGGAGCGTCGACACAGTCGGTTCCGGCAACACCGGAGGTTCCGGTCAAGGAGGATGTAACGACAGCCCCCGAGTTTCCGGGACTTGAAGCATCTGCACCCGTTGAAAAGACCTATAGCCCGGAAGAACTGGCGACAGTATTGGAAATTAAATTCTGATTTTCCCCAGACACCGGATCTGCATACGATCAACCCCTGCCGCTTTGCGGTCAGCCCTGACGGCAGGGAGTTCGAAATGCGTTCAGGGATAATGAAAGGAAACCGGCGATCGTTTCGTTACCAGGTGATGAAACGACGTTGTGACGAGTATCCTCTCGCGAGTCTGCAAAAAAACTGCCCCTTCCGGGGCTTTTGTTGTTTATAGGGGTAACGAACCCATGGTCTGTGTCCCCATGGTCTGTGTCCCCACAGACCATTTTATAGATCACCTATGTCCCCATGGTCTGTGTCCTCACAGACCATTTTATAACCCATCTCTACAACCCATCTTCACAGAACATTCCCGTTAAAAATCACTGTTTCCGCCGGCCGCCCTGCCGGGACGCAGCGCCTGTCCTGAAAGGATAAGATACTATAAGACAGCAGCAACCCCGTGGTAACTAATATCAGGATTTTGATAGCATAATTTCGTAAAAAACTATTACTATTGCACTGGTTTTAGTTTTTTAAGATTATTCATTGTTAATCAATATGTCTCAGATGAATCGTAGAGAGGCTGTCCGGCAGCTGACCTTACTCTTTGGTGGGGTGATGTCGGCGCCGTTGATGGCCGGAGCCATGGGCGAGAAGATTTATTTTGGTCCGTCGGTGACGGTCTCCAAAGAACAAGAGCTTTTGCTCGCCGAAATTGCAGATGTTATCATTCCTTCCACGACGACACCCGGCGCCAAGGCGGCCGGCGTTGAACAGTTTATCGTCCGGGTCATGCGGGATTGCTATGTAGAAGCGGATCAGGTGGGATTTTACCAGGGCCTCGACAAGGCGGAGAAAATCAGCACCGATAAGTTCGGAAAGAGCTTTCTGAAGTTGGAAGCAGATCAGAAGAACGAGGTTGTCAGACAGTGCACCGTTGCGAACAAGCCTTTTTTTCAGTTAATGAAAAGCTTAACGGTTACGGGGTATTTTACCTCGGAAATCGGCGCCACCCAGGCGCTGGATTACTTGCCGGTTCCGGGCAGATTTGAGGGGGCCTACCCGCTTAAGCCCGATCAGAAAACCTGGGCGCTCTAGTACAGGCGGCGATTTAACCAATTAAGTGAGTAACAGAAGAACAGGGACTCCCTGGCAACCAAAGTATACAAAATGGCAAACTTATTAATAGATGCAGTAAAAGAAATGACCTACGACGCTATTGTGATCGGATCGGGCGTTTCAGGAGGATGGGCGGCTAAAGAACTGACCGAAAAGGGATTAAAAGTGCTCATGCTCGAAAAGGGCAAACAACTCGAACACGTGACGGGCTATGAAAATGCAATGAAAGCTCCGTGGGAAAAACAGTATAACGGAAGGCTGACCATCAGGCAAAAGGAAACGCATCCCTTTCTGTCGCGGGATTACCCCTATAATGAAATGACGGCCAACTACTGGATGGATGACCTGGATTCGCCCTATGAAGAGAAAAAGCGCTTCGATTGGTTCCGCCCGGATATTGTAGGAGGAAAGTCGATTATGTGGGGAAGGCAGTCGTACCGCTGGAGCGACCTCGATTTTGAAGCCAACCTGAAGGAAGGGATCGCCGTCGATTGGCCTATCCGCTATAAGGACATTGCTCCCTGGTACTCTTACGTGGAGAAGCATGTAGGGATATCGGGTGAAAAGCTGGGACTGCCGCAGTTGCCGGATAGCGAATTCCTGCCTCCCATGGACATGTATTTTGTAGAAAAGGAGGTTCGTAAGCGGCTGGAAAAGGAGTTTCCCGGACGTACGATGACCATCGGCCGGGTGGCGAACCTGTCCCAGGCTTCCAAAATACAGCTGGACGGCGGGAGGGGATCCTGCCAGTACCGGAATTTATGCTCGCTGGGGTGTCCGTACGGAGCCTACTTCAGCACGCAGTCCAGCACGCTCCCACCGGCAATGAAGACCGGCCGTCTGACCTTACGGCCGGATTCGGTTGTGCGGGAGATTATATTTGATGAAAAGCAGCAACGGGCTACCGGTGTGCGGGTGGTGGACAGCAAGACCCTGGAGGAACGGGAGTATTCTGCTAAAATTATCTTTGTATGCGCCAGTGCGATTGCCTCCACAGTGGTGTTACTGAACTCCACCTCCAATCGCTTTCCCAATGGAATGGGGAATGATTCGGGTGAACTGGGGCACAATCTGATGGATCATCACTTCCGGACCGGGGCCAGCGGTACCTGGGAAGGGGGATTGGATACGTATTATTTCGGACGCAGGGCCAATGGCATTTATATCCCCCGCTATCAGAACATAGGCTCCGACAAACGGGGCTATTTAAGAGGATTCGGGTATCAGGGAGGAGGCAGCCGTCAGGGATGGCAGCGTAACATCGCAGAGGAAGCGTTTGGGGCGGACTTCAAAGAGAAGCTAACCCGGCCAGGCAACTGGAGCATCGGTTTTGGCGGTTTTGGAGAAACACTTCCCTACCATGATAACCGTATGTACCTGAACAAGGAGAAGAAAGATAAATTCGGAATCCCGACAGTGGTGTTCGATGCCGACCTGAAAGAAAACGAACATAAGATGCGGGAGGATATGAAAAATGACGCCGCGGAAATGCTGGAACGTTCCGGCGTGAAAAATGTCCGTACGTACGATAATGGGTCTTACCTCGGAATGGCCATCCACGAAATGGGGACGGCGCGTATGGGCAGAGATCCTAAAACATCGGTCCTGAATGGCAATAACCAGTTGCACTCCGTGAAAAACGTCTTCGTAACCGATGGCGCTGCGATGACGTCTGCCTCCTGTGTGAACCCGTCGCTGATGTATATGGCATTGACCGCCCGCGCTGCCGATTTCGCGGTAAAAGAACTGAAGAAGAAAAATCTGTAACCAACGGCTCTGACCGCTGCCTGATCGGGCAGCGGTCGCGTTTGATCCTTCAGACAATATAGGGCCGGATGACTCTGGCGTTCAGTTTTTTAAGTTCGACAAACAGGCGGTTCAGCATTTCGTCATCCCGGTAAGTACCGATAATGGTTCCCCCGGATCCTGCGAATTTAGCAGAGGCTCCGCAAGACCTTGCAGCATTGATAAGGGCGAGGTTGTTTTCGGAGATGGTATAAATGCTGCGGCGCAGGTCAAAGTTTTCATCCATAAGTTCGTGCAGCATTTCCGGCTTGCCGGCCACCAGGTGCTCCCGTGCGGCAGCTGCGAGTCCGGCAATCTGCTGAAGGGTCTGTACTACTTTTTCCTCTCCCCGGTCGAAGCGTGCCCGTACGTCGCTATGGACTTTCCCTGAAACTTTGCTTAAATGAACATTATACGCCACGTATATTTTGGGGAGGAGCTTCGGGTCAATGCGCTCATAATTGCCGTAACCCCGGCTTTCGATAAGCTGCTTGTCAAAATCCATATATACGCACCCTTCGTAGCATTGTATCACGCGATCCTGCAGGCCGGCGGTAATTCCGAGCTCTTCTGTTTCGGCCACCATTACCAACTGGGGGAGGTGTTCCAACGGGATTTCCACCTTGTAAAACTGCATGAGCGCCCGCATTAAGGCTACCAGGATTGCACTGGATCCGGACATTCCTACCTGGCGGGGAATGGAGGAGCGGTAGCGGGTCGTGAAATTCCGGTTGGGCAGTCTGATGGCATGGAGCTCACAGTAATCGGTGAACTTTTTTATACCTGCTTTGATGAGGGGAATCCCGCCGTTGTATCCCAGCATGCTTACCGAGTCGCGGAGATGGTAGATACTTTTAAAACTGCTGCCGTCCTGGGGCTCGGCTATGATATGCAGCTCGGGTGACTCATACAGAGAGATGGAGGCCCCGAAATTCCGTACCGAAATGGAGATGGTTTTGCCGAAAAAGCCGTCGGATGGATTTCCCAACAGGCCGGCCCGGGCATAGGCTCTGGTTTCTATTATCAAAATTGAAATTGCTTTTTGAGCAAAAATAGGATAAAATTAAAACAAGAAACACCTGCCCGGGTGAATTGTTCATCCGGGCAGGTGTTTTAGTGCTTCCAGAGCAGTCCGGGATAGGGACTATCTGAATTTTTCTATTTTATGGGTGATGGGTTCAACGGATTGTAAATAGGCGAAAATTGCTTTCAGGTCCTCTTCTTTCATGCCGGCATACATGACCCACGGCATAATGGTCTGGAAAGCGCCCGGTACAACGGGTTCGGGGGAATACGAGCTGTCTGCATACGCCTTGAAACGGGAAACAAACACCTCCTCGGTCCAGTTGCCGATACCGGTTTCGGGATCAGGTGTAATATTGGCGGTAGTGACTACATGCCCGTTTCCGACACTCATTTCCCATCCTCCTGCAAAGTCCATTCCGGGAAGTTTCTTTCCCTGGGCGTCGGGTTTGGTATGGCACTCAAAACAGCCGGCGCTGAAAGCAAGGTATCGGCCGTAAGCGAGGGTATCGTCCAGCGGCGGACGTGTAACCGGCGTGGCCTCCACCGGGATCGTATTCAAGATGAAATTGAACGGGAAACTGGCCTCGGATTTGGGGACATCGTTCGGAATAGGGGATAATGTCCGAAGATAGGCAATGACATCCTTAATGTCTTCGGGATCCATATGACCATAATGCGTGTAGGGCATGACGGGGAAAATGGCTGTCCCGTCTTTCGTGACCCCGGTAGTGATCACCCGGAACAGCTCTCCGTCGGTCCAGTCTTTAATACCGTAGGGAGTAATGTTTTTAGAATAAAAAGTCCCCGGAAAGCCAAGATCTTCATTAAAAACTTCGCCTCCCTGCCCGAGTGTTCCGGGTACAACAGGCCCTGCAAACAGGCTGAAGTCACGTTTGCTGTGACAATCGACACAAACGAGCACGTGATTGGCCAGGTACGCTCCGTTTGCAATGCGTTCCGGAGTGGCTTCTACCTGCAACGCAGGGGCGTCGTCCAGATCAGGAAGCGCCAGGGAGACATACGCAAGTCCCGAAAGAAGCATTACCAGGACCACGCCTATCACCCATCCGAGTACGGTGAGAATTTTTTTCATAAGTATTGAGCATTGAGTTAGATAGTGATAAGGGAATAGAGGGGAAATTTAGTGATTTGCAGGAAGCGATGAATCACTTGAGAGTCAATTACTTAAATTAAGTATTAGACTTATTAAAAATAGCAGACGAAGCGTTAGAGTCGCAGGGCGACAACGACGGTACAGACCGACCGGAGCAGGTACCAAAAGAGCGGACAGCCCTACAGCCGTCCGCTCCCGGAAAATGTGTTCGTAAATTATTGCTTTTATTTTGCCAGGGCCTCGGCGCCACCGACGATTTCAAGAATCTCGGTCGTGATGGCTGCCTGACGGGTTCTGTTATAGACCAGGCGTAATTCTTTAAGCATATCCTGTGCATTTTCCGTGGCTTTGTCCATCGCAGTCATCCGGGCGCCATGTTCTGAAGCATTCGACTCCAGCACGGCCCTGTATAACTGTATTTTCAATGATTTCGGAATGAGTTCGTTCAACAGTTGATCTTCCGAGGGTTCGAACAGGTAATTCGTTGCCGGAGCGGATCCTCCCTCTTGGTCGGTGTCCGGATTAATCGGTAAAAATTGTTCGGTCCTGACGATCTGCGTGGCGATATTCCTGAATTCGTTAAAGACCAGCTCTACTACATCATACCGTCCCTCAGCAAAGGATTGCATGATGAATTCGGCCGCTTCCTTCACGTTGACAAAACTCAGGCGTGAAAAAATATCAGCATATTGATTGATCGTCCTGAAACCACGCCTTCCCATCCCTTCACCGCCTTTTTTTCCAATAGCAAGGATGTCGACCTGCTTGTTCAGGGCCTGCTTGGTATACTTTTCATCAATGCGTGAAACAGCGGCCTTGATCACATTCGAGTTGAATGCACCGCATAGTCCGCGATCGGAAGTGATGACGACGATCAGTACTTTTTCAGTCGGGCGGACCTGGGCGAAAGGACTTTCGTTAACATTTTCCGCACCGCCGGATACAGTAACCAGCATTTCACCCAGTTTTTTAGCATAGGGCCGCATCTGGATAATATTATCCTGAGCTCTGCGCAACTTTGCAGCAGCCACCATTTTCATCGCTCTGGTGATCTGTTGGGTTGAATTCACCGAAACAATCCGGTCACGTACTTCTTTTAATGAAGCCATTTACTAAAAGCGTTATGAGGTTCCCCTTCCGGCCCATGCGCCGGCTGGAAAGGCCCGTTATGATTTGTATTTAGCCGATAATTCCTTTGCTGTTTTTTCGAGGATGCCGGTCAGGGTGTCGTCAATTTTACCCAAACGCAGGGCGGTCAGGGTATCCGGATATTGTCCTGCGAGGAGTGTAACATACTCCTTTTCAAATTCCCGTACCCGGTTAACCGGTACGGCATCCAATAGCCCTCTGGACGAAGCGTAAATGATGGCAATCTGGTTTTCAACGGGCACAGGTGCGTACTGGCCTTGTTTCAGTACTTCCAGGTTACGCCGCCCCCGGTCAATTGCCAGTTTGGTTGCAGGATCCAGATCAGAGCCGAATTTAGCAAATGCTTCGAGTTCCCGAAAGACCGCCTGGTCACCTTTCAGCGTTCCGGCAACCTTCTTCATGGATTTGATCTGGGCATTACCTCCCACCCGTGAAACGGAAATACCAACGTTGATAGCCGGGCGGATCCCTGCGTTGAACAGATTGGATTCCAGGAAGATCTGACCATCTGTAATGGAAATTACATTGGTCGGGATATACGCGGAAACGTCTCCCGCCTGTGTTTCGATAATGGGAAGCGCCGTCAGGGAACCGCCGCCTTTTATTTTGCCGGCCAGTGAGGGTGGCAAGTCATTCATGTCCTGTGCAATGGAATCGTCACCGATAATTTTAGCAGCACGTTCCAGCAGGCGGCTGTGGAGGTAGAATACATCTCCCGGATAAGCCTCCCGCCCCGGAGGACGACGCAGCAGCAGCGATACTTCGCGGTAGGCCACCGCCTGTTTAGACAAATCGTCATAAATTACCAGCGCCGGGCGACCGGTATCCCGGAAATATTCCCCGATGGCAGCGCCTGTAAAGGGAGCATAGAACTGCATGGGAGACGGCTCCGAAGCGCCTGCTGCCACAATCACCGTATAATCCATGGCCCCGTAGCGGCGCAGAGTGGCTTCTACCTGTTTGACAGTAGAGGCTTTTTGTCCGCAGGCAACGTAAATACAATATACGGGCTCTCCCCGGTCGAAAAATTCCCGCTGATTAATAATTGTGTCAATGGCAACAGCCGTTTTGCCCGTCTGGCGGTCTCCGATGATCAGTTCCCGCTGCCCACGTCCGATCGGAATCATCGCATCAATCGCCTTGATCCCGGTCTGAAGCGGTTCGGTCACCGGCTGACGGAAAATTACACCCGGCGCTTTGCGTTCCATCGGCATTTCGTACAGTTCACCCTGGATCGGGCCGTACCCGTCAACTGGTTCTGCAAGGGTGTTGACCACCCGGCCGATGATCCCGTCCCCTACTTTGACAGAGGCGATTTCACTGGTCCGCTTCACGGTATCCCCCTCCTTGATTTCACTGGAGTCACCAAGCAATACGGCCCCGACGTTGTCTTCTTCCAGGTTCAGCGCCAGTGCTTTCAGGCCATTGTCAAAAGCAAGCAATTCCCCTGCCTGTACTTTGGAAAGGCCATAAATGCGGGCAACACCGTCTCCTATCTGGAGTACCGTACCTACTTCTTCAAGTTCCGCCTCTGATTTTGAGCCGGATAGCTGCTCGCGCAGGATAGCAGAAACTTCGTCAGGTCTTACAGATACCATGATTTATTTGACTTATTTTTAGAATAATGGAAAATTTTCTGATTTCGAGCGCAAAGGTATCACATTATTTGAATATCTCAGAAGCAAAACCCAAAAATTAATGGCGTTAAAAATTAGATTTTTCCAAGTTTCGGTGGCCGGGACACAGCGGTTTCCCTAAGGTCATTTTTGATTTTATAAATTTTTTTGGTAGGAAATGTGTATTTTCACTAATTGATTCCGTTTTTTGATGGAACAATTAGTTTCATTAAAATTTTAAATCCAGATTCCCGAATGTCGATTTGTTTTAAAAGTACTGTGGCAACTGTTCTAGGAGTTGCACTCCTCACTGTGAATACAATGGCCCAGGCGCCGGCGCCTGATGAAAGGATCCTCCGGACAGAACTGGATTCAGTAGCCTACGGAATCGGATTGAGCATTGCAGGCAGCCTGAAAATGCAGGGATTGTCACAAATAGACGTTTCGGTACTGAAAGACGCGATCCAGGCCGCGTTGTCAGAAGACGGAAAGCCGCTTTTGGAAATGGAGCAGGCCAACGAAATCCTGTCAGTATTCTTTGAGAAGAAACAGGATTCGCTGCGGATAGCCGAAGACGCGAAAGCGGAGCCCAATCGCCTGGCCGGTGAAACGTTTCTGGCGGCCAATAAACAGCGGGAAGGGGTCGTGACAACCGAGAGTGGTTTGCAGTACGAAGTACTCAAAATGGGAGAGGGTGAGAAACCCTCGGAAAGCGACGAGGTAAGGGTCCATTACCATGGAACGTTAATAGATGGCACGGTGTTTGATAGTTCAGTAGAAAGGGGTGATCCGATCGTGTTTCCGGTTGGAAGGGTAATTCCGGGATGGGTCGAGGCATTACAGTTGATGCCGGTAGGCTCGAAATGGAAATTGGCGATTCCCTACCAGTTGGCGTACGGAGACCGTGCGGCAGGCCCCAAAATAGGCGCCAAATCGACGTTGCTGTTTGAAGTGGAATTGTTGGAAATCGTTAAAGACAAGGAATAATGAAATAGCCATGAGCACGCAGAAGTCAGCTGCCGGAGATCGGATTCCACAAAAGCCGGCCTGGCAGTACACCGCCGGTCGGAGAATAAAAAACGGTCCGCTGCGCGGCTGATCACTGACTGCTGATCGCTGATAACTTTTATAACACATGAAAAAATACCTGATAACACTCATTCCCGTACTGTTTTTAGGATGGTACCCGCCTAAAAACGGGATGGGAAAGGAGCATACCGAGCTGCAAAGCGTGGCGGGACTGGACGAAGACCTCAAGCCGACTGATGCGCAGTATAAAGCGCAGGCAGTGGCGGTCAGGTTATTGTCGAATTTCCATTACCGGAAAATTAAACTGGACGATTCGTTGTCTTCCGTTATCCTAGACAAATACATCAAGGATATTGACCCGGGGAAATTGTATTTATACCAGGCAGATCTTGAACAATTCGAGAAATACCGGTACTCCTTCGACGATTTTATCCTTAAGGGAGAGCTGGATGTACCGTATGAGATCTATAACCTGTACCGCAAACGGTGGAAGGAACGGTCGACCTATATTCAGACCTTGCTTTCGGATCCGAAATTGCTGGATTTTACGGGCGACGAAACATTGGACGTCGATCGTGAAAATGCCGCCTGGGCCGCTTCGGAACAGGAACTGAACGATGTCTGGCGGAAATACATTAAAAATGAAGCGCTGGATCTTAAACTGACCGGGAAAGTAGATACGGCGACCGTGAGCATGCTGCGTGACCGCTATAAAAACCGGGACAGAGGGCTCGCCCGCATCCGTACGGAACAGGCGTTTCAAACCTATTTCAATGCCTATGCCGAATCGCTGGACCCGCATACCGATTACATGTCGCCCGTGCTGGCCGACCGGTTTAAGCAGGATATGAGCCAGTCTGTGGAAGGGATCGGGGCGCTGCTCCGGGAAGACGGCAACTACATAAAAATAGTCGATATTATTCCGGGCGGGCCGGCTTTTAAAAGTAAGTATTTTCAGAAGGAAGACCGGATTATCGGCGTGGCGCAGGGCGATGCGGGTAAAATGGTAGATATTGTAGGCTGGTTTGTCGACGATGCGGTAAAACTGATCAAAGGCCCCAAAGGAACAACGGTGCGGTTACAGATTCTTTCGGCCGACGCACTCCCGAATTCACCGCCGAGGGAATATCGTCTCGTCAGGGAAAAGGTGAAGCTGGAAGAAGGCCGTGCCAAAAAGGAAATCCTCTCGGTTAGCAACGGGAATAAAGTGTATAAGGTGGGTGTGATCATGGTCCCTTCCTTTTACCGTGATTTTGAAGGCGTCCAGAAAAAGGAGAAAGAATATGCCAGCACCACCCGTGATGTGCAGAACCTGATCACCGAACTGAAAGGGGAAGGGGTCGACGGGCTGGTCATCGATTTACGGAATAACGGCGGGGGCTCCCTGGTCGAAGCCGTTTCCATGACCGGGCTGTTCATTGGCAAAGGGCCGGTAGTTCAGGTGAAAGAGGCCACCGGCGACACTGAAGTCCAGTCGGATACCGATCCGATGATCGCTTACGACGGACCGCTTGCCGTGATGGTTAACCGGTTCAGCGCTTCGGCTTCTGAGATATTTGCCGGCGCAATCCAGGATTATAAGAGAGGCGTAATTATAGGGGAGCCTACCTTCGGGAAAGGCACGGTACAGACCCTGGCCGATTTGAACCAGTGGGCAAAAGGCGAGCAATTGGGGCAGGTAAAACTGACGATTGCCAAATTTTACCGGATCAATGGCAGTAGCACTCAATTGAAAGGAGTCACCCCGGACCTGCTGCTGCCCAACGCCTACAAAGAGCATGAGTTCCGGGAGGAGGCGCAGACCAGTGCATTGCCCTGGGACCAGATAGGATCTACCCGGTACGAAGAAACGGGTAACGTAAATGAAAAAATGATGAGCTGGCTGAACGATAACCATGAGAACCGGTTGCAGTCGGATGAAGAGCTCAAACAACTGGTCAGCGACCTGGAGTCGTTTCGGTCGGCCCGTGACAACAAGATTGTGTCGTTGCAGGAAGGAAAGCGGAAGAAAGAGCGGGAAGAAGCCGAAAAGAAACGGGCAGCCCTGGCGCAGTTGAATGATGAAGCGGGTGAAGAAGAGGATGACTCGGATACCACTCCCAAAAAGAACAAAAAAGATGTATACCTGACCGAAACCGGCCGGGTAGTGGCAGACATGGTCGCCCTCATCCATGAGCCCAGCCTTGCCGATGTGTCCAGGAAAAACAAGCGCTAGGAAGGCGGACCTAACCAGATTGATAACAAGCGTATGGCAATAAAGGGATCGATTGTTTCCCGGATTTTGAACTCGGGTTTTTTTTCGAAAATTATGGGACGGGCGGCCGGGATGGCCCGGAATAAGGCCGTACTGCTGGTATTGTTCCAAAAAGGAATGAAGAAGATGGAAAACCGGAGCCTGCAGGACGGGATCGGGGAAGTCAGGCAGCAGTTGTTCCTGCTTTTCCGGTTTGTCAAAGCTTATGCAACCGGCGCCTACAGGGCGGTTCCGATGAAAAGCATTGTGACCGTTATCGGGGTGCTGATCTATTTTGTTTCGCCGCTTGACCTCATCCCGGATCTGTTGCCTGTGATCGGTATTGCCGACGACGTCGCGTTAATCATGTGGTTGTTCAGCACAATGGAAGGAGAGATCGAAAAATTTGCCTCCTGGGAGAGGGAAACCCAGACAATTAATATCGGTTAATTGTCTGCAAAATTCTTTTCTGAAACTTTAATTTATTAAATTTGTCGCCTACGGTATAAAAAATACGTTGGCCGTCATTTGACGAAAGAATATAGCACAAAGAATAGCATTTATTATCAGTAAATAAACAGAGAAATGGAATTAGCATCAGTTTTGGCATTTATGGGGTTGGGAGGTCAGGAAATGCTCTTTATCGGATTGGCGTTATTGCTGTTGTTCGGGGCTAAAAAAATTCCTGAGCTTATGCGCGGACTTGGACAAGGGATAAAAGAGTTTAAAAATGCAACCAAGGATGTAAAGGAAAACATCGAAAAAGGTATGGATGTTGAGGATAATACGAAGTAGTATCCCGCTTGTTATTTTGGTTTGATTACTACCGGAGCTGTTTTGTAACTCTTACAAAACGGCTCTTGTTTTTCTTTTACATAATAGTTTAAAAAGTGCCTGTACTCAGTCCGTATAGCACCTTGGCAGCGATTCAACAGGCGCTGCAGTCAGGAGGTGTCACCTGTGAAGAACTTGTTAATTACTACCTTACCCGGATAGCGGAGCATTCACACCTGAATGCGTTTGTGGAGGTATATACGGAAGAGGCCCTCGCACAGGCCCGGCGGGTTGACCTGAAAGTGCGGGAAGGAACGGCTGGAAAACTGGCCGGGCTGGTGATCGGCCTGAAAGACGTAATCAGCCATGAAGGTCATGCTTTGCAGGCGGGCAGCCGGATACTGGAAGGATACCAGGCGTTGTTCCATGCAACCGTTGTAGAACGCCTGCTGGCAGCGGATGCCATCGTGATAGGTCGTCAGAACTGTGACGAATTTGCGATGGGATCCTCGAATGAAAGCAGCTATTTCGGACCTGCAGCCAATGCCGCGGCACCCGACAGGGTTCCGGGTGGTTCTTCGGGCGGCTCGGCTGTGGCGGTCCAGGCCGGCCTTTGCCACGCATCACTGGGAAGTGATACGGGAGGATCCATACGGCAGCCCGCTTCCTTCTGTGGAATAGTGGGCTTGAAACCCTCCTATGGAAGAGTCTCCCGGTGGGGCCTGATTGCCTATGCCTCCTCGTTCGACAGTATCGGACCGCTTACAAAAAATGTGGAAGATGCTGCCCGGATTCTGGAAGTAATTGCCGGAAATGACGACCGCGACAGCACGGTTTCAGACAAGGAAGTCCCGCGTTATTCGGAACAGCTCCATTGGGAAGGGAAAGCAAAAATAGGTTACCTGAAAGAGGGATTGGAGGAAGGAACCATCCAGCCGGAAGTACGGCAGCAAACGCTGGCCTTACTGGATCGGCTGAAGGAAGAAGGGCATACGGTAGAACCCGTAGCATTGTCGTTTCTCGATTATATCCTGCCGGCCTATTATATCCTGACCACCGCAGAAGCCAGTTCCAATTTGTCCCGTTTTGACGGGGTCCGCTACGGTTACCGGAGCCAGGATCCGACGGATTTGGAAGGGATGTATAAAACCACCCGCTCAGAGGGTTTCGGAAGTGAGGTGAAGCGTAGGATCCTGTTGGGGACATTTGTTTTGAGCGCAAATTATTATGACGCATACTATACCAAAGCGCAGCGCGTTAGAAGACTAATAGTGGAGGAGACCGAGCGCTTGTTGGAAACCTATGATTTCATTGTTTCCCCCGTAGCCCCGACCACAGCATTCAGGCTGGGGGAAAAGACCAAAGATCCTTTGCAAATGTACCTGGCCGATATTTTTACGGTTCAGGCGAATCTTACCGGGATGCCGGCTGTTTCAATTCCCAATGGAAGCGACGGGGCAGGACTACCGATTGGGATACAATTGATGAGCCCGGCCTTCAGTGAGGCTAAATTACTGGCGTTTAGTAAGTATGTGGCGGATTTGACGAGTAGATAACTAAAAAGAGTGTGTTTTTTAGTACTACCCTTAATTATTTTCATAAAACAGGCAACGTTATAAATGAATAATTTGGAGAGAGTCGCAGGTTTGTTTCTTGGTATCGGGATGGTCCTCTGCTGTTCGTTCACGGCAGTTGCCCAGGAAGTGGTGAACGAACAGGAAGCAGACGAGATAGAAATTCTGGACGACACGACGACCCTTGTGACCCCGGTCGATCTGGTCCCGGAAATAGAAGAAAACATAGGGGTTATCTCCACTGCGGTCTTAAGCGAACGTTTTCAGGAACTGGAAAAAGCGATTCCGCTCCGTTATCACGAAGAATCTCATAAATACGTAGAATATTTTGTTTACCGCAAGGCCGATTTTACGCGGAGGATGCTGGAAAATAAAAATGTCTATTTTCCGGTCTATGAAAAAATCCTGGCCGAGCACGGAATGCCGGATGAGCTGAAATATCTTTCATTAATCGAATCCGGCCTTGATCCTCGTGTGATTTCCCGGGCCGGGGCCGGCGGATTGTGGCAATTTATGCGGGCTACGGGCCGGGAATTCGGACTGAAACAAGACCGGTTTATTGACGAACGCTTCGACCCGGTAAAATCGACGGAGGCCGCCTGCCGGTACCTCAAGCAGCTGTATACTATTTTCGGCGATTGGGAAATGGCGCTGGCTTCGTATAACTGCGGGCCGGGCAATATCAGGCGGGCGATCCGGCGGACCGGGAAGGATACGTTCTGGGGAGTGTACCACGCCTTGCCCAAAGAGACCCGGAACTATGTCCCCCAGTTCGTTGCGATGGTGTACCTGATGGAATACGCGGACGACCATGGAATCGCCCCGCAACAAGTGAAATATGCACCCGTAACGGATACCCTGCATATTAACGGGTATCTCAACCTCCATACATTTGCCTCGCTCCTTGGCATGTCGCTGGAAGACATTCAAACGTACAATCCGCAGATCCTGCATTCCTCGCTTCCTGCTTATACCCGGGATTTTGTCCTCAGGGTGCCTTCGGTCAAGTATGCGATGGTGACAGAAAATATCACGGCCATACGGGATTCTGCTTCCCGGATGGGGGCGTCGGAAGTATTGCTTGCCGGGAGGGATGCCGATATGGAAATCCGCCGGGTTTCGCATACGGTAAGAGGCGGCGAAAGCTTGTCTTCCATTGCCCATAAGTATCGCGTGTCGGTTACGGACCTGAAACGTTGGAACCGGCTGCATAAGAACACGATTTTAAAGGGTCAGCGTCTGGTGATCGAGCGGAAAGTGAAGCTTCCGGCAGCGCCGCCGGTTGTGAAGGCGAAGGAGGAAGTATTGGCAAAAGCAGTAGAATCGTTGCCCGACACCGCGGTTACGGTACAGTTGGCAGTGGCGGTAACCGAAGAGACAAACGATCTCCGGGATCACGCCGTAAAGATTCCGGACACTTTGGGCAAAGTACAGATAGAAGGTACGGTGGCGCAGGGCGACGAACCTAAAAAGCAGAAGGCCGCAGCAACAGATCAGGTCATTACGCATACGATTAAAAGAGGCGAGACGCTTGTCAGTATTGCCCGGAAATATGGAGTAGAGGTAGCGGCGCTCCGGGAAGTGAACGGGATGAGCTCCACCAAGCTGTATGCCGGTAAAAAGTTGACGATCAGGAAGGAGGTTCCCGAGAATACCGAAATTGCAGTGAAACCGAAAACTCCCGGGAAAACCGTTAAGCCCTACTATTATGTGGTACAGGAAGGCGATACACTCTGGGCTATTTCACAACGGTATGGTCTTACGGTTGATAAGATTAAAAAGGTAAACAATATAAAAGGAAATGCACTAAGGGCTGGTATGCGGATACTGATTTCAGGATAATCTGTGTTTTCCCTACGGTCAACACCCACAAAATCGGCGGTTTTGTGGGTGTCGTTGTACAAAGTAAGCCCGCAAATACGAATAGATGATTGCTTATATAACTGGTAAGCTTGCGCACAAGGAACCATCCTTCGCCATTATTGAGGCCAATGGGGTGGGGTACGAAATCCGGATTTCTCTGCAGACTTACGGGGCGCTGCCCGAACGGGATGCGCATTGTAAGCTATACACTTATTTGAATATCCGTGAAGACGCGCACTTATTGTACGGGTTTGTTGATGTGGAAGAAAAGCAGCTCTTTCTTCAGCTGACCAGCGTTTCCGGAGTGGGCCCCGCGACAGCCCTGGTAATGCTGTCGTCACTTTCCGCAGGCGAAATAGCGCATGCAATCCTGACGGAAGATGCACGGCTGATCCAAACCATTAAGGGAATTGGCGGAAAAACAGCACAACGGATTATCCTGGAGTTGAAAGATAAAGTCAAAAAGGATAACTTTAGCGCGGCTGCCGCCGTTACCGTAAGGTCGCCGGCGCAACAGAAAAGAAATGAAGCATTGGCGGCATTGACCACCCTGGGAATAGCCCGGCCGGTAGCCGAAAAAAGTATCGATGCGATATTGAAGCGGGAAGGAGAAACGGTTAGTGTGGAACAATTGATTAAATTAGCTCTTCGTTAATTTCCTGACTGGCGTCAGAAAATAATGGGGACTAGAAGGACGTTACGTCCTAGTATGTTTAATATTCTCTCCGGAACCACCTTATTACGAAAATAATTTTGTCTGCAACTGTTTACCAAATTCTTTCCCGGTCGTTTCTGGTTTCATCGGTAGCCCTGTATCTGGTGGCTCCTCCTGCGGGAGAGGTGCCGGCGGGCAGGTATCAAAGGGAATGGGTGAAAGTGGTAACGGATACATTGCCGGACACGACCAAAAAGGAGGTATCACGTTCGGGGCGAGGGCTCAAAATAGACTGGAGGGATTATTACCGGAACCGATTCGTGGAACCGCGTCCCCGTTCGCCGCTTTATCAGAGCGAACCTTCGAATGTAGCGACGGAGATTATGCTCGACCGCTCCGGAGATTTGATTATATCGGAAGAAGTAAAAACGGAGAAAGGCGAGCTGGAATACCGGCCGACGGAAACCCTCGATCTGAAAACATACAACGATATCCAGAACCAGCGCGCGTTTCAAAGCCTGCTGCGGGATTACGCTGCGCGTAATGACGGGAAGGGGGCTTTAAGCGCCGGTCGGTTGCTGCCTAAGCTGGATTTGCCGCCTTCTCTCGACAGGCTCCTGGGAAATGAACTGATGGATGTCATGCCCAATGGTTTTGTGACGCTGGACCTGGGGTTCATGAGCCAGTTTAACGACAACCCTTCTATCCCGGTCCGGCAGCGGCGCAACTTTGACTTTATCTTCAAACCCCAGATCAATATTAACTTCAATAGCCAGATCAGTGAACGGCTGGGTTTCCTGACCAATTATGATACCAAAGCAAGCTTTAAGTTTGAAAACGCTCTTCGTCTGAATTATAAGGGCCCGGAGGAGAGTTTTATACGGAAGCTCGAGGCCGGTAATATCAACTGGGCCATTAACAGTCAGCTGATTCCCGGGGTCCAGAACCTCTTCGGAGTAAAAACAGAAATGCAGTTCGGAAAGCTGACAGCGACCTTTGTGGCTTCTCAGCAGCGTTCCCGGAAGGAGCGTATTGTCCTGAGAGGGGGCACACAGGGGAAAGAGTTTGAAATCAAGTCGGATACGTATGAAGAAAACAAGCATTTCTTCCTCTCGCATTTTTTCAGGAACGAGTACGAGACATCGCTCAGAAGCTTGCCCAATATTACTTCCGCTGCAACGATCACACGGTTGGAAGTCTATGTGACCAACCGGACCGCAACCACCGGCACCCTGCGCAATGTGGTGGGCTTTGCAGATCTGGCCGAGTCGGCGGACGGGTCTCCTGCCGATATGAAAGCAGACCCCTTGTACCGGAACCTTTTGGCGAATACGGCGTTTCGGCAGGTGGATCAGACGAACACCTCGCTGTCGGCGCCGCCGTTCTCGCTGAGAAAGAATACCGACTTTGAGCTGCTCCGCGGAGCCAAGAAATTACTTCAGGAAAGAGAATACACGTTTAATCCGCAGCTGGGCTATATTTCATTGACGGTGCCCCTGCGGAATGATGAAATCCTGGCAGTTGCCTATGAATATACCTATGGCGGCAGGGTCTATAAAGTGGGAGAGCTTACCGAGGATTATCAGAATCTGAGGGATGACCAGGTGATTGCATTGAAACTGTTGAAGTCGTCGACGATACGCAACAATACAGCGCTTCCCATGTGGGACTTGATGATGAAAAATATTTACTTTCTCGGAAGCACCCAGATCGATAAAACAAGCTTTCAGCTCCGGATCATTTACAAAGACGATGCTACGGGAATGGATAATCCTAACCTGCAGGAAGGGCGCCGGCTGCAGAACCAGCCGCTGGTCAGGCTGATGCACCTCGACCGGTTAAACTCGGTAAACGATGTACAGCCGGACGGGAACTTTGACTACGTGGAAGGCTATACCATCGATTCCCAGAACGGCCGTGTGATTTTCCCGGTCCTCGAACCGTTTGGCGCGACGCTGGCTCCCTATTTTGATTCCGATGAGGCCGATCTGGCCCGGAAATATGTGTTCGGAGAGTTGTACCGCAGCACCATGGTAGAGGCGCAGCAGATGAACGAAAAGAATAAGTATTACCTGAAAGGAAGCTACCAGTCGGCAGGAGGGCAGGATATACAGCTGCCGTTCGGAGTGGAAGAGGAGTCGGTCACCGTCACGTCGGGAGGAGCGGCCCTGTCGAAAGGTTCTGATTTCATTGTAGAGGCGCAGATGGGCCGTGTCCGGATTGTAAATCCGTCGGTGCTGAATTCCGGGCGGGAAATTGTAGTGGAGTACGAGAAGCCCGATTTATTCGACAACCAGATTCGCTCTCTGTTGGGGACACGCCTGGATTATGTGTTGAATAAGGATGTCAGGTTGGGGATGACGGCCATGCGGTACCGGGAAACACCCGCCGGTTTTCTGTCCAGGGTGGCGCTCGGGAATGAGCCTGCGGACAATACCATTATCGGAATTGACGGGAGCATCCGGAAAGAAGCGCCTTTTTTAACGAATTTACTGGATAAGCTGCCCCTGATTCAGACCAAGGAAATGTCGTATATCCATTTCAGGGGCGAGGCGGCGCAACTGTACCCGGGGGTCAATAAACGGGTGAAAAACCGCTCCCTGGTGGATGATTTCGAAACAGCCCGGACCGTCTACGATCTCGCCCGCCAGCCCAACAAATGGCGGATCGGGGCTACTCCCCGGAACTCCCCGCAGTTCAATTTTGCCGGTGCGGTATCCAACCAGCTCGACCACGCCTACAACCGGGCGAAAATATCGGTGTACAGCGTGGACAATGTATTTTCCGGAAATCCGTACGGCGCCAATGTGGGAGTTCCGGTACTTCCCGACGGCGGTACCCTGACCAATTACTACGAACGGTTGTACAATCCCCAGGACCTTTTCCCGGGAAAGGCAGTACCGGTCGTCAATTTGCCGCTGAACGTGCTGGATGTTGCGTACTATCCGCAGGAAAGGGGTATGTATAACTACAACCCGGATCTGGATGCAAACGGGATGCTCAAGAATCCCAGGAATAATTTCGGTGCCGTTACCCGGGCCATTACTTCCGATATTGATTTTGACAATGCCAATATTGAAACCATTGATTTCTGGTTGCTGAATCCGTTCATCAATAGCGATAACGGAAAGGTACGCGCCGGTTACAAGGATGCAGCCGGAAACTCGCTGGACCGGGTGGCCACGGGCGGAAAGCTGGTGTTTAACCTGGGGGATATCTCGGAGGATATTATACCGGACGAACGCTATAACTATGAAAACGGACTACCGGTCGGCGAACGGGTGGTCGGGGTAAATGTGGACTCAACCGCCTGGGGCTATGTCACCAAGCAGCAGTTTGTCATTAATGCCTTCAGCAATGAGGCCGGTGCCCGCGAAAGGCAGGATGTAGGACTGGATGGCATGGGAAACAGCGACGAACAGCGTTTTTTCAAGACTTCCTACCTCGACCGCATCGAACAGCTCGTACGACCGGAAGTGCTGGAACAGATCAAGGCCGACCCGTCCGGAGATGATTTCAGGTTTTACCTGGGCGCAGAGTGGGATGCGCAGGAAGCAAATATCCTGCAACGGTATAAAGACTTCATGGGAATGGAGAGTAATTCCCCCGAAAGTACCGGCGACCGGAACCTGCTGACCCAGGCCAGTACCAACTTGCCGGATGGAGAAGACCTGAACACGGACAACACCATTAGTGACAACGAAGAATACTATGAATACGTGATTGACCTGGAGCCGGGCCAGCTTGAGGTAGGGAAAGGATATATTGTGGACAAAACCTCTGTCGGAGAAGGGGATTGGTTCCTTTTCCGGGTACCGATAAGAGAGTTTACGGATAAGACGGAGGGAATGAACAGCTTTAAGTCCATCCGGTTTATACGGATGTATCTCACGGCGTTCGAAAATCCTGTAGTGCTGCGCTTTGCCCAGTTACAACTGGTCGGGCAACAATACCGCAAGTATACCAGTGATCTGACCGCTCCCGGGATGCAGGAGGTACCGGAAAAGTATGATGCCAAGTTTACGGTCGGAACGGTCAGTGTTGAGGAAAACAGCCAGAACACCGGTGTAACGGATAAATATGTGTACGCGGTTCCGCCGGGCTGGGAGCGGGACAGGGACTTTACACAGCCCAACCAGAACTTCCAGCTTAATGAACAGGCGATGAGTATGTGTGTGACCGATCTGCGGGACGGGGATGCACGGGCAGTCTTTAAGAATGTCAACCTGGATTTGCAGTTCAGAAAGCGGCTGCGGATGTATGTTCATATGCACAGCGATGAGCCAATACAGGGGGAAAACGGTGTGTTTATGCGCCTGGGAACTGACGTAACGCAGAATTACTATGAAATTGAGCGGGTCAACCTCACCGCGACACGACCGGGAGAAGCAGCGCCTTCCGCTGTGTGGCCTGCCGAAAATGAGATTAATTTTGCCTTCCAGGACCTGCTGGATGCTAAATCGCTTCGGAATCAGGTGTGGGGGCGAAGCTATTCGCTTCCATATACCATGATGAGTTCCGATGGTCTTTATAAAATAACGCTGATGGGGAACCCCGACCTGAGCCTGGTAAGGGTGATTATGATTGGTATGCGGAACCCGGAATCCGAAGACGAGCGATCGCAGAGCTTTTGCCTTTGGGTCAACGAAATGCATGTAGAAGGCTTCGACCAGACAGCCGGCTGGTCGGCCGTCGGGCAGCTGGATGCCAAGCTGGCCGATCTGGCTTTGATCAAGGCAACGGGTAGAGTGGAAAGCTTTGGGTTCGGAGGGGTGCAAACGAAAATCGGGGAACGTTCACGGGCTACAACATCAGAATTTGGGGTGGTTTCCAATATTGCGGTGGATAAGTTCCTCCCCGAGTCGTGGGGTTTCAGCATCCCGCTGTTCCTGAACTACGACCGCAAAATAGTCACGCCTTATTTTGATCCCCTGGATCCGGATATGAAGCTGTCGACAACGCTGGACAATCTGCGAAATGTGTCCGAACGGGACCACTACCGGCATATGGTAGTGGATAATACCACACAAAGGGGTATTAACCTGTCGAATGTACGTAAAATGCGAATGAGTACCGATCAGAAAAGCCATTTCTATGATATTGAGAATTTTGCGTTTACCTATGCTTTCAATGATCTGAAGAAAAGGAACATTCTGACAGAATCGTTCCTGCAGCAAATGTATAAGGGGGGCATTTCGTATGCGTACTCCAAAACCGGCAAGCCATTTGAACCCTTTAAAAAATGGGAGAGCCAGAACCGCTACGTCAATTTTGTGAAGGATTTCAACCTGACGCTGATGCCCGCTTCTATCGCCGTCAGGGCCGATGTGGAACGGAGCTTTATCCGGACGCAGCTACGGAATTCAGAGCTGACAACCGACGGTATGGTACCGTATTTCGAGAAGTTTTTCTGGTTTAACCGGTATTACGATCTCTCCTGGAACCTCACCAAGAGTATCGTGCTGAACTATAACGCGGCGGCCAGGGCAATCGTGGACGAACCGTTTGGCGACCTGGATACCCGGGAAAAAAGGGATACCTTGTGGACCAACTTTAAGCGACTCGGAAGGATTAAGGATTTTGACCAGCGCATTGCGCTGACCTACCGCTTGCCATTGGATAAACTGCCGCTTACAGATTGGATGGCAGCCGACTACAACCATCGGATCGGGTACAATTATATGGCCAATGCCCTGGGAGCAGTTGATGCGAATGGGATGCTTTTCGGGAATATTATCAGAAACAGCAGGGAGCGGGGAATTACAGGCCGCGTCGATTTTGTAGCATTGTATAACAAACTGAAGTACCTCAAATTCGCCAACTCGCCGAATGTAGCGAGGAAAAACTTTACGAGGAGCCCGGGAGATATCGAGGAAATTGAGGGGCAGTCGAGCCCGGTCCTGAAGAATGCCGCCCGGGTGCTGATGACCATCAGGGGAATCAACTTCAGTTATTCGGTCTTGGAAACAACTGCCCTTCCCGGCTTCCTGGGAGCCCCCCAATACTTTGGGGTGGATAATACGGGGGCGCCCGGTATCCCGTTTGTGCTGGGAAGCCAGCGGCGGGACTTTCAGAAATACGCGGCCTCCCGGGGCTGGCTGACAGAAAGTGTGGTGCTGAACCAGCCCTTCCAGCAAACGGTTGATAAAAAATTTAATGCCAATACCTCGCTGGAGCCGTTTAAAGATTTCCAGATCAATATCAAAGCCGATTATACGCGAAGAGATACCTACCAGGAGTTTTACCGGCCGGATGAAGACGGCGATTTTGTAAGCCAGAGTCCCCTGAGAAACGGTCAGTATAGTATGTCGTTTATGTCGTTCCGCACCGCGTTGACCAAAATGAGCCGGGACCATAATTCCCCCGTTTTTAACGATTTTATCCGCTATCGGGGTATCATCGCCGATCGGTTGAACAAGGACGTCAACAATATCGGGGAAGGGACATATAACAAGAATTCGCAGGATGTCCTGATTCCTTCTTTTTTTGCTGCCTACAGCGGAAGGGGGGCCGATAGTACCGGGAGTATCCGTACCAACCCTTTCCTGAAACTACCGTTCCCGAACTGGTCGGTGCGCTACAACGGGCTTTCCCAGATCCCGGCGTTTAAGAAATTGTTCGCCTCCTTTACCCTGGAACATAACTATTCTTCTACCTATAGCGTGGGGAATTTTACTTCCTCCATGAATTATGAGGAAATTTACGTCAACCTGGCGGTGTCGGGCTACCTGATGGCTTCGAACCTGCTGAACAATAATACCCGTTACAATCACCTGAATGAAAACGGGCATTACATCCCGGTGTTTGCGATGTCGACCATTACCATGTCTGAGCGGTTTTCTCCTTTGATAGGGGTGAATTTCCGGACACAGAGCCGGATTACGGGGCGGGTCGATTACAACCGCGACCGGACTGTGGCGCTCAATCTGGCCAACACACAGATGGAAGAGTTGTTTAACCAGGACCTGACGGTCAGTATCGGCTTTACCAAAAACGACATGGCCCTTCCGTTCAAAATAAACGGGGTGAAGCGGCGGCTGAAAAATGACCTGACTGCGCAGATGTCCGTCACCTTCCGCGATACCCGCTCGATTCAGCGGAAAATTATGGAAATAGAGGAAAATGGAGTAACACGGGACGTTGCGGAGAATATTCCGACCGCAGGGAATATCAATTTTCAGTTACGGCCTACCATTAACTATGTGGTGAGCAACCGGTTGAGCCTGCAATTCTATTTTGAGCGGATGTTCAACGATCCCCTGGTGTCAAACAGCTTTTACCGTTCCGCCACTTCAGGAGGGGTTCAGCTGCGGTTTAACCTGGCGGAGTAAGGAAACGGGCTATACTTTACGGCGAAGTTCAAAATGCTGCCCCAGGTAAAGCCGGCGTACCTGTTCGTCGTTGGCCAGTTCTTCGGCAGTTCCTTGTTTCAGGATTTTCCCCTCGAATAAAAGGTAGGCGCGGTCGGTAATGGACAGCGTCTCATTAACATTGTGATCGGTGATCAGGATACCGATGTTTTTGTGTTTCAGTTTAGCGACAATTTGCTGAATATCTTCTACCGCAATCGGGTCAACACCTGCAAAGGGCTCATCCAGCAGGATGAATTTCGGACTCACTGCCAGGGCCCGGGCAATTTCGGTGCGGCGACGTTCTCCGCCGGAAAGCACCATTCCTTTGCTTTTCCGGACATGCCCGAGGCTGAATTCTTCCAGGAGCTCTTCCAGCTTGTCGCGCTGGTCCGCTTTGGATAAACTGGAAAGCTCCAGGACGGCCTTGATGTTCTCTTCTACGGTTAATTGTCTGAATACGGAGGCTTCCTGCGCGAGGTACCCGATACCCAGGCGGGCGCGTTTGTACATCGGCAAATGCGTGATTTCCATGTCGTCCAGAAATACCTTCCCGCTATTGGGCTTGACCAACCCTACCGCCATATAAAACGAAGTGGTTTTTCCCGCACCATTGGGTCCGAGAAGCCCGACAATCTCTCCTTGTGCCACCTGGTAGCTCACCAGGTTATTGACCAGTCTTGAACCGTATTTTTTGATCAGATTTTCTGTTCTGAGAACCATCATCGCAACTTGCTTCCGTTTGAGGTTGCAAAGTAAACAGAAAGTTTGGCAGATCCCCAACCGGAGACCGATTCAGGGGCCGGGAACCACCACTTTAACAGTTTTTAAGAAAGCAGGGTCGTTTACCTGCAGCAGATAAATGCCGGCCGGCAGTACGTACGCCGGGAACAGGTCCAGGGTGCCTGTGGTGTGTACCTGCCCCGACAGGGGAATGCGGCGTCCGGTCATGGTAAAAAGTGCGAACTCTTCGGGGATCCTGGAGACACCTGTCAGGCGGATCCGGTCTGGCAGGGTGGGGTTAGGGGCTACCACCAGGTGGCGCTGCAAGGGCCCAGAAGAGACTTCCCGGACAACGGAATAAAGGCGCTCCCCGTGCGCGTTCGTAAGCTGGAGCCGGTAATAATTCATGCCGGGATGCGGGTCGTGGTCGGTGAACCCGAACTGTGTCTGCGCCGGGTCTCTTTCAAGGGCGCCCAGGGGCTCAAACAGCTGGTTATCGGTACTTCTTTCAATCAGAAAGGAGGTAAACGGACTTCCCGGCGGGACTTCCCAATCCAGGTAAACGGCTGCGCCCTGCTTTTCAGCTTCGAAACGGGTAAGACGCAGGGGGAGGATTCCCGCCACATCCCGTATGAGAAAATTCGTCAGCCGGATGGCCCCGGATCCGTTATAATAGGCAAATGAAATATTGGTCAGGCCGACGTCGGAGATCCGGCTCCCTTCCCGGATCCAGCGGGTGGTATTGATCCAGATATCATAGGTTCCGGCAGCAAGCGTTTCGGTGGTGCCGGCCGGGGACTGGTAAGAAAAGGTCCCGGCTTCATTATTCAGCACCCAGGTTACCTGGGTCGTTCCGGTAAACGTACCGGAGGTCTGCTGCTGCTTGGTGTCCCGGAACTGGTAGCTATTGTCGGCATTGAGGTAAAGGGCAAATTTGGAGAACACAATTTCGTCGGGTTGCAGGATTTTCGGGACAGGCAGGTAGTGGAGGTTGGCGCCGATGTAAAAATAAGCCGCCGGACGGGCCTGTAAGGACGAGTAAGGGATGTCAATGGTTACCTGGTAGTATAAGGAGCGGGGAGTGGGAGAAAACGGGGTCTTCCGCAACAGATGGACCGATCCGCCGGTTTCACCGGTTTCGTCACCGGGCCCGCTGCGGATGAATTCGATATAACCCGGTACGAGTTGGTAAGACGAACCCGTTTGAGGGCGCGCATACAGGATGTCCACCTGACCGGAATTCGGAGGATCATTTTCAAAAATAAGACCAGGATCTGTAAAATGCTGTTCAAAATAAATGGTTTGGGTTTTTCCCGTGTCGCAGGCGGCTACCAGGAAAAACGGGACCAGTACGGCCGAAAGGGCAGAAGCATGTGTGTGTGCCATTATTGTGTCGATTAATAAGTGTGTAAGGATTCAAGATGGCTAATTATCTGCAATAATGCAAATCTGCGGTTCGCTCTCCCTACTCATTGTTACAATTGTGTGAGGTCCTGCGAGGAGACACTTTCCATAATTTCTGCTTTGAGTGCGGCAATCAGCCGGGATTTGGTTTGCTCCCGGTTCGTTACCAGGTAGACTCCCCGTGTGGGAACTGGCTCCCGGAAGCTGCGCAGGTATTTTCTGCGTGCTGTTGAAAGTTCGTGGATGGCCAGTTCCGGGAGTATGGTGACGCCCCCGTTTTTTTCTACCATCTTGATGAGGGTTTCGATGCTGCCGGAACGAAATTTGAAATTGTTGACAAGTTGATGCTGACGGAGCTCGCAGAGCGAGCGGATCTGATCACTCAGGCAGTGCCCCTCCTCCAGCAACCACAAATCATCTCCTTTCAATTCCTGAGGAGTAATGTATTTTTTGGAATAGAGCCCGTTATCCTCCGACAGGTAAATGTAAAAACGTTCCCGGTAGAGAGGGATCTCCTGCAGCATATTTTCTCCGGAGTGGGTCGCCACGATGCCTACGTCAAGATTGCCGTTTTTGAGATCCGAGTAGATCCGCTCCGTGATCATTTCACTTACCTGGAGATTGATGCCGGGATATTTCCGGACAAACGGCTGGATAAGCGTGGGCAGCAGGTAAGGCGCAATGGTGGGAATGACACCCACTCTCAAGTCGCCCGTAACAACCCCGTTGAACTGGCTGACCAGCTCGCTGATCCGATGGGCTTCCTTGACAACAGTCCGCGCCTGGCGGATAATCAGGACGCCGATATCAGTGGGTACGATGGGCTGGCGGGTACGGTCGAATATCTTCACGTTCAACTCCTCTTCCAGCTTTTTGATCATCATGGAAAGTGTAGGCTGTGTCACGCAGCAATGGTCGGCTGCCTGTACAAAATGACGGTAGTTGTCGACGGCAATGATATAATCCAGTTGTTGTAAATTCATGCTGAAGGATGGACTCCCGGTTTCGAAATGATGCAAATATAGACATTGTCTATTGGTTTATAAAATCAATCGCTTTGATTTATATTTATAAAGGGAGCAGCTTTGTAGTACGAATTAAACGTGTCACCTCAAAACTGCAAGTCATATGTCCGGTCAAAAAAGGAAATTAACAACCGCTTCAGGGAAGCCTTATGCAGAGCCTGAAAACACTCAAACTGCAGGTCCGCGCGGTCCTGTTTTGCTTCAGGATTTTATTTTACATGAGCAAATGGCTCATTTTAACCGCGAGCGTATTCCCGAACGCGTCGTCCACGCAAAGGGGGCCGGAGCGTATGGTACGTTTACGGTAACACAGGATATCAGCCGGTATACCCGTGCGAAAGTATTCAGCGAGGTTGGTAAAAAGACCCGTGTATTCCTGCGTTTCTCAACCGTAGGGGGCGAGAAAGGGTCAGCCGATACAGAACGGGATCCCAGGGGGTTTGCTGTGAAGTTTTACACGGAAGACGGAAACTGGGATTTGGTAGGAAACAATACTCCTGTTTTCTTTATTAAGGATGCCAAAAAGTTTGCTGATTTTATTCATACACAAAAGCGGGATCCCCGGACCAACTGCAAGAGCGCTACCATGATGTGGGATTTCTGGTCGCTCAATCCGGAAAGCCTGCATCAGCTCCTGATTCTCTTCAGTGACCGGGGAACTCCGTACAGTTACCGCCACCTGGACGGGTTCGGGAGCCATACGTTCTCGCTGCTCAACCGGGAGAATGAGCGGGTGTACGTGAAATTTCACTTTAAAAACCAGCAAGGCATCCGGAATTTTACGGGATCCGAGGCCGATGAGATGAAAGGAATTGATCCGGACTGGGCACAGCGGGATCTGGTGGAGGCAATCGACCGGGGTGATTTTCCGAAATGGACCCTGAAGATCCAGGTGATGACCGAGGCCGGGGCCCGAACGTTTCCATGGAATCCGTTCGATGTCACCAAAGTGTGGCCGCATGCCGATTTCCCCCTGATCGAAGTGGGAGAACTGGAGCTGAATGAAATCCCGGCCAACTATTTTGAAGCGGTAGAGCAGTCCGCTTTCGCCCCGGCACATGTGGTGGACGGGATCGGGTACTCTCCTGATAAAATGCTGCAAGGCCGCCTCTTGTCCTATCCGGATGCGCAGCGCTACCGGCTGGGCGTCAACTATGAGCAGCTGCCGGTAAACCGGTGTCCGTATGCGGTGTCCAATTAC
Organism: Telluribacter humicola; assembly: GCA_040394475.1. Lineage (GTDB taxonomy): Bacteria > Bacteroidota > Bacteroidia > Cytophagales > Spirosomataceae > JBEBSD01. Next base: position 3,031 of record JBEBSD010000052.1, on the reverse strand, counting down.
CAGCGCGACGGTGCGATGCGAATGGACGGAAACGGCGGATCTTCGCCTAATTATTTTCCAAACAGTTTCGACGAGATCGTAGTCGACCGGGATTATCAGGAACCGGCTTCTGAGCTGGAGCAGCCGGTAGCCGGCTGGTTCGATCGCAACGAGGGCGATGACGACCATTTTACGCAACCCGGTACGCTCTTTTCACGGGTAATGACGGATGAAGAGCGGACGCATACGGTGAACAATTTTGTGGCGTCGCTGAGCGCTGTGACCGGACCGAAACGGGAAGAGATTCTGAATCGTCAGTTATGCCATTTTTTTCGGGCAGATCCGGCACTCGGAAGCCGCATTGCGGCGGGACTGGGGATCGCGATTCATCCGGAATACCTGGCGGTGCACAGGCAGGGGTAAACAGGCAAATCCCCGGGTGATTGCGCCCGGGGATTTGTCTATGTTAAAATTCCCAACGGTAGCTGACTACCGGGATCATCCCCAGCTGATTGCGGGTTACCAGTTGTTGCTGATGCGTATCGTAATAGCTATAGGCTTCATTTCGGGTATTCGAAACGTTCTGGATATCCAGGGCCAGCGTTGTACTGTAGCCGGCGTGATTTTTCTTCCGGTAAATCCGGATATCGGGACGGAAGTAATCCTTCATGGAGATGCTGTAGGATTGCGCTACGCGGTAAACAGTAGTACCGGCAGCTGCTGAGGCGATTTCATCTATCGGGGTATCCCGGAAGCCGCCCAGCCACAGGATTTTTGCATTAAGGCCCCAGATGGCGTTCTTTTGGGTGTGGATTTCCTTGCCGCCTGTGATGCTGAGGGTGTGGTTGCCGTTGAACCGGGTACTGCGCCAGTTCCCGCTGGCTCCTTTGTACCTGGACTCATAGAGAGAGCCGGCGACCAGCATGTAAAAGTCATTCGTCAGATAATGGTTCCAGGTAGCTTCCACTCCGATATTCCGTCCTTTTCCTTTATTTACCAGCGCATTTGAAATGCTGGTTTCGACCAGGTTGAGGGCAGAATAGGTAGGGATGGTGGCCGAAACCGGAACATTGAACAGATCCTGGTAATAAGCGTCAATTTTCAGTGAGCTGTTTTTTACAAAACGGAACTCGTATCCCGCCACGTAGTGCCGTGCACGCGTCAGGTCAAGCAGACGGTTGTTGTTGGATACACGGGATCCCAGCGACAGGTAAACCTGCGGGGTCTGGGCCTGGCTGTGTATGCCATAGGAAAGACTGACTGTATGACGGGGAATAATTTCCCATCGCAAGGCTGCGCGTGGTTCCAAAGAGCTTTTCCCGTTAAAGCCATAGTGCAGGTAATGCAACCCTATTTCCGTCCGGAAACGTGCTCCCGGCGACCATTGCCAGGTGCCGTAGGGCTGAAAGACCGTCCCCTCCATCTGTCCGTGGATACCGTTAACCGCCAGGCGGTCTTCCTCACGGGTGATGTAGGTGCCTGCCTTTACGCGGTGATGAGTATTGAAGCGATGGTTCACGGCTGTGCTAAAGGCAATTTTCGTCTTTTCGACATCGTCGGTTTCCGTAGCCAGAATATCCGAAGGATCAGCCGGATTTAACCGTTGGCCCTCTCTACCGGACGAAAGTCCGGAAACAGCGAGCGTAGAATACCAGCCGCTATGCTTCCCCATCGGAAGGGCATGGGTGATGCCGGCAGCGCCCATTTTGTTGGTATAATTGATGGTATACCCGTCTTTCTCAAATTCCCAGTCGTTCACGTCTTCTTTTGCCTTAAAGACATTTGTGCTGGTGCCGCCCATTCCGAAGATCCTGAATTCCCCGGCCTTTTTCGTAGGCAGGTTGATCGAAAAAGAGAGGTCCTGGAAACCAATGTCTTCTCCGCCAAAAGAAATCCCCATTGCGCCTAATAATCCGGTGAACGAATAGCGGTAGTTGGCCAGGTACGAAGCTTTGCCGTTTTTGGAAAAGGGGCCTTCGGCAGCGACATCGATCCCGATGATGCCGGCCTGGGCCGTAAATTCATGTTTCTCGTTGTTGCCCTTCCTGAAATGCATGTCCATAATGCCTCCCAGGGCATTCCCGTAACTGGCAGCATAGGCTCCGGACAGAAAATTGGTGGTACCCAGTACCTGGGTGCTGAGGATATTGACCCCCCCGCCTGATTGCGTGGCACGATCGCTGAAGGTCCCGGCATTGGAATGGTGGTTGGGGTTGACGATCTCGACGCCTTCCAGCCGCCATTGAGTCGTATTCGGGCCATTCCCGCGCACCACCAAACCGTTGGCTTCGTCATTCTGAGCGGCAACTCCGGCAAACGAAGTGGCTACGCGCGCCGGATCCAGGTAGGTCGCGGCAAAACGCAGGGTTTGTTCCATTGTGATTTCCTGGACGTTGTTCAGATTTTCAGAGCGGCTAACCTGTACAAGGGCTTCCTGCAAGGTGGAATCGCTGGCGGTAAGCGGGAAGGATAATACCTGCTCTTTACCGGATTCCAGCAGGACTTCGGGCAATACCATTGTTTTATAGCCTACAAAACTAACCTGGACGGCATAACGTCCGACGGGGAGCTGCTCGAACCGGAATTCTCCGCCGGCATTGGCGACAGCGCCAAGGTCGGTGTGCTGGAGCGTTACGGTTGCCCCCGGGAGGGGAAGGTGCGAGTCGGCATCATAAACCGAACCGCGAAGGGTTGAAACGGCTTTCTGAGCATAAGCCAGTGAGGTGCTCAATAATAAAAATAATGCAATACGTAACATGTAACTCTATAAGTAATTAGGTGATAGGGATGAGGTGTAAGGCATTAGTCGATCAGCTGCTGGTCGTCGTATCATAGCTATTGTATCTTGCATCGCATCAAATGATTATGAAGGATTAATTAGTAATAAAATTATATTTCAGGCAAAAAGATTCAACCGGTACCTACTTCTATACGCGGAAGGTATGGGGTCCGTTTCAGAAACGGCAAAGTTTCCTTCTCAGCCCCGGTGTTCCGAACGGATCGTAAAATTGCCCATTAACCGGATAATAAAAAAGGAGTTTGCACTTTTCCG
>JBEBSD010000051.1:0-45341 GCA_040394475.1 Telluribacter humicola | reverse complement strand
CTAACTCAGCTATATGCTTAATCTAAGATGCCCCACAGAAATTTCGCTTGATCCTAAATAATTCCTCTCGACCGAGAAATAACCCAGAGAATCGGTAACGATTCCAAAAATACCATCATCGGCGAATACATTCACATGTTTTAATCCTGTCTTTGATTCAGAATCAAAAACAAATCCATTGACTTTCTGCGAATGAACATTAACAAATGACAGGATAAAAAGTAAGGCGAACGCTATCAGGCGGATCATATATCAATAACAGGTGTATTTTGTACACATAGTTCTCTAAAGTTACCTACGATGTTGTTAATGTCCAAACGGTTATACGAGCCTGCTATTATTCCCCCTCATTTCAATCGATACAACTGATCATTGGCGCTCGCTTTTTGTTCTTCGATGGTCCACCGTTGCTTGTTGAATAGCACAGATTCGGTCTGAGCATGGTTGACTTCGGCCTGCCAGGAAGACGCTAACCGTGTTATGCGTTACCCCTGCTCCAAAACAAAATATCCGTCTCTGAAAAACCAAAAACGGATATTTATTTTACTCAACGTTATGAAAAACTTCACACTTATGACGAGGCTTTTTTAACGTGGTCACATAAAAAGGTTAATTTTTTATTTTTTTTTAATCTGTTCTGATTTAGCAGGTTAAACCGTGCGCCCCATTACAGGATCGGTGCTGCCCGTTTTCCCGGTTTCCACACGTCCGGCATAACGGGTTTGGTTGTTTTCATCTGCCACGAGGCTTAGGTCATACCAGCCGTCACTGCTGCGCAGCGTCAGCCGGATGGTTTCGGAAGCCGGGATTATGTTGCTTTGAGGGGGGATGTTGTAACCATGACTGTTGATACGGACAGTGACCGGCCGGGTCGTGGGGTTGACGACCGAAAGGAGGATGGCACCGGTCGGTTTCCCTTCCGCCATTTCGTACTGCAGACCGGATGCCGGCCCCGGACCAACACCTGCCTTGAATTCCCGGTAAAAACCGTTGGGGCCGTATACGGCAAGATGATAGTTTCCGTCATCAAACAGGGTTGCGGGGAAAGTCGCATTCAGATGGTCGCCGGGAGCAACCGTATAGGAACGCACTTGGTAGGTTTTTCCATAAAGATAGACCAGGAAAACCGCTCCGGCCGATTTTTTTCCAAAAACACTGTTTCCGGCAGCCAGGGACAACTCAAAGGTAGTCCGGGTTGCGACGCCGTCGGCGTACAGCTCATACGGCAGCGGGTTGGAAGGGCGGACCCCCTTTTCCTGCCCGGGCATCAAGCCAGACGCCTGGGGCGCCGTGTTGATACGCTGTATTTCCGCAGCATCCAGTAACCGGAAATCGGAAGGGAGCTTTTTGAATTGCGCTTTGTGAATACTTTCTACAAAGGACTGCCGTTCAACGGGCTTCGGTAAGGCAATCGGTTCACCGTTAAACGGCCGGAAAACCGAGGTGAGGTCGCCGCAAACCGTACGGCGCCAGGTAGTGATATTCTCTTCCCGGATGGTTTTGCTTGTTTTGTGGGAAAGGAAAACTTCCAGAAACTGCACAATGGACGTATGGTCGAAAACCTGGGAATTGACGTATCCGCCGCGGCTCCAGGGGGAAGCGACTACCAGCGGTACCCGGAATCCCAGACCGATAGGGCCGTCGCGCGATACCTTTTCGGGGTTGGCCCTCACGCGCTGCAGTTCGTGTTTCCTGTTCACCATTTCATGGGAAGTATCAATGCCTTTGCTGACGGCGCCTGTTTCAGGTTGACCGGGGCGGGATGGGAAAAAAGGAGTTACGTGGTCGAAGTAGCCGTCGTTTTCATCGTAGCAGAGTATGAAGACGGTTTTTTTCCACACCTCCGGGTTTTGGGTAAGGATGTCGAGTGTTTCGGACAGGTACCATGCGCCATACCAGGGAGCCCCCGGATGGTCGGAAAAGTTCTCGGGAGCAACCAGGTAGGATACGGTCGGAAGTTTCCCGTTGGTGACATCTTGCCGGAACTGGTGCAGTACGTCTCCCTTCGGAAGCGCCATCCGGCGTTCGGTCCCCTCATCCTGGTAATTGATCCAGGTAATTTGATGGTAGTCGGGATCGTTGCGGTTGGTGGTGAATGCCTTTTGATGGAGGTTTTGTTCCTTTTGAGGAAGTTTCTCAAAGTTTTCCGGGGGATAGTGATCGCGGCAGTACACTGCCATCTTCAGTTCGTTCTTAGCCCGGTTGAGTTGTTTCTGGACTTCGGTGGTATCGCTGCCTGTTTTTTTGAGCTCCTCCAGACGCGTTTCCAGCGTCTTTATCTGTTCGGGCAGCTTTTCGAGCGCAACCGGTAAAAATTTCCGGAACCCCTCGGCATACCATACATGGTATTGTTTCATCCATTCCAGGGGGTTGTTCGTGAAATTACCCAGCCATTCCTCTTCATCGCCTTCAAAACCTACTTCTACACTCAGCTCATTCTGGTAGATCCTCCAGGTGATGCCCGCATCTTCGAGTCTTTCGGGGAAGGTTGTCCAGGAGGCTTCTTTCTGATAGGTAACATCTCCGTTGTGCACATTGGCTTTGGATTGAAAGTCCTGTTTTTCCCGGATCGTCCCCGACCACAGGTAGAGCCGGTTAGGTGTAGTACCCGTCAGAGACGAACAAAAATTCTGGTCACACACGGTAAAGGCATCGGCAAAGGCGTAGTAAAACGGGATATCTTCCCGGTTGTAGAACCCCATGGTCAGCGGCATTTCCTTATACGCGTTATTGCCGGACTTTTTAGACTCCAGCCAGCCATCCATACGCCCCTGGTTCAGCGCATCCACCTGGTTTTCCCAGGAATGCGGGAGGGCGCTCATCCAGGTTGCTTTGGTGTCACGGATATTCAATCGGAAAGGAGCATAGGTTTCCGCTTTTTCATTGGTCTGCAGCCATACCTTGTTTTGGTTGGGCTGCACCATGGCCCGCGGATCATTGAAGCCACGGACTCCCTGAAGGGTACCGAAACTGTGGTCGAAGGACCGGTTTTCCTGCATGAGAATCACTACGTGCTCCGCATCCAGAAAAGTAGTCCCCTTTTCAGGGTCGATGGCAAGGGCTTTCTGAATAGAGGGAGGCAGCATGCCGAGCAGGCCGGCGCCTCCGGAAAGGAGAGCGGCCTTCTTTAAAAAATCTCTTCGGGTATCCATGAGTAGCTAATATAAAAGGTCCTGAGTAATTACAGACTGGTTGCTCAAAAATACTATTAGTTGGGTAAAGGGCCGCGGAGTCATGAGAGGTATTCAGGAGAACCGGAACGCGCATCGGTCAATAAAAAAGGAGGAATAATGCCTTTTGTTAGCGCAAATGCTTTATTTTGTGTACTTACCTTACAATCAATTACAGGATGTTACGTGTTTTTTTATTTTCGGCCCTTTTCCTGCTCCTGACAAGTGGCGGCGCTGCCGGGCAGACTATCCAGGCGTCCAAACCCCTGGCGCCGTTTGAGATAAAGCTGACCAATGGGAAACTGTTTACCCGGTCGGAATTAAGTCCCGGGCCGGTGATTCTCATCTATTTCTCTCCTGACTGCGGCCATTGCAAGGATTTTACGAAAGAATTGCTGAACTATCCGGATGCTTTTAAAACCAAACAGGTAGTGATGGTGACCTTTACACCGCTCCCTACGGTAGATCAGTTTGAGCGGACCCTGTTTTTACAGCTGTTTCCGAATATCACAGTAGGAACGGAAGGGGAGTCGTACCGGGTCATGCGGTATTACGGCATCCGCACATTTCCATATGTAGCGTTGTACAACCGGGCTGGAAAGTTTGTGAAATCCTATGAAGGAGAGCAGCCCTTTAAAGAAATTCTGAAAAGTATTGTGGCGTTGTGATGGCTGAATGGCTATCGGTTGAACGGCTATCAGCTATCGGCAATCGGCAATGACAACCAGCACTGACACCGTGGTCTGTGTCTCCACAGACCACTTTAGCACCAGCCCGTAAGCGGCCTTCAGGACAGTTCAATGGTATCAGGAGGTGCAATCGACGGTGTAGTCTTAAAGTTGTTGTCAGCGTTCAGCTATCAGCTATCAGCAATCGGCTATCGGCAACCAGCATTGACACCGTGGTCTGTGTCTCCACAGACCACTTTAGCACCAGCCCGTACGCGGCCTTCAGGACAGTTCAATGGTAGCAGGAGGTGCAATCGACGGTATAGCCTTAAAGTTGTTGTCAGCAATCAGCTATCGGCAACCAGCATTGACACCGTGGTCTGTGTCTTCACAGACCACCCGGATACCGGCCCTAAACAGCTTTTAGGACACCTCAATGATAGCAGGACGGCATAGCCTTAACGTGTCAGTGATCAGCCATTATGAACCATTTCGAAAAAAAAGAAAAACAGCTTTTTGACTCATGGAAGTAACAGTCGCAGTGGCGCAATATCCGATTACACAGCATTCATCACTGAAAGCATGGGCGCTGCATGTGGAAGCGTGGATAAAGGAAGCTGTTGCGAAGGGAGCGCAGCTGCTGGTTTTTCCGGAGTATGGTTCCATGGAGCTCACAAGTTTGCTTCCCGACAGCCAGGATCTGGCGGAACAAACCAGCGCAATGACCCAATGGCTGGATCCTTTTTTGACGACGTTTGAGACACTTGCCAAAAAATACCGGGTCATGCTCGTAGCCCCGAGCCTGCCGGTAGCAGCCGAAGGCAGGAAAGTGAACCGCGCCTATGTGTTCGCTCCCGGCGGATTGGCAGGATACCAGGACAAGTTTTTCATGACCCGCTTTGAAGACGAAGAATGGGGGATTAGTCCGGGGAAAAAGCAATTAACCCTCTTTGAGGCCGATTGGGGGAGTTTTGGCGTCCAGATTTGTTACGATGTGGAGTTTGGGATCGGGGCGCACTACCTGGCAATGGCCGGCGCGGGGCTTATTGTGGCGCCGAGCTGTACGGAGGCTATCCGCGGAGCGGCCCGCGTTCATGTAGGCGCACGGGCACGGGCACTGGAAAACCAGGCCTATGTAGCAGTTGCCCAAACCGTGGGAATGGCGGAATGGTCGCCGGCGGTGGACGTGAATTATGGCTATGCGGCCGTTTATGCCCCTCCCGACGTCGGAATGCCCGAGGACGGTATTTGCGCTGCCGGAGTGCCGCAGCACCCCTGCTGGGTAGTTGCAACCCTGCAGTTTGGAAAACTGCAGGAAGTGCGTGCCAACGGAGCCGTATTGAATTACAGGGATCACCGGCACATCGCAATGTCGCTGCTGACGGAAACAATCGGAATTCAAAAAGTGAGGGTGTTTTAGACCGGGTTCTGTTTAGGCTGCATGTTCAGGCCGCCCGTTCACCAGCGCATGCTTTCCCGGTTAAGTTTCTCCATTTCCTCTTCTTTCCAGCGCCGGATGGTTTCTTCGAATAATTCCTTTTCTGCTTTTCCAAGCTCGTTTCTGACATACTGGTCCCGGAAGAGTTTTTCTTCCACCTGATTTTTCTCGGCATCCATAAACAATTGCAGCCGTTTTTCGCTTTGCTGGTCGAGTTTGAGGGTCTGTTCCCGGGTATAAACGCTAAATCCATGTTCCCGAGCTGCCAGCAATTCATCGTAAGGCCCTTTTGCGGCAATCAGTTTAACCAGTATCGGTGCGATTTCAATAGCGATAAACAGGAGAATGAGAAACAGGTTGGCCAGTTCCATTGCCTTGCTTTCGGTCGTCAGTACCTGCAGGGCATCCATCCGGGCCGCCAGGCCGTCGTATTGGGCAATAGTCGGCTGCTGGTTTTCAAATGCTTTCCCGCGGGCCTCCCGGAGCTGTGTGATCTCCCGTTCGTATGCGTCAGTTTTTTGCTGAACCCTTGCTTCGGTTTGCCTGAGATCCTGCTCTGCATCGTTGAGCTGTTGTTCCTTTTTCCGGGCGTTGGTGCCCAGGCCGACAATGCCCGAGGTGCCCGGTGTTTTGGCCCCGAACCTTTCCAGGTCGTATTCCTCCTGTTTCTGGTTGCGGTAGGCAGCCTTCGCAGCCACCTCTTCTTTCAATGCCAGAATTTTAGCTTCAACTTCGGTGATCTCCGGGAAACTTTGCTGAAGGGCCGCTTTTGCCTGGATCGTCTGTTCATTTTTCCGGACATCCAGTTGCCGGTTGATCTCCTTTTCGAAAATCTTTAATTCGAGCGGTTTTGAAATCACCAGGGCAAGCAAAACAGCCAGCACGAAACGGGGGAGAGCCATTTTGAATTCCGGCCAGAACCGGTTCTGCTTGCTCATGCTGCTGACAATATAGCGATCCAGGTTAAAGATCATCGTCCCCCAGAGCATTCCGAAAATAACCGCGCTGCTTACCGTGTCAAAAACCGTGTAGAGAGCGTATCCTCCCGACAAAGCAGCAAACAAACCTGTGAAAAAAATAGTGGCGCCTATCCCTGCGTACTTGTTCGCTTCGGTCGGACAGCGTTGCAAAAGGTTTTGATGAGCGCCGGAACAAAACCAGAAAAAATTTCTTAAAACAATCATGGCTAGCTAATTTGCGAGGTTGGTCCGTCTCCGGGAGATTTCCTGCCGGCGGGGCATTGATCCCGGATCCCTGATAGCGGCAAGCCAGCCGGGTCCGCGACGACTTGTCAAAAGCTTAAACGGCGATTGCAGAGGGAATGGTATTCCGGCCGGACATTTATCCGTGTAATAAAGCTAAATATTTGACAACCTGTCTCTTGAATGTGTTAAGCGGCTGCTTTTTTTGATGAGTGGCGCGTTTATTTCAGGCCATCATTCCGGGAGTATTTCAGCGTTATATCCGCTTTTATGAAGCAGCTCTACCACCGAAAAACTATCGATGAGCCCCCTGGTAGACCGGATGCGCAGGATATGGTCGCAGTCTTCCAGATCGAAACTGGCGTAGTATCCCTGGAATTGATGCTGGATGCGTCGGATGAGCTGAAGGGCGATCGACTCCTCCGTAATATTGGTTTTAAAAACTTCAATCATCGGGTTGGAATTGTCGTTTGAAATTTGTTAGTTGTACCGTTATTTTTGTTAGGGCAATTTAAGGGTCGTTAAGGCAGCTTGTTAATCAAGGCTCCAAAACTAACGGGTTTTGCTTAAAAAAGAGGGGTAAATTTTGCCATAATAGCTGGGGGGATAGGCCAATACTCGTTACCCGTCGTCGAAAGCGACGCAACTTATTGATTATTTATGAAAAATCTGGCAATTCTGCTGACAAACGATTATCGTTTGCTAAGTGTGGCTGCGATTCAGGATGTATTTGAAACGCTCAACCGGATGTTGCTTGCTTCAGGGGAAGAGGCCTTTGCACACATTCATTTCCTGCATGTGCAGGACGCACACAGGGGAGCCTTCAACAGCATTCATTTCAGTGCATTGGAGCAGGCCGATATTATTTTTATCCCGGCTTTTTCCACCAGTAATGTGGTGGAATCGCTTCGGAAAAACAGTGTGGTTATTCCCTGGCTGCGCGCGCAGTATGAACGGGGGGCTGCGTTGGCCAGCGTGTGCACGGGGGCTTTTTTACTGGGAGCCACCGGTGTATTGAACGGCAAGAGGGCCACCACCCACTACGATGCCGCCACGGCATTCGAGACGGCTTTCCCGGAGGTGAAATTGCAGATCATGGATGTGGTGACCGAAGATGACCAGGTGTATACCAGCGGCGGGGCTACCAGCAGTTTTCACCTGATGTTATATATGGTCCGGAAGTATGTTGGGAATGAAAATGCGGTAAAACTGGCCAAAATGTTTGCCATTGACCTCGACCGGTGTCAACAGGCTTGCTACGGCCGGTTTAGCCCGCGTGACAACCATACGGATGAACTGGTTCGCAAAACGGAAGAACGTATCCGGGAAATGTACAGGGAGGAAGTGACAATTGAAGAAATTGTGAGGGAAATCCCTGCAAGTCGCCGGAATATTATCCGGCGTTTTAAGCTTGCTACAGGAGTGACCCCTATTGAATACCTTCAGAAAACCCGGATTGAGGCGGCCAAAAAACTGCTGGAACAGACCAATAAGAGTATTTCCGAGATTATGCTGGATACGGGATACAACGACCTGAAGTCCTTTCGGAAATTGTTTCAGCGGAATACAGGAATACCGCCGGTTGCCTACCGGGAGAAGTTCAGGAATCTGGGATAAGGCCTTCCCGCAGGACCATCTTGCGGGAAGGCGGGTTCTTTAGGCAAGGGGCAGCACATTTTCTTTTACCAGCGTCTGCCAGTCTTCCATTTCCGGGATACCCGGTTTGCGCTTGCCAAAAAGCTGGACAATAATTTCGCCTTCTTTGTCAAAAACCTCGACAGCGGTAACAATGCCGTCTTCTGTGGGTTTGATCACCACCCAGGCTTCATCAATAGCGTCTTCCCGTAAATGAAGGTTGAACTCGGGGTCCATAATATTGTACCAGGGACCCATTTCAAAGAGCTTCTTAATCGGACCGGTATGGATCTGGATACAGCCTTTATTGCCGACAAAGACCATGATAGGCAGTCCGGATGCGGCAGCTGCTTCAAAGACCCTGCGGACAGAAGTGGTCTGGATGGGGTAGGCCATGCCTTCGGGCGCCAGGGATAAGGCTTCCTTCCGCGGGATGCGGTATTTGGTCAGCAACCCATAAAAGTCGTGCGTGTCTTTCAGGTCGATCCACTTTTGCTGGAATGCCGCTTTGGTAGCCTCGTCCAGACCGGTGAACTGATTGACTTTCGGAGTTTCCGGGGTGATTTCCAGCGTGCTGTTTTGCTCCGGATCGGTATAGGTTTCGACCAGCGCATCGTAGGCGGCTTTGTCGCTTTTGTCGGTCAGGTAAATCTTATGGATAGCTTCTCCGTCCTTTCCGAAAAACTGCAGACTGTGACGGTCGTTTTCACTGACGGCAAAGGCATATTTCCAGGGGCCCATGAAAAGGCGCAGATCAATGTCCTCACCGACGAAAAGACCGACGTGCGGAGAAAAGGAAGGGTTCAGGTACACTCCTTTGCGTTCATGGACCGCATAGTCATTGCGCGTCAGCGCCATCACATGACCCAGTGGCGCTATTGCTTCCAGGATGGCGGTGAATTCGGGTCGCAGGCGTACGGCAGTACTACCCATCCCGATGGCTACCAGTTCGGCCTCGGTAGTCCCCAGCTGGCGGGCGGCATCCCGGATCCGCAGTTTAGGCTGCTCGCTTTTTAATTGCTCCCAGCGGGCTTTCAGATCGGTCGGAGCAGGTATGATGGTCTCGGTATATTCTGCAGGTTTCATATGGATATTGATTTTAAAGATTCAAATAAGGGGATGGTTGGTGTGATTTTCCGGGAACCGGTACGATCAGGGGAATATTCATTTCCGGAAAATAAGTAATATGGGCGGCAATTCCGAAAACCTGCTCAATAATTTCAGGGGTAAGGACTTCCCGGGGAACTCCCAGGGCTGCAATAGTCCCGTTGTGAAGGATCAGCAGGTCGTCGGCGTACTGCAGCGCCATATTCAGATCGTGCAGAACGGCGACGACCCCATAGTGGTCGGCCGTTAATGCTTTTGCGATTTGCAGGGTATGGTACTGGTGTTTGAGATCCATACCGTTGGTAGGCTCATCCAAAAACAAATAGGCTCCCTGTATTTGCCAGATCTGTGCCAGTACGCGGGCCAGCTGGACCCGTTGCTGCTCGCCGCCCGACAGGGTCGGAAACAGCCTCCCGGAGAAGGGAAGCATGTCTACTTTTTCCAGGCATTTCCGGACGATGTCGTAATCGGAAGATGTGGGGGTGTCCTTATGAAAGGGGTACCTTCCCATCATGACGACTTCCTGTACCGTAAATGGCAGTGAAAGCTGGTTTTGCTGAGACAATACGGCTCTTTTCCGCGCCAGCTCCGCAGCTTTATAACCGGACAAAGGTTTTCCGTGAAAGCGTACCTCTCCGGAGGTAGGCAGCAAATCCCGGTTGAGCAACTTCAGCAAAGTGGTTTTCCCCGCGCCGTTCGGGCCGACAATGGCCAGTAACCTGCCGGGTGTCACCGTAAGGTTGATTTGATGGACCAACCGCCGGTGAGCGATATGAAAACTCAGGTCCCGCGTTTCAATCATACCTTTTATTTTTTTCCTTTAACAGAATATAAACGAATAAAGGTGCTCCCATGAGGGCTGTCAGTACGCCAATGGGCAGCTCGGATGGTGCTACCAGGGTACGGGATAGGGTGTCCGAAATGGTCAAAATGATGGCCCCGCCCAGGGCAGAACCGGGTAAGACGATCCGGTGATCGGGACCAAAAGCCTTTCGGATAATGTGCGGAACAATCAGCGCGACGAACCCGATGGAGCCGGCCATCGCCACCGAAGCGCCGACGGCCATCGTCGACAGGAGGATGGTTTTCCGTTTCAGCAGCTTCATGTTCACCCCCAGGTGAATGGCCTGGCTTTCACCCAGCGACAGCAGGTTCAGCGATTTGGCCAGTCCGGGCATGCCGAAGGCGGCAATCAGGATAAACGGCGTGATGGTCAGCACATTGGTCCAGTTGGCGCCTCCCAGGCTTCCCAGGTTCCAGAATGTGAGGTCCCGTAATTGCTGGTCATTGGCCAGCGAGGTGATCAGGCCCGTAAGCGCCATGACGAATGCATTAATTGCAATTCCTACGAGCAGCATGGTACTGATGCGGAAATGGCCGTTTACCAACGACAGCCGGTAGACCAGTAAGGTGGTAAGGCCGGCGCCCGTAAAAGCGGCAACCGCCAGTGTATAGCTTCCCAGCAGTCCGCCGAACAAATGGATGTTCAAGTTAAAAACGATGGTGAGGACGGCAGCCAGGGACGCGCCTGCGGAAATCCCGATCAGGGTAGGATCCGCCAGCGGGTTCCGGAACAGGCCCTGCAGCGTGGTGCCGGCCAGCGCCAGTCCGGTCCCGATCAGGATACCCAGACAAACCCTTGGGAGCCGGATGTACCAAAAAATAATTTCCTGCTCTTCCCGGAAAGGAATCTGGGTACTCACACCCAGGCGGTGAAGCACGATAGCCAGCAACTCCTTCGGCGTAATCTGAACGGTACCGATACCAATTGCAAGAAGGACGGAAGCCGCTAATACTACGGACAGCAATCCCACGATCCATCCCACAGGCAGGGGCGTCACCGCTTTGACCGGATCGGGTTCCTGTTTGAGGGTAGGGAGTAACTGGGGAGCTTCCGTAGCCATTTCAGTTAATTTTCTGTGATAACTCAAGTAAAGCAGCGCCAACGCGGGGACCGAATCCCGTCAGGTAGAGTCCCTCCATCGCAACCACCTGCCGGCTTTTACCTGCTTTGGTAAAGGCAACGCCCGGGAGCTTTAACAAGCCGTCAATACCGCCGACACTTTCCAGGCCGGTATCAAACAGCAACAGGTAGTCAGGGTTCGCCGCAAGCAGTGCTTCACTGGTCAGCGGTTTGAAATCATCGAAACCCTGGATGGCATTGGTGTGGCCGGCCAGGCCGAGCATGGCGTCTACCGAGGTGCCTTTTCCCGAAACCATTAAGGTCCCCGCTCCCCGTGCATAGATAAATACCACCTTTTTAGGCGAACGCTGCTTTTTTATCCGGAGCAGGTCGTCGTCAATTCGTTTGACCAGTACTTCGGCCTCTTTTTGCCTGTTAAAATAGGTTCCGACCGCACGGATCAGTTTTTTACTGCCTTCCACGGAATACTGCTGCTCAAACACAACGACTTTCTTGCCCGTTTTTTCCAGTTGCTGCACCAGGCCCGGTCGTAACAGGCTTTCACTGTTGACCAGGATCAGGTCGGGATTGAGCGACAGGATACCTTCCGCCGAAATAGTACGGTTATGACCGATTTGCTTCAGCCGCTTCAGCGATTCGGGATAAGTGCTTGTTACATCTACTCCCACCAGCTGGTCTGCGAGTCCGAGGCCTGCCAGAATTTCACTGATCGTGCCGTCTGTCGAAACGATCCGCTGTGAAAAGCTGCTGACGGGAGCTCCGAAGAGGCAGAAGACAAGAAAGTATACCCACATTTTCCAGCTCTTTTCTGACTGTTTGAACCGGTACGTATCTGGCAAAAGGGACATAAAACGCAAAAAAATAATAGAATGGATAATTATCCCGAAAAGAAATTAGTTAAAGTTCCGGGTGCCGTCTGGCTGAAAAACATACCGGAAGGTGTAATAACGCCCCGGTGAATCCGTCTCTCCCTCAATGTCTCTGTAGTAACTTTCGATCACCATTTTCGCATACCGTTCGTCGGCGGTCCTGATCAGCAGCACGGTGTTGGGAAGCGGTTTGATCTCGTGCGTCGTGAAAATATATTCGTACCAGCCGTTGCCCGATCCTTTGGGAATAGCAGTCTTTTCATCGGATTCATCGACGGTGAACTGAGCGCCGTCGGGAACGTTTTTCAGGGCTTCAAAATCCCCCTTCACCAGGAACGCTCCTCCCTTACCAACCCGGTTTGCCCCGCCGTTTACAATAAGGGTACTTCCCTTAAAACCTACATCCCATTGGTCGGTTGCCCAAAGGGATGTATCAACGGCCTGGCCGGTCCTGAAACTGAAAAGTGTATAAATCCCCGTTTCCGGCTCCGGATCGGCCGGCAGATTTTTATAAAGCGTGGGAGATAAACTTTTTTCCTGGCCATATAAAGACGAAAGACCAGCACTGCATAACAACAGAAGTATCCTGATTATTTTCATGGGTGAACCATTAAACCGACTAAAAGTGTCGCAAGATACCGAATTGTTTGTAATTGGTATAAATAAAGCCGGGATATTTTTAAAACCCGCCGCCCTTAACAGAATCGAACGGACGGGCCCATGCGTGTCCGTCAACCCTGAAATCCTGTCGGCGATAAGCAGAAAGCCGGCAGGAGGCCGCGGGGATTATCCGCCGAAGCGTACCGCCGGCAACCCCTTCGGGCCGACCTTCCGGATAACGAACAGGCTTCCTGCGAGGGGCTGCTCCCGGAGTTCCTCTTCGCTCAGGTTAATTTTGGCAGTGGTGATATAGAGGTCCTCAAAATCGTCTCCGCCAAATGTACAGGAGGTGACACGTGCCGCCGGCAGTTGAATCTCTCCGGTTTTTGTCCCGCCGGCCGGTTCGTACCGGACGAGCTTCCAGCCATCCCAGAGCGCAATCCACAGCGCCCCTTCTGCATCGATGGTCATCCCGTCGGGGAATCCTTCACCTTCGGGAATGGTGATTACGACGCGTTTGCCGGAGATCGCGCCGGTACCGGGATCGAAATCGTAGGCCACTACCGTGCGTGTGGGAGAATCAATATAATAGAGGGTACGGCTGTCGGCGCTCCAGGCCAGTCCGTTGGAGCAGCCCACAGGCCCCGCTTTCCAGGTGACGTTATTGCCGGTATCCAAGGTATATAAATGCCCTGAAACCTGTGTTTCGGGCCGGTGCATGGTGCCGGCCCAAAAGCGCCCCTGCGGATCGCATTTGCCGTCGTTGAACCGGTTTTCGGGTAAATGAGCTTCCGGGTCCGCCAGAAACGTCAGGGTCCCGGATGTTTCGTCGATTTCGTAAAAGCCATTCTGAAGGGCGGCAACGAGGTTTCCGTTGGGTTTTAATACGACAGCGCCGGTATACTGACCGGTGGTCAGCGAGGTATGCCGCCCGGTGGCCGGGTAAAACGAATGGATTGCGCCTGCCGGGATATCAAGCCAGAGAATACGGTTTTGCTGTTCGTCCCACACGGGCCCCTCCCCCAGTTCACACAAATGGGACGTAACAATTTCCCAGGAAGTAGTAAGCATATGATTGCAGGTTAAGTAAGGCTTGCGGCTATTATACGGATAAAATGGCAAAAGGGCTATTTTTGCGGTGCGAAAGTCGGGCCGGAGGCGGTAATGGGGGAGCCGGCCGGTGAAAACAGGCCGGTCTCGTAATCTTTCTGTGATAAAGTTGGATGAAAAGGGCTTTCTTGTAATTTTGACATTTAATTATACCGGATATACCATCCGCCATCTTTAAACGCGATTGCTTTACCTATGTATTTTATCGGATTTGACCTCGGAAGTTCTTCTGTAAAGGCTTCGCTGATAGCAGCGGAAACAGGAAAGTCGGTGGCTTCGGCCTTTTACCCGGAAACCGAAATGGCGATTGAAGCGCCGGAACCCGGGTTTGCGGAGCAGCATCCGGAGCTTTGGTGGGAAAATGCGTGCAAAGCGTCGCGGGAGGTAATCCGGCAATCGGCGGTGGCGCCGGAAGATGTGCGGGCCATCGGGATTTCCTATCAGATGCACGGGCTGGTGGTTGTGGATAAAGACTTACGGGTGCTGAGGCCTGCGATCATCTGGTGCGACAGCCGTGCCGTTGCTACCGGTAATCAGGCGTTTGCAGCATTGGGGGAGGAAACGGCGTTGTCGCACTTACTCAATTCGCCCGGCAACTTTACCGCTTCCAAGCTGGCCTGGGTAAAGGCTAATGAACCCGCCGTTTATGCCAGAATCCACAAGTTTATGCTGCCGGGCGACTACCTGGCAGCCCGGATGACGGGGGAGGTCGTCACCACGCCGTCCGGTTTATCGGAAGGTGTTTTGTGGGATTTTCAGACACAGGCGCCCGCTTCCCTTTTAATGGACCATTATGGTTTCGATGCGGAACTGCTCCCGGAAATCGTTCCCTCTTTCGGTATCCAGGGCCATCTTACGGCCGCGTCAGCTGCGTCATTAGGCCTGGCAGCCGGTACGCCGGTCACCTACCGTGCAGGGGATCAGCCGAATAATGCTTTTTCCCTGAATGTGCTGGAACCGGGGGAGGTGGCAGCGACGGGGGGGACATCCGGGGTGGTGTACGGAGTGAGTGATCAGGCAAAATACGATCCGTTGTCCAGGGTGAATACATTCCTGCATGTCAATAAAAGCGCTGCGTCTCCCCGCTACGGTGTGCTGTTGTGCATCAACGGGACAGGAAGTCTCAATAGCTGGCTGCGAAACCAGCTGACACAGGGGCAGTTGTCTTATGAGGCTATCAACGAGATGGCGGCAAGAGTGCCCGTGGGGTCGGAGGGACTGGCTTGCCTGCCTTTTGGAAACGGCGCGGAAAGAGTACTCCAGAATCAAAACCCGGGCGGCAGCTTTCACGGCCTGGAATTTAACCGGCACGGTTTGCCGCATTACCTCCGGGCGGCGCAGGAGGGCATTGTATTTGCCTTGTACTACGGGATGGAAATCATGCAAAACCTCGGGGTTATTTCCAATCTGATCCGTGCAGGAGAGGCCAATATGTTCCTGAGCCCGCTGTTCCGGCAAACCTTTGCCAACGTATCGGGTGCTACCGTGGAGCTGTATAACACCGACGGCGCCCAAGGGGCTGCACGCGCTGCCGGACAAGGGCTGGGTTACTATAAAAACCGGGAGGAAACCTTTACCGGCCTGCAGGCCGTCCGTGTCATTGAGCCGGATTTGAATGAAAGAGACGCTACGGCGGAGGCTTATCGAAAATGGAAGACTGTCCTGGAAAGCCGGTAGTCAGGGCTTGAGTGGATCAGCGTCTATCCGGCGGATGACCTCCTTATTGTTAAAGGTAATATTCCATAAGACAAAGGGAGACGCTCTGGCTGCTGCACAGGCGCTCACCCATGGATGCGTGGCCGCTAACGGAACCTGGTACAGGGTGAGCGTGTCGTTCAGTGCCTGCAAGTTGGCACTCAATACCGGGTGTTCCCGGCTATTGTAAAGGTATGCCTGCAAGAGGGCGACTTCTTTCGGACTGAGGGCGGCATCCGCAGTGTCTTTGGCATACAGCAGCCGGAGCGTCACGCCGTAGGTTTCCTGCAGTTCTACAAGGGCGGGAAGGCGTTCCGGTTGACTACATCCGGACGTGTCCGGATGACTGGCCAGTAGTTCCGAGGCCTTGGTCCCGATCGCATCCCCCTGTTCCCGTATCCGGTTCGATAATTGGCTGGGGGTTACCCGCTTGATCTGCATGGCCCGCATTTCCTGCGCCAGCCCTTTCGAGTTATCCACCCGCTGATCCGTATAGCATCCACAGAACAGGACGGCTACCAAAAATGGCAAACTTCGACTTATCAGACTTTTCATACTAGAATATAAAATAGGTACAGCTATTACATACCCAGAGACGCTGCAGGAAAGTGCTGACGCTGCATGCCGTGTCTCTGCGGTACCGCAATTTCCCTCCTTTTCCGTATCTTTGCACCTTTTAAACTAAAAAACATTAGCAATCGGCTAATATGAATACTATAATTGATAAACTGGAATCGCTACGTGAACGGTTTAATGAAGTGGCACAGCAAATTATGCAGCCCGAGGTCGTCTCGGATTCCAAGCGGTATTCCAAAATAAGCAAGGAGTACAAAGACCTGGAACGCATTGACCAGCAGTATACCATTTATCAGAAGCTGTTGGCGGATATCGCGGGAGCAAAGGAATTGATAGCCACGGAAAAGGACGGGGATCTGCGGGAGATGGCCAAGGAAGAGCTGAGTGAGTTAACCCCTAAGGTTCCTGAAATAGAGGCTTTCATAAAAGAGCTGTTAATCCCGAAGGATCCGAACGACAGCAGGAACGTTATTTTAGAGGTACGTGGCGGAACGGGAGGCGACGAAGCCGCGATTTTTGCCGGAGATCTGTTCCGTATGTACCAGCGTTACTGCGAAAAAACAGGCTGGCGGTTGTCGGTACTGGATTTCACGGAAGGTTCTACGGGAGGCTATAAGGAGATTGTCTGTAAGGTAGAGGGGGAGGACGTTTACGGGAAACTGAAATTTGAGTCGGGCGTTCACCGGGTACAGCGGGTTCCGGTCACCGAATCTCAGGGCAGAGTACATACTTCCGCCGCCAGCGTGGCGGTATTGCCGGAGGCGGAAGAGGTGGATATAGAGCTGAATATGGGCGATATCCGGGTGGACACGTTTCAGTCGTCGGGCGCCGGAGGGCAATCTGTCAATACTACCTATTCTGCGATCCGGCTGACGCACATTCCATCAGGATTGGTTGTCAGCTGCCAGGATGAGCGTTCCCAGCTTAAAAACAAAGACCGGGCAATGGGGGTACTGCGTTCCCGCCTGTATGAGATGGAGCTGCGTAAGCGGAACGAAGCGATCAGCTCTCAACGGAAGTCGATGGTGGGCAGTGGTGACCGCTCGGACAAAATCCGCACCTATAACTATCCGCAGAGCCGCGTAACGGATCATCGGATCGGGTATACTGTGTACAACCTTCCCGCCGTTATGGAAGGAGAGATCGGCGATTTTATAGAACAATTGCGAATTGCGGAAAATGCGACAAGGATGCAGGAAGGAGAAACGATGTAAAAGGAGGAGCAATAAGGAGACAAAAAAAAGGCTGTTTTTTTACGAACAGCCTTTTTTTACAGGTATCATGCGGCGGGCACAGAGAGTAAGAACACTTTATCCAAAATAGTTTGATGCAGGTTGCTGAAGCGTTCATAACACCAGATCTTAAGGTTTTTTACCTCTTCTGGCATTAACATCCGGATTGCTTTGCGTAGTTCTTTTTCAAATAAACGATGGTCGAAACTGACTTTTTGAAGTATAATTTTGATATATTCAAGCATCGAGGCCATAGGTATATTGCTTTTAGTTGAGATTTAAAATAATGAGCGATCTAACTTAATAACAGTCGAGTAAATCAGTTATTGCATTGAATAGTAAATATAAATGAAAATCTATTCATATTTAAATATTTTTTGGAGTATTTTTACGCTGCCCCTCTTTGCACAAGTAGCAGAGCCCGAGGTACGTGTGGAGACCGGGAATACGCTCCTGCAGCCGGGACAGGGCTTTGAAGTCCGGGTGGTAATCACCAACAGCTCGAAGCGTCCGGAAGTAATATTCCCCGCATTGGACGGACTGGAAAAAGGGAGCGTTACCCTGACCCGAAACGTCAGCCGCGTTGACGGCAGGGCCGTGTTGACCCAAACGGTTTTGCAGCAGTACTTTCCGGTCGCCGTGATCGCAATCGACGTTCCGCCCTTTACCGTGACGGTGGACAGTAAGGAAATTAAGGTAGACGGGCTCACCCTGCATTTTTCCGGCGCTGCCGACGATTCGCTCCAGGCGGCGCCCACCCTGGCGGCCGATGGCCAGATCCCCGATGAGATTGCCAGGGAGGACGTCTTCCTGACGATAAAAACCAATAAAAGAAGTGTTTTCCTACGCGAAGGGTTTGGGGTTTACCTGTCGCTCTATGTGGTCAAGGATATTCCGTTGCGTATGGATTTTTATGATCTGAATAACCAGCTGCAAGCCATACTCAAAAAGCTTAAACCCGATGGATGCTGGGAAGAAAACACCTGGATTGAGGAGGTGAGGCCCCGTAACTGGAAGATTGGTGACCGGGATTTTACAGAATACCGGCTCTATCAGTCGGTGTTTTATCCGCTTATCCAGAAAGACGTGCACTTTCCCACGGTAGGACTGAAAATGAAAATCGGTGAGGCCGCTGCCGACAGTACAGAGGAGGGGATACACTACCGGGTGTTTTATGCGCGGCCGGTGCAGGTAGTGGTCAAACCCTTACCTCCGCATCCCAAACGGGAGATTGTCCCGGTCGGCAGCTATCAGCTGACAGAATTTATCTCTGCCAATAAAGTTGCCGCAGGAGAGTCGTTCCGGTATCGTTTCGGTATATCGGGCGAGGGGAATATCTCCGCCATCCCGGCGCCGGGGCTTCCACCGGTTTCATCATTTGATTTTTATCCGCCGGAAGTAAGTCATGTCGTTCAGAAAAGCAGCGAGTCTGTGAAGGGTGAGAAAAGTTTCGAGTACACCATCGTCGGGAAGCAAAACGGGCTTTATCCGTTGGAGGGGTACTTTCACTGGATTTATTTTGATCCGGTACTGGAACAGTACGATACACTCCGCTCGCAGCAGGCGGTCGAGGTAGTGGGGGTGAACCGGACCAATGGTACCGCCGTGAACCGGGAAGAAACATCGCTTTATGCGAACCTGGAACAAATGCAGACTACCGGGCATTTTACGAATTATCGGAAGGTTTTTCGGATAATAATGAACGTTGTGGTAATTTTGATGCTGTTCGTTACGGTCTGGCTTTTCAGACGGTAACGAAGCGCCGGTGGAGAAGAGCCGGTTAGAATTGTATAACTTTAACCAACCATTGTCAGGCGATGTCCTGATGGAATGCATACAACATATGGGGAGTACCTTTGGTAAGATTTTTAAGATTGCTACGTTTGGCGAATCGCACGGAGCCGGGATAGGAGTGGTGATTGAAGGATGCCCGGCAGGTGTTGTTTTTGATACGGAATTCATTCAGTCGGAGCTGACCCGGAGAAAACCGGGGCAGTCGCGTATTACTACCCAACGGAAGGAAACCGATGAATTTCAGGTTTTTTCGGGGGTTTTTGATGGAAAAACAACTGGCACCCCGCTGGCGTTGTTTATTCCGAATACGGATCAGCGGAGTAAGGACTATTCACATATCGCAGCGCGTTTCAGACCTTCGCATGCGGATTATACGTATCAGGTCAAATACGGGATACGCGACTACCGGGGAGGGGGCAGGAGTTCGGCCCGTGAGACTGCCGCCCGGGTCGCCGCCGGTGCATTGGCCAAGATGATCCTGAAGGGGTTGGGCGTTACGGTGCAGGCGTTTGTTTCGCAGGTAGGTCCTGTCAAACTGGAAAAGCCGTATCAGGAACTCGATCTGGACGAAGCGGAAAAGAATGATGTCCGTTGCCCGGATCCGGAACTGGCCGGGGAAATGTTCCGGTTTATTGATGAGACGCGGAAAAGGGGTGATTCGGTAGGAGGAGTGGTTTCCTGCGTCGCCGCAGGAGTTCCTGCGGGGTGGGGAGAGCCGGTGTTTGATAAATTACACGCGGAGCTCGGCAAGGCGATGCTCAGTATCAATGCCGTAAAAGGATTTGAATACGGGAGCGGGTTTGCAGGCGTCGAAATGTATGGCTCCCAACACAACGATGCCTACTATAAAACAGCAAGCGGGAAGGTCCGGACACGAACCAATTATTCCGGCGGTATCCAGGGAGGTATTTCTAACGGGGAAGATATTTACTTCAGGGTGGCTTTTAAACCGGTGGCTACCATCATGCAGGACCAGGAAAGTATTGATGCGGCGGGCGAGGAGGTGATTGTATCCGGGAAAGGCCGTCACGATCCCTGTGTGGTGCCAAGGGCTGTCCCCATTGTAGAAGCGATGGCAGCTTTGGTGCTGGTTGATTTTTACTTGCGCGACAAAGCCGCGCGAATCTGAAAATTTCATAAATGATACGCAGGGACTGCTGCCCGGACCATAAGGCCGGTTGGCTGGACAGAAATGGCTTTATACAGATAGTGCTCCTGGGGATACTGCTGCTGCCGCAGTGGGTTTCCGGGCAGTCTACGCGTTTTGAATTCAGCCGCAACCTGATGGGGTCGCCCTTCCGCCTGGTGTTCTATGCACAGGGAGATTCTCTTGCGAAGGCTGCGGCGGAACAGGTCTTTGCCAGGATCGAGGTGCTGAATGCCCTGCTGAGCGATTACAAAGATGGAAGTGAAATTAACCGTTTGTCGGGCTTGTCCGGAAGAGGACACTGGGTTCGGACAAGCCCCGAACTTTTTGATATACTGGCCAGGTCCTGTGCCATCAGTAAACAGACGGAGGGCGCTTTCGAAGTGACCGTCGGACCGATGGTGCAGCTGTGGCGGCGAAGCCTGCTGGTACACGAGTTTCCGTCCCGGAAAGCGATCCGGAAGACGCGAAAGCGGGTAGGCTATAGGCTGATCGAGCTGGATACGACGCATCGCCTGGTCCGTCTGAAAAGGAAAGGGATGCGGCTGGATGTCGGAGGAATCGGAAAGGGCTATGCTGCCGACGAAGGGATCCGGATCCTGAGAGGACTGGGAATCCGGTCGGCGATGCTGGACGCGGGTGGTGATCTGGCGTTTTCCGGCCCGCCGCCCGGAGCAGCCGGATGGAAAATAGAAATAACGTCAGATACGGCCGCTTCACCGGTGATCTTATCACTGGCCGATTGCGGGGTAGCGACGTCAGGAGCCCATTATCGTTTTTTTACGCATAAGGGAAAGACCTATTCACATATTGTCAATCCGGCTACCGGAATAGGACTGAGGCACCATGTACGGTCTACCGTTGTTGCCCGCGACGGAACCGAAGCAGATGCGCTGGCTACGGCAATCGGAGTGATGGGCATCCGGAAAAGCAAGCGTATACTAACCCGTTTCCCCGATGCCAGGGTCTGGCTGCTGGAAAAGCGCGACGGGAACATCAGAGACTGGAACACATTAGGACATCCGTAAAAAACGTCGCATGTCATTGCCGTGGGCTGCCGTGGACTGCCGTGGTCTGTGTCTTCACAGCCCACTCCCTCGCCACTCCTTCGCCTGCACAGCCCACTCTCTTTCTGGCCGGTATTCAAAATGGTCTGTGGGACACAGACCATGGGGGCCGAGGCTAGCTTTCCTGTCGCAATATTTCCAGAGGGGACTGGGAAAGAATGCCGGAGCTGTTAATTAAGCCGATCACGACCGTGATGGCAGTGATGGCCGCAAATACAAACGTGACAGGCAGGAGGTCCGGCTGAAAGTCGGTTTCAAAACTAAAGCGGGCAAGTCCCCAGGATGCTGTTACTGCCAGGCCGATTCCCGTAAGGGAAGCAATGGCGCCCAGGAAAAAATACTCCCACCCTGTAATGAACAAGATCTGCTTCCTGACGGCTCCCAGGGTGCGGAGCAGGATGCTTTCCCGGATACGCTGGTATTTACTGATGAGTACGGAGGTAATCAGGACGATCAAGCCGGTAAGCATGCTGAACCCGGCCAGAAAACGGATGACGAACCCGACTTTATCGGTAATCTTGTCGACGATATTGAACACCAGGCTCAGGTCCACAATGGAGACGTTCGGGTAATGAGTGACTACCTCCTGCTGAAAATCAGCGGATTGATCCAGTGTTGGCATCCGTGTAAGCAAAACGTGGAACTGAGGGGCTTCCTCCAGAATTCCTTTGGGAAATACAATTACGAAATTCGTTTGCATGCCTCTCCAATCCACTTCTCTCAGGCTGGCTACGGAAGCCATTACCAGAGACCCCTGAACATTAAACTGCAAGGTATCTCCCAGGTCTATGCGGTTCCTGTCGGCAAATCCTGCTTCAACCGAAACAGGCACCAGCCCGTTGGTGAACTGTCCCACCCAACTGCCTTTGGTTATCTTTTCGGTCGTCGAAAGGGTATCCCGATAGGTTACCCGGTATTCTCTTCGGAACATTCCCTGCAGGCGACGCCTGGTGCTGTCCTTCCGGACGGCGGCGGCATCCAGACTGTTCATTTTTTCCAACCGCGTGTTTACAATAGGGACGGATTGCAGGAGCGGGAGGTTCCGGTCGGTGATGAGCTGCGAGAGCGCCTGTAACTGCTCTTCCTGAACATCAAAAAGCACCATGTTCGGACGATCCTCCGACGTGGAAACCTGAATTTGGTTCAGCAGCATATCCCGTGATAACAGCAGGGTACAGATCAGCATCGTTCCCAGCCCGATGGCCACTACCAAAATGACGGTTTGGTTGTTCGGACGGAAAAGATTGGCCAGTCCCTGCCGCGCCAGATAGCCCCAGTGTACCGGGAAGAACCGGCGGATTAACCAGGTGATTCCCCTGGCCACTCCCACCAACAGGAGGAATGCCCCCATAATACCGGCCGAGAAAGCAAACGCCGTGCTCCAGTCTTGAAGCTGCCAGAACGCGAAGACAAGGATAAAGACACAGATAAGAGAATAGATGAGCCAGCGTAACGGGTCCTTGTCTACGGGAGAATCTTCAAAGGAGATCCGGAAGACATGCAGCGGTGAAATGTTCCGGATACTGATAAAGGAGATCAGGGAAAACAGCACCGAAATAATTACGCCCAGCAAAATACCCTGGGCAATGGCCGGAACCGAAATGACCGGATCCAATGCAAAAGGCAGGAAATCTGCCAGCAGAACCGGGAGGAAGCGTTGTAGAAAACTGCCGGCAAGTGCTCCGATAAGCGAGCCGGTAAAGCCGATGCAAATGATCTGGATCAGAAAGATTAAGAACGCTTCTTTCGCACGCACACCCAGACAGCGCAGAATAGCAATCGTGTTGACTTTCTCTTTCACGTAAATGTGCACCGCGCTGGCTACTCCCACACAGCCAAGCAGGAGCGCAACAAACCCTGCCAGACCCAGGAAAACGGTCAGGTTGCGGAACAGCCGGCCGGTACTGTCTTTCTGGTCTTCAACTGTCCGGATCGTAACTTCTGCCGTTTCCAGGCGTTCCTTATGGTTCTTAATGAACGTGTCCACGCCGGATGGATCCGGCATGCGGAGCAGCAGGCGGTAATTGATCCGGCTTCCTTTTTGCTCCAGGCCGGTGGCTTCCAGGTAGCTCAGGGGAATGTAGACCACCGGGGCGACGGCCGCAACAATCCCGGTCTGCCCGGGTGCATCGATCAGGGACCCGGCAATTTCAAAGGTAACCTCGCCCACTTTGATCGAATCTCCTACTCCGGCGCGGTATTGGAGCAGGAGGTTCTGGTCGACAAGCGCCTTCTTCCCGGTCCGGAAATCGGCGGACGCTGCGGCGGGCAGCGTTTCAAGGGTACCATAGTAAGGGAAATCTCCTTTCAGTGCCCGTATCTGGACCAGTCTGCTGCCTCCCGTTGCCGGAAAGTAGACCATGGAGCCAAAGCTCATCTCCTCTGATGTAGCGGCGGCAACCGAATCGGCAAGGGCGCGCTCAGACGCTTCAAAGGGTTTGTTTCCTACCCACTCCATATCAGCGCCCAGCAAGGAGGCAGCCTGTTCATCTATCTGGTTATTCAGGTTAAAGCCCAGGGAATAGATGGCGGTAAGTGCGGCGATTCCTAACACGATGGAGGCCATAAACAAAAACAGCCGTGAACGGTTGCGACGGCTGTCACGCCAGGCCATTTTCAAAAGCCAGCTAGCTCCGTTCATGCTCCGTCATGGTTTATCCTGCCCCCTTTTATTCGGATGATTTGTTGAGTTTTAGCGGCCAGCTCCAGGTCGTGCGTCACCAGTACAAGGGTCGTCCCGGCTTCGGTATTGAGATCAAACAGCAGCTTAACCACTTTTTTACTGGTTTCGTTGTCGAGATTGCCCGTGGGCTCATCGGCAAACAGAATTTTCGGTCGGTTGGAAAAGGCGCGTGCAAGGGAGACCCGCTGCTGCTCCCCTCCGCTGAGCTGCGACGGATAGTGGTGCATCCGTTCGGCAAGCCCGACTTTATCGAGCAGCTCCATTGCGTGGGCACGGGCCTGGCGGTTGCCGTTCAATTCCATGGGAACCATTACATTTTCCAGGGCGGTGAGTGTCGGTAACAGTTGAAAATTTTGGAAAATAAATCCTACATGCGCGTTCCGAATGCCGGCAAGCTGATCTTCATTTTGCTCATTTAACAAAATCCCGTTAAGGGTTATAGTGCCCGATGTAGCCTGATCCAAGCCGGCGCACAGTCCCAGAAGGGTGGTTTTCCCGCTTCCGGAAGGCCCCACTATCGCTACAGTAGTGCCTTCGGCAATAGCAAGACTGACGGCATCGAGCACCGTTAACGCGGTAGTGGCGGTACGGTATTTTTTACTTACGTCTGTAAGCTGAAGAATCGGGGACATATAGTTTCGTTGTGGGCGGTTAAGTTGGCGGGCAAAGCTCTCTTGCCAAAAAATTGGTATCCTGTCATATTTATATCAAATTAGCGGAAAAAGGAGAAGGAAGACAAGGATAATATGAAGAAAACAATTTTGATACTGGCATTTACGGCCTTTTTCCAGGGATGCCAGCCGGCAAACAAAACATCCGAACAGCCGTCAGACCTTACGGAAGCGCTTGCGGAAAAAGATTCCGTTGCGAAGAAAACAATCGTGTTTTTCGGAAATAGTCTTACCGCCGGATACGGCGTGGAACCTTCGGAAGCTTATCCCGAGTTGCTGCAACAGCGCCTGGATTCGCTTGGGTTGAATTTTGAGGTCGTAAATGCTGGGGTTAGCGGGGAAACCACGGCAGCAGGTAACAGTCGTATCGCCTGGGTATTACGGCAGCAGGTAGATGTATTTGTGCTGGAATTAGGCGGGAATGATGGCCTGAGAGGGATCCCGGTGTCAGAAACCCGGAAAAACCTGCAGGCGATCATCGATAAGGTGAAAACGCGCTATCCCGAGGTGAAAATTATACTCGCCGGCATGCAGGTGCCCCCGAGCATGGGCAGGACGTATGCAGATGAATTCAGCGCCGTTTACCCGGAACTGGCGCAGCGTAACCAGGTGGCGTTAATTCCTTTTCTGCTGGAAGGGGTAGGCGGAGAGCGGGAGCTTAACCAGCGGGATGGAATTCACCCCACCGCGGAGGGACAGCGTATTGTGGCGGAGAATGTCTGGAGATTGCTGGAACCAATAGTTTCAGCCTTTTAGCAGCGGATTGTATTGACTTGTCAAAACATTCAGTATGTTTGTTGTTCCTGGGGAAGCGAATGAAAACGTATGCAGGTAAAATAAATAGCTGCTGCAGCCGTTTTCTTACCAATAAGACAGCAATCGGCATGAGAGGGCCTGGCTTTAGGAATCCACCCTTTTCTGGCTGCTCCTGATCGATCGTTAGGGTAATAGCAAGCACTCACTTGTTTCTTTTTAATTTTTTATTAAACACTTCTATGACAATGAAAAAAAGCATCTTAACAGTATTCCTTCTCGCTGTCGTCAGCACATTGAGCTTTGGACAGGGGTTTAAGTTCGGACCTAAAGCAGGTTTAAACGTCAGTAATTACACAGGCGGTGACTTTAAGTCAGACGCGTTGGTCGGGATCCACCTGGGTGGCCTTTTGAGTTTTGGAATCGGGAATACGTTTTCGATCCAGCCTGAAGTTTTATTTTCAACGCAGGGCGCCAAAATTGATGATGGCGGCGTAAAGGAAGACTTTAAAACGAATTACGTAGCCGTTCCGGTGATGCTTAAATTCCGTGCGCCGGGAGGTATTTACATTGAGGCAGGACCTCAGGCAGCCTTTAAAACCGGTGAAAATGTGAAGCATCAGACCATCGAGACATTTTCTAAGAATCTGGACCTGGCAGTAGCCGGCGGTCTTGGGTTTCAAGCCGGATTTGGCCTGGGGATCGGGGCCCGGTATGTAGCGGGGATTTCGAAAGTGGGCGATTTTACGAAAGTCGGCAACATCAATCCCGATTTTAAGAACAGTGTTATTCAGGTGAGTTTATTTTACGCGATTCCTGTGCGCTGAACAATTGAAACAAGTAGGATAAGTAACGAAGCCCGGGGTGCAATCCCGGGCTTTTGTTGTTCCGGGCTCCGCTGTATGCAATTTCCGGAAAACAGAAAAATAAAATGCCTTTAAAATAAAACACCCGCCCAGGAATCCCAGGCGGATGTTTAAAACTATACACACACTATGATGCGAATTTATTAAATTAAATGATAACACACTAGAAGAATCCAATATTAGGATCTAAATTTTCAATATTTAATACGGTTTTTTTACTGAGGATTGTCATTTTACCTGGATTACGACAGGTTCAACCTTTCTCTTATAAAGGTTAACTGCTGCTGAAACGGTACATCCGGCACCCACTGGAGCGGGATCCCCGAACGTTCCATTTTTCGGAAAAAGGTCATTTGACGTTTGGCGAAGCGATGGATTTCTGTTTCCAGCTTCCGAACCATCTGTTCCCGGGTATAGTGTCCGGTCAGATAGCCGGTCAGGTAGTTGTATTCAAGCCCCAGCCGTTCGAGTTGCCCGGCCCGGGCATGGTGTGCGAGTAAGTCGCGTACTTCCCCGATCATGCCGTTTTCGAGGCGGTGGATCAAGCGTTCTGTAATGCGCGCCCGCCGCCGTTCAGGAGAAGGGTTAAGACAGAAGATCTGATAAGGAGGGAGCTGGGGAGCGCCGGACTCTCCAAAACGGAAATGCCTGATCACAGCCTCCAGGTAAAGGCCGCTTCCTCCGCATGCAATCACCGTTTTGCCCCGGTCCCGTATCGATTGAAGTGTGCGGTAAAAATCCTTTTGGAAATCGAATACACTATAGGATTCGTGCGGAAGCCGGATATCAATCAGGTGCACGGGGATCCGGGTTCCCCGGACGGTATAGGCATCAAGGTCTTTACCCGTCCCGATATCCATGTGCCGAAACACCTGCCGGGAATCAACACTGATAATTTCCGCCCCTGTTTCATACGCCAGCTGAACGGCCAGGGCCGTTTTCCCCGAGGCGGTGGGACCTGCGATAAAAACCAGCGGACCGGCCTGTGAAGGGGCGGGAAAGGGGGGAGTTTCAATTGACGGAATATTCCCGGAGGGAGCTGGTTGCTGCGAGCATATCCTGACATGTTTCCGGTTGCCTGCATTGTGAATTTTTACAAAATGGGTTCCTGCTGCGTGAAGAATTTTAGTATCCAGGTGTTTCTCCGGATAACGGCGCCACTGAACGGTATCCACAAAAAAGGCGAGGGGAGGGGTAAGCTGCAAGGATGTAAAGCCGGCCTTCTCCAAACTATGCCCGGCCGACCATTCCTGGTCGGTATAGGTCATCACGTCATCGGGTGTGTGCAGGCGGGTATAGCCGGTCAATAACCTGGTCAATCCCCCCACTACCGTACAGCCCTGCAGGCTGGCATAGCGAATGAGTTCGGCGGATCGCCAGACACCTGTTTCCCGTTCAAAATTCCGGATGGGCCCGAAGGTTGCTACCGCCAGGAGCAGTTCCCCGGTCTCCGGCGCCATGCCGGGCGGAAGTACCCTGAAATAGCGTGCCGGCAGGTAGAGTGCGTACCGGTAGCGGGCGGCAGTACTGCCCTGCAGGTGATGTTGATCCAGGAAGGGGTCGGCGGTAGGCTTGTCAATTCGTTTCACGCGCGTCAGCCGTGCAGGAATCCGCACCGAAGTCCCCAGGACGGCGAGGATCCGCGACCGGATTAATACGTTCCCGGTGTACCAGAGATCTTCCCATAACACCATTACGTGTGTTCCGTCGGCGGAATGCTGTTGAATAAAATGCTGCAGAAATTCCGGCCGCTCCGGCAAGCCCAGCGCTTCCCAGTGCTCCAGGTCAATGCAGGTAAGCAGAAGAGGCGTTTGTCGCCGGGTATGGAGAAGGAGTGCAGGGAAGGGCCATCCGGCACAGGCAGTTTCTTCACAGGCGATCTCCTCCGTCCGGAACCATTCTACCACTTGCCGGAAAAACGGAGATCGACGAACCATAGCAGCTGGCGTTGTTTGCACCCTGGTCAGAGGCGCCCTAAAGAATAAGAAAAGCTCCCTTGACAGTACGATCAGGGGAAAGCACGGGGTTCAACGGCAGTGATTTCACCCTTCGTTTTTCTCAGATCCTGTTCCCGGGCCTCTTCTTTGGTCCATGCTTCCCGTTTGTAAGGATTATTACTGTTTTCTACCAGCAGGTCTTTTCCCCATACTACCTGGTCCCGCTCGGTAAATACCGGGATAAATTCATCGTGGCGTAAATAAATGGCTTGTTTCGGACAAGCTTCTTCACATAAACCACAGAAAATGCAGCGGAGCATGTTGATTTCATAGACAGCTGCATACTTTTCTTCCCGGTACAGATGCTTTTCCTCTTTTGTTCTTTCTTCTGCAATCATGGAGATCGCTTCGGCAGGACACGCAACGGCACAAAGTCCGCAGGCGGTACAGCGCTCCCGGCCCTCCTCGTCCCTTTTCAGCACATGACGGCCGCGGAAGACAGGGCCCAGATAGCGCTTCACCTCGGGGTACTGAATGGTTACTTTCTTACTGAAAAAGTGCTTAAGGGTAATCGAAAGCCCCTGAACAATCGCCGGAAGGTAGATCCTTTCCGTGAAGGTCATTTCTTTGTTACTTACCTGCTTGGATCTATTGGTTAACTGCATAGTTCAGATGAATTAAAGATCACAACACCCTTATTGCAAGAGTGCGGTGAGCCAGGGTTTCAGGTACAAAACGGCGGTTCCGGTAATCAGAATATTGACTATTGCCAGTGGGATCAGCTTTTTCCAGCCCAGGTTCATGAGCTGATCGTACCGGAAACGCGGTAAGGTCCACCGTACCCACATGAAGAAAAAGATGAAAAACAGGGCTTTGGCAAACAATACCGCCGTGCCTGTCAGCGCAGCGATGTTATGACCGGCAGTGGTTCCGAAAGCGCCTGTCAACTGGGCGTATACCCAATCCATTCCCGGATAATTATATCCCCCGAAGTAAAGCGTGGAAATAATGGCCGATGAAACAAAAATGTTAATGTATTCGGCAAACAGGTAAAAGCCCAGTTTCATACTGCCGTATTCGGTATGGTAGCCGCCTACCAGCTCGGTTTCACATTCCGGAAGGTCGAAGGGCGTCCGGTTGCATTCTGCAAAGGCGCAAACCAGGAAGATGATGAACCCCAGGGGCTGGTAAAAAACATTCCAGTTGCCGCCATGTTGCTGGTTTACGATTTCGCGCAAGGAGAGAGAGCCCGATAGCATGAGAATGGCAATAATGGAAAGTCCCATTGCAATTTCATAACTGATATTTTGTGAAGCCGCTCGGATTGCTCCCAATAGTGAAAACTTATTATTGGACGCCCAGCCTCCGATCATGATCCCGTAGACGCCAAGGGCTACGACTCCGAATACGTATAAAATACCGATATTGGTTTCGACTCCCTGCAAGGCAACATCCGTACCGTCGAAGCGAAAGGTGTCGCCGAATGGAATAACCGCACTTGCCATCATGGCCGTCAGCATGGCCAGTCCCGGGCCGGCGATGAACAGCCATTTGTTGGCCTGGGCCGGGATGAAATCTTCTTTGAAAAACATTTTGCCCGCATCGGCCAGGGGTTGCAGCAGCCCGCCCCAGCCTGCGCGGTTAGGGCCTGAGCGGTCCTGGATAAAAGCGGCCACTTTCCGTTCTGCCCAGGTTGAATACATCGCAATGACCAGGGTCGCGACAAACACGACCAGGATCACGAGCGATTTTATGACTAATTCAGTTAATTCCATTGTACTTACTAGCGCTTGATTCGTTAACGATTGAGGTTGCCGGTTGAAAATCAGTTATCAGAAGCCGTAGAACGTTCGTTGGCTAATTTATTGTTCTCGATGCTTAATTGCCGTACCGTACGGTCGTCGGTGATATAAGGCCGGGAATCCGGTATCTTCTTGTAGTGCTCCTCTGCCAGCTGCAGGGCAAAAGAAGGTTTGGCTACCAGGTTCTTCGGGTATTTGTTGGCCGATATCACAGAACTCCGCTGGACAGTGCTCGGCCCCTCAATCGTCCATTCACTGGTGCTTTTCCGTTCAAAACGGCAGGTATTGCAGATGAATTCTGAAACCTCTCCCCAGATATTCTTCCGTCCTGTTACGCGTATCACCTCGTCTCCGCGGTACCATAGCGTGACATTGCCGCTGCATTTTTCACAGGAACAATGGGCATCGACAGGTTTGGAAAACCAGACCCGGCTTTTGAACCGGTAGGTTTTGTCCGTCAGGGCGCCGACGGGACAAACATCGATCATATTACCGGAGAAATCGTTGGTGATCGCGTGACTGATATACGTGCTGATTTCAGCATGATCGCCGCGGCCAAGCACGCCGTGCACCCGTTTGTCGGTAATCTGATCGGCGGTATAGACACAGCGGTAGCACAGGATACACCGGGTCATGTGGAGCTGAATGTAAGGCCCCAGGTCCTCTTTTTCAAATGTCCTGCGGTCCTCCTGCGTACGGGTATTCACCACGCCGTGCTCATAGGAAAAGTCCTGGAGGTAGCATTCTCCTGCCTGGTCACAGATCGGGCAGTCCAGCGGATGGTTAAGAAGCAGGAATTCTACGATTCCTTTCCGGGCTTCCAGGACAGCGGGATTGGTGGTGTTTTCAACCACCATTCCATCCTGCACCTGCGTGATACAGGAAGGGACCAGTTTGGGCATGGGGCGCGGATCTTTTTCCGATCCGGCAGCTACTTTTACCAGGCAGGCACGGCATTTCCCCCCACTGCTTTTCAAGGGCTCGTAATAACACATCGCCGGGGGGACGATAGGATCCTGTCCGGCATCTGCCTCCGCAATCTTCCGGGCAGCATTCATGATGGAAGTGCCCGGCGGCACCTGAATTTCGATGCCGTCAATCGTTACTTTAAATAATGTCGGTTTGGTATCTTCCATTCCCTTTATGGTTTATCGTACCGTTGGCCGTAACCAACCGTATTTTTCTACTAACTTGGATCAAAGCAGGGCCATTTCTCCTTTGTAAACGGCATTGGGAAGCGTAGCTTCCTCAGGGTGCCTCACGTGCCATTCGAACTCATCCCGGAAATGCCGGATCGCGCTGGCTACGGGCCATGCAGCGGCGTCCCCCAACGGGCAAATGGTGTTCCCTTCTATTTTCCTGGCAACATCGACCAACAAATCAATGTCACTCTGTGTGCCCGTACCGTATTCGATGCGGTGCAGGATCTTTTCCATCCATCCGGTGCCTTCCCGGCAGGGGCTGCATTGCCCGCAGGACTCATGCCGGTAAAAATGCGCAAAGTTCAGCGTGTTCCGGACGATACAGGACGTTTCGTCAAAAACAATAAATCCTCCCGACCCTAACATGGTACCCGAAGCAAAACCACCGTCCGACAGCGACTCATACGTCATCAGCCGGTCTTCCCCGGCAGCTGTTTTGGTGATCAGGTGAGCGGGCAGGATGGGGACCGAGGATCCGCCGGCAACGAGCGCCTTGAGCTGGTGACCGGTCCGGATGCCGCCGCAATATTCGTCTGAGTATAAAAACTCTTCTACCGGGACACCTAATTCGATTTCATACACGCCGGGTTTTTTGATATGCCCGGAAGCCGATATCAGTTTGGTGCCGGTACTCCTTCCGACCCCGACGGCCGCATAGGCATCGCCCCCGTTATTGATGATCCAGGGGGTGTTGGCGATGGATTCCACATTATTCACTACTGTCGGGCATTGGTACAATCCTTTCACTGCAGGGAAGGGAGGTTTATTCCGGGGGTTGCCCCGTTTCCCTTCCAGCGATTCGAGCAGGGCTGTTTCTTCCCCGCAGATATAGGCGCCGCCCCCCGGTTGTACCACCAACTCCAGGTCATAGCCTGACCCCAGGATGTTTTTTCCCAGGAAACCATTCGCTTTCGCCTCTGCTATCGCTTTCTCAAGAATAGCAATGACATATAACAGCTCACCTCTGACATAGATAAAGGATTTGTTGGCGCCCAATGCAAAACTGGAAACGATCATCCCTTCGATCAGCAGGTGGGGAATGCACTTCATTAAATAGTGGTCCTTGAAGGTGCCCGGCTCCGACTCGTCTGCGTTGCACACCAGGTAACGCGGAACCCCTTCGGGTTTTGCAAGAAAACTCCATTTCATTCCCATGGGAAATCCTGCTCCCCCTCTTCCTCTGACCCCCGACTTCTTCACTTCTTCCACTATTGCCTCGGGAGTCATCGCTTTAATGGCCTTTTCGACGGCGGTATAACCTCCGTGTTTCCGGTAGACTTCAAAGGTTTCGATACCGGGGACATCAATATGCTGGGTGAGTATTTTCAAAGCCATATTCCTTTTACAATTTACTGTTCATGCCGCATCTCCCTGTCCGGCGACGCTTTCAGCAGCGAGGGGATCAGGGTTGTTCTGACAGCTGGTTAATTATTTCGTCTACTTTCTCGGTAGTCAGGTTCATATAATACTGTTCCCGCACCTGAAAAACGGGCCCCCACCCGCAGGCAGCCAGGCATTCCACTTCTTTCAGCGTAAACTGTCCGTCGGGCGTTGTCTGACCGGCTCCGATACCCAGGCGCTGCTTGAGGTGGCCGTATACGGCTTCTCCTCCCATCAGGCAACAGGGGCCGGTACGGCAGTATTCGATCACGTGTTTGCCCACCGGCTGGAGGTGGAACATCGTATAAAACGTCGCTACTTCATACACCTCAATAGGCGCTATAGACAACAGGCCGGCCACATGATCCATCGCCTCACTGCTGACCCAGCCCCATTGCTGCTGGGCCAGGTGCAATAACGGCAGCAGCGCCGATTTCTGACGGCCCTCGGGATACCGTGCAATTATTTCGTTGGCTTTTTCCAGGTTTTCAGGACTGAATGCTATACTGGTTTCGGTTGACATATTTTTACTGCTGTCAGGTTAATAATCAGGCATCTAATTCACCTGCAATTACATTTAAGCTACTCATGATCATGATGGCATCGGACAGGGTCCCGCCGACACACATTTCCGGGTAGGCTTGGTAGTAAATAAAGCTTGGCCGGCGGAAATGCAGGCGGTACGGAGCCCGGCCGCCATCACTGATGAGGTAGAAACCCAGTTCGCCATTTCCGCCTTCCACGGCATGGTAAACTTCTCCTGCAGGAGCATCAATTTCACCCATTACAATCTTGAAATGGTAGATGAGGGCCTCCATTTTAGTGTAGACATCGTCTTTGGGAGGGAGGTAATACTCGGGAGCATCGGCATAATAAGGTCCCTCGGGGAGGTTATTCATCGCCTGTTCGATAATCTTGATACTCTGCCACATTTCCTCTCCGCGGACCATAAACCGGTCATAGGTATCGCCGCTTTTCCCGACAGGGATACTGAAATCAAAGTCTTCATACGAAGAATAAGGATTCATCACCCGGACGTCATAATCGACCCCGGCGGCCCGGAGGTTCGGACCGGTAAAGCCATAGGCCAGCGCCCGTTCCGCGGTAATAGCGCCCACATTGATGGTCCTGTCCATGAAAATCCGGTTGCGGTTAAACAGGTTTTCGAACTCGCGGAGAACAGGAGGCAGGGTTTTTAGAAACGCATTTATTTTAGCAATCGCCGTACCGGACAGGTCTCGCTCCATTCCGCCTACACGGCCCATATTTGTTGTAAGGCGTGCTCCGCACATTTCTTCGTAGATCTCATAAACCTCTTCGCGCTTTTGCATGAGGTAGAGGAAGCCCGAAAATGAGCCGCTATCCACTCCAAGGATCCCGTTGCAAACCAAATGGTCCGTAATCCGGGCCAGTTCCATCATGATCACCCGGATATACTGGGCACGTTTCGGAACTTCAATTCCCAGGAGTTTTTCTACCGTCATGAGCCACCCGAAATTATTGATCGGGGAGGAACAATAGTTCATCCGGTCGGTAAGCGTCGTAATCTGGTAGAAAGGACGGCGCTCGGCAATTTTCTCAAAGGCCCGGTGAATATAGCCGACCGTCTGCTCTCCGGAAACGATTATTTCCCCGTCCATTTGCAGGATATTCTGAAAAATCCCGTGGGTGGCAGGGTGCGTCGGCCCCAGGTTCAGCGTCGTCAACTCTTCAACCAATTCGGGCTGAAGTGTTTTACTCAGACTTTTTTGAGACCCAATTAATTCGATATCACTCATTTTACTTCAAACGGTTAACGGCCAAAAAGTGGATCTATTTTATCCTGACGGGTGGCATCTTCCAACGGGTATTCTTTCCGCATCGGATGATAGTCCATTTCTTCGATGTTAAGGATACGGATAAGCTTGGGATGCCCGTCGAAAAGAATTCCGTAGAAGTCAAACGTTTCCCGTTCCATCCAGTTGGCGCAGGGGTACACATCAGAAGCTGTCGGAATGTGAAGGTCCTCTTTCGAAAGGAATACCTTGATCCTGACCCTGAAATTATGGATCAGGCTGTGCACATGGTAGACAACGGCAAACTCTTTCCCGGTCAGATGCGGGTAATGCACGCCGGTCAGGTCTGTCAGAAAGCTGATCTGATACTGTTGATGATCTTTTAAATGCGTCAGCAAGGGGATGATCTGCTCACGTGTTGTCGTGAAGGTCAGAAGATCATACGGCTGTTCAAAGTCGTAAACATCTCCCTCAAACGCTCCGGCAATATGTTGGGCTACTTCCTGATTGGTAAGCATGACGACGGTTATTGAATGTTGTAGGAAGCGAGCAGCTGCTGGTATTCTTCGCCGTTTCTGCGGCGCAGCGATTCGGTTTGTGCCAGGTGTTGAATTTCCATCAGCCCATCCAGAATCTGCTCCGGCCGGGGCGGGCAGCCTGGTACGTACACATCGACCGGCACGATCCGGTCGATACCCTGCAGGACACTATATGTGTCGAAGATACCGCCGCTGGAGGCACAGGCGCCCACTGCGATGACCCACCGGGGTTCGGCCATCTGAAGGTAAACTTGTTTAACAACCGGTCCCATTTTTTTGGCAATTGTTCCCATCACCATCAGCAGGTCTGACTGGCGGGGTGAAAAACTGGGGCGTTCGGAGCCAAAACGGGAAATGTCGTAATGGGCACCCATGGTGGCCATAAACTCAATTCCGCAGCAAGAAGTGGCAAAAGGTAAAGGCCAGAGTGAATAACTCCTGGCCAGACCGATCACCTGGTCAAACGATGTGGCAAAAAATCCAGCCCCACTGTGGCCCGCAGGCGGGTCCACCATATTTACAGGTTTCATAATTATCGGTTTTGAAAGCGTACTACTACTCTACTTAAAACTTCATGGTTCATTCTTCCCATTTCAATACTCCTTTCCGGATGATATAATAAAAACCACACAAGAGAAAACTCATGAATACTAACATTTCTACAAAGCCCAGGGTGCCAAGCTGCTTGAAATTCACCGCCCAGGGATACATGAAAATCACCTCTACGTCGAACAGCACAAACAGGATCGCCACTAAAAAGTACTTTACCGAGATTGGAGTACGGGCGTCTCCCTGACTTTCAATACCGCATTCAAAAGGATCGTCTTTCAGTTTGGATTTGCGACTGGGACCGATCAGGTGGGTGACAATCAGGGTGCCGCCAATAAATCCGGCAGCCAGTATAAATTGTACCAGTATGGGTAAGAAATCAATTGGGAGATACGAGTTATCCATTATATTGTATTGCTTCGCGAGTTTGGATAAAATTACTACATTAAGGGTATATAAAAAAATACAGGAAAGCCAAATTTACTGGCTGCCTGATAATCTACCAAAAACACATGTTTATTTAGAATAAGCATAAAAAAGCCTTCCTGTGGTACGGAAGACCCGCGGGGGCGCTGCTGGGTTTAGTACAAAACAATCCGTTTGGTGTCTGTCCAATCCGTCGTACTGATCTGCATCAGGTAAACGCCTCTCGGAAGGTTCCCGGTCTCTATCCGCTCGCGCCTGACCAACTGGTCGAAAAGCAGGGTTTTCAGGAGTTGGCCATTGCTGTTGTAGAGGGTGACCGTGACATTGTCCAGGGGGTCCCTGCTTTCAATATACACATCATTGCTGTGGGCGGGATTCGGGAAGGCGACAATATCTTCTTTGGAATCCCGGCGGTAAGTCAGGGTATCGGACATTTCGGAGACGCAGGTGATCGTGTTGGCTGAGCCGGGCAGGGTAAATACCACTTTGGCACGGGCAGAAAATCCGCCGCTTTCGCCATTATCCAAACCTGCTATTTTGTAGACGGATTCGTTTGCCTGGGGGAGCAACTGGCCGTTCAGGTACCATTCGAATGTAGCCGGCAGTGATTGCGCTTCAACAGACGCGATCAGGCTGAAGGGCCCGGCGGAAGTAACAACCGGTTTCGGAACAGCCGGTTGTACGGTCAGGTGGCTGCCTGCGGAGATGTTGGAGAAACAGCCGAATACATTTTGAGCCTGGACGGTATAGGTGCCTTCGGTATTCACTGCAATGGTGGAGCCGGTTCCGAACGGGGTGTCACTGCCTTCGCGGAACCATGAATAGGTATGGCCCCCGGATACATTATAGTTGAAATCCAGGCCTTCGCATACCTGCTGGCTACCGGCGGGCAGGATGGAGGGAGTAGCCGGCCGTACACTGGAGACCACCAGGGAATTACTGATCAGCGCATTTCCGTTGGCATCCTTGACAACCGCAGAATAAGTTCCCGGGGAAGTAACTGTGAGGGCCCTGGAGGTGGAACCGGTGGACCACCGGTAGGAATTGAATCCAGACGGAAGTGTCAGCGTAAGGGAGTTATTGTTGCCGGAGCAGGCGACTGTTAGCTGAGGCGTTGCGGCGGGGGATACGGGGGTGATAGTAGTGAAATAAGTGGTGTTCATCACGTTGTCCCACGCGTCTCCCAGAACGTTCAGGGCAGCCCGCGACATAAAATGGGTGCCATCCGGGCGCGGAATCCCCAGCCCGTCGGTTTCGGGTCCGGGATAAACCGGGTTAAAAGCGGTATTGAGTACGTCGTTCTGGGCTCCGATAATAGCATCACTGGTAATGCTGCCGCTGGCCTCGTAGTTGGTCGAAGTACGCGAAGTGCGTGTGATCGTCCAGATAACCCGCTTGTTGATATCCTGCATTAACTTGTTAATGAGGTATTGAAGGCTGTTCCGGTATTCGTTTCGACTGGTTCTTAACGGATAAGTATCCGTTTCTCCCTGCATCCACAGAATGCTGCGCAGCCCCAGCGTATGGGCGTAGTGCCGGGCTGAAATGGAAAGATTGGCGTACGGCATGGACTCAGGGTACAGAAAACCTCCGTAGGAGTTGTAAGTCGGCTCATTCCGGGAACTCTGCGCCCAGTTTCCTATCGAAGTGCCCTCCCAGGCAACGTTGATAAACAGGATAGGGACGTTGAGCTTGGCCGCGAGTTTGTCGCCTAATCTCCCCCAGCACCACGCTCCTTGTCCGTGTGGGTTGAGGGAGGCATCCGATGCGCCGAGCTGTGCAAAAGCAGGTGCGGAAGGATCCAGCAGCGAACTGGAGGTGTTTTCGTTATTACTGAGGTAGTTAACGCGGTCATCCTGAGCCGGAGCTCCTTCCGGCGTGCCCCGCAGGCCCTGCGCGTTGGATTGTCCGGCAATAATAAAAACCTCTCCGACCCCTGTCCGGGAAACAGCAGTCTGCGAGACTTCTGCACCATTCCGCAAACCGCGGACCAGGAGCGTGTACCAACCTCCGAATAAACGGACTGTTCCGGAGAAGACGCCGCCTGCCGGTTGGGTTGTCAGCGTAAGCCAGTCTGTATCGACTCCCTGTCCGGGATAGACAGACACCGCCTTTATCTCTACTTTGTCAATTGCCTGCGTGTACGACCCGGACACCGTCAAGGTGGCGTAACCGGACACATCCCGTTGGTATACAGAACGTTCGGCAGGAAAACTGATCCGAAGCTGCGCTGAAATTGAAAAGGGTATTAAAAACAATCCTGCGAGGACAGACAGGATCCTGAAACTGGGGGTTACTTGGCTCAACATTGGATAAAAACTAGATTCAATAGCAACTATATTTAGCTTAAACGGCTTGCTTTCGGTGTCGGACCCGGTTCCGGGATCTCGAAAATAATTCCAACAGAGGGCGAATTTAAATAAAATTCGGGGTTAAATAAGTATATTCCTGAAACTGCGAGTTCACTGTATGGCGGCGCAGGTTTTATCCAGGTAGCGGTTACCGGCCGACAGGCTCCTGTTTCCGCTCTTAAACGGCTCCCGAATCTTAACCGGGGCCGGGAAAAAGGGGGGCGCAGGCATCATGAGGTAGGACGGTTGGCGGATACATGAAATAAAATGCTATTTGACTATGACGAGTTTTTCGGTTGCCCGGAAACCCTGTGACTGTATTTGGACCAGGTATAGGCCCGGTGGCAGGTACTGGAGCGGAAGCTCCTGTTTGGTGGAAAATGTTGCAAAACTAAAATCGCCGGCCAACTGGCCCAATGCATTGAAAATGACAATACGGGCGTTGGAGAGATCGGGTAAGGTTTCGGCAAATAACGTTCCGTCAAAATTGGGATTGGGATAAATACTGAACTGGTTGTCGTTGGGATCGACAAAAAACAGAAAGGGTTCGGAATAATCAGAGCTGCAGGTCAGCACATCTGTATAGGTGATAAAAGCCTGAGCCGTGTAACGGGCAGTACGGGTTACTTTTATCGAGGAAGCCGTTTCTTCGGGCAGCAGGGTCGTTTCTTCCTGCCAGTGGAATTCCGACGGAATGTCGCTGGAAGCCGTCAGGACGTACACGCCCGTTTTTTCAAGCACCGGGGTTTGCGGCTTCTTTCGCGCGAGCACCGCTATTGTGTTGGAAGTGTTCGAAAAACATCCATTGGTGCCTTTGGTCCGCGCCGTGTAAGTGCCCGTAACCGCTACATCCAGCGTAATGCGGGTAGATTGATCGCTCCACTCAAATGGCGGGTTGCCCTGTGCAGTCAACGTCACGCTTTCTCCTTCGCAAAAGTCAGTTTTTCCGTTGGCGACAATTACAGGCGTGGCGGGAACGGATAAGGTCTGGAGGCTGACAGGCGCTGATGCGGTAGAGTTACAGCCAAACTGATTGGAAATCCGAACCGTATAAGATCCTGGTTTAGATAGCGTTACCCGGCGGGTACTGCTTCCGTCGCTCCAGGTATACCCGGTGGCTTCGGGTGCGGCGAGTACCACATCCTGGTTCGCACAGAACGTAGTCGGGCCTTCAGGTGTAATGACAGGGCGGGGCGGATTCGGATTGACCACGATCCTGGTGACGGAAGAGGGACCGGAAGTACAGCCGTTGGCATCTGTAGTGGTCAGCGAATAGTCTCCCGCGGTGGTTACCCGCAGTTCCCTGGTGGTGGTACCGGTGTTCCACAGGTAGGAATGCTGGGTATCGGAGGACAAAAGAGTGTAATCGTTTTGACAGAACGTGGTAGGGCGCTGGGCCGTCACCACGGGGGCTTTAGGGAGCGGGTTGACCGTCACGTCAACGGCGGCGGAGGTGTTTTCACAGCCGTTCGCATCCTTTACCCGGACGGTGTAAGCTCCCGAAGCAGCCACGGTAATGGCGGGACTGCTGCTGTTGTTGGACCAGGTATTTCCCTCGGTGTAGCTGGAGCGTAACACCACCTGTCCGCCGGCGCAAAAGGTTGTGCCGCTTTCCGGGGTGATGCGCGGCTGTGCCGGAAGCGGGTTGACCTGCACGGTTATGCTGTTCGATGCGGGGGAAAAACACCCTTCCGCATTCCGGGTGCGGGCTGTATACTGTCCGCTGGTTTGAATAGTAGCCTGAGAATTATTGACTCCGTTGGACCAGACACTGTTGCTGCCGGTGCTGGCAGTAAGGGTCACCGAATTGCCGGCACAAAAGGTGGTGGTGCCGGCTGCGCTGATCACCGGGGGAGCCGGCAGTTCGGTTGCACGCAAGGCTACGGTAAAAGCGGGTGAGGTGGCCTCGCATCCGTACGTATTTTTAATGGTTACTGTATAGTTTCCCGGCTGGTGAATGGTTACCTCCCGGCCTTCCTGCCCGGTATTCCATCTGGCGTAATCACCGTGAGAAGCAACCAGCGCCAGAGAGCCCCCGTCGCATACTTCGGCCGGCCCTTGAGCGGTGATGTCCGGACGGGTGACGGTGACATTGTCCGGTACGCGGATCCACGGAGAAAACCGGTAATTTCCACTGCCGTCCTGGGCTCTGACCTGGTACATTCCCTGCCCGACGACCACGGAAGAATGATTGCTTCCATTGTTCCACGAATAGTTGTAGTAATCCCCCTGAACCGCTAATGAAAGCTGGTTTCCTCCCGCGCAGGAAGCCGTTACAGGCAGGGGGCCGAGCGCGGCATGCGGGACGGACCGCTGGAAAAAATCGTCGTTGAGCTTTTCGACCCAGGCATCTGCCAGAAACAATAATCCGCCGTCGTGAAAATGGTAGCCGTCCGGTCTGGGAATTTGCAGCATATCCGT
Source organism: Telluribacter humicola (assembly GCA_040394475.1). Lineage (GTDB taxonomy): Bacteria > Bacteroidota > Bacteroidia > Cytophagales > Spirosomataceae > JBEBSD01. Next base: position 4,752 of record JBEBSD010000051.1, on the reverse strand, counting down.
TTCAGGTCCGGCAAACGTATTGCCTACCTGGCTGAGGATATCGTTCTGGGCATTGATAATAGCAGTTCCAATCCCGCTCCTTCCGGTATAGGAAGTCCGGGCAATTACCCATGAGAGATTACGGCCCGCTTCATTCCGGGAGTGAATAATAAGGCCTTCCAGGTCGGAGTAGTAAGCTTCCCGGGAAGTCCCGACATCGCTGTCGGCTTCTCCCTGGCACCATAAAACGGCCCTCAGTCCGGTGATGGCCACATAATTTTGCATGACATTCCGGAAATTACCGTACGGCATTCCCGTAGGAACAAAGGGGATGCTGGAGTCGTATACCGACCAGGCCTGCCCGGAGATGCTTTCGCGCCAGCTTTTCATCCCGCTGCCTTCCCAGGCGGCATTGTAGAACAACACGGGCACATTCAGACGGTCGCTGAGCAGGTCCCCGACCTTACCCCAGGCCCAGGCGGTTTTGCCTCTCGGTGAGATGACACTTTGCTCGTCAAGATGTTCGAATCCGGGATAGGGCAACGGCGCGTTAGGGCCGTCGATACCGTCGTAACCGGCCCGGATCACCCTTTCGTCGTTCGCGCCAAATGCGCCCTTGCCTGTCATTCCCTGTGCATTTGACTGACCGGCTATTAAAAATACTTCGCCCACCCCGACGCGGTTCACTGTGGCATTCCCGATTACGGCTTCGCCGGTTTTTCCACGCACTTCCAGTTCGTACCAGCCTCCCGTACAGGTAACGGTTCCGGAAAAATAACCTCCTGAAGGATTGGGTTCAATGACAGTCCAGTCGGTTGCCTGCCCCCATTCCGGGCGTACCGGACGCAGCTGGACTTCTATACGCTCTACAAGCTGCGAAAAGTTGCCTGCAATATAAATGATGGCCTGGTTATTATTGTCCCGTTGAAAAACAGTTCGTTCGAGTGGATAGGATACAAGGATTTCACCGTGCAAAGCAGGCAATAATGCGTAAAAGAAAAAAAGGTACAGCGCAATACTTCGAAAATATTTCATTTCTGGATAATCTTACGTCTTGATGTGGCGACATACTCCTTCCTTCGAAGGATTCAGTTCGAAGGAGCTTCAGTCTATTCCCCAAAAATCGGGATTGCTATTCAAGCTTCCATAGTATTCTTTACGGAATTAGTTAACGGTAACGGCGCTATTTAAAGTATTCCATATCCTATCTTTCAAAACTTCCAGTCCTGTTGTTGTTTTGGCAGAAATAAACAAAGCACCTATAGAGTCGGGTAATTCATTCAGAATTCTTTGGGTGTCGGTCTCATCAATTAAATCTGACTTTGATATAGCCAGGAGTCTGGGTTTGTCCAAAAGGTTGGGATTGTATCGCTGAAGTTCTGATAATAAGGTTTCGTAGGCCTCCCGCGGGTTGTCGCTGTCGGCCGGAATTAAAAAAAGCAGGAGTGAATTACGCTCGATGTGACGAAGGAACCGGACTCCGAGCCCTTTCCCTTCGGAAGCGCCTTCTATAATACCCGGGATATCGGCCATTACGAAAGATTTGAAGCCGCGGTACGCCACAACGCCTAAATGGGGAACAAGGGTGGTAAACGGGTAATCCGCAATTTCAGGCCTTGCAGCCGAAAGCGTGGACAGCAGGGTCGATTTTCCGGCATTGGGAAATCCGACCAGGCCGACATCTGCCAGCAGCTTCAGCTCCAGTACCACCCACGACTCCACGGCGGGTTCTCCGGGTTGCGCATATTGCGGGGTCTGGTTGGTAGGGGTTTTAAAGTTGTTGTTGCCCAATCCACCTCTGCCTCCGGGAATCAGGATAATTTCTTCCTGGTGTTCAGTGATTTCAAACAGAACCTCTCCCGTTTCCGCATCTTTGGCGACGGTTCCCAACGGGACCTCGATGTACACATCTTTTCCCTGCGCACCTTTTCTTCTTCCGCCCTCCCCATTCACCCCGTTATCGGCTTTGATGTGCCGGGTGTACTTCAGATGGAGCAATGTCCATAATTGTGAATTGCCGCGTAAAATAATATGGCCTCCGCGTCCGCCGTCCCCGCCGTCGGGGCCGCCTTTATCCACAAACTTCTCCCGGCGGAAATGGGTAGACCCCGCTCCGCCGGCTCCGGAGCGGACGTAGATTTTTACATAGTCTATAAAATTGGATGATGCCATATCGCTGCAGGAAAGGATAGATTATCTGAATACGTTGATTTCCTGGTCAATTGTACTGCTGATGGTTTCAAAAATGGTATCGATCTGCCCGACTCCCCCGATACCCCGGTATTTCTGCTGTTCTCTGTAAAACTCGGCAACAGGAGTCGTCTTGGAATTATATTCTGCAATTCGTTTGGCAATTAATTCCTCGTTTTGATCGTCCGCGCGGCCGGAGGTTTTTCCACGCAGCAGCAAGCGTTGTAACAGCTCTTCGTCGGGGACCTCAAGCGCGATCATCACCGTGATTTTTTCGTTGTACCGTGCAAGCAGCTGATCCAGCGCCTCGGCTTGTGGTACCGTACGCGGAAAACCGTCAAAAATAAATCCGTTGACGCCGGTGTTGGCCTTTAATTTGTTGTCAATCATCCCGATGACGACCTCATCCGGAACCAACACGCCCTGGTCCATAAGTGTTTTGGCCTTTAGCCCCAGTTCGGTCCCGTTTTTGATTTCCGACCGTAAAAGATCACCTGTAGACAAGTGCACCAACTGGTATTTTTCGATAATATTTTCACTTTGGGTGCCTTTGCCTGCCCCCGGAGGACCAAAAAGTACGAGGTTAATCATGATAATCAGAAACTAGAAACGTTTAATTGTCATACAGTATCAGTTGGCCAAATTTACGACTCTTTGTTTACAGGCGACGGAAATATTATGGAAATGCAATAAAAAAGCGATTTTCGTAAAGGTTATCAGTACCTTTAGAGGTCAAAAGCAGCAGTAATAAAAGGAAAAGGTTTATGAGAAAAAGTGACATTGCGGTACTACCCGACCACTTTAGCAAGTATATCGCATTGGTACCCGACGTCCCGCTCACGGAGGCGCTCGAGGCTTTCGCAGATCCGGGTACTATGGTATCCGGAGAGGAACTGAAGGCGTTGGGCGATTTGGTTTATGCTCCCGGCAAATGGACCGTCCGGGAAATATTGCAGCATGTAATTGATACAGAGCGGGTGTTCAGCTACAGGGCGCTGCGCTTCTCCCGGAATGATCAAACTCCGCTGCAGGGGTTTGACGAGGAATGGTTTGCCCGGTTTACAACGGCAGGGAGCCGGGCTGTCGACGACCTGGTAGCGGAACTAAAGGTGGTGCGCGAAAGTACGGGCTACCTGTACCGCAACTGTACTGCTGAAATGCTTTTGCGTACAGGAATCGCGAGCGGGACCGGATTGTCGGTGCTGGCGATGGGCTTTACCACTGCCGGTCATCTGATCCATCATATGAACATTATCCGTGAACGGTATCTGCCCTTGCTGGGCGCCAGGTGAAGTGTGATATGAACGGTTCGATTCCTTTATCCAAGAAAATAGTCTCATCCGGCAGATGGGTGCTCCTCCTTACCAGGGGTTTTTCTTTTGTGTTGTATATTGTGCTGAGGTACGTAATACGGTATCGTTATCCACTGATCCGACGAAACCTGTCCCGGTCGTTCCCGTTAAAAAGTCCCGGAGAAATTCAGGAAATGCAAGGCGCTTATTACCGTCACATAAGCGACCTGTTTCTGGAACCCTTTATGTTTTATCTGGTACCCGCGTCTTTCCGCAACCAGCTGGTCACTTTTTCTAACCTCGACCTGCTGCACAGTCTTTATAAGGACAACCGTCATGTGGTGCTGCTGGCCTCTCATTATGGCAATTGGGAATACCTGATTAACCTGCCGTCCCTGGTACCGCACCAGATTTTTACGGCTTATACGCCGCTTAAGAGCAGGCTTATGGATGATTACCTGTTTCGACTGCGTTCCCGTTTCGGAGTATTGCTCATTCCCAGGAAGCTGTTCTACCGGCAGGCCGTTCAGCTGCTCAGGAGCCGGGAAAGGCCGAACCTTTGCATTGTGATCGGCGACCAGCGACCGGCAACGGATAATCAGAAACACTACCTTTCTTTTCTCAACCAGCATACCGCTGTGCATACCGGTGCAGAACGCATTGCGATCGCTACCCGTTCCGTGGTTTTGTCGGTGGTGTCCGAGAAAATCTCCCGGTTTCATTACCGGTATTCCTTTAAAGTATTAGCCGACGCCGCAGAGGATCGCACGTCAATGGCAATTACCCGGGCCTATTTCGATGAGCTGGAACACTGTATTAACCGTTCTCCGGTGTACTGGTTATGGTCGCACGACCGCTGGAAAGAAGGGAATTCCCAGTCGCCACAGGCGGTAAAGGCGGAAACGGTTTATTGATGCTGGGGTTTTGGGTTTTAGGTTTTGGGTTTTAGGGAATGGGCAACGGGGAATGGGCGGTTGCCGATGGCTGGCCTCTGTGTATAGACAATGGGCAACTATGTACTGGTGGGTGAGCGGAGTCGAACCCTTGGTTTTGGGCTGACCGCTGATTTCCGATAGCCGACAGCCGATTTCCGATAGCTGACCGCCGATAGCTGTTCTTTACTGAAAGTGGTTTTTGGGGAATGTGCAACGGGGAATGGGCGATGAAGTACCGTCGGGTGAGCGGAGTCGAACCCTTGGTTTTACGCTGACCGCCGATAGCTGATTTCCGATAGCTGATAGCTGTTCTTTACTGAAAGTGGTTTTTAGGGAATGGGCAACGGGGAATGGGC
>JBEBSD010000050.1:0-45712 GCA_040394475.1 Telluribacter humicola | reverse complement strand
CACTAGGTTTTCAAGATAGTACCTCAGACGAGCGGAGGAGTGAAAGCAGGTCTCCAGACCTGCGTAATTAAGAAGATCAGGCGCAGGTCCGGAGACAGGAAAGAGCGGGCATTTACACAAAATCTTTTACCTTTGTGCGAACCATTCGATTCGCTTTATCCCTGCACATGCCAGCCAACCGGGTTTCCTTCCTCCACCATCCGTATTTTCTGCCGTTCCTTTTGATTGCCGTCAATCTCGTGATCCTTGCCCAGAATATTTTACTGGAACCAAAAGCCTTCGTACCGGACGGACAGTTGTATACCCGTTACAACAATTACCTGATTTTCAAAAACTCATTCTTTCATTTACTGCACGACACAAATCTCTATACACTTTATCATTCAGAGCATTTTGACCTGTTCAAATACAGTCCGACTTTTGCCCTGTTAATGGCGCCGTTTGCTATACTTCCGGACTACGTCGGCTTGCTGGCCTGGAACCTGCTCAATACGTTCGTGTTTTATTTCGCCCTCCGGCAGTTCCCCGGGTTAAGCACGCAGTCCAAAACCTGGATAATGCTGTTCTGTTTATTCGAGTTAATCACCAGCCTGCGCAACCTGCAAAGCAATGCACTCATTGCCGGGATGCTGGTGTTTTCGTTTGGTTATCTGGAACGCGGCAAAACCGGTCTGGCCATACTCTTGATAATTGGTTCAGCGTTCATCAAATTATTTGGCATCGTTGCGTTGGTGCTGCTGGTATTTTACCCTGGAAAACTGAAATCCGCTGCCTATTGTCTGTTTTGGGCCACAACCCTGGCACTGTTACCCGCTGCCCTGATATCCTTCCAAGACCTTTTACAACAGTACCAGAATTGGTGGGAAATGTTGAAAAATGATCATTCCATTTCGCTTGGGCTTTCAGTAATGGGGTGGCTGCAAAGCTGGTTCGGAGCGTGGGGGCTTTCCTATAAACGAGAAATCCCTATGATTGGCGCGCTGCTTTTATGTATCCCATTACTGCGGATCAGTCAATACAAATACTTTCTCTTCAGGGTCCTCCTATGTTGTTCGGTACTGCTATGGGTCGTCATTTTCAATCACCGCGCGGAGTCGCCTACCTTTATCATTGCTGCCATAGGGATAGGGATTTGGTATTTCATCCAACCCCAAACAATCACCAACCGCATTTTAATGGTATTGGCATTCGTGTTTACCATTTTGTCTGCCACTGACCTCTTCCCGCGCTACCTCCGGGAACACCTGGTGGTGCCTTTTGTGCTGAAGGCCGTACCTTGTATCTTTATCTGGTTCGAGATCACGATCAGATTAATGCGTTACCGCGGGATCGGAGTGACAGATTCCCGGATCATCGGATCGTTGCAGGAAGAGTGATTCACTCCACCACTTTATAGGTATTCTTGCTGAGCATGCTGTTATTTTGTTGGAAAAGATCCGGCAAAAATTACCTCCCGGTAGACACCAGCAACTCCCGGATATCCACCTTTAGAAACCTTGAGATCTCGTAAAGTGTCTCGACTGAGGGCTGAACTTCATTTGTACACCAGCGGGAAACAGTAGATTCGGTTCTTTCCAGATGAGCAGCTAAATCCTTGCTGCTTTTGTTCTTCTCGGCCAGAACGGCCTTAATCCTATTCAACTGTAGTTTCGACACAGAACATTGATTTGTTGCTATCAAACGCTAATATCTCTAAATATACAAAGACTTGAAAATTACATTAAATATTCAAAGACTTAAAATGCAAGCTCAAAACGCAATAAATTATATTTTCATGACATGAAATTTGCACAGTAATATTATTTATTATATTTTTGTAGCAAGAAATTATCATCATGAAGCAAGAAGAAAAAGTAAAATCAACCAACGAACGCCGGCTAAAAGTCTACTACAAGTACGTTAGCCGTGTGAATTCATGGCAGCGTTTGGTCATATTCCCCGAAATCCGGCTATGCGGAAAATGGTTGCAGGACATTGGCTTCGAGCACGGTCAGACCATTAATGTGCGGCAGGAAAGGAATAAGATCACCATTACGGTCGACAGAGAAGAGCAGACAACGAAATGAATGCATACAGCCACTTGTAAAGCGGGTTTACTCCACCACTTTCATGATCCCCTGCATCACCTGGTAATGCCCGGGAGCGGTACAGATAAACGGATAATTTCCCGCTTTCAATGGCGCCTGAAAATAAATGATTTCTTCCGACTCAGGCTGCAGCAGACTGGTGTGGGCCAGCACATTGTCCGATTCCGGGACATAGTGTTTCGCCAGGCCCCCTAACCCCAGGTGAAGCGCTCCCTCCCCTATTTCCGTTTGCGTGCCAGGCCTTACGAATACGATATTATGCAGCATATCGTCCGAATTCTTAAAGGTCAGCTTAACCCGGTCGCCCGCCTTCACAGTGAACGCTTCCAGGTTGTATTTCAAACCCGGTTTCGTACCGATTTCAATGGTATGATCCACTTTATGATTCCAGGTATCCGGCATAACAACCACTCTTTTGGCTAAAAAGCTATCCGGAACGATTGTTTTCGTGACCTTTTGGCTGGCTGCATGCAGATGCTCCGAATGGGGTACGGCAATTTTCTCTCCCTCCGGGATACTGTTGAGTGTATAATAGCCGATATCATGCACCAGTGGTTGATTTTCAGCCGATTGGATGGCGGTTGTCTTAATTTCGTGGATATACCCTTCTCTAAGATTGGCAACCACCAACCGTACTTTTAACCGGTCTTCCGAAAGAACCACCGCCTGAACAGGACAAGTCTCCTGGTTGATAACAGGACTTCCGTAGGCCAGTTGGTAGTGGTAGGTAAATCCCTGAATCTGATAGGCCGCCGGTTCGGAAGCGGTTGCAGGATCAACAGGCGCTGTGAAAGTAATTTCAAAGCCGTCCGGACGTGCCTGAACCGTTTTCATTTCAAAAGGCGTTTTTCCATTCCAGACTACCCGCTGAATCCCGAAGGACTGTCGTCCGGTCGAAGCCCACCCACGGTTGGTCATTCCCACCAGCATAGTTCCGTCTTTCCCCCAAATCATTCGCAGGATACCCGACATAAATCCATCCAGGAAGGGGAAAATTACGCCCTGGTACTGACCGTTTATTTTTTCCAGGGCAACTCTCATGATTTTGCTTTGCCCCTGGTCGCCCACAAATAGCTGCCCGGAAAAAGGGCCGAAATCTCCATGTAAGGTATCCGTGAGGATATCAGAAGTAGAAATCCCGAAGATACCGTGCGGCGCCCAGATCGCCGGAGGCTTTAAGGCAGGAATCCGCTGCGCCATTTCAAAAAGCGTTTCCCCTGTAGTCGCGATGGCATCTGCGTTCAAAGAAAGAGGCGAGTTGGGTTCTGATGTCCATTTCAACCCTGCCGGATTCCCCAGGAAGTCCCCGGACTCGACGTGCGAAATCCGCCCGGAACCAACCCAGTCGCCCTGATTTTCGGCATAGAACAAATCGCCTTCTTCATTAAATCCAAATCCTGCTGGTGAGCGCAGGCCTGTGGCGATGGGGACCATTTCCCCTTCTTTCGATATTTTCAGCACCCAGCCTCTCCATTTCGCCCAGCTCTGCGCCCTGCGGTTGGCGGTATCCCAACTGGCATTCAGCGTTACCCACAGGTCGCCCTTCCGATCGATCACCGGTCCGTACGAGTATTCATGGTAGTTGCCGGATAACGGCCAGTCATATACTTTTTCAAACAAGTCCGCCCGTCCGTCCCGGTCCCGGTCCTTCACACGGGTAAGCTCTCCCCGCTGCGTGGTATAGAAGGCGCCGTCCGCATAGGCCAGGCCCAACGGCTCGTGTAAGCCGCTTGCAAACCTTCTGAAATGAGGAGAAAGGCCGGCATAGTTCGAAATCAGCCAGATATCCCCTCTGCGGGTAACAGCGGCAAGGCTTCCGTCCGGCAGCGATGCCAGCCCTCCCACTTCCATACTGATCCCTTCCGGAACCGGGACCGTTTGGATGCTATAATATTCTTCTTTCTTAACCGATTGCCCGACAGCCAGCAGTCCCGCACAGCAAGCAATTATGGTCATTAAGTAGTTCAGACGCATATTTCAATCGTTCTTTTGAAGTCTAATAAATAATAGTATACGACAGGCTCGTCTCCGTGAACGGGAGTAGTAATTCGTCCCGGCCATCTATTGTTCTTATTCTTACCGCACCCTCGGTATGGATCAGGTACTGGTAATCATTGATACTGTATAATCCTTTCGCCACCTTCCGGACCGTGCCCGTGGCAGCACGGCACCACAGATCCGGGATTTTCATACCGGTCGTAAACGTCCGCTCCAGCGCAACTCCCGCCTGCCTGGGATAAAAAGTTTCAGCAATTTCGGCGGCGCCCAGGCGGTATAAAAATTCCGGTTTTCCTGTTTCCTCCAATGCATATCCCTTGTAGTGATAATCCGCATCAGCCGTAACTGAATCCGGCCATACCATCTCTTCGCTGGTCAGTCGCGCCAACGAAGGAGCATCCGGAAGCTCCAAAGGATTGCCCAGCGGCTCGGCTACCTGGCTGAGTCCCCGCTGATCCCACATATTATTCGCTTTCAGAAACCGGCCTCTCCACATCAGAAGCGGCGCCCCTTTTGCAAGGTTATAGGCCATATTAACCTGTTCCGTATAGCCGGTAGAAAGAATATGCGTTTTTTTAATGTCTCCGTACAGGATAAAACTTCTCAGGAGCACCGGTTCCTGAGATACCGGCAGCGCAATTTCGCCATAGACCGTTTTTGATTTCCCCCGATCCGGTTCCCGGTAACTTTCAGGCTTTCGGTAACGGAAGTTGCGGAGCGAAAAAGGCTGGCTGCCACCGGTTACGGTCACGACCGGCTGTCCTTTGGAAGCGCCCTTTGCCGGGATTTCCAGTTCCTGGTGAATGCATATCTCATTCAGGTATACCGCCTCCAGTCTGGACGCTCCTGATTCGGACCGCCGCATCACCCATCGTACATTCTGCCACAGGCCCGGTGGCTTCCCGACATTAGAATAGGGTTCATAGCCGGAGAATGCTGTGGTCACTGTTCCTGACGTTACGGCTTGCGGTCCGGGATTCCCCCGGGAATCGGTGAGCGTAATGGTATAAGCATTGCCCAGTTCCAGCGTGAGGGCTGCTTTCGGGGAAAGCATAAAATCCAGTGATACTTCCAGGTCGCCGGCTTCCGGAAGCGGCAGTTCTTTCCGGGAATCACGCGGAGATTTTCCTTTCGGCAGATACACCAGAATCCCTTCTCCTTTCAGGAGTTTTTTCCGGGAAGCCTTCATCGGATGAAAGAAGGTCTCCGCGGCCACTTTCCAGGAGCCGGTTACGTGGTTCTGTCCGAAAGGCAGGTTTTTAAACGGCGGTCCCGGATCTTCAACACCACCTTGTAACGGTTGACTTATTGCCAGAAACAGCATCCACAAGCAGACACTTACCATCGGCACAGGTATTGCTGCCATTATAACGTTTTAATTCTTATATTTTTAAACCATACTTTGTCGCCGTGGTCCTGCAAGGCAATAGCGCCTTTATCATACCGGGCATATCCCTCCCATCCCTTGTATTTACTTTTCTCCAGCATTTCTACCCATTCAGGGCTGTCAATTACATACTCCACGATCTTCTTGCCGTTCATATAGTATTGCACATGCTTCCGGGAAACCACGATCCGGATCTTATTCCATTGGCCGGCCGGTTTATACACACCCGGATCGGCGGGCGCAACCATATCGAAGAGGGAGCCCGCAGTCCGCTTAGGACCCTGTTTGGCATTCGGGTGACGCTCATTATCCAACACCTGCATCTCCGGTCCGGTAACGTCCGCGGATTTGTATTTGGGGTCTTCGTGGACATGAAACATGACCCCGCTGTTTCCGCCCTCGGAAATCTTCCATTCCAATTCGAGTTCGAAGTTTTCAAATAGCTGGTCGGTAAGGAGGTCCTTCCCCCCCTTGCCTGTCAGTGCAATTACGCCGTTTTCTACGGTCCATTGCGGATTGACTTTCTCTTGCAGATAGCTATGCCAACCGTCCAGCGTTTTTCCGTTAAATAGTTGAACCCACTTCCCTTTTTTTCCCGGTTTACTTCGATCGCCCGCAAAAGCCGTGTTGCTGCACGCAAAGGAAAGCACAACAAAAAGGCATAAATTCAGGTAAGATAATTTGTTGTTCATAATTCAATGGTTGTTAAATACCGTGGTACTCCACCGGATCGATCCGGTGGAGTAATGAATGCTGTTTAATAACCGGAGTTTTGCTCCAGCACGCTGCTGAAATTGGCGTCAATGGCTGTTTGAGGAATCGGGAAGAACTCGTGATAGTCCTGGATGGTGCTTCGGGTGTCCTCACGCATGTTGTATTTGCGGACCCTTTCAACCAGTTTACCCATCCTGGTAAGCGTCCGGCGACGAGGTTCTTCTACAATCAGCTCACGCGCCCGTTCGTCCAGCAGGTAGTCTAACGTAACATCAGAAGCGGCCACCGGTTTAGCATTTACTCTAGCTCTCACGACGTTGATATCAGCAGCGGCTTTTTGCAAATCGCCTTTCCTCAGATAGGCCTCGGCCCTGAGCAGGTAGGTTTCTGCCAGCCTGTAGACCATAAAATCCGTAAAAGTCCGCCCGCCGTTAACATTTCCGTTCAGGGGTACCCGTCCTTCTATTTTGCGAAGGGTCGGATAGGCGTTTTGCATGGTATCCAAGCGTGTCGTTTTAGGTTCAACAGGCTTTCCGAACCAGGCGGAAGCCGGGTTGGTATAATACATGGTACGCCGTATATTATGGGGTGAATTACGCATATCGTTGTCCCAGTTTCCTGCCCACAAGTTATAAAGGAAGTAAGTAGTCGGCCGGGTAAGCCCCACACCTCTACCCAGGCTGTCGACAATGATCATCCCCGCCTGTCCATCGGGGTCACGCAGATTGATGTACCAGGGTCCCCAGCCTCTCAAAATATTATTACCGCCCGAAGTCCCGGATCCTCCCGGAGTCTGATCCTCAAACTGCCAGACATAGATCGACTCCCTGTTTCCCGAACTCCGGTTCTGATTCCCGTATTTAAAAAGGTCGGAATAGACATCGCCGGGTAAATCCTTTTGGCTGCCGAACCGCTCGGACATCAGTTCATACAGTCCCGAATCAATTACTTTGTCGGCGCTCGCAATGGCGTTATCGTACTCTTCCAGGCTGATGTATACCTCTGTTAAGAGATGATCCGCGGCCGCTTTTACGATCCGGCCTTCTTTACTCTTTTCTACTGTCTCCGGCAGCCATCTGGAGGCAAATTCCAGATCAGCGCGTGCGGATTCATAGACTTCCCTGCGTGTTTTGCGTACAAAGTCGGTTTTGGGGCCTGAGTAAATTGTATCCACGATCGGAACGCCGCCATACAGGTTTGCCAGGAAATTATGGGTATAGGCTCGAAAAAAACGGGCCTCTGCAATAATGGCATTTTTCTCTTCCTCACTGGCCCAGATAGGCTCGAGTTCGGGCTTATTGCCATAAGCAATTATGGTATTGGCCCGCACCAGCATGATCCGGTACGCCCACTGCCAGTGTTTCAATACCGTATTGGCATTGGGGTTAAGATAGGTGATGTAATTCCGGAAAGGACGCGCGTCTTCCTGTCCTGTTGTGGCGATATCCGTACCGCTGTGCATCGTAAAATGATAGTCATGATTGTCTTCCAGAACCAGCTCTTCCCGTGCTGCATGATGCAGGGAAGTGAGGTAATTTTCAAATCCGGATTTGGAAGTAAGTACAATATCCGTGCTCAGTGAGGCCAGCGGTTTTTCCTCCAGAAAGGCATCCTTGCAGCTGCTCAGCGAAAAGAAAATAAGACCCGCCAGAAGAAGCGGAATATAGGGTGAGAAATAAGTTGCCTGATTTTTCATTGTGAAAATGGTTATTTGCTATAAAACAATTTCAAAATCCGAGATTAAGTCCGAACGTCACTGAGCGCGCGGTTGGAAAAAAACTTCCGCGATTTGTCTCGCCGCTTTCGGGATCCGGCCCGATCCAGTTGGTCCAGGTGTACAGATTTTTACCGCTCAGGAACATCCGGAGGTGTGTCAGTTTCACCCGGCTGGCGATGTTTTTAGGAAAATCATAGGCCAACGCCACATCCTGGATGCGAATAAAATCGCGGCTGTAGTAATAACCGTGTCCGTAAGGGTTGGGATAAACCATGGACGGCCGGGTATTGGACCTGTTCTCTTCGGTCCACCAGCCGGCATCCAGCATATTCAGGGGACGGTGGGGATAGTTTCCGCCCGAGACACTATAATCCACCGTACTGAGATTTGAAATCCATCCCTGCATGGCATTGACAAACACGGAAAGCGAAAGATCGCCGTACCGGAAGGTGTTGGTCAGTCCCCAACGGTATTTGGGCTGGCCGGTCTGCCCGATGACTTTCCGGTCGTTGGCATCTATTTTCCCGTCCCCGTCCAGGTCCTTCAGGCGGACAAAGCCCGGCTCATAGCCCGTCGGCATTTCATCTCCCTGCTGGTGGATCCCGTCAAAGACATAATCATAGGCAACGCCGATCGGCTGTCCTATAAACCAGCGGTTCCCGATATCGTCATCTTCTACACCGTCGCCATTCGTGTCGGACCGGTACAAATGCACAATTTTATTTTTGTTCCTTGAAAACACAAAATTCGTGAGCCATTCAAATTTACCTTTTTGAATGTTGACTGAATTGAGAGAAAGTTCCATTCCTTTGTTATTGGTGGCGCCTAAATTCGTCCAGACGAAATCATAGCCGGTCATGTTGGGCAGGGAGCGTCTGACCAGCAAATCTCTTGTATCCATGTTGTAGATTTCGAACGTTCCGCCCAGGCGGTTTTTGAAAAGTTCAAAGTCCACTGCCGCATTTGCCGTATAGGTAGTTTCCCACTTCAGGTCCGTATTTGCCATATTAGACGGGAATACCCCAAGCGAAGAAACGCCTCCGTCTCCGTAGACAAAACGATTGGTGGATGAAAGGCTTAAAGACTGGTAGGGAGAAATTGCCTGATTTCCGACAGCACCGTAAGAAAACCGTAATTTCAGCATGTCCAAAAAGGTTGCTTCCTGCAGGAAGCGCTCATCTGAAGCAATCCAGGCCACGGCAGCAGAAGGGAAGCTGGCGTACTTGTTATTAGCGGCAAAAACGGAACTTCCGTCACGGCGCGCTGTCAGGGTCAGAATATACTTGTCTTTAAGCCGGTAGTTGAGCCTGAACATGGATGAAATCCCGTCCGTGGCCGCGGCAGTAGATGAATTGACCAGCAGCTCCCCTAATCCCAGGTTATTCCAACCCAATGCGTCAGAAGAAAGCCTCGTGGAATTTGCTTGCGTTGACTCCCAGCCGGAATGGTTTCTTCCATAAAGCAGTGTAATATCAAATACGTGATTCTCGTTCAGTCGTTTGGAATAGGTGAGTATATTTTCCAGGACCCAGTCAAAATCCTGCCGGTTCATTTTGCTGGCACTGGTATTGTTGATATGCGTTTCGTGCTTGTCCTGGCGTACAAAATTGTAATTGTGCTGCCAGCGATAATTGGGCGAATAGTTAAGCCTGTACGAAAGCCCTTCGATAAAGGGTACATTCACCAATGCATAAAAATTGGTAAAAAGATTGCTGTACACTTCCTGGTTGGTGGTGAGCATCGCATCCCGCATTGCGTTATAGGGGATCTGGTCCTCGGCGATAACGTACCAGGTCGGTTCGCCATCTTCATGATACCAGGTGCCGAACGGGGTCGCAGGATATGCAGAACCTAAGCTGGCTTCCCTTCCGGAAAGGTCTCTGCGGATATAATTCGCATTCATGCCGATAGAAAGCCACGAACTCACCTCATTTTCGATGTTGGCCCGTATCGCAAGCCGCTTCATATTATCATTGTAGATCAATCCCTTTTCGCTGGACAGCGAAGTGGAAAGAAAATAATTGGTTCGGCTGGATTGTCCGGAAAGACTCAGATCATAGGAGCTTATGCGCCCCTGCTGACTGATTTCGTCATACGGATCAACCGTACGTCCGGCATCGTAATTCACAAGTTCCGAAGAGGTAAGGTAATCTCTGATGTTGGCAGGATCCGCCGGAAGGCCTGTTTGCCGCCGTATATCCAGTGTTTTCTCTATATAACGTTCTGGGGTGAGCAACTTGGGCTTGTAACTCCAGTTGGAAAGTCCCGAAAAAGCGCTGACGCGGATCGTTGGCTTATCGGTAGTTCCTTTTTTAGACGTGATCAGGATCACCCCGTTGGCTGCCCTTGAGCCGTATATGGCGGCAGAACTGGCGTCCTTTAACACCTCCATGGATTCAATATCATTGGGGTTTATGTCGGAAAGGCTGCCATTGAAGAAAATTCCGTCCAGTACGATCAGGGGGTTATTTCCGCCGCTCAGGGAGCGCGGCCCCCGTACCAGTATCGATCCGTTTTGCCCCGGCCGGCCGTTATCCAGGAATTGTACACCCGCTACACGTCCCCTCAGTGACTGGCCTACATTGGTATTGGGCATATCCTGTGTTTGTTTCATATCAATTTTGGAAATGGATCCTGTCACGTTCTTCCTTGATTGTGTACCATATCCCACGACTATCACTTCTTCAAGCGCCTTGTTGTCTATTTTCATCGAAATGGTAAGCGTAGACCGGTCACCCACGGCCACTTCCTGGCTGAGGTAGCCTACAAAGGAAAACACAAGGACGGCATCCGGGTTAAAATCGGCGTCTGCCAGTACCAGTATATAGTTCCCCTCAGGGTCCGTGACGGTTCCCCGCTGGGTTCCCTTAAGCATTACGCTTACACCGGGCAGGCTTTCCCCCCTGTCGTCGAAAACGGTCCCGGTGACGGTCCGCTCCGCGGGTAATTCCGGGATGACCGATGCGGGCGATGTCCCGTTCAGGGACTGGGGTTCTGTTTTCATCCGGCTCAGCACAATATGATCACCGCTCACCCGGTAAGTAAGTGATAAGGGGTCAAAAACCTGTTGCAAGACATCCCCCAGTGTCTGCCGGGTCACTGAAATCGAAACGCGACGCTCAGCCTGCACCACTTTCGGGCTGTACATGAACTTCACTTTTGCCGCCTTTTCGATTTGGTTGAGCACCGTTTTCAGGGACTTGTTTTCCACTGTAATGGACACTTGCTTTTCCAGAAGGCTTTGGCCCGGGGCGTTTGTACCGTAAGAGATACTCGCCGCTATCAGGACAAAACAGGCTTGCGTCATACTGATTCTCATTATTCTCAGTAGCAGGTCATGCTTTTGTAAAAGGTATTTCATAGATTTGACATGCCGTTAAAGGCGTTTTTGTTTGAACATTTTATTAGGAAAGTGCTTGGACAGAAACTTGTTCCGATACTGTTGGTAGCAGTAATAGGAACCCGACCGGTGGCATTGGTAGTGCCGCCGGTTTTTTTACACAGTAAGGCCGTAAAAGCTGCTAATTACAACCGGGCCCTTGAATCAAAATCTGACCATCCGTTATTTTATAATTTGCCTGGATAGTTTCACAGATCAGATCCAGCTTTTCAAACAGCGCTTCATTGGTTAGCCGGGCCGTAAGATTGCAGTTCTTAAAAATGTCAGGATCGAAGGAAATAGTAATACCATAGGCTTTCTCAAGGGTTTGAAATACTTCGGTTATGGGGGTGTCGGTGAATCGGAACGTAGCGTGTCGTTCTGTTTGGGCGATAATCACTGGTTCGGCTACCAGCTTTTTCAGCATATTGGGATGTTTTTTGGAAATCACAGCCTGCTGGTTGGGGGTCAGAACGAATTCCTGGGTCTCGGGGGTTTTATCATTGCCGTCTTTTTGTACGGTCACTTTTCCCGATACCACAGAAACCGAAACGTTTTCGTCCATTTCATAGGAACGGACCCAGAAGGATGTTCCCAGCACCTTGGTAATAATGTTATCAGAATAGACATAAAAGGGCCGTTCCGGTTGTCTTTTAACCTCGAAAAAGGCCTCTCCTATCAACCGGACGGTACGGGTGGCCCCGCCAAAATCAGCCGCTATTCCCAGTTTGCTGCTGGGAAGCAGTTCAACCCGGGTGCCGTCGTCCAGCCAAATGGTTTCCCTTTCACTGCTGTTATTTTCTTTCCAGTGGATGCCGGTCCGGGTAATCGTGTCTGCTGCATCGCCGTGATCCGGCAGTGACCGGTACTTCCAGACCAGAAGTCCCAGGAGCGCCGCCAGGAAAAAGGAAGCGGCTCCCCAGAAAACGATTGTCTGATAAAAGGGCGGCCGCTGCGGTGGATGAAGGAGCTGGAGTACCTGCTCCACGGCCTGCCCGATTTCCTGTTCGTCCGTTTCTTCCGGTTCATAATGTAAGCCGACCACCATCGAACGCGCCTGCTCCAGCAACTCTTGCTTTTCCGGGTGCGCTGTATACCAGGCTTCCCAAAACTGATCTTCCCCAGGCAGCCTGCCCAATATCCATTTCCTGAAATAAAGGTCCTGGACAAAATCCTCCAACTCAAAA
Source organism: Telluribacter humicola (assembly GCA_040394475.1). GTDB lineage: Bacteria > Bacteroidota > Bacteroidia > Cytophagales > Spirosomataceae > JBEBSD01. The sequence continues at coordinate 33,243 of JBEBSD010000050.1, read as the reverse complement.
TGCTCGTAATGCTTCATGGGTAAATCCAGTTATTCCGAATAAACTTAATGGCTTCATAGACCAGGTTGACTGCGGAGTGATAATTGATGCCCATCGTCCGGGCGATTTCTTCGTAGCTGAGTTCCTGGTAAAACCGCAAATAGACCGCTTCCCTTTGCCGTTTGGTTACCTGTTCCAGGCTCCGGCGCAACTTTTTGAGGTCTTCGTGCTGTATCTCGTTATGGATTAAATACGACTCGATAGCCAGCTGCACTTCAAAGGAGTAGTCGCTGCTGACTTCCCGTGCTTCCCGGAACCATCGTATCCGGCCCGTCTCCCGCAGCAGTTTACGACGCAGCGAAACAAGCAGATAGGAACGGGGCGTAAGGACTTCTCCCAGGGTTTCACGGCATTTCCAAAGTTCCAGAAAGAGGTCCTGAATGCAGTCCTTTACAAACTCCCGATCCTTCTGGAACCGGGAACCGTAATTGAGCAAGGCGGCGTAGTGGAGTTCCATGAGTTGGGCAAACGCGTCTTCATCCCCTTGTTTAAAGGCTAGCCACAGCTGAGAAACCTGTTCTTCCGAAGCAGCGCTTTGTGTCGATCTCTTCCTTAAATCTGCAACCCTTGAACCCAGCATTCTTAATCAATTTTCCATTTTGGTCACTACGACTTACCAAGCCATTCATCTATAAAGAGACCGGCCTTCATAAAAAGTCCTGGAAAAAAATGGATTTTATTTATCTTCCTGTTGAATCACTACAGCCGCGGCGGCCGCTTCGCTTCTATATCTGCTCAAAATAACGTTTACGCTCCCAATCCGTAACGGCCTTGTCAAAGGAACGCTGTTCGGTTTTGAAAAAATGCGTATAGTGTTGTACCACCTCTTCTCCGAATACCTGGCGCGCAAAGGCGCTGTTTTCGAAGAAAGGAATGGCTTCGGCCAGGGTATACGGTACCCGCGGGAGGCTGGTCGCAGCATACATGTCGCCTTCAAAGCAGGCGGGCGGCTCCGTTTGTCTCCGGATCCCGTCCAGGCCGGAGGCGACGGATGCCGCCAGCGCCAGGTAAGGGTTGCAATCCGCCCCCGGAATACGGCATTCTATCCGCAGGCTTTGCCCGCTGCCGACGACCCGAAAACCGGCCGTCCGGTTGTCGTAACTCCATGCCAGCCGGGTGGGCGCCCAGGAACCGTCTACAAACCGCTTATACGAATTAACGGTCGGCGCATAAAAGACCATCATTTCCGGGACATGGGCAATCCACCCTCCCAGAAACCATTTAAACCACGCAGACCCTCTGACCGGCCCGACGGCTTCGTCTCCGGTAAAGGCATTCCGGCCGTCTTTCCATAAACTCAGATGAATGTGGCTGCTGGATCCGGCCTGGTCGGTGGCAAACTTCGCCATAAAGGTTACCGACAATCCCATACTGTCGGCCAGTTCTTTGAGGCATTGCTTAAACAACACATGGTTATCCGCCATGGTCAGCACATCCGCATACCGGACATTCAATTCATGCTGTCCCAACCCCCACTCGCCTTTGGAGTTTTCCACCGGTATTCCCGACCGTTTCAAATGCCTCCGCGCTGCCGAAGTGAATTTCTCATTGCGGGTTCCCTGCAGGATATGGTAATCCTCCAGGTAGTATCCGGCCGGTTTGAGCTGCTGGTAGTGCTGCTCAAACGCCTGCCGGTACGAGTTCTCCAGCAGGTAGTATTCGAGTTCGGTGGCCGCATACGCTGAAAAACCTTCTTCCCCGATTGCCTGCAGCTGCCGGTTCAGAATGCTGCGGGGCGATACCCCCACAGGTACATGCGATTTCTCCTCTTCCAGGTTGCAAAGGACGATCGCTGTTTTCTCCAGCCAATCGGCCACCCGGAGCGTGCCCAGGTCCGGGACCAGGTGAAAATCTCCGTATCCCAGTTCCCAATTGGCATAGGTATAACCCGGAACCGGTTCCATTTCCATATCGGTCGTCAGCAGGTAATCACACCCGTGCGTCCCGGCGGCGCCTACTTCCTCTGCAAAATACCCGGCATCCACCCGTTTTCCGAGAAGCCGGCCATAATGGTCCGTAAAGGCTACCACAACGGTTTCCAGTAATTCGTCGGCTGCCTGCTGCCGCAGTTGTTCCAGGGTAAGTCTGTAGGCTCCTGAGCTCATCGGTTAGTATAAGGTAACGAGGTTTTTGTTTTACTCTTTTTCAACGCAGTTTTTCGAGCCGGGCGCTCATCTGGAACTGCACCACCACCGGCTTTCCGGATGTTTTTTCCAGCAAGGGAACCAGGATTTTCCGGGCATTTTCCTTTGTTTGCTCCAGGATTCCCATTTCCAGCGCCGATTCTTTGATTTTTACTTCTGCCTGCTTAAACGCACGGTCTATCAACGCCCCCTCTTCCAGAAAAGCATATTCCGTGTTGTATACTTTGGAGCGGCTGTGATCAATTTTGAAAACACAAAGTTCAGGCTCGGGCAATTGCACCACTACCGTGTCGCCGCCGGCGGCAATGTCGCCGGGCAGGATCAGGCTCAGGTCAATACAGCCGATGGCCTCCCCCTGGACGATTAAAACGGCTTTGGCATTCGGAAACCACTGTTTGACGATTTCCTGCTCTACCACATCTTTAAAATGGTATTTGACCAACTCCAGCTTGCCCATGGCGCTCATTTCCTCCAAAACCAGGGTATGAACGGCCCGCTCCCTGTCAGATGAGACGGCAAACCAGCCGGTCAGCCAGTTCCCGCTTTGAACACCCTTCCAGACTGTTACGGCTCCAATGAATAAAAAGACCAATACGGTCACCCGAAAAATAAATCCAATCAATCGCACACCTTATCAAGTTAATTAATTCCTGTTGCCTTTACCCAATCGTTTTGCCTTGCCCGGCCGCATGCTTTTGTGCTAATATACCTACAATTATCAATTGTAAGGAATGATAGATCATGATGGGTAATAAAATTATTCCGGCTTCGGGTACGCCGGCAAACAATACCTGCGCCATAACAGCTCCCTGCACCAGTGATTTTTTAGAGCCGCAGAATGTCGCGGTAATTTTGTCGGCCCGGCTGAAGCCCAGCAGACCGGAAAGAAAAATCAGCAGGAAATACACACTCCCGAAAAGTGCGCACATGCCGATTGCCAGTCCTGCCAGATCTAGTATCTCAAAGGGACTGAACAGCTCTCCTGCAAACGATTCGCTGAAAGAAGTATACACAATCAGCAGGATCGTAAACTGGTCAAAAAGCCGGGTCCGGTTTTTATGTTTTTCGGCGAATTTCCCCAGCAAGCCATGCAGCAGCATCCCCAGTGTAACCGGCAGCAGTACCTGAACCATCAGGGTGAGAATCACACTGCTCAGGTCCAGGTCAATGGCGGTATGCCGGATTACCAGTCCGAGCCAGACGGGCGTGATAAAAACCCCCAATAAACTGGAAATGCTGGCATTAAAGATGGCAGCAGGAAGGTTGCCCCCTGCCAATCCGACCATCACCACCGATGAAGATACCGTAGAGGGCAGAATACAAAGAAAGAAGATACCCAGCCACAGCATTTCGTCACCGCCGAAAAACGGGCGGACAAGCAGGGCAATCAAAGGGAAAATCAGAAACGTGGCTGAATGAATCAACAGATGCAGGCGCCAATTGCTGAGCCCGTCCCTTAATTTCGCAGGACTTAACCGTAATCCATAGAAAAAAAAGATCACGGAAACACCGAATGTCGCGATCGGGGCCAGTTGATAAGGACTGTCCTTTGTTCCCGGCCCGGGGAAACAATACGCCAGGAGGATCACGAACAACAAGGAGGCCAGAAAACCATCCAACCCGAATTTCCGGCCGGCTTCGATCATGCGCTTCATCAGCAAACGGTATCCGGTAATAACGTTAACGGGATTACTTTCAAGCGTAAGTATGAAGAATCCTGCCCGATTATACAAATAAATAGGATTATATTGTACGCCATTATGACCTGCACAGTGGTACGGGCGCCATCCGGCGGCCTGCGCCGCTGTAAAAAGTAAAACTTCGTATCGGATGAAAATTCTCCATACCGCCGACTGGCACATTGGCCAGTTGTTTCACGGTTATGACCGCACGTATGAACATCAGCAATTCCTGGATTGGCTGGTGGCAACGCTGACTGAAAGGAAAATTGACGTGCTGCTCATCAGCGGCGATATCTTCGACATGGCCAATCCTTCGGCAGTTTCCATTAAGATGTTCTATACCTTTCTCCGGCAATCGGTGCAGGCAAACCCGTCCCTGCAGGTGATCATCACCGCCGGTAACCACGACTCCCCTTCCAGGCTGGAGTCCCCGAAGCCACTGCTGGAATCCTCGAATATTCACATTATTGGTTGGGTGGAAAAGGAGGCTGAAGGGAACATTGATTTTGAAAAGCTTACCATCCCGCTGAAAAACCGGGAAGGAATTACCAAAGCCTGGTGCATGGCCGTGCCGTTCCTGCGCATAGGCGACTACCCGGCGCTGCCCCATTCTGAAAACCCGTATACCGACGGCGTAGCGGCGCTGTACCAGGAGGCATATGCGCATGTGCTGGAGAAGAAAGAAGCGGGTCAGGCCGTTATTGCCATGGGGCATTTGCATTTGCAACAGGCCGAAATTACGGATATGGACCAAACCGAGCGGCTGATCATGGGGGGAGTAGAAAGTATCCCGGCCAGTGCTTTCCACGAAGATATCCGGTATGTTGCACTGGGACATATCCACAAAGCCCAGCGTATAGGCGGCAGGCAGCATGTCCGGTATTGCGGCAGCCCGCTCCCAATGTCCTTCTCAGAACTGCACTACAGGCACCAGGTAATCCTCCTGGATCTCGAGGAAACTGCCATCCGCAACCTGGAGCCACTGGAAGTTCCGGTTTCAATACCCCTGCAGCGTGTCCCCGCCGTACATCGTACGCTGCCTGAAGTTTTACAGGCTATCGGGCAATTACCTGAAGCTGCCGGTCGCCCGGAGGTAGCCCCTTACCTGGAAATCCGGGTACTGCTGGACGGACCGGAACCGGCGCTGCGGCATAAAATAGAAACAGCATTACAGGGGAAATACGGCCGGCTGGCCAAAATAAATGTCCGGTATCCTCAGGCCGTTTCCCCCGGAACCGCTACACCACAGGTGACACCGGATCAGCTCCGGGAACTCCGGCCGCTGGATATTTTTTCCAGAGTATACCAGTCTAAATACCAACAACCTGTCCCTGTCGCACTCGTTCAGTTATTTAACCAGGTCGTGGCGCAAACAGAACAACAGCATGAGAATAACAGCCATTCGCATTAAAAACCTGGCTTCGCTTGAAGGCGTTACCGAGATCGATTTTACACAGGAACCCCTGCGCGCTGCCGGTATCTTTGCCATCACCGGGCCAACCGGTTCGGGAAAATCGACCATTCTGGATGCGCTCTGCCTGGCGCTGTATGCCAAAACCCCCCGGTACGTCCAGGCAAAAGAAATGGGGATCGATATCCTGGATGTGCAGGGCAGCACCATCAGCCAGAGCGATGCAAGAGGCATCTTGCGCGACGGCACGGCAGAAGGATATGCCGCAGTCGAATTCGAGGGGATCGATGGACAGCATTACCAGGCAACCTGGAGCGTCAGGCGGGCAAGAAACAGGGCGGACGGAAGTTTACAAGCCTTTACGGTTTCCCTCAGGAATTGCAGCACCCATACGGACATCCCGGGCAAAAAAACAGAACTGCTTGCAGAAACAGAACGCCTGGTGGGGTTGAATTTCGAACAGTTTACCCGTTCGGTCCTGCTGGCGCAGGGCGATTTTACGGCCTTTTTAAAAGCCGGTAAAGACGAAAAATCCGCCTTGCTGGAAAAACTGACCGGCACCTCAGTTTACTCGGATATTTCCAGGCAGGTCTTCGAAAATCACCGGAATGAGGCCCAGGAACTGCGGGAGCTCAACCTGCAGCGTGAAGGGATTCCGACCCTCACGCCTGAGGAATTGTCCCTCCATGTGCAGCAGCAGGAGGCGCTGACGACCACCCTGAGCCTGCAGCAGGAGGCTGTCGACGCTTTAAAACGTGAAATCGGCTGGCAGGAGCGGTTGGCAGCGCTTCAGAAAGGATTGGCGCAGGCGACTGCCGCTCATGAGAAGGCGCTGGCCGAAAAAAAAGACGCCGCAGCCCGGGAACAGCGGCTCAGGCAGGCAGAGTGGGTACAACCGGCGCGTACCTGGGTGACTGGGCGTCAAACTGCAGAAAAAGGCCTGACCGATAAAACGACTGCATTGCAGCAGCAGCAAGCAAGCCTGGAACACCTGCAGGTCCGACAAAACGACTTGGATAAACGGTTGGAAACGGCAGTCGCGGAGCTCGCTGCACATACCAGGGCCCGCGAAGAAGCGCAGCCGCTTTCAGACGCTGCCAAAGCACTGGACGTACAGCTGGACGAAAGGAAGAAACAGACGGCCCAAGCTGCCGCTGAACTGCGCGCTTCCGAAGAAAAATGGCAGCAGCAACAGCAGGTACTGGAAAAAAAACAACTGGAGGAAAAACAGCTTTCGGAGCGCATCGACCGGCTGGCGAACTGGAAAAGCCAACACGTTTCCCGGCAGCCGATCGCAGAAAACCAACAGTTCATCCTTTCGAAACTGGAAGACGCCCATAAGCAGCTGATCGCCCTTCAATCGCTTTCAGCACCTGTCCAAAAGGCCGGGGAAGCGATCAGCGCACGTGAACAGCAAAAAACGACGCTGGTAAGCCAACTGGCAGGGGCCCGGCAGCAACTGGAGACGCTGCAGCAAACCTACCAGGTACAGCGCGACGTACAGGCTGCCGTTTCGGTTGCCGCACTCGAGCAGGATAAAGGACTTGCCGATGCCCAGGTAGAGACGATCATTGCAGCGATCGCGCATTGGAAAGTACGCTACAAGGCAATGCTGGACTACCAATCCTTACAACGGGCCAATGCCGATCATCAAGAACAACTCAGCCATCAGAAAGAACAGCTGGCAAAAGCCGCTGCCCGGCTCTCCGATGCTAAAATACAATGGGAGACCTCCCTGCGTATGATGGAAAAAGCCCGTCTTGCCGCGGCCGAAAATGTGGAATCGCTGCGTGCGCAGCTGCTGCCCGGAGACCCGTGCCCGGTTTGCGGCAGCACCGCGCATCCGTATACATCGCATCATCCCCGGCTGGACCAGGTGCTGGCGGCATTGGAAACAGGTCACCGGCAGCATGAAACCACTTATACCACTTGCCTGACTACCCACAGCAGCCTGCAGGAAAACGGTCTCCAGCTGGAAAAAATGATTGCCGCCCAATTGGCTGACCTGGCGCTGAGAGATGCGGAGCTCCGGCAGCTGCAGGAAGGCTGGGACAGTTTCGAGGTCCCTGCTGCCTGCACCGCTCTGCCCGACGAACAAAAAGCCGACTGGCTCCTGCAGCATTTATCGGAGAAAAGAGCCATTCAGAAAAGGCTGCAGGAGCAAATCCGGCATTATAAAATACAGCAGGAGCAGCTAGACCTCCTCCGACAGGAGACAGAACGCCTGGATAAACAACTGACGGAAAATACCAATCGTCTCAAAGATACAGAACGTGCCCTGGAATCTCTTCGGGAACAATTGCAGCAGCATCACCGCGATCAGACGAACGCGACCGCCCTGCTGTCTGAAACGGAACAAAACCTGAGCCCTTATTTTCCGACCGCAAACTGGTTTGAACATTGGAAACAAAAGCCGGAGTTATTCCTGCAACAAATCAAACAGTTTTCAGAACAATGGAAATCGCAGCAGCAGCAGTTTGAAGAAGATACCCGGCAGCACGGCATTTTGTCCGCCAACCTGCAGGCGTTGCAGGAACAGGCGCAGCATCTGCAGGAGGATGTCCTCCAAAAGAAGAAAACACTTTCCGACAGGACGGAAGAACTCGATGCACTGACCGGCACGCGGAAGCAGATTTTTAACGGGGAAGCCGTTAACCTGGTGGAGCGGAGGCTGAAACAGGCGGTGGAGACCGCACAGCAAACTGTAACTGCCCTTCAGGAGGAACGTGAAAAACTCCATACCCTGTTTACACGTACCAAGACGCAAATAGAGCAGTCCGAGGCGGAGATACTTACATTGCAGCAGCAACTGGCCGGCTATCGCGAAAGCATCCGGCAATGGCTGGCTTCTTATAATGCCCGGGTGGTCCCGCCTCTGGAAGAAGACGAACTTGTTGCACTGTTAACCCTCACACCGGAATGGATTGCCTCCGAACGCGATGCCTTACGGGTGACGGACGATGCCGTTACGCATGCCTTGTCGGTGTGGAATGAACGGAACGCACAGCTGCAGGATCACCTGCAGCAGCAGGGATCCGACCGTTCGCCGGAGCAGCTTACCCTGCTGTGGACCGAAGCCCGGGAAGCGCTGCAGCAAACAATCCAGGAACAAAGCCGGATCACTGTTCTCCTGCGCCAGGACGAAGCAAACAAACACCGGATAAAAGGCTTGCTGCAAACAATTGAGAAAAAAGCACTGATCGTAGAAAACTGGGCCAGGCTTAACGATAGTATCGGTTCGGCCGACGGTAAGAAATTTCGCCAGATTGCGCAGGAATATACCCTGGATGTATTGCTCAGCTATGCCAACATCCACCTTGAAATGCTGAGCAGGCGCTACCTCCTTCAGCGCATCCCCAGTACCCTGGGACTCCAGGTCCTTGATCAGGACATGGGAAATGAAGTCCGGACTGTCTATTCGCTTTCCGGGGGAGAGTCGTTTCTGGTATCCCTGGCGCTCGCCCTGGGGCTTGCCTCTCTTTCTTCCAGCCGTATGAAAGTAGAGTCGCTGTTTATCGACGAAGGGTTTGGCTCCCTCGATCCGGACACCCTGAACATCGCCATGGACGCCCTGGAACGCCTCCACAACCAGGGCCGGAAGGTTGGGGTCATTTCCCATGTACAGGAAATGACGGAACGCATTCCCGTACAAATCCAGGTAAGCAAACAACTCAATGGCAAGAGCAAGGTGATCGTACGGTCCAATTATTGACCGGAACTCATCGGTAACGTATAGGTATAACTGGGCATAATTTGGTTATTGTCCGGTTATTTTGTATCTTCGTTCAAACCCATCCGATCAGCTAACGATCTCATTACATTCTTGTTATGTAAGCAATAACTCCCGGATCCATACGTATATGGATCCGGGAGTTATTTGACGGTCGGGCCGATCCGGGACGGGTTCTGCGAGAGTCAGTATGTATCATTAAAAGTCATGAACTATGAAACGTTTGGAAATTAAAACAATCAACAGGAAATTGGGGAAGCTGCTGTTCGGGTACCTGATCATCATTATGATCGCTTATGCCCCGTTTGGAATGGCCGCGCTGGCTGACACGCTCGCCGTTAAGCTGAACTGCACCGTCAGCGACACCGGTGTCAGCGCCTGTTACTTTTGGGGGATACCGGTGGATGGCCTGCTGACCTCGATGCAGGCGGGACCCTCCATGCTGGTCGTATCGTTTATGCTGGCATTTGTGCTGTTTGTCGCCTGGACCATCTATTTTATTTTACGATCCGTTCAGAAGAAACTGGATTTCAATAAAATTTCGGGAAGTTACCTGGACAAACTTTCGGCCGGATGAGTTGTCAGAATACATAACCCAACGCTGCCCCGAACCATGTTAGTCTTCCAATGTCGGGAGACAAAGGCTGCGGGTTCCAGGTTAGCTGAAACATCAGGCCGCGGTCGGTCGGGGCGTACCGGTATCCCATCTCTCCGGAAAGGGTCGCCCCGAAGCCGCCGGTCTCGTGCCTGGTAACCCAGTCCGGCAATTTTCCCAGCGAAGCCGTCAGTCCAACCAGAAAATGGTGCTTTCCCGTCCCGGCAAGGTAGTTCAGTCCGGCCGGGACGATAATACCCGGGCCATCGGAGGGGTTCGAAAGCCCGATCCCCAACCGGTAGCCAAAACCGTAATTAGACTGATCAAACCGTTTGTCGATGTTCGCTGACAGAAAGTACCCCGGTCCCAGGGCTTCCACGTAGACGGTGTTCCGCTGGCCATAAGATGCAATCCCTGCCAACCCTAAACTCATAAAAAGCAACCACTTCATAGGCCATTAACTGGTAAAAATGAACAATCATTACCTATCCTGCCTGCATCACCGGGAATCGTTTTTATGCAGCAGGCGCAACATGCTGAATCCCACTATTCCCGAAAGAACAGACCCCGTCAGCACAGCGAACTTGGCCTCCGCCAGAAGCGCTGTTTGCCCGGTAAAGGACAAAATAGCAATAAAAATGGACATTGTAAAGCCAATCCCTCCCAACATACCGGCTCCGATCAGCTGTTTCCAGTGTGCGTTTGTCGGAAGCTGGCATATCCCGGACTTTACGGCCAGCCACGAAAACAGCGAAATCCCCACCGGTTTTCCCACCAATAATCCCAGCACAATTCCCAGTCCCAGCGGCGTTGCGAGTCCTTCCAGCATACCGGCTTCCAATACAATGTTCGTATTGGCAAGTGCGAAAAGCGGCATGATGACGAAGTTAACCGGCTGCAACAGGAGATGTTCCAGTTTTTCCAGCGGCGATTCCCGCGAATCCGGCGTGGTCGGAAGTGTAAACGCCGTTATCACCCCGGCAATTGTCGCATGAATCCCGGAGTGGTGGATGAAGTACCAGATCAGCAAACCCGGCACTACATAAAATACCAGGCGCCGCACTCCCATGCGGTTGAAGAGCGTCAGCAGCAAGGTGACCGCCCCGGCATACACCAGGTAATGCAGCTGTATTTCGGTAGAATAAAACAGTGCAATCACGAGAATCGCCATCAGGTCATCCACAATGGCCAGTGCCGCCAGGAATATTTTGAGCGATACCGGTACCCGCTTTCCCAGAAGCCCGATAATGGCAAGCGCGAATGCGATATCCGTTGCCATCGGAATTCCCCACCCGCCGGCTGTCGGTGTTCCTTTATTAAATAACGTATAGATCAGGGCCGGCGCCAGCACACCGCCCAACGCCGCAAAAACAGGAAGCGCCGCCTTTCGAAAGGAAGAGAGCTCCCCTTCGACCAGTTCCCGCTTGATCTCCAGCCCCACCATGAGAAAAAAAACTGCCATCAGACCGTCGTTGATCCAGGTTAACAGGGGATAGCGTAATTGCACCCCGGCCGGGTTCCCGCCCAGCGGGGTTGCCAGGATTTGTTCCAGAACGCCTCCGTAAGGGGAGTTGGCCCATCCAATGGCTACCAGCACACAGGACAACAGCAGAATTCCACTGGCCGAACCGGATTTGAAAAATGATTTAAAGACCTGGAGGTTGATTAATTTCATAGGGCGGCAAATTTGCTTTTTCGTGTTTCCGGAAATCCGTTTGAGCAGCTGATCTCCGGCAGCCCATAGGATTTCATGCCGGCAAAACTAGCAAATAACTGCAGCACGCAGAAAAAATTTTAATTCCGCGCTTTTTCCCGTCTTCGACCGGGTCACGTCGAGGGTGAAAGCGTAAATCTTTCAGGACCTCCCAACTAAATGGCAATGACGCGGGTCACAGCGTTAAGAAGTTTAACCAAACCCAAAAACAATGAAACTGATTTACCGGACACTCTTAGCATTCACTATTTTTTCATTCTTCTCAATATCGGCACTATCGGCACAGGAAAAGCCGTTTGAATTCGGATTTAAGGGCGGCTTGAATTTGTCTTATCTGGCGATTGACAACGACGGCGTCCCCCATCACCGGATAAAACCCGGTGTGATGATCGGACTCACGGGAAATTACAATTTCAATTCCCGTTTTTTCCTCCAGACCGGATTGGGATTTAGCGCGAAGGGCGCCCGTATTAAGGGTGATGCGCCGCTGGGTTTCCACGATAATGTGGTGCTGAACAATACGGAACCGGTGTTAAAAAGCAATCAGCTGTACGTACAAGTCCCGGTTCATCTGGGCTATAACATCGCACTGACAACGGAAAAAAAGATGTTTTTCACCGCAGGTCCCTACCTGGCCTATGGGGTTGGCGGTAAGACCCAGTTGGCGGCAACCATCCTGTATGGCGACATGATTGACAGTACCCCGCTCGAAGAACAAACGTTTGGCGGCCGGGGCCTCCGGAAATTGGATTACGGGCTGGGAGCCGGTGTCGGCATCGACCTGGGGGAAGCGATTGTGGGATTGACTTACGAACTAGGCTTACGCAACATTGGTCCTGAGAACATCGTCTACCTTCCGTTCTACGACAACAGCTATCGAAACCGGAACCTATCTCTTACCGTAGGGTTCAGGTTCTGATCGTGCTTTCCCGGTCACTTTGTCCGCGGGTCAGGAGATCCGCAAACGAACCATATTATGACGCAGCAGGTCAGGAGACCTGCTTTCACCCTCCCATCGTCAGCGTGACCCGGTCAGAGACGAGGGAGAGCGATTAACAAAAGCTAATCGAACGGGTTACCCTTCGAAACTCAGGGTCCGGCTGGTAACTACTTCCGGGGTGGACAGTTCGATGTTCTGAACGTTCTTTTCCGATTTACTGATAATTTCCACCTTGTAGTTCCCGTCTTCCAGGTTGCTGATATCCAGCTTTACCCCGCAGCTTGTTGCTTTATCCGACAGATAGTGCTGGTGCATGACATTATTCTCCCTATCCCTGATCCGGATGATCACCGGGACGGATGCTTCCTTCTGCACATTAATCATCAGCTTCCCTTCTTTATTGAGATACATGGCACTCTGGAAACTGTGGGTTTTGCCGACTTCTTTTCCATTGGAAGCGACAGCGGAGGTGAGGCCGATAAAGGCGGCAAAGACGATGGTTTGAATGATCTTTTTCATGGCTAATGAGATTTTTTAATGACTGTCAGTTGAATTAACAATCCAAAATTAGCATCCCTTCAGCCGTCGTAAAACCAGTTAATGACAGAAAGGTAAAATAGCCTTTTAAAAGGTCATAAAAACCGGATGAATTGTAAAGCCTCACCCGGCAGATACGGTTCATTTCATTAAAAAAGGCCGGCCGCAGACTGAGCTGCGCCGGCCTTTTCATAGGCAAGTTACTTATAGTTCCACATCTCCGGATACATTCTCAAACAGGATTGCTCCCTGAGAATTCAGATTCATCATCACTACCGAATCTTTGGAAAGCTCACCCGACAGGATCCCTTTGGACAACTCATTCAGGATACGGCGTTGCAGCACCCGTTTCAGCGGCCGTGCCCCAAAGGCGGGCTCAAAGCCCTCTTCTCCCAGTTTGTCCAGGGCTTCGTCGGTCGCGTCGAGCACAATGCCCTGTTCCTTCAGCAGGTTTTGAATGATTTTAAACTGGATGTCCACGATTTTACGGATATTTTCCCGGGTAAGCGGCTCAAACAAGACCACTTCATCAATACGGTTCAGAAATTCGGGCCGTACCGAGGCTTTCAAAAGGTCCAGTACCGCCTGTTTGGTTTCCTCCAGGATCAATGTGTGGTTCCAGCCTTCATCTTCCGCAAATTTTTCCTGGATGATCTGACTACCGATGTTGGAAGTCATGATAATAATCGTATTCTTAAAGTTGGCGACACGCCCCTTGCTATCGGTCAGGCGCCCTTCGTCCAGTACTTGCAACAGGATGTTCCAGACATCCGGATGCCCTTTTTCGATTTCGTCCAGCAGCACCACACTGTACGGCTTTCTGCGCACGGCCTCTGTCAGCTGCCCGCCTTCATCATACCCCACATATCCCGGAGGAGCGCCTACCAGGCGGCTTACTGCATGCCGTTCCTGGTATTCACTCATATCCATCCGTACGACAGCATTTTCATCATTGAACAGGTACTCGGCCAGTGTTTTGGCCAGTTCGGTTTTCCCGACTCCGGTAGGTCCCAGGAAGAGAAAACTACCGATCGGACGTTTGGGGTCCTGTAATCCTGCACGGCTCCTCCGTACGGCATCCGCCACCAGTTCAATGGCTTCGTGCTGTCCCGCCACCCGTTTCGAAAGCACCGTCTCCAGCTGCAGCAGCTTCTCCCGTTCGCTCTGCAGCATTTTGCTGACCGGAATCCCGGTCCATTTGGCCACTACTTCCGCAATGTCCTCCGCGGTGATTTCCTCTTTCATCAGGCTGCGCTCCCCTTCCGATATTTGGAGCGCTTCCAGTTTTTGCTGGTTTTCCGGGATCCGGCCGTAACGTATCTCCGCTACCTTTCCGAAATCGCCGCTGCGTTCGGCATTCTCCGCTTCAAACCGCAGCTGATCCAACTGTTCTTTCAACGACCGGATTTCATTGACAACTCCTTTTTCATTTTCCCATTGCGCCTTTAAGGCATTCCGCTGTTCGCTCAGTTCTGCGATTTCTTTATTGAGCAACGTTTCTTTATCCTGGTTATTCTCCCGGCGAATCGCTTCTCTTTCAATCTCCAGCTGCATGATCCGGCGGTTCAGTTCATCCAGTTCTTCCGGTAAGCTATCCATTTCGATGCGGAGCTTGGAGGCGGATTCGTCCATCAGGTCAATCGCCTTGTCGGGTAAAAACCGGTCGGAAATGTAACGGCTCGACAGCTCCACAGCAGCGATAACGGCATCGTCCTGGATCCGTACACCGTGGTGTAATTCATATTTTTCCTTAATTCCGCGCAGGATACTGATTGCATCCGGAACAGAGGGCTCATCCACCATCACTGCCTGAAAACGACGTTCGAGCGCCTTGTCTTTCTCGATGTATTTTTGGTATTCCTTGGTCGTTGTGGCGCCGATCGCGTGGAGTTCCCCACGTGCCAGCGCCGGCTTGAGCAGGTTAGCAGCATCCATGGCACTTTCTCCGCCGGCTCCCGCTCCGATTAAAGTATGAATCTCGTCAATAAACAGAATGATTTCCCCTTCAGAGTCGGTTACCTCCTTGATCACGGCTTTCAGGCGTTCTTCAAACTCTCCTTTGTATTTGGCCCCGGCAATCAGCAGCCCCATATCCAGCGATACGATGATCTTGGATTTGAGGTTTTCGGGCACATCGCCCTGGACGATCCGCTGGGCGAGTCCTTCTACAATGGCTGTTTTACCCACTCCGGGTTCTCCCAGCAGGATCGGGTTGTTTTTTGTCCGGCGGCTCAGTATCTGCAGCACCCGCCTGATTTCATCGTCCCGGCCTATCACCGGATCTATTTTCCCGGCAGTGGCCAGGTCGTTCAAATTTTTGCTGTACCGTTCCAGTGAGCGGTATTTGGCTTCTGCATTCTGATCTTTCACGGGGTTGTTTTTTCCTCTTAATTCGTTAATAGCTTCTTTTAACGGCTTCTCACCGGCATTCAGTTCTTTCAGAAGTTTCGCTACCGGATCCTTACCGGCGAGTACTCCCAAAAGCAATAGTTCGATACTGATAAATTCGTCTCCAAATTCCTTCAACAGCGTCTGGGCCTTGCTCATGGCAGCTGCCATGTCATTGCTCACATATACCTGCTCCGTCCCGCTCACTCTTGGATACCCGGCCACAATACCATCGAGCCGGGAAATAAGCGCCGGCTGGTCAACATTCATTCTGGACAGCAAAAATTGCGAAGTATTCGGATCTTCTTCCAGAATGGCCTTCAGAATATGGCCTGTTTCGATGGCCTGCTGGCCGTTGCCCTGCGCTATCTGTGCGGCATGCTGGATAACTTCCTGGGCCTTTACTGTATATTGATTAAAGTTCATTTTTTTAGTAGGTTTTAGCTTTTAGGTGTTAGGTTTTAGGTATTAGGTGTTAGCAATCGGCTATCAGCTTTCGGCAATCAGCAATCAGCTTTCGGCAATTCATAACTCATAACTCATAATTCATAACTCCTAACTCATAATTCATAACTCCTAACTCCTAACTCATAACTCATAACTCATAACTCATAAAAAAACCTCGTGCCGCCCGGGAAATTCGGAATTTTTGACACTAAATCTGCCCTGAAAGGCTAAAAACAAGACATTTTGTCTCGAAAATAGTATTTCATACGTTATATAGCCGGAGAATATCCTCGCTACGTCCGGCCAATTACCAGGTTTCTTTTTTCTATTTTTGCCAATCAATCAATAAGCCTTGTACCAAATGTTTATAAGGGACCTACCCGAGACTCCCAGTGCTCACCTGCACACCGACAGCCGGCAGGTAAGTTTTCCGCAGAATAGCCTGTTTTTTGCGATCAGGGGCGAACACCATGACGGCCATCAATTCCTGACCGAACTCTATCACCGGGGTGTACGCGAATTTGTGGTCGAAAGCGGCTCCCTGACGAAAGAACTCCGCGCCCGCCTCTCACTGCTTACCGATGCCCGTTTTTATGAGGTGCCGGACAGTATCAGGGCTTTGCAGCAAATCGTTACCCGTCACCGGCAGCAATTTACCATTCCGGTGATCGGCATCACCGGCAGTAACGGGAAAACGATTGTAAAAGAATGGCTTTCCCAGTTGCTCGCTCCCGGTGAAATTGTAGTAGCCAGTCCGAAAAGTTACAACTCCCAGATCGGGGTGCCCCTTTCCGTATGGAACCTGAAACCGGTCCATACGCTCGCGATTTTCGAAGCAGGTATCTCACAACCGATGGAGATGATCAACTTACAACCGGTAATCGACCCGACTGTCGGCATTTTTACCACCATTGGCCCCGCACATGCCGGAGGGTTTAAGAGCCTGAAACAGAAAATAACCGAGAAGCTCAAGCTGTTTGTAAAATCCCGGAAGCTGATTTACCGGACCGACTACCGGGAGCTGTCGGAGGAAATTGCGATTATCCTGCAACCGGTCAATCCTGAACTGCAGGTACTGGGATGGTCCACCGACCAGCAGGACGTGCCGATCCGTGTACGCTATAGCACAGCAAACAGCTTTTCCTACATTCACCTGGAAGGGCTGCTGGGAACGCACCGGTTCCGGGTTCCGTTTACCGATGAAGCATCCCTGGAAAACCTCACCCATTGTCTTGTTTTTCTGCTCGATTATGGGTTGGATGTCAGCCAGGTACAGGAACGGCTCATGACCCTGCGACCGGTTTCCATGCGATTGGAGCTCAAAGAAGGCGTGAACGGCTCCTATCTGATTGACGACGCGTACAACAACGACTTACAGGGCCTGGCCATCGCCCTGAATTTTCTGAAACGGCAGGAACAGCGGGCGCACAGGACGGTCATTCTTTCGGATATCCTGCAATCCGGACAGCCCTCCGACGAACTGTACACCCTTGTGGGAGAAATGCTGCGGGAGGCTGCCGTGGATCAATTTATCGGCATCGGCCCGGAAATCAGCCGTTTCGGGAAGCTGATTACGATTCCCGATCGTCACTTCTTCCTCAACACTTCCGAATTTCTGGCCAATTATTCCACGACAGCCCTGGCGGATCGCGTCATCCTGCTCAAAGGAGCCCGTCCGTTTTCATTTGAACGGATTGTCAGCCGGCTCCAGCAGAAGGTTCACAGCACCAAACTGGAGATCAATCTCGACGCCCTGACGCACAACCTGAATTACTACCGTGAAAAAGTAGGCCCGGAAACGAAAATAATGGCCATGGTGAAAGCATTTGCCTACGGCAGCGGGAGCGCTGAAATTGCCGGGCTGCTCCAGTACCACCGGGTCGACTACCTGGGGGTAGCCTATGCCGACGAGGGGATATTGCTGCGTCAAAGCGGTATTTCCCTTCCGATCATGGTCATGAATGTTACTCCGGAAACATTTCCTTCCCTCCTGCACTACCACCTGGAACCGGAGCTTTACAGCCGCAACATCCTGAAAGCCTGGCTGCTTTTTACCGGCAGGCAGGCGGACCTGCCGCCGCCCATCCATATCAAACTGGATACCGGTATGCACCGGCTGGGATTTACGGAGCAGGATTACGAGTGGCTTTCCGCTCAGCTGCAGGCACACCCTACCCTGCAGGTAGCCAGCATTTTCAGCCACCTGGCAGGCGCCGACGAGGGGGCGCACAACCCTTTTTCCCTGCAGCAATACGAACGCTTCATGCAGGGCGCCCTGCTGCTTGAAAATACCATCGCGAGGCCGGTACTCAAACACCTGCTGAACTCTGCCGGAATCGTTCGTTTCCCTGCGTACAAAATGGATATGGTGCGCCTCGGCATCGGTTTATACGGGATAGAAGCCACCGGCCAGGAACAGGCCCGGCTCCAGACTGTCGGCACCTTAAAGACGGTTATTTCGCAAATCAAGACCGTTCCTGCGGGCGAGACGGTCGGTTACAGCCGCAGGGGTGTCCTGGATCACGATGCACGGATTGCGACCATCGCCCTGGGCTATGCCGATGGCTTTGACCGCCGCTTTGGAAACGGGAACGGCCAGGTGTCTGTCAATGGCGTCAAATGCCCGACGGTTGGAAATATTTGTATGGATATGACGATGGTCGATGTTACCGGGGCGCCGGCGGAAGAAGGCGACGAAGTCATTATATTCGGCGAAGAAATACCTGTCTGGCAGCTGGCAGCCAACATCGGAACCATTCCCTATGAGTTGTTTACAGGAGTCAGTGAGCGGGTCAAACGTGTTTTTTACAAGGAATAGCCCGATGGGCGCCTGGTTTCCGGGGGATATTGTATCTTGCATAAAAGTGCCGGACACAACACCTTAACAGTATGGTAAAAGACAAAACCTTCATCATCACAGGAGCCAGCAGGGGAATTGGCAAGGCGATTGCCCTGCGGCTTGCCAGCGAGGGCGCCCGGATCGTGGTGGCTTCCAAATCCGTAACAGAAGACGCCAGGCTGGGCGGCACCATCTATTCAGCCGCCGAAGAAATCGAAAAAGCCGGTGGGAAAGCGTTGGCAATCCCTTGCGATATCCGCCACGAAGACCAACTCGTAGAAGTGGTCCGGCAGACGATCCATACATTCGGTCACATCGACGGCGTCATCCACAACGCCTCGGCGATTTCACTGACTACCACGGCAAAGACAGAAGCCAAGCGCTGGGACCTTATGTACGACATCAATGTGCGGGGTACTTTTCTGCTGACCAAACATTGCCTGCCTTATCTCCTGCTGTCGGAAAACCCGCATATCCTGACCCTCTCCCCGCCGCTTAACATCACCCCGAAATGGTTGGGAATGTCGGTAGCCTACAGCATTTCCAAATTCAATATGAGCATGATGGCCATGGGCTGGGCGGCGGAATTCCGGGAAGCCGGTATTGCTTCCAATGCCCTTTGGCCGGTTACGACTATTGCAACTGCTGCGGTCAGAAACCTGCTGGGCGGCGAGGAAATGATCCGGCACAGCCGAAAGCCTGAAATACTGGCGGACGCTGCCTATTACATGCTTTCCCAAACGGCCAGGGAGTTCTCCGGCAACCTGCTGCTGGACGAAGAAGTGCTGAAACTGGCCGGTGTCACCGACCTGGCGGCCTATGCCGTGACACCGGGAGTTGCCTTGCAGCCGGATCTCTTTCTATAAACCGTACGACGCCATGAGCACGTCAGCATTCGTGAACAAGCCGTTAGTTAATTTCCATTCATGAACAACATTTTTTTTGAAAGTCCCGTACTTTGGTCGCAGATTGATGCCAATATGCACCTGCGCCACTCGGCTTATGCCGATTTCGGCGCCCAGGCACGTCTGGAGCTGCTCAAGCAGGCAGGCCTGAGTCTTGACGTCATTACCGGTCTCCACATAGGACCGGTTTTATTCCGGGAAGAATTGGTCTACCTGCGCGAAATTCATGCCGATGACCGGGTTAAAGTGACGGTGGAACTCACCAAATGCCGTGCCGACGGCAGCCGCTGGTCATTTCGCCAGGAAATTTACCGGGGAGACGGTATTAAATCGGCCATTATCTCGGTAGACGGCGCCTGGATCGATCTCAGCCGCCGCAAACTAACCGGCTTGCCGGAAAACATCGTGCATGCCTTTCTGGAAAGAACACCTAAAAGTTCCGATTTTCAACTTGAACCAATCCGACCGACTATGTCGCAATCCACGCTTTTTCAACAGGCACAGGAGGACAGCAAAAACCTCCGTCAGCGTCCCGATAACGAGACGCTTTTAAAGATCTATGCTTTATACAAGCAAGGAACCGTTGGCGACGCGCCGTCAGAAAGCCCGGCCAACCCGTTTGATATCGTAGCGAAAGCCAAATTCGAAGCCTGGGCAAGCCTCAAAGGCACTTCCCCGGAGGCCGCCCAGGAGCAGTACGTTACGCTGATCAATGCCCTGAAAGCGCAGAATTAATACACTGTTAAAAAATATTACACTGTTAGAAATCAGAATATGAACGCGCTGCAACTGCAATTACAAAAAGCCGGCAAATCGCGTTGGCAGTTATGGGTACTGAACTGGAAATTGTGGCTGATGGTCCCGTTTAACCGTCCGCACCGGATTAGGATAACCACCGTTACGGCCGAAAGTCTGACCATTGAAGCGCCGAACATCCATGCGAACCGCAACCACATCCGCGGGGTGCATGCCTGCGTGCTGGCCACGCTTTGTGAATATGTCTCCGGACTCAGCATATTGGCCAGGCTGCCGCCGGAGGAATACCGCATCATTCTGAAAAGCCTGCAGATGACTTATCATTACCAGGCCAAAACGGCCGTTACCGCCACTTTTTCTCTCCCTTCTCACACCGTCGAGCAGGAGATACTGCTGCCGCTGCGAACAGAAGAAAAGATCTTCCGGGAATTTACTGTTTCGGTCCACGACACCGATCACAACCTGATCTGCACAGGCCTTATTAACTGGCAGATCAAAAACTGGAAACACGTCCGCACCCGACCGGTGTAAGCCGGGGGTTCGACTTCGCTCACCCACCGTTTCCTGGATTCGACTTCGCTCACCCACCGTTTCCTGGGTTCGACTCCGCTCACCCACCGTTTCCCGTTTCCCACTGCCAACTGCGGTGGTTCGACGGGCTCACCATGATGTATAGAGCCGGCAATCATAAATCGCCACTGCCTATTCCCCATTCCCTATTGCCCATTTCCCCTATCGCCAACTCCCGCAATCCTCTGCCCCTAAAAACTTCCCATTATCCTGTTATCTTTGCGCCTCTTTTTTAAGTAACCGTGCAAGTGCAATGCGGACCGAGGCAAAAAAAACAATACAACTAGCCGTGCCCGTCATTTTTGGGGAAATGGCACAAATGGCGCTTCATCTTATCGATACGGCGATGGTAGGCGCTGTTGACTACAAACAGCTGGCCGCTGCTGCCCTGGTATTCAATGTGATGAATATCCCGTTTGTGCTGGGTATAGGGATCACCATTTCCGTTTCCCAGATGGTCTCGCTCGCCCATGGGCAGAAAGACGGGTTCAGAGTCTCTCATTACTTCTTCAATGGCTTTTTCATCTGTACTATCTCCGCACTGCTGATCGCCGCGGTACTGCTGTCGGGCAAAAATATCTTCCATCACCTTGGGCAGGACCCGGAGGTGGTGGCGCTGGCGATCCCTTTTATGAATTTCATTGGGATCTCCATTATTCCCATGATCCTTTTCATGGCGTTAAAACAGTTTTCGGACGGGCTTGAATACACCAAAACCGCCATGATCATCTCGCTGGCCGGTTTACCGTTCAATGCCTTCCTGAACTGGCTGCTTATTTACGGTAATTGGGGATTTCCCCGGATGGAATTAATCGGAGCCGGCTGGGCGACCCTGATCACCCGCACCCTGATGTTCCTGGCACTCGGCGGCCTGATCCTGACCTATCCGCTGTTTCGTAAATACATTGCAGTACGCTATTCTCAATGGAAATTAAACTGGAAGACTATCCGGGAACTCCTGCATATCGGTATTCCCTCCAGCCTGCAGCTCGGGATGGAATCCGGCGCCTTCGCGGTTTCCGGGATTATCATCGGCACCATCGGGGCGGTCGAACAGGCTGCCCACCAGATTGCCCTGAGCTGTGCTTCGTTTACATTTATGGTATCCATGGGCCTTTCCCAGGCAGCTTCTATCCGGATCAGCAATGCGCTGGGGGGAAGGAATTTCAAGAAAATCACCCTGATAGGGAAAAGTACCCTGCTCACCGCCGTGCTCTACGGGAGCTGCTGTGCGCTTTTGTTCATTGGCTTCCGGAACCTGCTCCCTACCCTATTCAATGATGATTTCCGGGTAGTGCAGCTGGCGTCTTACCTGTTGCTGTTTGCTGCAATTTTCCAGATTTCGGACAGTACCCAGGCCATCGGCGCCGGACTGCTCCGCGGGCTGAAGGACGTTAAGGTTCCAACCTACTTTGTAGCAATTGCCTACTGGGTCATCGGGTTGCCCGTCGGGTACCTGATTACCTTCCATTTCAACGTAGGGGCTTCCGGGATGTGGATGGGTTTTATTATCGGGCTCACCATCGCTTCGATTTTTCTGATCAGCCGCTTCCTGACGCTGTCATCGCGTAATGCCCGCCGGGGGTAAATGGTACCGGGTGTCCTATAGGGGTCGGCTTCCGGAAGGTTACAGGTAGCGGTTCTTCTTTCGGTCCGATCGCCCGTCAGATTTTTATTGATAACTCTAAATGTCCGCCGAAGCCCAATTCAATGATTTTTTGAAGTGTCGAAATACGGGCTTCTTTCACATTATTTTCTATTTTGGAAATGTAAGACTTCGTCGTTCCGACCTTTTCAGCAAGTTCTTCTTGTGTCATTCCCATTTCCAAACGAGTGTTGTGTATTAACGCTCCTATCTTGAAATTCTCGTACCCGGCTTCAAGCTCATCACGTTCTTTTGTACCAGGTTTACCATAGTTTTTTTCTTTAAACTCTTCAAGAGTCATCAAGTTCTTATTTTTCGCTTTCATATTCTGCTTTTATTTTAAGTGCTAATTCTATTTCCATTTTCGGTGTCTTTTGTGTTTTCTTTTGAAAACCGTTCGCCAATACAATTAATTGACCCAGGTCAAAAAAGCAGAAAATGCGAAATATGTCACTACCTGTTTGCACTCTGATTTCATAAAGTCCATCTGTATTCTCAATGTGTTTAAGATACGTTTCCGGAACCCTTGGCAAATCTTCGATTAAATCAAAAGTCCAAACAATTTTTGCTTTTACTTTTTTCGGTTGTTTGTCAAAAAAGTTTTGAAAGTAGCTCTTAAAAAAGTAATCTTTCTATATTTTCGATCTTTATCCACCATACAAAGATAACAAAGTTTCCCTAAAGTGAAACAAGAAAATATACGAAAAGTAGCTGTTGCCCACCATCGATCCGCCGAAGCGAAGAGTTTAAAACAACCGGGTTCGGCTCCGCCCGCCCGGAGCGTCTGCGCTATCAAAAGTGAATTGAATTGAAAAAATTCGTTTTTGTATTTGAAAAAATGCTATTTTCGTGAGTAAAAGGAACAACAATGGCAGGCAGCAAAAAATATAAAACGAACGTTTCCGGGGTCTCGGAACCTACGACAGGGTATGGAAGACCTGTTTTCCGCAATTTTGTCGTAAAAGACGCATACGCTCTCGTTAAGAAAGCAAGAGAGGGTGTAAGAACAGAGGTATTTTATTCGCTGGCAGATGCGATTAAAATGCCGGAAAAGACCCTGGCTTCCGTCATCAACCTGTCTCCGAGAACGATAAGCAATTACAGAGAGCAGAAAAAAAACCTGGATCCAACTTACAGCGAGCACCTTTTGAAGCTTATCAATCTTTATAGATCCGGTGAGGAGCTATTGGGTTCTTTGGAGGAATTTAGCTTGTGGATGAATCGCCCCTTCTGGAATTCGGAGGAAAAGCCGATAGACCTTATCACTACTTCAGGCGGAGTGGATCTGGTACAGGAGGAGATTGAAAAGTTAGCACAAGGTTATCCTGTATAATGCTGGTTTTCAGAATTGTACATAAGAAGTATTCGGGTACTTTGTTCGTGAGCGGGCTGGCAGGAAGATGGAATAGTGAAGGCAGAAAAGTGCTTTATACCGCTGAAAGCGTTTCACTGGCATACCTCGAAACGATGCACTACCGAAAGGGTTTGGGGTTTAATGCCGATTTTAGGATTATGGTGATCGAGCTGCCTCCAAACAGTTCATTTCCCCATGTAAAGCCGTCTGAGCTTCCTAAAAACTGGAGAGATTTCAGAAATTATGAGGAATGCCGGAAAATAGGAAATGAATGGTTTGACCGTTCAGAACATCTTTGCCTGCGCGTTCCGTCGGCCGTAGTAGTAGAAAATTGCAATGTGGTCATCAATACCCTGCATGAGGACTATAAAAAAGTTAAACTGATCGACACGCTGGACTTTATCCCTGATGAAAGACTGGAGCGCCTCATCAAAAGCTATCAATAAGGGGCCAGGCGGGTATTAATGCTGCAAACAACTAGCCGTCCTTCTTTTCATGACCGGGGCACGTAGTAAATGATACATAACAGGGATAAAAGAACGCCTATCGGAAGGACCGGTAAAAACCAAAAGAATAAAGGCCGCCCGCAAGCCAATCAATTTAATAAAATACTGATTTTCAAACTTCTACAGCTGCTTTCAGGTGGATACCGGTATGCGACCGGGGATGTTCGATCAAGGCTGCGGGAGTCCCTTCAAACACGATCGTTCCGCCCTTATGCCCCCCGCCGGGCCCCATATCGATGATCCAGTCGGCATTTTTGATCACTTCCAGGTTGTGCTCGATCACAATCACGGTGTTACCCTTATCAACCAGCCCGTCCATCAGTGCGATCAGCCTTCCCACGTCCGAAAGGTGCAGGCCGGTGGTCGGTTCGTCCATCACGTATACACTTCCTTTCTTGTGCAGCTCACTGGCCAGCTTGATGCGCTGGCATTCTCCTCCCGACAAGGTGCTCAGGGGTTGCCCGAGCGTCAGGTATTCCAACCCGACTTCAATCATGGTATCCAGTTTTTTGCGGATATCTTTCGCGGTAAAAAAGGCGGCCGCTTCACGCACTGTCATTGCCAGTACGTCTGAGATGGATTTCCCGTTGAGCCGGTAGGCAAGCACTTCTTCTTTGTAGCGCCTGCCTTCGCAGACCTCACAGGGTGTTTTCACCCCTTCGAGGAAGGCCAGGTCGGTGTAGATCACGCCGGTGCCCTGGCAATTTTCGCAAGCTCCTTTAGAATTGAACGAAAAAAGTGAAGCGTCAACCTTATTGGCCGCAGCGAAGGCTTTCCGGATCAGATCCATGGTACCCGTGTAGGTGGCCGGGTTGGAGCGTGTGGAGGTCCCGACGGCCGATTGGTCGATCACTACCGCCTGTGGGTGCGCTTTCAGAAAAGCGTGGTGGATCAGCGAGCTTTTACCCGAGCCGGCCACACCTGTCACGACGGTCAGCACTCCTTCCGGGATAGTGACTTCCACATTCCGGAGGTTGTTTACATTCGCGCCCGTAACGGCCAGTTGCCCGCGCGGCGACCGACTGGCGGTCTTCAGCGGCAGGCTGTGTTTCAGGTACCGCCCGGTCAGGGTGTCCGATTGCAGCAGGCCTGCCAGATCGCCTTCATACATGATCTGCCCGCCTTTGGTACCCGCATGCGGCCCCACGTCCACCACATGGTCGGCGATCCGGATCACATCCGGGTCGTGCTCCACCACAATCACCGTGTTGCCTTTGTCGCGGAGCTTCTGCAGCAGGCCGTTCAGCCGGTACACGTCCCGGGGGTGCAGGCCAACGCTGGGTTCGTCAAAAATATACAGCACATCAATCAGGCTGCTGCCCAGGTGCTTGACCATTTTCACCCGCTGCGATTCACCGCCCGAAAGGGTATCTGTTTCCCGGTTCAGCGTGAGGTATTCAAGACCCATGTCCGCCAGGTGCTGCAGCCGTTCGATCAGCGTCCGGATCATCGGTGCGGCTACGGGGTCGTCAATCTCCTTCAGGAAAACAATCAGCTCCCCTACTTCCATGGCCGACAGTTCGGCAATATTGTGTCCCCTGATTTTACAGGACAACGCAGCCTCGTTGAGCCGGGCGCCCCCGCAGGCGGGACATTGCTTTTCTTCCAGGTAAGGCATGATCGTTTTCTGGGTGCGGTCGGAAAGGGTTTTGATGTCACGCCGGATGTAGGCGCGTTCAAACTTTTCGATCAACCCCATGTAGGTCGCGTTCATGGTGCCTTCGCCAAGTTTGAGCTTGAATTTTCTCGGCTCACTGTAGAGCAGCAGGTCCATTTCTTCCGGGGTATAGTCAGCCAGCTTCTTGTCGACATCAAAAAACCCGCTGTGCGCATACATGTCCTTTTCCCAGGACACCAGCCCCGGGGCCTGTATCGCGCCTTCTTTCAGTGATTTCGAGTGGTCGACGAATTTTGACGCGTCAAATCCCAGCTTGCGGCCGCGACCGTTGCATTCCGGACACATTCCCTGCGGGTCGTTGAAAGAAAATACATTGGCATATCCTACCCAGGGCAGCCCGATGCGGGAAAACAGTACACGCAGCACCGGCGATATATCGGTGATGGTCCCCATGGTAGAATGCGACCCGCCGCCGAGACGTTTCTGATCGACCACCACCGCCATACTCAGCTGCTCGATGGCATCGGCATCGGGCTGGGGAAATTTGGGAAGCAGGTTCCGGATGAACATGCTGAAATTTTCATACAGCTGCCGCTGGGCTTCCGTGGCGATGGTATCGAAAACGATCGATGATTTGCCGGAGCCGGAAACCCCGGTAAAAATATTGATCTTCCGTTTCGGAAGGCGCAGGTCGATATTTTTCAGGTTGTTTTCGCGCGCACCGCGGATTTCAATGTATTCTGGAGTCATAACAGGAACGTGAGTTTTTTTTGAAAGGGCGGCAAAGTTATCAAAAAGAGCTCCTCCAACCAAGTCCGGACGCGGAAGTATTTTTTGGCCGGCCCCGGCTAAGAATTGTCAGAGAAGCCCTCCAACGCTTCCCTGACAGAGGCCACGAAATGGATATGCTTCCCCCTGTTGCTTTCGTAAATAAAGTCCCGCAGGCTTTTGCTTGTGAACGTTGAGAAATCGCCTACTATCGCCAGGCGCATGCGGTAATTGGAAAATTTCTGAAGAATATCCCCCGCCATTTTATTCTTTAAATCGAAAAAATCCGGTGTGATATTTTTCTGATGAAGCACCAGGCAGTCGAATCCCTGGTAATAGACATTGCCCAGCAGGTCCAGCGCGTCTTCCGTGTTGTGCACGATGATCGTGTCTGAAATTACTTCAGCAACGGCTTTATCGCCGGCTTTGTGAGATTGTAGGTTCATAGAAGGTAAGTTGGTTTTCAACCGGTGTCCGGCGTTGTCTTCCGGGAAAGATAATGCTTTTACGGAACAAGGCCCTGCCTGTCTGCCGGTAAATTGGAGCTCCTTCTGTCTAGACAATCATTGCAGACTCTAATTATCCGTTTAACTTGCCGGACGGAGGGGTAGTACAAATAGCAACAAATGGAAAAATGACTTTAGTTGAAACCTATTGGAGAAAGTTCCGGGAACAACACCCGGAATACGCCGGAATACGCCGGCCGCAATCTTTTTTCTATTGCGATAACCAAAAAGATGCCGACGAATGCGCTGAACTCGTTGTAAACAAAATAAAGCAGGCTACTTCTCCTTCTGCCTGGTGGTTTGAAACGTATTCTAAAAAGCTACCCCGCGTGGGCGACCTGGCCATTGTCACCAACTGGGACGGAGAACCCAAGGCAATCGTCAGGACAACCCGAGTCGAACTTGTTGAATTCAGACATATCACGCCCGAGTGCGCATACATCGAAGGTGAAGGAGACCGCAGCCTGGACTACTGGAAAAAAGTACACTGGGAATATTACGCCAACGAAATGAAAGCCTTCGGAGACTACCCAACGGAACACATGGGAATTGTGTGCGAATATTTTGAGACCATCTGGTAGCAAACAAAATCAGATAGCATTGCGGGCGGGAATATACGGGACAACCAGGCAGCGATCGCCCAAGATTTCAAACCAGGCTCTGTGATTTATTCGGCTCGCAGCTATCCATAACTGATTAGTCGGTAATCATAAACAAAGCGGTGGATTGCCCATTACCGGAAGTTATTTTTGCAATGTACAGGCCGGACGCAAGCTTCGGTAATCCGGCTATGGAAATCCGCTTATTATCGGAGAGCTTTAAACGGTTATCTCTATAAACGGCCACTCCATTGATGTTCACGATCACAAACGCAATTTCCCTGGAATTGTCATTACCCTTTACCTGGAAGAAAATACTGCTTTGAGGGCCGGGATTAGGAGTAGGAATGAGGGCTAGTTGTTCCGTAAAACCGGCCACTGCAATAATAGAGGAATATTCGAATGTACCATCATGATCCAGTTGTTTCAACCTGTAGTAAGTGACGTCCCCGTCGGTATTCCAGTCGGGGAACTCGTACTTTTCGCCCTTCCCGGAATTGCTGCGGCCTTCAACGAACCCGACCTTTTCAAAATTACCCGGCGCCGCAAACGCCTTTTCAACCTCAAACCCTGCGTTATTGGCTTCGAAGGAAGTTTCCCACGTCAGCACTACCTGGTCAGGACCGAGCCTTTCTCCTTTAAAATAAAGGAGACTTACAGGCAATGCTGCGATCCTGCACAGGTAACTTTCTTCACAGTCGTCTGCCCGGATACGGAGAGAAGCGCCGTGATCAGGTACTCGTCTGCTTTTCGCACCATACATGTTGTCATAGTATCCGGCTGTTGAAAGCACCGCCAGCGCTTCTATTTTCTGATGTACCGCCGATTGATAGGGTCTTGCTAAATTACCCTGCAGGGACCAATTCCCCGGTACCGAAACCGATTGCGCGAGCAGGCTGCCAGCCGAAATGCTCAGAAACAGGCAATGTAGTCGTACAACATTCATGACGAAGCGGTTCATCGATGTCAGAACTTTGTAGATCCAGTGTCTAAATTCCACTCGAAATCGCCAATTTTTATCTTTCTAAAGCCGATCGAAATACTTTCTGTCATCAAAGGGCAACCGCCGCAGGAAGCTCCTCCCGCGCTGTAACTTGAAAAAGTCACCTCTCTCAGCTCGATTTTAAGAATAAGGATGGTCCCTCCATTTCCGTAGAATCTTATCTCAGCGAGATCCGTTACTTTACCGATAGCGAGGTCCCTCATGATCTTTGTGCTGGAAACATCATATTCCTTCGTAACCTGGTAATCCTGAAAATCAGCCCTGCCACTACCGGGGCCAGCGCCGGAGACATGTGTAAATCCACCGGCGATACTGGTGAGCGGTATTTCATCCTCATGACCTTCAGGGCCTGCCCCTTCGGAAATAGCCGGATAATACAAATAGATGTTTTGAGCCCGCCCTGCGAAAGAGTTACCTAAAAGCGCAACCAAAATGGTGTAAAAAAGTATAGTTTTCATCGTATAGTTAGGAATGAAAGGGTTATTGAAAAATTTTGGCCGTAACTGCCGGTTAGCCGTAAGCGTCATCCGGCAGCTATCTTTTGCTGTCGCCTTGCCGTACTGATTCCGGGCGAAACAGGTTCAGGGGAGGCTACGCGGATATTGCCGCCTATGTCGCTGACTTTTAGCCAGATACAAATATAATCATCAGCTTCCTATTTGCAAGCAACTTTTATCTTTTGCTATAATGTACAACGTTGCTGCGACCGCCCGGTACCCCCCTACCTTGTACAGCGAGGTGCCCTTGCCCGTTACCGGTTTTAAGGTCTACAGCCCGGGAGATAAGCCGGCACGGGAAATATGAAATCGAAAGAGATCACCTTTTTGCCGGAAGCCACAGCAACCGGAGCGGCACTATCCGAAAATAGTTGATCGATTCTGTTCCCCTGAAATAGTGTGTTTACTTCTCATTCTCCATTTCCTCACGGATACGGGCCACGTACTCAGACGTGACGTCCTGTACCTCACAGATATCCGTATCCGAAAAACCCTTCCGGATCATGTTGCGGACTGCTTTTGCTGTCTTTTCCGCAGTTTCCTGCCGACCTTTCTCGACTCCCTTCCTTTCTCCTCTGATGAACCAGGGATCTCTTTCTTCCTTAAAAAAACTGGCTACTTTTTCCATTGCTTTATCGAATTGTACAACTAAGTTACGTAGTTGGACGATCACCCGCAACTGCTGCAGGTAACGGGTTTGGGAGATCGGAAATCAGCTTTCGGCAATCGGCTTTTGTACCTCTTACCGCCAGGCAATTACTATTCTGCGCTGGTAAAAGTCAAGGTGGAAAATGTCTGCCGGCACTTAATGGAAATCAAAAAAGAAAAGACCAGGAATATAATGGTGCAAATCGTTTTATCGGGATAAGAGTTAAGGTTTACTGTATCTCAAATGCTATTTCTGTATCGATACTGACTTCATTCTCCGTATTTTCAAGCGTGGTAGTTGCTTTCAACGCGGTAAAATACTTCCCACTGACTGGAAGCGAATTAGTTTGATTATCCATCCATTTCATACCAAACATACGCATACTGCTCTTGGAAGGAGCCCTTGAATCGGCATTAGCTATATCCTGCCCCTATCTCATCGCATGTACGGGAATAACTAAGCACAGGAGAGTGCTATCTGAAAGAAATACTTGATCGATTCTCTAACGTAGAAATAGCGCGTTTACTTCTCATTCTCCATTTCCTCACGGATACGAGCCACATAGTCAGGAGTGACTTCCAAAACCTCACAAGTATCCGCATCCGAAAAACCCTTCCGGATCATGTTGCGGACTGTTTTTTCCGCAGTTTCCTGCCGACCTTCCTCACGCCCCTTCCTTTCTCCTCTGATGAACCAGGGGTCTCTTTCTTCTTTAAAAAAACTGGCTACTGTTTCCATTGCTTTATCGAATTGTACAACTAAGTTACGTAATTGGACGATCACCCGCAACTGCTGCAGGTAACGGTTTTGGGAGAAGTCACTATCGGCTGTCTTTTGCACCTCCTGCAGAACCGTTTGAATGACCATTTCGGGGGCCTCTCCTCCAAAATCGGCCAGGACGGCCAGGATTTTTTCCTCGGGTTTATCGGAAGACAGAAACAAGCCGTACGGTAAATCGGAAAGGGAGATCAGCCTATAGGTAAAGTGGAGACCCGGCGCATCGATCTGCGCCGGCATCGTCAGTGGCTTTATCCCCAGGTAGATCACATATTGCCGGATCGGGAGTTTGTAAATCTGGGCCAGCATGACCCGGTATTCCAGCATCCGGTAGGCCATGTTGGGTTCATTCTTAACCTGGATTTCGATATGGAGGATAAAAACATGGCCCTGCCTGTCAGTAATTTTTCGAAGCGAATCGGTCTCTTTCTGCCGGGTGATCTGGAGCTTATCCGGCAGGTCTTCGCTGTGAGCTACTTCAATCTGGAGGACCTTTTCAATAATTCCCGGTAAGGCTGCCTGCAGGTTTTCCCGCCATATCTTGTCGTATTGATTGGCCTGGTGACGGTTTGAGTGCTCTTGCCGTTTACCACCCCTGCCGATTGGTGTCTTTTCGTTCATGTGTGTATACGTGTGTGTAGTGTAGCCTAAAGGTAAAGAAAACCCGGAAGATGGCAAAAGAAAGCGTGTGCTGAAACTAAAAATCAACGCTATCCCGTGCGAAACTTCCAGGGTGCTTGAGCATAAAAGTAAACCGGAAAAATTTACGCCGATACAATTACTGAGCTACATCGCTTCAGGGCATTTGAAACAAATTGCGCAGGAAAGGAAGGTATCGCCCGTCATTCCGATTTTGCCGGGCGCTGCCGTGAATTCGTGGTCTCCTTCATTTACCCCAAATTGAGGTAACCCTCCCCCTGGTTTTCTCTTCCGGAATCCCTATCTTAGCCCTATCAATCCCTCCCTTCGACCGCATCGGCGGACCGCGGGCTCAGGAACCACCCTTCGATGGACACCCGGTGGCTGACTGGGCGTCCCCGAACCAGCCTGTCCTGAGGCATTCGAAGGGCCGAAGCCTGGTGGCTGAGTCTGTCGAAGCCAAACCTGCCGCTATGTCTGACCGTAAGAAAGTACACCAAGGCCACAACATCAAATGTTTCCGCGAAATGTTGAAACTCAGGCAGGAAGCCCTGGTCCGAAAGCCGGGCGAAGATTGGAACTAGTTAGTGTGAATAGATTAAAGTCGATTTTAATTTACGTGCATGATATCAAAGACCGCAATTCTCGCGTTCATACCATTGCTTCTTCTTTTTACTTCCGGCTGTAAAAATGACAGAAGTCCGGAGCCACAACCACTAAAGGTAGTGTACATCCAATCGTTGGGTGATCTTATCTATGAGAACGATTTACTAACCTCAATGGGTGATAATATATTCCGTTACGATGACCGGCATCGATTGAGCGCTGCAATAAGGTCGCGCGTTGATACATCGTATAGCTGGTTTGGAGGGGAAGAAAGTATCCGAATTCGCGAATACTATTTGCAATATGGCTTTATATGGGAGGGCGCCGCTGTTCAGGGAATAAAAATAGACAGTACTTTCTCGCAAAGCAGCAGCAATGACGTACCCCATTGGCCTTCGTATAGTACGAATATCCCGCTGGTCAGCTTTTTCCATACCGGAGATAAACTTGATTCCATTATCTGTCATGCACCATCGGAGCTCAATGGTATTTCCAGAATCATTTTTGAATATGATAACAAAAACAGAATCATCAGAAAGACTTTGCACGGTTTGACCTCACGTCCGCCGTTCTCATTTCCAATTCGATACATTCAAATCCATTCCTCCTTTGAATATGATGATTACAACAACCCGTATCATCTTCTGTACAGGCAATTGGGAACGCTGTTACCAGAGCTGATTTTTGATAATTTCTCACCAAACAACCCACTGAAGCATACCACCTTCTATAAAGAAGGTTCACTGGAACTTAATTATGAAACCAACTATTCGTATACGTACAACGCCCGTCGGTATCCTACACAAATGGTGACGGATCCCGGATATTCTCATGAGCGTTCCAGAATTTTCAAGTATCAGTAGCAAAAAATTGAGGTAACCCCTACCCTGGTTTTCTCCTCCAAAAGCCTTACCTTTATCCTAATACACGCTATACATACATCATGACCACTATTGCTTCCATACACGATAAATTCCTGAGGGCGATTTTGTCAGACAGAGACATCGCCATAGACTATTTCAAGACGTGTCTGCCGAAAAACATGACGGACTTACTCAATTTTCAGACACTCACGCAGCTTTCGGACACCTACATTTCCAAAGAGCTACAGAAGACGGTCAGCGACATCGTATATTCATGCCGTACAAAGAGCAGCACCAGGGAGTTAAAGATCTCCCTATTGCTTGAGCATAAAAGTAAACCGGAAAAATTTACGCCGATACAATTACTGAGCTACATCGCTTCAGGGCATTTGAAACAAATTGCGCAGGAAAGGAAGGTATCGCCCATCATCCCGATTTTGCTCTATCATGGGAAGGAAAGATGGCAGTACCGTACGCTGATTACACTCTTTAAAAACCTGGACCACGAGCTACGCA
>JBEBSD010000049.1:0-46613 GCA_040394475.1 Telluribacter humicola | reverse complement strand
TTATTAGAGATATCTACTATAAAAATGCCTATTTAGGTCCCGATTACACCGAACTGAACCCCAATTGGGATTTCACGCAAACCGAACTGGTACCCGAAAATATGCAGGGAATACAGGACGGGACAGACTTTGACTGGTGGGAAGCACTGACTAACCCTGGCTTTATCACGGATCATGCCTTGACGGTAAACGGGAGTACCTCGAAGACGAATTATTATTTGTCAGGTGGCTTTACCAAACAAAAAGGTTTTTTGTTAAATGATAATTATAAGCGAAGCTCCGTACGCATCAATATCAGCACAGCGGTAACAGATTGGTTCACACTGGGCGCTAATACGTTCGGCTCGTTTACTGATTATTCGGGTATATATCCGGATATGGCAGCAATGAAGCTGACAAGTCCGTTTGTAAGACCGGTCGATGAAAAGGGTGAGTATATTATTTATCCAACAGGAGCTACCAATGTTATTAACCCCTTTTTAGCAGCTCAGGCAACTAACAAAGATATTAAAAACAGATTTAACGGAACATTTTACGGGATTGTGAAAATTCCATTTATCAAAGGACTGGAATACCGGTTGAATTTTAACAATGACTTTATCAGTGAGAATTATTTCAACGGAAACAGATATGATGCCAATCTTACCGGTTCTATTTTGAAGAATAATCAAAAGCGACTGGACCGTACAATCGACAATATTTTCAGTTATGATAACCGGTTTGGAGACCACGGTATTTCTGCTACGTTTGTAACAGGATACAGACGCAATGAATTTGAGTCAACCGGCGCCCAGGGAACAAATGTTTCCAATATGTCGCTTTCCTACAACAGCCTCGAACAGGCAACCATACAGCAAATATATTCGGATGCATGGAAAGAGACGTTCCTGTATCAGATGGGCAGGCTTAATTACAATTATCAAAATACCTATTTGCTTACCGGTACCTTAAGAAGAGATGGCTATAGTGGTTTTTCGAAAAATAATAAGTTTGCGTTGTTCCCATCCCTGGGAGTGGCGTGGATCGTGTCAAACAGCTCATTTATAACGATCCCGAAAGTGGAGCATCTGAAAGTTAGAGCGAGTTACGGCGTTAACGGGAATATGACATCCAGGTATTCGTCGCTCGCCCGGGTGAGTACAGCTGAGGAATCGAAGTACGTATTCGGAGGCGGAAGTACAGCTATCGGACAATCGTTGACGTCACTTTCCAATAGTAACCTCAGATGGGAAAAATCAAATGGACTGAATGTGGGCCTCGATTTTGGACTATTTGATAACCGTATAGGGGGTAGTGTCGATTACTATAATACCGCTACTACAGATTTGTTATGGAATATTGTAATCCCTCAAGTTACTGGTTTTTCCAGCATTTCAAGCAATGTTGGAGAAGTGCGGAATAGTGGTTTAGAAATAATACTCTCAACCACCCCGGTAAAGACGAAGACATTTGAGTGGAATGTTCATTTAAATTATGCCAGCAATACCAATAAAATAGTCAGTTTGCTGGGGGAAGATAAAAATAACGATGGGAAGGAGGACGATCTGATGGGAAGCAGCTTATTTATCGGGAAATCAATAGGTACTGTCTATCACTATCAAATCCAGGGAATTTGGCAGCTGAACGACGAAATAATGACCGGTTACTACCCGGGTGCGTATCGGATCGTTGACCAGGATGAAGATGGGAGGATTACTGCAGACAAGGATAGAACTTTTTTAGGACGCACTGAACCTGCCTACTCCATCGGACTTCAAAGTGAAATGAAATACCAGGGCTTTATATTCCGGTTCTTTGTTAATTCCATCCAGGGTGGAAAAAATGGGTACCTGGGCGCAAATACCCCTACCAATGTGAATTCGACCGGTAATTTTGCGAATTTGAATACATTTAATTATGATTTATGGTCGGTGAGCAATCCGACCGGTAAATATGCGATCGGATGGGCAGATCCCCAGGTAAATCCTACCCCATACTATTCCAGAAGCTTTCTTCGCCTGCAGGATATTTCTTTAGCCTATCAATTCAATAGCGCGCTAGTGAATAAGTTAGGCGGGAAAAGTATCAAGATTTACGGCAGCGCCAAAAATCTTTTTACGCTGACAAACTGGGATGGCTGGGATCCGGAAACCGGTCAGGGTATTAACAGCGACGCATATCCTGTTTTAAAATCATTTTCATTAGGTGTAGAATTAAGCTTTTAAAAGAACCAGATATGAAAAATGCCAAAATAGTCATCTGTAGTATACTTCTTTGTTTCAGTCTCAATTCTTGTGACGAAAAAAAGATCCTTGACGAAACCCCACTTGATTTTTTTAGTCCGGAAAATAGCTTTGTCACCTACGAAAATTTTCAGAGCGGGTTAACCGATCTGCACGCAAAGGTAAGAGCGATTTGCTACGGCTCAACGGAGTACAAACCCTACCTTACTGCAACGGATATCGCGCAGGATGGCCGGTATCAACTGACCGCGCGTTTTGGTGGACATACGAACTATCTGGTGCCGACGAATGGTGACGTGTTGCTGCATTGGAGAAGTTGGTTTAAAATTGTCAGCAATGCCAATACTATTATTTCGAGGCTCGAACAATCCAATCTCAGTAGTGATGAAAAGAAAGTAATTAATGCCGAAGCGAGATTCTTTCGCGCGTTTGCCTATCGTTTTTTGGTGTACCTGTATGGGGATGTTCCGTTGATAACCGAAGAAATTACCGCTCCCCGGACAGACTTTATAAGGAACCCTAAAATTGATATCTTCAATCAGATGATTGAGGATGCGACGATAGCAGCTGAAAATCTGCCGGCTATTAATCAGGTGGCAGATGGCAAAATATCCAATTTAGTGGCGCAGCAACTATTGGCGGAGACTTACCTGTCGGTGGAAAATTACGACCAGGCTATCGCGGCGGCAAGTGTGGTGATAAACGATGGGAATACCGATCTGATGACCGGACGGTTCGGGAGCATGGCCAATCAGAATCCTACGGATAATTTCCTCAAATTTACGCAACCCGGAGATGTCTACTGGGATTTGTTCAGGGTCGGAAACCAACGGAGAAGCAACGGTAACAGGGAGGCCCTTTGGGTTATTCCTTATGAAATCGACGTGCCCGGCGGAATACTGACGTCTGCAGGAGGCTACGGACATTTTCATACACTCGAACGGGTAGCCGGGCCTGTCCCCTGGATTACTTTGAAGGACCCGGATGGCAATGAGGGGGTTATAGGACTTCCGATGTCAGATTATAATACCGCAGGCGCAGGGGTTTCGCTGATGATGAATACCGATTATTTCCTTAATGATCTTTGGGAGAGCGACTGGAATAACGATATCCGGAATGCGCCTCATAATATTGTGCGGGATTTTGTGTATACCAACCCTTCATCGGCCTGGTATGGCAAAAGCGCCGTCAAAAACCCGGGTTCTACCTTAATGGAACAACCCTGGAGATGGTATCCGCACCCATCTAAAATCACTACGCCTCACCAGCATCCGGACGGCGTGTACGAAGATAAAAACCTGGGTACTATTAAAAGTACTGCCGGTGCATTATACCGTGATCAATATATGATGCGATTACCGGAAACATACCTGCTCAGAGCCGAAGCGTACCTGAAGAAAGGTGATCTTGCGAATGCTGCTAACGATATCAATGCCGTCAGGGTAAGGGCAAAAGCAACTCCCGTCGCTCCCGGGGATGTAACATTGGATTATATTCTCGATGAAAGAGCCAGGGAACTTGTCTATGAAGAGCCGAGACGGATTACGTTGCAACGCGTCGGCAAATTAGTGGAAAGAGTGCGGAAATATAACACCTTGAATAAAGATGAAATCAAGGATTTTCACGGGTTGTGGCCTATTCCCTATTCGGAGATTGAGGCGAACAAGGATGCAGTAATGGAGCAAAACCCCGGTTATTAATGCGATATTCTCTCTTCTTGCCGGTAGTGTTACTGGTTGGATTGTGCAACGTTAGCGGCTATGGGCAGTCTTTTCGTAATCGTGCGGAAACCCGGTTGATAAACGGGGAACCGGGTCTTTTTATCAACGACCGGCAGGTTCCGCCCTTTGCCTATATGTCTTACCTGGGAGAACCGGCGAATTACCGGGAGATGGCCTCTTCCGGACTTGAGATGTTCTGTTTGCTGGCCTATCTCGGCGATCAGGGAATTAATTCGACCTCCGGGATAAAGCCTTTCCGGCCTTCCTTCTGGAAAGGGATGAACGAATACGACTTTTCAATAATCAGGAGTGAATTCGACGAACTGGTTAATGTGAAAAAGGATGCAAAAGTCATCATAAGGGTTCATCTTGATGCTCCGATTTGGTGGGAAGGTCAAAACCCCTCCGAACTTTGCCGTTTGCCATCCGGAGAAAGCCACCGCGTAAGCTTCTCCTCGAAAAAGTGGCGCAAAGATGCAGGTGATGCACTTCTGGCTTTATTGGATTGGCTGCGGACATCCAAATACAATAGCAACCTGATCGGTATCCACGTAGCCGGAGGATTTACGGAGGAATGGTTTTTTCATTATAAAGACCAGTTTTTCGATGAGAGCCCGGCCCGCCGCAATGATTTCAGCGAATGGCTGAAAAATAAGTACCAACCGGATGTTCAGGCGCTTCGAAAAGCCTGGAACGATCCGGCGCTTACATTCGGCACCGCAGAGGCTGCTGCTATCAGCGGGGCTACTTCCGGAAAATCGATACGCAACAAAGGCGAAAACAGGCAATTGGATGACACCTTTGAGTATCATGGACAAATCATGTCGGATAATATTGCCTATTTTGCCCGGTTGGTCAAGAAAGCCAGTCAGGACCGGCTCCTGACGGGTGCATTTTATGGCTACCATCTTTTTGTCCCCGATCCCCGGCGCGGACACGGCTCGTTAGCTGACCTGCTGAACTGTCCTGATATTGATTATCTTTCCAGCCCTAACGACTACCGGCGGGAGGTCGGCATCGACTGGCTCCCGATGGCTGCTATCCGGTCTGTACAGCTTCATGGCAAACTGTGGCTGGCCGAAAATGATACGCGGACTTCGCTGACAAGGCTTCTCCGGGAAAAAGCCCCCGATATCGTTCCGGAAGGTGATTGGTATGATAAAGGGGTTTGGCTCGGGCCGAAAGATTTGATAACGTCAAGAGAACTTCTTTGGAAAAATGCCGGCCGCATGCTGGCTTATGGCTACGGCGGATGGTGGTTCGATATGTGGGGCGGGTGGTTTAGCGATCCGGGGTTACGGTCGGTTTTTCAAAGAACCAATGACCTTTACAAGAAGTACGTAATCGATGCCCGGCCAGGATCGGGCTATGTATACCGCCCCGAAGTAGCCGTAGTAGTCGACGAAAAGCTGCAATTTTATGACGACACTTTTGGAAGTATTACAGGGAAATTGCTTCGTAACCGCTATGCATTAGGTCAGGCAGGAACCAGTTTTGACGTCTACCTCCGGGAAGACCTGGAGGCCCTGGAAAAGGAAGCCTATAAGGTAGTCTGGTACATCGGGATTCAGGATGTATCGGCCGCAGAAGAGCGGATCATCCGGCGTTTAAATGCGCGCTCAGGCCGCGCTGTCGTCACCAATCATTTGGGATCTTCCGTTTACAAAAGCGATAAGTTGATCAACAGCTTTGCCGACAGGGTTGTATGGACGCCCGAGCAGTTGCGTGAAGTGTTTGAAAGCGCCGGTGTCCACATTTTCAGCGCTGCAAATGATGTTGTTTATGCCGGCCACGGTTGGCTGACCGTTCACCTGGGTGCGGCAGGCCGGAGAGAAATAACCCTTCCATCCAAATGGACGCTGAAAAATGTAAAAGAGGGTACGGAAGCCTCTTTTACCGGCAACCGGCTGTTGGTAGAAGGGCAGACAGGAGAAACCTTTCTCTATAAAACAGATTAACAGCATTCCCAACCAGAAGCATATGAAAAAAGCCATTTTTACAGCGATCTTTTTTGTTAGTTATTTAGGGACCCCTCTATACGGACAAGATGGAATTCTTAAAATGTCCGGCACGAATTTACAATTATTCTTCTCCGCGGTAAATGGTGGATTCTGCGGCATGACTTCCGGTGCGAGCGCCGTCGCTGCCGTCAGGCCTGCCCCGGATTCCAGTCCCTTATGGGAACTGACGCTGCTGGACCGCAGCCAAAAAGCGTCCCGTATCCGATCAAATGAGTTCCGTCAATTTAAAAGCAGCATTCCAGACCCCGAAACACTTATCCTGACCTGGTCGGAACCCGTTAATCCGACAGCTCCGCCGCTTGTCGTTACGGCAAAAATAAAGCTGGCAGCAGCCGACAGTTTGTCGTATTGGGATCTGAAAGTTACAGGCCTAAAGGGTGTTGCATTGGAAAACGCTCAGTATCCTATCATCTCCGGTATAACGGCTTCAAAAACTTCCCTGTTAGCGGTCCCGAACTGGATGGGCCATCTGGTCAGCGATCCCATTGCCAATTTGTCGGGAAGAGGAGACAAAACCTATCGGGTAGTCTATCCCGGTGGGATGTCTATGCAGTTCCTGAGCCTCTATGGTCCCGGCCACAAAGGATTTTATGCGGCCTGCAACGATAGTGAATCCTATCAAAAGGATTTCATCCTGAAACTGAACCCAAACGGGGAAATGGTGTACCAGACAGCCGGGTTTCCGGAGTATACCTATGATAATGACACCTACGTAATTCCGTATCAGAACATAATCGGAGCGTTTGACGGGGACTGGTTCACAGCCGCTGAGATCTACCGGGAGTGGGGACTGAAACAGGAATGGACAAAAACAAGCCGCCTGAAAAACGGGCTCACCCCAAAATGGCTGGACAGCACCGCCTTATGGGTCTGGAACCGGGGCCGGACACATGAGGTGCTGTCTCCGGCTGCAAAAATGAAGGATAAGCTGGGGTTGCCCGTAAGTGTGCTATGGCATTGGTGGCACCAATCCTCCTACGATGACACGTTTCCGGATTACATACCACCGCGGGATGGTGTTCAGCTGTTCTCCAAAGAGGTAGCCGGGGCCAGATTGAAGGCTATCAACGCCATTGTCTATATGAATCAATTGCAATGGGCCAGATCTACCCCTTCCTGGACATCTGAAAATGCTGTCCTGAGCGCTGCCAAAAACCGCAACGGCACGACTACCGACTACGTGTATAATATCTTTACCGGTAAATCGCTGACGAATATGTGCATTGCCACTGACAGTTGGCGTAATAAATACGCGACACTGGCCGACACTGTGCTGAACAGCTACAGGGTAAGCGGTATTTACATGGATCAGGCCTGTATCAGCCGGATGTGTTTCGATACTACTCACGGCCATAACCTGGGCGGTGGAAACTACTGGATGCATGGATCCGGAAAACTTACGGAAGAGATCCGGAACATCGTAGGCCCGGCGCAAAAAGGCAAAATCGCTTTGTCGGGCGAGGGGGTGGGCGAGTCGTGGCTGCCCTATCAGGATGCATTTCTCGCGCTGCAGGTCAGCATGGAGCGGTATGCCGGGATCGGGACTGTGCCTATCCCGCTATTTCAGGCAGTTTACCATCCCTATACCGTGGTCTATGGTAACTATTCGTCCCTGCTCAAGCCCCCCTATGATGAGATGTGGCCGGCCGACCAGCGCCCTGATGACGCGTTAGGCCTGCTTGACGAACAATACAACAAACAGTTCCTGATGGAACAGGCCCGCTCTTATGTGTGGGGGATGCAGCCGATGCTCTCCAACTATCACGAAAAGCTGGAGGCAGCCCGGAAAAAGGAAATGCAGTATATCCGCCAGATGGCGATCGTCAGAAACAAAGCGCTCAAGTATTTACTGAGAGGAGAAATGATGAAAAATATCCAGTTTAAATCTCCTTATGAGAATATTCCCATTTCCAAATTATCCATATATGCAGGTCAAAAGGAAAAAGTAACTCATTTTGAAAAGGAATATCCCATCCTGTACACTTCCGTCTGGCGTTCTGAGGACCAAATGGTAGGAATTGCAGTCACCAATATTGCCGATACCGAACACCAGCTCCCCGTCCGCCTCGATTTGAGCCAGTATGGCATCAGTAAGAAAAAAGGCAACGTGTACCTGATCACAGCAACCGGCAAACAAAAGCTGTCAGGTTTTTCCAACGGGAGGGTTACCTTGGATTTGAAGGTACCGGGTTGTGCGGTATGGTTTTTAGAAATTGATTAGAATAGCGTTGACACGGCACCCGTTCCGTGTCAACGTGCAGAATTTCAATGGTAGGTAGCGGTACTCTGGCTGGTTATATAAAATGGTCTGTGAAGAAGACACAGACCATGGTTACGTAAACATACCTCACACCCAATCAGGCAACCGATTTCAGTATCCCCAGGGACGATTTCTCAAATTTGGACTGTGCGTAATCGAGTGTTACATTAAATTTCTTAATATCCTTTTGAGAAGGCAGTTCAAACATGGCGTCCGTCATAATGGATTCACAAATGGAACGTAACCCTCTGGCGCCGAGCCTGTAAATAACGGCTTGCTCCACGATATAATCCAACACATCTTCGTCGAAAGTGATTTCAATATCTTCCATTCTGAACAGTTTCTGATACTGTTTGATCAGTGCGTTTTTAGGCTCCGTCAGGATTTGCCGCAGGGCATTGGCATCCAGGGGATTGAGGAATGTCAGCACCGGGAGTCGACCGATGAGTTCGGGGATTAAACCAAATGATTTTAAATCTTGTGCGGAGACGTACCGGACCAGGTTTTCTTTGTCGAAGATTTCAATAATCCGGGAATCGTTACTGAAGCCGATCGGACGGGTATTGATGCGCTTGGCAATATGACGGTCGATGCCGACAAAGGCGCCTCCGCAAATAAACAGGATATTTTCGGTATTGAGCGCGATCATTTTCTGATCCGGGTGCTTTCGTCCTCCCTGGGGCGGCACGTTCACGATGGAACCTTCCAGCAGCTTGAGCAATGCTTGCTGGACCCCTTCCCCGCTGACGTCACGCGTAATAGACGGATTGTCGCTTTTCCGGGCAATTTTGTCAATTTCATCAATGTAGACAATTCCCCGTTCGGCCTTTTCGATATCGAAATCGGCGGCCTGCAGCAACCGGGTCAGGATGGTTTCCACGTCTTCACCCACATACCCTGCCTCTGTAACAGTGGTGGCATCGGCCACACAGAAGGGCACCTCCAGAATCCGGGCAATGGTTTTGGCCAGATAGGTTTTACCGGTTCCCGTTTCGCCTGTCATGATGATGTTCGATTTTTCAATCGTTACATCGTCGTTGGAAGCGTTTTGTGTCAGGCGTTTATAGTGATTATAGACGGCCACCGACAGGGAACGTTTGGCTTCATCCTGTCCGATTACATACTGATCCAGGAATTTTTTGATTTCAGTAGGGGGGAGCAGGTTCAGCTTCGGGAGTTTTTTTCTGCCTTTTTTTTCTTCTTTCGCACCCAGCTCTTCCACCACTACCTGGTGCCCCTGTGCGATACAATGGTTACATATATGAGCGTCAATACCCGAAAGTAAGAGTTCTACTTCATTTTTACGTCGCCCGCAGAACGAGCAGGTCACAACTGCCATAGGTGATTTGATTCGGTTAGCTTTTTTTCTTTGCGTGTCTGCGGATCGTTGGATGCAGGTGGATTAATTGCCCGGCGCCGGCCGATAGCATTCAGAAACACAAAATCAAACAAAGTTCGGTGATTTTTGCAGGGAATGCAAATGAATTTAGCATGAAAAAAGTGTATCCGGCACCAGGGCCGGATACACTCTATTACGGTTGTATTGGAAGCTCCTCCCGGAAACAACAACCCTTATTTGTCCCGCGTAAGCACTTCGTCGATCAACCCGTAAGCCTTCGCTTCTCCCGCCCGGAACCATTTATCCCGGTCTGAATCCAGCTCGATCTGCTCCGGCGTCTGACCGGTATGGTTAGAAAGAATTCCATACAATTCGTCCCGCAATTTTACGATTTCACGGGCAGTGATCTCGATATCTACCGACTGTCCTTGTGCCCCGCCGGAAGGCTGGTGGATCATCACACGGGCATGGGGCAGGGCAGAGCGCTTGCTGGCAGCTCCTCCGGCCAACAGCACAGCGCCCATAGAGGCGGCAAGGCTTGTCACCACGGTTGCCACATCGGGGCGTACGTATTGCATGGTATCATAGATACCGAGCCCGGCATAGACCGAGCCTCCGGGGCTGTTGATATACATCAGGATGTCTTTTTTGGCGTCAGCCGATTCCAGGAACAGCAACTGGGCGACAATAATGTTGGCGATATTGTCATCGACCCCGGTTCCCAGGAAAATAATCCGGTCGGCCATAAGCCGCGAGAATACATCTACTTCCCGGAAATTCATCGGGCGTTCTTCAATCACGGCCCGGGTCATGCCTTCAACGGTATGATTGACATATCCGTCAACCGTCAGTCCGTTCAACCCCAAATGGTGAACGGCATATTTTCTGAATTCTTCTCCGTGGTTCATTCGATTATAACTTATGTTAGATACTTGTTATATGGTTGGGTAAAATACTATGCCTGCACAGGTTTTATGCAAAAATGTGTAATTCGTAGCATTTTCCTTGTCAGTTGGACTGATAAAATGTCAGGAATTGCGAGGTGCCCGCGAATTTACCCGAAGCGCCCGCGCCCGCTCTTACCCGTCTTCAGACGGTGGAAGGGCGAGATCGGGTCTCAGACCCCCGGACAAACTATGGTCTTACGCAGGTCAGGAGGTCAGCTATCGCGCTCCCGTCGTCAGACCGGGTCACGCTAACGAGGGAAAGCGGGCGGGAACCAGATACCTGCGGGTGATTGTTAAGGCAAAGGTACCAATCGTCAATAACTACCATGGATACAGTCAAATCACTGCCGGAACGCCTGCGTCAGGCGCGTTTGCACCGGGGCCTCTCCCAGGAGAACATGGCCGATACGCTGGGTATTTCCACCACTGCTTATGGTGACCTGGAGAGGGGACGTACCGAAATGACGCTGTCCCGGCTGGCTGCAGTCGGTACGGCGTTGGAGATCGAGGTGGCGGAACTCCTGGGGATCGATGGCGGTTCGGTGGCACTCGAAAAGGAAAATCAGCGGCTGGGACAAGAGAATCTGGAACTCCGGTTCCGGGTGGCCCTGCTGGAACGCCGTCTGAGAGCACTGGTGTCACAGGAACGGGAACGGATCG
The DNA here is from genome assembly GCA_040394475.1 of Telluribacter humicola. Classification (GTDB taxonomy): domain Bacteria; phylum Bacteroidota; class Bacteroidia; order Cytophagales; family Spirosomataceae; genus JBEBSD01. Next base: position 35,443 of record JBEBSD010000049.1, on the reverse strand, counting down.
GGTTCTGATGCAGACAGCCGTAAGACGCCCGGCAGCCAGGCGTCTTACGGAGAGAACGGAATGTTTCCGGAGCAAGCGATCTCACATGTCCCGCCGTGCAGATCCTTTCTGCCGGAAAACGTTATTCTACTTTCATCGTTCCGGACATCAGCCGCCAGTGCCCGGGGAATGTACAGACATAGGGGTAATCCCCTGGTGTGGCCGGAGCCGTGAACCGGAGGCGATAGGTTTCGTCCGGGTTCACCAGTGGAGTAAAAGCAATTACTTCGGGAACTGCCGGGACATACTGTTTTTCGGCTGCGTCCGGGCGGGTAATCATCTGATCGGCGGCATTTCCGATGATTTCCAGTGAACGGGGCTTCCCGATCACGAGGTTGTGCTGCATTGCATCCGGGTTTTCAAAGACGATTTCTACCGGTTTTCCGGCTTTCACCGTGAAAGTGGTCCGGTCGTATTTCATCTCTTCCCGGATCGCCTTAATATGGATGGTCTGTAGTTCTGGGTCGGTTGGCTCGGTGGATTGCATCCCTGCCGACCGGAGAAAGGCTTCGTAGCGTCCTGACAAATCGGACGGGAGATCAGGGCGGAGTGACGCAATCAATTGCTGATCTTCCGCTGAAAGGGTCACTTTGCGGCGGACATTCCAGCCATTCAGGGCGCCCTTGTAGAGGGCCGCTTTTTCGGAAGATGGCAGGCTTTGTGCGGTCCGGAAGAGGGCGGCTACCGAGTCGGCGGGGGCGTAGGATGCATACCCCCTGACAGCCCGTTCAAGGGCCCAGGTTGCCAGGCTTTGAGGCCGCTTTACGTCAAAGCTTTTGCTGAGCCGGTTGTTCCGCTCTTCGTCCGCTTCAGGGATGATGTTGTCTGCGTCCACAACGGCTGTAACGGTGACGCTGCCCGCTTGCTCGGCACTGAATCCAAATGTGCTTTTCCAGGGCCCGTTATTGCCTTCGCTCAATCTGACGGTTTCTCCCGGTGCGATTCCATTGGTCAGCTGTTTGCTGATAAAATCACTCTCCAGTCCTTTGCCCCGTACGGACACCGTTACTACCGGCACTTGTTCTTTTGGAACTGCTACGGTACCTGAATTGGTAATTTCAACAATGATCCGGGCATATTCCCGGACAAACGGTGACCCCGGTTCGATTTGGATGGAAGAGACGGAAAGCTCAGCTTTCCCCTGGACCGTGAGAGCGGCGCGGGCAGCAGGGGCTTCGTGGTGATGGTGGATCGCCGCGGCTGTATTTTCAGTAAGCGCCGCCTGTCCGGATGCTTGCCGGGTGGCCAGATAACGCCGGCGCAGCTTCCCGTCGTGGGCATTCAATACGATTGCAAATGCATCCGGTAGCCAGCGGTCGTCCGTTTCTGCAGATGTTTCGAGCCGGTTGAGGAGGGCGGTTTCGATAGCGGGAGTGAACGGGGCTTCGCTGAACGCCAGTAACGCATGGAGCACGACCAGGTTGTCCGGATCTTGCAGCAGGTTGCCGGCCAGCAGCGCCTCAGCAGTGCCGGCCGTTTTGGGAAGCACCCGTAAGGCGTTTTTACGGACTGCAGCCGAAGGGTGCCGAAGTGCCGCCAGCGCTGCACGATAAGCTTCTCCGTTTTCGTTTTCGAGGGCTCCCAGTCCATGCAATGTCCATAAGGCATGAATAGCGGCCGTGTTGAGGCCAATAGCATCTACCGAGTTGTCTTTTACCAGGGCTGCCAGTTCCGGCACTATCTCCGGTCCGCCATTTTCCACCAGGAGGCGCTGGGCCTGCAAACGCCAGAACATGTTGGTATTCCCAAGGGCTGCAACCAGGGCTTTGGGTTGATTTTTGTGAAGTGTTAAGGGCTGATACGGAGGAGCATGTTTCCAGCCGATGCGGTAGATACGGCCGTGGGTATAGTCCCGCAGGTCGGTAGCGTAGGCGTTTCCGGGGCCATTTTCAAACCCTTTCGGCGTCGGGTTATGCTGAATGATGAAACTGTACCAGTCGGCCACCCATACGGCTCCGTCCGGTCCCACCTGCGCAAATACAGGTGAGACCCACTCGTCGGCCCCGGCGAGCAGGTTAAAGCCGAGCTTATCCGTATAATCGGTACCATTTTTTTCCATATAGTTGATATGGAGCAGGTGACCGGTCGGTTCGGATACAAAAGCTGCCTTGTTCCAGAATTTCGGCGGGAAAGCCCTGGCTGTATAGAAATTATGCCCCGCCGCCGCTGTAAAGCCTCCAAATACATCCACCTGGCGCACTTTGGGGGTAATGGGCTGCATGTCTTTGTGAGTATCGGTACTGCGACTTCCGTTGTCGACGGTGCTGCTGCCAAAATACCGGTTCGGAATGGCCATGTACCAGCCGTGGGCGTTATTGGCGGTAGAGCCGAACAAATCCCCTTCTTCGTTGAAACCCAGGCCCCAGGTGTTGTTGGAAGTTCGCGTCAGCAGCTCCATGTCCGAACCGTCCGGTCTGAAGCGGAAAAGTGCCTGGCCGAAATTCAGGGAATCGGCGTTCCCGAATTTTCCTTTGAAACCCGAATAACCGACCGCTCCGTAAATCCAGTTATCGAACCCATAATGAAGACTTGACGGCCCGGCATGGGTGTCGAAGGTGCCAAAACCGGAAAACAGGATTTTTTTAACATCTGCCTTGTCATCCCCGTCGGTATCCTGCAGAAAGAGCATATGAGGGGCCTGCGAAACAATCAGGCCGCCATTAGCGAAGACCATCCCGGTCGGAATGCTCAATCCTTCTGCAAAACGGGTAAACTTATCGGCTTTGCCGTCGTTATCGGTGTCTTCGCAGAGCAGGATATAATCTTCCCCGCCTTCTTCTTTCCGCTCGTTGGGATAGTCTTTCGTGATCAGGACAAACAACCGGCCGCGTTCGTCCCAGGTCATTGCAATCGGATGCATCACATCGGGTTCGTGTGCAAACACCTGCAGGGTGAAATCTACTGGTATCTGGATATGTTTCACCGATTCTTCCGGGGAAAGGGGGAGTTGCTGAAGCTGTGGTCCGGGACGTTGTTCGTAGTTCGGGAGCCTGGCCTCCCGGTACTCAAAAGGCTTTGGGTTCAAGGCTGTATGAGCTGCACGGGCTTCGTCATTGATGGCCCATAAGATGCCTTTCTCCAGTAGATCATGAAAGCCAGGGTGCGACCAGGTCCGTTCGTCGTGCCCGTATGCCGTATAAAAAACCCGGCCTTTGCCATGGGTACGCACCCAGGTATAGGGCTCTCGGTCCTGTCCGGGACGGTCTTTTTCCTGATCTTTTCCGATCAGGCGTTCGGTTAACACGACGTTGTCGGGTTGCAGCTGGACGTGCACATAGGTTTCATCGACTGTTTTAAAAGGAGCTGTGCCGGCAATAGCCGGGTGTCCGGGCTGTGTCCATACCGGTTGGATGGTGTCCCAGGTATGGCGCCAGAACTGGCCCCCCATTAATTTGACGATATCCGGATTGTTCCGGAAACAGTAGGACGCACAGTGAACGGGTATAAACCCTTTCCCGGAGGCTACAAAATGGAGTAACGCTTCCGCCTGCGGCGGAGCGATAGAGTCCCAGTTGGCAAACAGCATCAGGGCGTCGTATCGGGCCAGTGTAGCAGGATTCAGGTCATTCAGATCATCGGTATACGTAAAATTGATCCCTTTGGGGCCCAGCGCTGCCATAAGCTGCGGTAGTCGTTCTGCGGGTCTGTGATGCCCGTGGTCGCCGAGGAACAACACTTCGATACGCCTGGCGGTCAGGGGATCAGCCTGTACCTGCTGCCGGGGTTGCTTACTCGCACAGGCAGTCAGCACGACCAGGGTTATTAAATAGCTGAATTTCATTTTGCGAATTATATGATTTACGATTCCATGGTCTGTGTCTCCACAGACCATTTTAGATACCAGCCCGTCCAGCTGCCAGCCGGCTCGGAAATGAATTGTGCAGACACAATCCACGGTACAAAACAGCTGCTTGCTGCTTTGTAACAACCGCCCCCGTCAGGACAGCTGTTTAAAATCCGGTATGGGCACCAGCTTCCCGCCCTGCATGGCCGACTCGTGGGCCAATATCCCGACGCTGGTCCAGTTGGCCGATTGCCAGGCATTCGGAAAGGGGTCGCGATCGGTTACCAGGGCCGTCAGGAACTCGTGCACAAGGTGCGGATGCGACCCGCCATGACCGGCGCCCTGTGTAAATGACAAATGGGTACTGTCGTCACTGTCATAAACGCCCCGGGTAGTGAATGATTGGATTTCTTTTGGAAGCAAATGCGCAAAATCCGGTGTTTTTACGTGTTCCGGAATTTGGTGTTCGGCCTTCTTAGCGGTGTGGATGACAGGGTCCTCCCCTTCGATCAGGGGCCATTCGAATGACTTCTTGCTGCCATATACCTCGAAGCTTTCCCGGTACTGGCGCGCAGTATCGAATAATGACCGGTAGACATAGGCCGACAGATCACTGTCTTTAAATTTAATATGGGCGGATTCTACCGCGAAGGGAGAATTATGGATTTTGGCAAGCTCTTCCCGGATCGTCCCGGAACCGAAGCAGGAAACATACTCCGCTTCGAGCCGCAGCAGTCCCGCAACAGGGCCCACGCAATGCGTGGCATAATGCATGGGCGGAAGCCCCGGCCAGTAGTCGGGCCAGCCGTCCATGTCCTGCTGATGGCTGGCTTTCAAAAACTGGATTTTCCCAAGCTCTCCTTTTTCGTAAAGATCCTTGACAAAAAGGAATTCCCGGGCATAAACGACCGTTTCCATCATCATGTACTTTTTGCCGGTTTCCCGGGCAGTCCTGACGATTTCTTCACATTCCGCCACCGTCGTCGCCATCGGAACGGTACAGGCAACGTGTTTTCCTGCGCGAAGCGCTTTCAGGGTTTGCGCTGCATGGTTCGGGATCGGGGAATTAATATGCACGGCGTCAATAGCGGGGTCTTTCAGGAGGTCATCATAGTCGGAGTACCGGACGTCAATCCCGAATGCATCACCGGTTTCATTGAGTTTGGAAACGGTACGCTGACAAATCGCGTACATACGGGCATTCGGATGACGCTGGTAAATCGGAATGAATTCGGCCCCGAATCCAAGTCCGACAATAGCTATGTTGATTTTTTTTGACATGATGGTAGAAAGTTAATTTTTTCGCCTCGGTATACCCTGCAGGAATGGTGAGATCCGGACATTCGCGCCGCCGCGGGAATTACGATACAATTTTAAAAGGAAAAAGTGCTAATTACTTTTCAGTATTTGATCACTATTGACTCTATTTTGACTGATTGGATTTACTTGCCACAGATTTAAGGATAAAATTCAGCAAGTATTAGCAACGATGTCCTTCACCGTTCTTGACGAAAAGGGCGTCCGGAGCGGAAGTTTTTCGGGACGTTATCCGGCAGGATTCGATGGATTTCCTGTTTTTCCCCGAACTTTCCCAAGTAATTGCGGAGAAATCCCTTATATTTAAAAGGTCATTCAAGCCCTTTATAAAATCGGGTGATCAACAGCCTATAACGATATGATACGAACAGGTTCAATGCTTTTTTTAGGGATTTTTCTCGCGGCTGCGGTCACCGCGCAAAAGAGTGATCAACAAGCGCTGGATAAAATCAGGAAAGAGGGCTTCGAGAATTCAAAAGTTGCCTATCTCGCACATCAGCTTACCGATGTGTCAGGCCCCCGGCTGACCAATTCACCCGGTTTTGAGCGGGCGGCCAACTGGTCGGTCCAACAGCTAACAGCGTGGGGGCTTGCCAATGCGCGTCAGGAGGAGTGGGGAGAATTCGGGAAAGGCTGGCAGGTGGAAAAGAGTTATATCGCGATGACAAAACCCTACTATATGCCATTTATTGCAGTGCCGAAGGCATGGACAGGAAGCACACCGGGCCTGATCAGCGGAGAGGTAGTGCTGGTAGAGTTGAATAAAGAAGAGGATTTTGCCAGATACGAGGGGAAGCTAACGGATAAGATTGTTATTGTAAAGGGAGAAGATTTTGATGCTTCGCCTACTTTCAAAGCGGATGCCCTGCGTTATACAGCGGAGGAACTGGAGCAAATGACCAATACGCAAACCTTCGGCGGGAGGAGTTTTACGCCGGAAATGCTGGAACGGTACCGGCTGATGAGGAATTTCAGAAGTAAAACAGACAGTTTTCTGGTAAGCCAGCAAATCCGGCTGGAGGTTGTCAGGAGACAGGGCAGGCATGGAACCGTGTTTACCAGCAACGGAGCGCCCTACCAGGCCGGTGCTCCGGAGGCCGGGCCGGCTTTTGAGTTGTCGAATGAACATTCGGCAATGGTAATGCGATTGCTCGAAAGTGGGATTCCTGTAACGTTGGAAGCCGAGCTGAAAACGAGCTTTTTTACGGAGAAAACACGTGCGGCAAATGTGGTGGCCGAAATACCGGGAACCGACCGGAAGCTGGGAGAACAATTGGTCATGCTGGGCGCCCATCTGGATTCCTGGCACGGCGCCACCGGCGCTACCGACAATGCTGCGGGGTGTGTGGTCATGCTGGAAGCGGTCCGGATTCTGAAGGCAACCGGTTTAAAACCCAGACGTACCATCCGGATTGCTCTGTGGTCGGGGGAGGAGCAAGGGATACACGGGTCCCGGAATTATGTGAAGAAAGCCTTTGGCGATGCACAGACGATGATGTTGACCCCGGACCATGAAAAGGTATCGGCTTACTATAATATAGATAATGGAACAGGCCGGATACGGGGTATTTACCTGCAGGGAAATGAAGCCGTGAGGCCGCTGTTTGAAAAATGGCTGGCACCGTTTGCCGACCTGATCGACCATCCTACCATTACTTCCCGGAACACCGGCGGGACTGACCATCTCAGTTTCGACGGAGTAGGCCTGCCCGGGTTTCAGTTTATCCAGGATGGTATCGAGTACGGTTCCCGCACGCACCACACGAATGCGGATACCTACGAACGGCTGGTGCTGGATGATCTGAAACAAATGGCGGTAATCGTGGCTGCATTTGTCTACAATACAGCACAAATGGATGAAAAAATCCCCCGCAAGCCTTTACCGCAGGCCGCGGGAAGATAAGAACAGAAAAGCGGTCCTGCATTGCAGTAGAATCCTGTTTGTAACCGCTTGTTGTAAAAAGAGGTAGATAGAAAATGAGCTTTCTGAAAGAAATAGAGCAGAGTTGGCACGAACAGCAAAGCAGGCGTAATTTTTTGTCCCGGTCCAGCCTGGGACTGGGAGCGGCCGCGCTGTCTTCTTTACTGACTTCCGATAAGTCCTGGGCGGGAAAGGAAATGAGCCCTGAAACTACCGGTTTACCCGTGGGCAAGCCCCATTTTGCACCGAAGGCGAAACGGGTGATTTACCTGTTTCAAAGCGGCGCTCCCTCGCAGCTGGAATTGTTTGATTACAAACCCAAGCTGGAAGAAATGTGGGGACAGGATCTTCCCGAATCGATCCGGAAAGGGCAGCGGCTGACGGGTATGACGGCCGGACAAAGCAAGTTCCCGCTGGCTGCATCCGCTTATTCATTTCAACAGCATTTGGGTGGGCAGCTCTGGATAAGCGAGTTGCTGCCTTATATTTCGCAGGTGGCCGGAGAGGCCACTTTTATCCGGTCCATGTATACCGAAGCCATTAACCACGATCCGGCAATAACGTTTTTTCAAACGGGCAGTGAGCAAGGCGGAAGACCCTCCTGGGGATCCTGGATTAGTTACGGGCTGGGTTCTGACAACCAGAATCTTCCTTCCTTTGTCGTGCTGCTCTCGAAGGGGCGGGGCGGGGATCAGCCCTTGTATGCCAAATTATGGAGCAATGGTTTCCTGCCATCCGTACACCAGGGCGTCGTGTTCAGGTCGGGACCCGATCCCGTATTTTACCTGAATAACCCGGAAGGGCTGGATAAAACAAGCCGGCGCCGGATGCTGGATGCCCTGGCACGCCTGCATGAGGAGCAGTCCCGGAAGGTGTTGGACCCTGAGATCAACCAGCGCATGGCCCAGTACGAAATGGCGTACCGGATGCAGACTGCGGTACCCGAGACCCTGGATATATCGAAGGAGCCGGATTATATTTTTGACATGTATGGCGAGGAGTCCCGCAAACCGGGCACTTTTGCAGCCAATTGCCTGCTGGCGCGTAAGTTGATTGAGAAAGATGTCAAGTTTGTGCAGTTGTACCACCAGGGGTGGGACCAGCACGGGAACTTGCCGAACGATATAAAAGTCATGACAAAATCAGTCGATCAGGCTTCCGCGGCATTGGTGACAGACCTGAAGCAACGCGGCCTGCTCGACGAAACACTGGTAATCTGGGGGGGAGAGTTCGGAAGAGGCGCTTACTCGCAGGGAAAACTTACTAAGGAAAATTACGGACGCGATCACCATCCCCGTTGTTTTACCGTCTGGATGGCCGGCGCAGGCGTGAAGAAAGGGTTCGTCTATGGAGAAACCGACGACTTCAGTTATAACATCGTGAGAGATCCCGTGCACGTACATGACTTCCAGGCTACGGTCATGCACCTGTTGGGCGTCGATCATGAACAATTGATTTTTAAGCATCAGGGAAGACGGTTTCGCTTAACCGACGTGCACGGCAATGTCGTGCGTTCTGTATTGTCTTGAGCGTAACCGTATCGTAATTGAAAGTTGAATGAACCAGTACCCCCATCCTCATCGGATATTAGTAGCTATCGATTGTATTATTCTGGGATTTGACGGCGAGGAATTAAAACTTCTTCTGATCAAACGTAATTTTGAGCCGGAAAAGGGCCGCTGGTCGCTGATGGGGGGATTTCTCAGAGCAGATGAAAACCTGGAGGACGGAGCCAAGCGGATTTTATACGATCTCACCGGTATACAGGATCTGTACGTAGAGCAGCTGCAGGCTTATGGAAATATCGGCAGAGATCCGGTTGAACGCACCATTTCCATTGTTTTTTTTGCACTTGTTAACCTGGAAGACTATTTGCCGCAGCTGAACGACAAGCGGCAGGCTTCCTGGATCAGCCTGAACGCGCTTCCGGAACTGATTTTCGATCACAAGCAAATGGTAGATGCCGCGCTGGACCGCCTGCGGTATAAAGCCGCCTTGCACCCGCTGGGCCTGGAACTGCTCCCGGATAAGTTTTCGATTCCCCAGCTTCAGAAACTCTATGAAGCCATCTATGGCGTTCCCCTGGATCGCAGGAATTTCAGAAGGAAGTTCTTTTCCACCGAATTGCTCATTGATACCGGTGAAAAAGATGGAAATTCCGTGACCAAAAAAGCTTCCCTCTATCGCCTCGACCCGGATAAATACCGGCAAAAGTTCCATTCCATCCTGAATTTTATGCCCGATCGGATATTTGATTAAAAGAAAAAATTGTACGCTTAAAAAATAATTGTGTCATTTGTACGCTATATTGACTGATATGAATACCAAATACGTTATTGGACTTGATTACGGAACCGACTCGGTACGCGCAGTGCTGGTGAGCGCCGCCTCCGGAGAGTTGGTCAGCAGTGCTGTTTTTGAATACCCCCGCTGGAAAGCAGGGTTATACTGCGAGGCTGCTTCCTCGCAGTTCCGGCAGCACCCGCTCGATTACCTCGAAGGGCTGGAGCAGGCAATCAAAGGCGCATTGCAGGAAGCAGGACCGGAGGCGCCTGCGAAAGTGGTTGGGATTTCCATTGATACGACAGGGTCTACCCCGGCGCCGGTCGATGCCGGAGGACGTCCCCTGGCGTTGCTGCCGGAGTTTGCGGAGAATCCGAATGCAATGTTCCATTTATGGAAAGACCATACCAGTAACCGGGAAGCGCAGGAAATTAACGAACTGGCCCATTCATGGGAAACGGACTATACGCAATATGTAGGAGGCATTTACTCTTCCGAGTGGTTCTGGGCTAAAATTCTACGGACGTTACGGATTGATGAAAAGGTGCGGGAAAATGCCTTTTCGTGGGTGGAGCATTGCGACTGGATTTCGGCTGTGTTAACCGGAGATACCAACCCGCTTACCCTCAAACGCAGCCGTTGTGCTGCCGGGCATAAGGCCATGTGGCATGCTAGTTTCGACGGGTTGCCCGCTGAGGCCTTTTTGACGGCACTGGACCCGCTCCTGAGCGGATTGAGAGAACGGCTGTACCGGGAGACTTATACCTCGGATCAGCCTGTAGGCAGACTGTCCTCCGAATGGGCGGCGCGGCTGGGCCTTTCGGAGGAGGTAGTCGTGGGGGTAGGGGCGTTTGATGCGCATATGGGCGCTGTCGGTTCCGCTATCACACCGTATTCTTTTGTGCGGGTAATGGGAACCTCTACCTGCGACATGCTCGTAGCGCCCAATGAGGAGGTCGGCCATTTGCTGGTCAAAGGAATCTGCGGGCAGGTGGATGGCTCGATTATCCCGGGAATGTTGGGATTCGAAGCGGGGCAGTCAGCCTTTGGCGATGTCTATGCCTGGTTTAAAAAGCTGATCCTGGAACCGGTTTTTGAACTGATCGAAGACGCGGCGGTAAAAGAGCAACTGGCACGGCGCCTGTTGGGCTTCCTGGCCGATAAAGCAGCGGCGCTGCCGGTGACCGGGAACGATCCGGTGGCCCTGGATTGGCTGAATGGCCGGCGGACCCCGGATGCCAATCATGAGCTGAAAGGGCTGATAGCCGGATTAAACCTGGGAACAGATGCTCCCAGAGTGTTTAAAGCATTGGTAGAGGCCACTGCTTTCGGGGCGAAAAGTATCGTAACGCGTTTCCTGGAGGAAGGAGTGCCCATTCATCAGGTGATCGGGATCGGGGGAGTCGCCAAAAAATCGCCGTTTGTGATGCAGACACTCGCCAACGTACTGAACGTACCTATTAAAGTGGCTACTTCCGAACAGGCCTGTGCCCTGGGCGCGGCCATGTGCGCGACCGTTGCCGCAGGCCTTTATCCGACGGTGGAAGCAGCCCAGGAGGCGATGACTTCGGGATTTGATGCGGAATATTTTCCGGAACCCGAAAAGGTACCGGTTTATGAGATTCTGTACGCCCGTTACAAGGAAATAGGTCGTTTTATAGAAGAGATTACGGAAAAAAGCATTTTATAATAAGCGCTAACAAAGGACTGGCAGCCGGAATGGAGCAATTAGAAGCATATGAAGTATGGTTGGTGACAGGTAGCCAGCATTTGTACGGGGAGGTTACCCTGCGCGAGGTCGGGGAACATTCCCGGCACATCGCACGGTTTCTGAACGACCGGCTTGAGGTCAGGGTGGTGAGTAAACCGGTGGTTACCACCCCGGAGGAGATTACGGCAGTATGCCGGCAGGCTAATTCAGAGGAAGCGTGTATCGGGATCATTACCTGGATGCACACCTTTTCGCCGGCTAAAATGTGGATTTCGGGGCTCAAGGCATTGCAGCAGCCCGTGCTGCACCTGCATACCCAGTATAACCGGGATATTCCCTGGGAAAGTATTGACATGGATTTCATGAACCTTAACCAATCGGCGCATGGCGACAGGGAGTTTGGGTATATCATGACCCGGATGCAGCTACCAAGAAAGGTGGTGGTAGGGCACTGGCAGGATCCTGATGTGCTGGAGCGGATTAACGTCTGGAGCAGGGTAGCCCTGGCGCGGAACGATCTCCGGGGCGGGAAGGTTATCCGGTTTGGCGATAATATGCGCGAGGTTGCGGTGACGGAAGGGGATAAGGTAGCTGCTGAAATAAAGTTTGGTTTTTCGGTGAATACCTATGCCGTGGGCGACCTGGTATCGGTTATTCACGACGTTGCCGGCAGTGCGGTATCCGAACTCACCGATTTGTATGAAGCGTCTTACGCAGTGGCGCCCGCCTTACGCAAAGGGGGCGACCGGCATGCTTGCCTGCAGGATGCGGCACGTATCGAACTGGGCATGCGCCGGTTCTTGGAAGCACACAGGGCAATCGCTTTTACCAATACATTTGAAGACCTGCACGGGATGAAACAGCTTCCGGGTATTGCCACCCAGCGGCTGATGGCTTCCGGATACGGGTATGGGGGAGAGGGCGACTGGAAAACGGCGGCGCTGGTCCGTGCCCTGAAGGTGATGGGCCGGGGATTTCCCGGCGGCACGTCGTTTATGGAAGATTATACCTATCATTTTGACCCGGAGAATGCCCTCGTTCTGGGGGCGCATATGCTGGAGGTGTGCCCGTCGGTGGCGGAAGGAGTTCCTTCTTGCGAGATTCATCCCCTGGGCATTGGCGGCAAGGAAGACCCCGTGAGGCTTGTTTTCAATGCCGCAGCGGGAGCGGCGCTGAATGCGTCGCTGATCGATCTGGGCGGACGTTACCGACTGGTGGTCAATGAGGTAACAGCGGTCCCGGTGGTACAGGAACTGCCCCTGCTGCCAGTGGCAAGGGCTCTTTGGAAACCGCATCCGGATCTGAAAACAGCGCTTGCTGCATGGATTTATGCAGGAGGCGCTCATCATACGGCATTCAGTCAGAATTTGTCGGCCGAATACCTGGAAGATTTTGCTGAAATGACGGGTGTGGAGTTGGTCGTGATTGACAACGACACAAGGCTGCGTCCGTTCCGGGATGCACTGCACCGGAGCGATGTCTCTTATGGAAATCACTTATGAACTGCTATGTATAAATCGCTGAAAGAAGAATGCTATGAAGCCAACAGACAGTTACCGGAATTGGGACTGGTACTGTTTACGTTTGGAAATGTAAGTGCCGTTGACCGGCAGCAGGGAGTATTTGCCATCAAGCCCAGTGGTGTCCCGTATGACCGGCTGCAGCCACAGGACATCGTGATTATGGATTATGATGCCCGGGTCGTCGAAGGGAAGCTGCGCCCTTCATCCGATACCAAAACACACGCGCTATTGTATAAAACCTGGGAAAACATCGGCGGGATTACCCACACACACAGCACGTATGCAGTCGCATGGGCACAAGCCGGGAAGGCTATCCCTCTTCTGGGGACTACCCATGCCGACCATACCCATTGCGATATCCCCTGTGCGGCAGTATTGTCCGATGTAATGATCCAGGGGGATTACGAGTACGAAACAGGGAATCAGATTTTTGACGTATTCAGGGAAAAGTCGCTTTCTTACCAGGAAGTAGAAATGGTGCTGCTGCAAAACCACGGCCCCTTTACCTGGGGAAAGGATGCAGCAAAGTCGGTCTATAATGCGGCAGTGCTTGAAGAAATAGCGCGCATGGCCTACCTGACGGTTCAGATCAACCCGGAAACCCCGCGTATAAAAGATACCCTCGCCGGCAAGCACTACGAACGCAAACACGGGAAAGACGCCTACTACGGCCAGGCGCTTTGATTCCCGACAACCGCCACAAATCCGATAGCCGTGGGCTCAGCTCCCGGGTTCGACTTCTGGGTTCGACTTCTGGGTTCGACTTAGCTCACCCAACCACCCACCCATCGTATTTTGTCCGATAGCCGATAGCCGTGGCTCAGCTCCCGGGTTCGACTGCGCTCACCCATCGTATTTTATCCGATAGCTGATAGCCGACGGCCGACGGCCGAAAGCCGATAGCCGAAAGCCGAAAGCCGACTCCTGCCCCCATAAATCCCGGAATTTCCGGCACTTCCACACCCGCCTGCAAATCGGCCGGAACACACATTTAATGAATTTCTAATTAAAATCATACAAAATATCCAGTATTTAATAAGTGGATACCCGCTTTTACAGTGTATGATCATAGACGTCCAACAAAAACAGCACTGCATCATGAGAAGAAAGACCACTTATCCATTGAGCTTACTGTTTGTGTTGCTCAGTATTCAGGCAGCACTTTCACAGGGAAGGCCCTTACAAGGCAAAGTAGTGGATGAAAGCAATCACCCGGTTCCGGGGGCCAATATTCTGGTTCAGGGCAGTAATCTCGGGACATCGGCCAATGCGGACGGCGAATTTAGCTTTACCATTCCTTCCGGTGAGCAAACCCTGATCATTTCCTCGATCGGCTTCCAAACTGCGCAGGAGAAGGTGCCCGCATCGGTTTCGCAATTGACCATTAAACTGCTTCCCGACGTCAAAAGTCTGGGTGAAGTGGTGGTCACCGCGCTGGGGGTTCAGCAGCAGACCCGCACATTGGGCTATGCCGTACAACAGGTAGAGGGCAGCAGTATTCAGGAGGCGCGTGAAACCAACTTTATCAACTCCCTTCAGGGCAAGCTGGCGGGCGTACAGATTGGCGGAAACACCGGTTCCATGGGAGGTTCCTCACGGATTATCATCCGGGGAATGAAATCCATCTCCGGCAACAACAATGCATTGTTTATTGTGGATGGCGTACCGCTGGCTAACATGAACCAAAATGCAACGGGTGTCGTAGGCGGACAGGGTACAGGCGGCGGCGGGTTCGACTATGGTAATCCCGCACAGCTGATCAACCCGAACGATATCGAGAACATTTCGGTCCTGAAAGGCGCGGCTGCGTCGGCTTTATATGGAAGCAGGGGACAAAACGGGGTGGTGTACATTACTACAAAAACCGGGCGGGGATCCGGGAAGCTCTCCATCAATTACGACTTTAACCTCCAAATAGATCAGGTTTCCCTGTTACCCGATTTTCAGAATGAATACGGAGGCGGAGGCAGCGACACCTTTACCAAACTGTACGTCAACGAAAATCCCTCCGGTTTTTTACCGGGCGGGGGTACCTACGATGACGACGACGGGAAGGGTAAATACGACCTGATTCCCGGATATGGCGTAGACGAATCCTGGGGACCCCGGCTGGACGGCCGCCTGGTAAGGCACTATTGGTCCTGGGACGCGGACCGGAACAATCCGAATTTCGGGATAGCTGCTCCCTGGAGCCCGCAACCGGACAATGCCCGGGATTTTTTCCGCACCGGGACTACTTTTTCCAATAATCTTTCCATCGCCAGCAGCGGTGATAATGGCTCTATCCGTTTTTCGCTCGGACAGACGAAGCAGGATTTTATCTATCCCAACAGTAGTATGCGGCGTTTTTTCATCAGCCTGAGCAACGTCTACAAGTTTACGGATAAGTTTACCTTCAGCGGTGGCATCAACTATGTCAACGACCGCTCCAAGGGGAGGCCGGGGACCGGGTTTCACGGTAACAACCCGATGCTGTTTTACGTCATGTACGGTCAGCGGCAGATTGACGATGCCTATTTCAGGAACTACAAATACCCCGATGGCAGCGAACAGGGGTGGAACCGTACCGCATGGAACATCCAGCAGCCGGCATTTACGCAAAGTCCTTACTGGAACCAATACGAAAACTACAATACGGACGAGAACAACCGCTATTTCGGGAATGCCGGCCTGACCTATCAACTGGCAGACGGGCTTTCGGCCGATCTGCGCGTATTTTCAGATTACTACCATCACCTGGACGAAGTCCGCACTGCAAAAGGTTTCTTTGTCGGCTCCTATGCCAGACGGGTGCTGCTGAATCGTGAAAACAATTACCAGTTCACGTTAAACCTCAATAAGAAGCTGGGCGAAAGCCTGTCGCTGGATGCCGTGGCCGGAGGGAATATTATGGACATCAAGATGGGTATCGATGCCGGCAATACGAATAGCGGCCTGTCGAATCCCGGCGTGTACGTATTACAGAATTCCGTATCGCCCGCCACGGTAAGCAGTACTTTCGCCAACAAGCAGATTAATTCGCTCTTCGCTTCTGCAACGCTGGGTTTCAACGACCGCCTGTTTTTAACGGCTACCGGCCGGAATGACTGGGCGTCGAGTCTCTACCAGACGGGTAACTATTCTTACTTTTATCCGTCCGTTGCAGCCTCCTTCATCTTCTCTGAAATGCTGCCGGAATGGACCTGGCTGACGTTCGGAAAAGCCCGGCTCTCCTTTGCCCAGGTGGGTAACGATGCAAGTCCCTATTCGGTTTCCCGGTATTTTGACTACGTGGCGCCCTTTGCGGGATTCCCGCTGCAGACCACTTCCAATAGCCTGTTCAACAGCCGGCTGAAGCCTGAGTTATCTTCCGAGATAGAAGGAGGGCTCGATCTGAGATTCTTTACAGATCGTCTGGGTGTCAATTTTACGTACTACGATCGGTATACCCGCAATCAGATCTGGAACATCTCAACGCCCCCTGAAAGCGGCTTTACGGGAAAGATCGTCAACGGGGGAACGGTTCAGAACAAGGGTGTGGAGCTGACACTTTCTGTCACCCCCATCATGACCAATGTGTTCAGCTGGAAGGCGGTGCTCAATTTTTCAAGAAACCGGAACAAAGTAGTGGACCTGAATACTTCGGGGGATAACCTGGAAGGAATTGAGAGTTTCATTCTCGGTACCGAGCGGCGTACGCAGCGCGTTTCCATGGTAGCAAGAAAAGGCATGTCGATGGGTACCATGATGGGCTCCGACTATGTATATGATGCGAATGGCAACCGGATTGTGACCGAAAGCGGGGCCTATAAGGTGACGCCCGTTCCGGTGGTGATCGGCGACGTCTTCCCTGACTATGTGGGGGGCCTCTCCAACAACTTCGCCTATAAAAACCTGTACCTTTCGGCATTGATCGATTTTCAGAAAGGAGGGGATTTCTTCTCCTATACGAACCTGTATGGCAACAGGTCCGGAATGTTGTATGAAACCGCTATCGACGGCATCCGTGAAAACGGGCTTGTGGTACCCGGAGTTAAAGAAGACGGCAGTCCTAATGACGTCAACATCAGCGCCAGGAATCACTTTAATGTAAATGGCGGAAACGTGATCAGCAGGGCTAACTTGTATGACGGCAGTTTTATTTACCTCCGGGAAGTGCGCCTCGGATGGCATTTTCCCGATGAGGTCGCCCAACGCCTTAAAATGCAGGCCATACGGTTCACGCTTACCGGGCGCAATTTATGGTTAATGAAAAGCAACGCGCCCAATGTGGACCCTGCCAACATTACCAATTCCATCGGTAATCAGATAGGGTTCGAGGGGGGAGGGCTTCCTCCGGTTCGCAGCTATGGTTTTAACCTTAACGTTACTTTCTGATTATGCACATCTCCAACCGCTTCCATTTTATGAAATCAGCTATTCTGGCAGCAATAACAGTACTCCTGTTGGCTGCGTGCTCCAATTTCGAAACAATCAACACCGACCCTTCACGGTCCGGCGAAACACAGCCCGAGTTCCTCCTTGCCAGTGCGCAAAAGATGGCTACGGACCTGATGTATCATACGTATTACAATGCCAGGATGGGCATGGCGCTTTCCCAGTACTGGATGGGTACCGACAAAACAACCGATGCCCGGTATTCCTTCACCGACCAGGGGTTGTGGTCAGGCATTTATTCCGGGCCGTTGATGGACTTGCAGGAAATCAGCAACTATTATCAGCGTCATCCCGACGAGAACAATCCCCACCAGGTTGCAGTTGCCGAAGTGATGAAATCCTGGTTGTTCCATGTGTTAACGGATGTCTATGGCGATATCCCTTATACGCAGGCGCTCCAGGGAGATGAGTACCCTTTGCCGGTTTTTGACGGCGGAAAAGAGGTATACCTGGCCATTCTGGATAACCTTGAACGCCAGATAGCCGCTTTGCGGGATCCCGGCTCCGGGGTCATCAGGGGCGATATCATAGCCCGCGGGGACGTACAGCAGTGGATTCGGATTGCCAATGCGCTTCGCATACGGATTGCCCTGAGGATGTCGGACGTACTGCCTGCCGAAGCGGCGGCGGTGATTGCCGAGGCAGCCACCCAAACGCTCACCAGCGTCAGCCAGGACGCCTATTTTCCGTACCGCTCGGCGGTTGCTACCGAACGCTTTCCCTATAACGATGTCGAACGTCCGCTGGTTGAATTTGCCGTGACGACTACACTGGTTGACTACATGAAAGCGCTGGGGGATCCCAGACTCGAAGAATATGCGCGGCCCGACCAGACCAACGGACAGTACATTGGCAAGCCTTACGGATTTCAGGACGACCTGCCGACCGTGATCGGTTTGTCGAGGCCCGGGGTAAAGGCCTATGCGGGGGACGCCAAAGGGTATATTATTACTTATTCGGAGATTGCATTTGCATTGGCAGAAGCGGCGGAGCGGGGCATTGCGGTCGGGAATACGGCGGAGGAATGGTATGCAGCAGGAATAAAGGCATCCCTGCAGCAATGGGGGGTCACCAACGAAGCTGAAGTAGCTGCTTACCTGGCTAAAGTCCCTTACGACGCGGGGACCTGGCAAAATACGATTGGTACGCAGAAATGGCTGGCGCTGTATCTTCAGGGCCTGCAGGGATGGCTCGAACGGCTGCGCCTGGACCCTGTGAAGCCTGACGGAACCCCGTTGTTTATAGCACCTGTTTCGGGTAGTCTCGACCCGGCAGTAACCGTAGTGCCTACCCGGATCGTCTATCCGGCCGCCACTCGTTCCGGCAATGCAGTCAACTCCGAGCAGGCGGCGGCCAACATAGGCGGTGATACACAGGCCGTCAAAAACTGGTGGGATGTAAAGTGATTATATAAGTAATTGATAATAAGTATTTTGGTGATATTTTCGCGTGCTTGCAAGAGTCGTTTGACTGATTAATTGAAAATTAAATTTCCTGCGAAAAATGAAAGCCGGAGGCGGCCCCGCCTCAAAGAGTATCGTTGAATGGGAAAAATTGAGATCGTTCAGGTTTTAAGAGGATTGGCTGCTTTTTTCGTGATGGTGTACCATTTAAAAACCGTGCTTCCTCCGGAGCACTGGGCAAAAAAGGGGATGGATCTGGTATTCAATTCCGGTCCTGCCGGCGTGGATCTTTTTTTTGTAATCAGCGGATTCCTGATGGTACTTATTGCTCCGCGCGATACCGGCGCCCGGTTGCAGCAAAGCAAGCGTTTCCTGATCCGAAGACTCATCAGGATATGGCCCGCTTATTTCCTGGTAACAATCGGTTATTATGTTACCATCAATGCGCTTAACTACTATCCCGAAAGCGTCGCCCGTATCCTCAAAAGCCTGCTGTTCCTTCCCCTGGTATCGGAAGACCCTCCTTTCCTGGGCCATGCCTTTCTGCTGGTGGGCTGGAGCCTCAACTACGAAATGTATTTTTACCTGGTAATTGCCGCTTTGTTGCCGTTAGGACGTTTCAGATGGCCGGTTTTTCTTGTGGTGATGGCTATCGTACTGATCGTGATTCCCAGTGTTTTCACCCGCTTCAGCCTGGATCCGCTGCGACCTGAATTGTTTCCTTATACCTACCTTAACCTGATCACAAACCCCATTGTATGGAATTTTGTGTTCGGAGTCCTGACGGGAATCCTTTTCACCACTGCGAAAAGCAGAATGCTGCTGGAGAATGTTTTCCGGAGTTCCTATCTCACCGGCGTCGTCGTCAGCGCCAGTATTGGTCTGGTACTGACAGGCTATTTCGGGCAGCACGGTCCTACCGAATGGGGAGCGGCGATGACCGTTGTGTTCATTGCCTTGCTTTTTTTCAGCACCTCCAGGCAGGCAAGCTATCCTCGTTCCCTTGTTTACCTGGGTGACATTTCTTATTCGGTGTACTTGCTGCACCTGCCGGTGCTGGTGGCCTCCGGGACAGTTTTCAGACGGATCGGGATCACTGAGGTCGAGCCGCTGATGATGATCATTTTTACCTCCGCATTAACGCTATTGTTATCGCATTTCTCTTTTCAGCTGATAGAACGAAGAATCGGGGACCAGCTTCGTTACCGTTTTGCCACGGTGGGAAAGTAACAGGGCCGGATTTTCAGGCAGCTCCTGAGGAGGATCACCTGTCAGGAAGCCTGATCACGCAGATATGCATCGCGCTTCCATCTTCCGACAGGAAAGAGGACTGTACCTGTATCCGGGTGCCATCCGGGCTGAAAGACGGATGCGGATGGTCGGGTGCTTTCCGATTATGGCCTGCAGAAAGCAGTGTTAACTGACTTGTTTCCCTGTCAATAAGGTAGATGTTCCGATCAAAACTGTCTCCCGCAAGCCATTTTCCGTCGGAAGAACCTGTCACATGCCAGAAGCTCCCGCCTTTGGGAACTTGTCCGGCGATTACCATTTCGTTTGTCCGGAGATTGATCACTCCCAGTCCTGAAGGCTTCATGCGAATTCCCCCGGGGCCCCATTCAGAGGCATCTTCAAATGTGCCGTCTCCCTTGTAGCGGGCTTTTTTATCGCCCATGATGGCAAATGCCACTTCATCCGGGGAGAATATTGCCTCATGCGTTACCCACTCATAGTCGGCCTCCGGATAGAGCGGACGAAGATCCGAACCGTCGGACCTCACGGTCCAGGTACGCTGGGGGGCCTTGCCTCCTGTTTCCCAGCAAAAGACAATTTCTCCCGGCACCCAGAAGTTCGCCTGAATATGGCCTACCTGAAAAGGTACCGAAACAACAGGAGTTACTTCACCCGAGCTGACGTTGATTTTTGCAATCCCTGACGGCCCGGAGCCCATCTTTCTCGGCCCGAAGTCCGGTGCTATTTGAGTGCCTGCCGGCAGGTATTGAGCGGCTTTCTTCTTACCGACCCGGAAGTAGATCCAGTTTTCGTCTGCATCCAACGCCATGTCGCCATGTGCTTCGTACTCCGGGGGAATCGTACCGCAGATTTTCTGGTAATGACTTTCCTTGGCTACTTTACCGTTTTTGCTGTCTTCGAAAAGTTTGCCGAGATCCACTTTTATCAGGTGCATAGCCCCGGGCCCAGATTCAGCTGCTGCTCTTAAGACATAAAGTGTCATCGTTTTTCGGGAAATAATCAGGGAACCTCCGGCATATCCTCCTTCCGTAACCTGAACCAGGTCGCCTGTTTCCTCGTTGACAGCAATTGCTTCTCCGTTCAGCCGGTCAGACCTAAAGAGCAGCCATTTCCCGTCAGCGGTCCACTGGTTGTGCGTCTGATAGATTTTCGAGTCTTTGACGTCCTTTTTGCTGGTGAGAAATACCAGTTCGACACCGGTAACCGGGTCCTTGACTACCTTTTTCTCGGACGGAAATCTCGTGCCGATCTGTGCGTTGGAGAAAAAAGGGTGTGTTAAAAAGAATGCGGACAGCAGCGCGGTCAGGAATACGGAAAAGATTTCCCGCTGCGATAGCTGCGGGAAAATGCTTCGGGTAAAGGTTGGGCGATTATGCATGGGGATGCTGGTTGACAGGATTATAGTAAAAAGGATAAAGAATCCGTTTTATAACTATTGCACTAACCCTGTGCAGGCAGAATCGAAAGGATCTTAACCGTATACCTTACGCTCTAGCCCGTTATTCCTCCAATTCCCGGTAGGGCGTATCATACACGGATCGGTAACCGCCGCCCATGTTCCGGGCCAGCCAGAGCCGGTAAAAGATATCTTCGGAGGGCGCGATGTATCTTTTATCCAGCGGACCGGGTGCGGTGACGACCGTGATGGCATCTTTCCCGTCAGGGGTTTTGGTCAGCACAACCAGTTCGTCGCGAAAGTCGCCGTATAAATCGGCCGTATAGATCAACCTGCTTCCCTGAATCGGGTTAGGGTGCACGCCCGGCACTTCCACCACGTTTTTCCCG
Source organism: Telluribacter humicola (assembly GCA_040394475.1). Classification (GTDB taxonomy): domain Bacteria; phylum Bacteroidota; class Bacteroidia; order Cytophagales; family Spirosomataceae; genus JBEBSD01. The sequence continues at coordinate 14,010 of JBEBSD010000049.1, read as the reverse complement.
TCCCAATTTCCCAGCTCAAATCCGTTCTGGCCGATCAGCTCACGGGTGTTATCCCCATCCCATTCAAAAGGGAGATAGCCGGCCGGAAACGGCTCCTGGAGTATTGCGCCTGCGGACGAAAACACGACAAAATTGCGGTCGTTATGTCCTGCCCGGTTCACGACGCATTCCATACCCGGTGAACCGTCCCAAATATCGGCGGTCCAGCCTGCATGGCCGTGCGACCATCTGCGGTCATCCTCACGGTTATTTTTCCAGAGTACTTTGCCCGAATCAGCATCTACCAGATACGCTCCTGCATGGATACTGGACTCTACCAGATAAAACACTTCCAGACCCGGATTGTCTGGTAAATAGTCCTGCACCGAAATAATATCGGGATGCTGCCGGTAAATGGACCATCTTAACGTGCCATCCCAATTTAAACAAGTGGTGCCGTATACTACTTCCTGCCGGCCGTCGCCGTCCACATCCGCTATCTCAATTTTATGTCCGCCGCTGCCATTGGTGGCGCCAAAACTGTTGTACGTCCACAAGTGGTTGAGTTGGGCGTCATAAGCGGTAAGTACTTCATTTTCATAAATGCCTGTCTGCGTAATAATAGCAGGGTTTTTCCCATCCAGATAACCCACTGAAAGCTGTATGCGGGTAGAAGAGCGGGAGACATCCGAGGCCATTTCGGGCCATGGGGTTTTGAATTTTACCCTGCCCGACATCCCGTCCAGAATCGCTACATAGTTGACCTCTCCGATCTGCAGCAGGGTAATTACTTCCGCCCGGCCGTCGTTATCCATGTCCCACACATTGAAGGGGCAATTGCTTGCGCTGCCGTAAATGTTGCCATGCACGGCTATGTCCTTTCGCCACAGCGACCGCCCAAAAGAGGTAAATGCCTCTAATTGTACCGGATGGCCCGGATCCTGCGAAGTTTCCGTATTGCCGTTGGCCAACCGGATCACACAACCCAGCTGTCCGTACCCTTCCAGGTCACCGAATACAGGCGTAAACCCCGGCAACTGGTAGACCGGACTAAACGTTACGACCTGTGCAGCATTCTCAGTGGCCACCGTCACGCCGGTCCAGTCAGAGGAAGCGCCTTCCTGTCCGTCAGCAGCTACTGCCGCCACCCGGTACTGATAGCGTGCTCCCGGAAGCAGGTTTACGGTATCCAGCAATGACGAACCTGCCAGGGGCTGTGCATTCACCTTCAGGCCATCCGAGTCCCTGTTACCGGACTTTATCCTGTAAACATTGTACCGTGTCCCTGGCGTATCGGCACGCAGCACCGCCCAGCTAACCGCAACGTTGCCTTCCGGGGTGTTTACCGCTACGGGTTTTCTGTTCACGGTTTTCCATGTTCCGCTCACCGCTTCCCGCACCAGCCGGATCCCTACATCCGGCGCTTTCAGCCCGGGTGACTGCGATACCTTCATTCCAAAGGCAAGATACTCCGGACCACGCGCCCACGACCCGCCCATAAGCGTCCGTTCCAAATCGATCAGCTTCTCAATCCTGTATTTGAAGGTACTGACTGCCGGGTCCTGGAGTTGTTGCGTAAGCTGCCAGACGTTACCGGCCATCCCATAAAGCCCGTAGGCATTTCTCATTCCCCATTTCGCAGGTTTGAGGTATTCCTTCCAGTTATCGAACAGACGCGAACCATCGCTGTCATAGTTAATGCTGTCAGGGTGAAGCAGGGAGTCGTCGTCACCCCAGAAGTAGCGGGCCTTGCCGCCTTTGCGCCGGGAAGCTGCTACATACTGATTGGTGCCGGGCAATGCATATTGCCTGCCCTCTCTCTCGGACAACCAGTTTACATAGGCGTCGGCATCTTCCCGGTTTACATAGATAACGGGATATTCTTCAAATCCCCGGGGAATTTTCCCCTTTTCAAAGTGAATGGGTGCAGGATAACCCGTGGCATTCAGAAACTGTGCATATTCTTTATTGGTTACCACGTGCTCCCCGATATCAAATGCCGCTACCCGGATGGAGTCACCTCCGGCGGGCAGAAACGTTTCAGGAATGTGAACAAAGTCTTCAGATCCGAGAGGTTGTCCGTCGCCCGGATCTGAACAGCTTATTGCACACAGTGCCAGAAAACAAGGGATAAGTACGCGCAGGGGGGATTTTGTCATGGGATGTAGGCATTTAAAGAAAGGCAATTGTACCGGTAAATGTTCCGCTGTTATTTTCTGGTCATGTATTTCAGATCCCATTCTTTTTCGACAAAAGAAGCTTTCGCCGGTGTATGCGCCGGATAGCCGCCGACCTCCTTTTCGGAATCGATGATGCGCCCCTCGCGTGCCAGCATTTCCCGGATAATCCTGGTGTCATGTTCGTCCCTGTCCCAGGGGCGGGCGCCTGCATTTTTGACAATGTCTTCCTTCACGTCAACGGCTTTTATGACGTCCAGTCCTTCGTACCACAACGGTTTTGAAGTCACAAGTTTCAGGGAGTCTCCTACGAACATTTTTGCCTTGGAACCATCGGCCCGTAAGGCAATATTGTCCTCCAGAAAAGCTTCACACGGGCCATTGCCAATCTGCAGGAAGGGGACGTCCCCCGAACTGGGCCCGTGCTGCATCACATTGCCTACCAGGGTCATTTTCCCGGTTTCATGGGGATGTCCTTCCCACTCCTGGTCCACCAGACCGTATCTTACGGCATTTTTACCCGGGTTATGTACGAAGTTATTGACATAGACTCCTCTTGCGCCGCCCTTAAAAAGCGCGTTCCGGTCTTTGTTGCTGGCAAAGAGATTTCTCCAGATAAGAATGTCCGTCGCGTTGTCATGGATAAGCGTCCCTTTGGAATGTTCCCCCTTGGGGTGCGTAGAATTGCTTAGCCCTTCGGCAATAATGTTATTGCTCAGCGTGATACGGTGGGAAGTGTTTTTCCTCCATTCGTCCGGTGTATTGCCATTGAAGCGCGGACCGGAAGGAGAGCAGTTTTCGTCCACCGCCCAGGTAAACGAGCAATGGTCGATGACCACATTGTAGGCGCCGTTCATGGCCATGGCATCAGGTTCCCAGCCTACTTCATGGCGCGATGCCCCGGTCCGGATCCGTATATGCTGGACGATCACATCGTGCGCTTTAATAGAAATTCCCCCGTCGATAAACGTGATGCCCGGCGATGGCGCGGTCTGCCCGGCAATCGTCAGATACGGTTCCTGTATGGAAAATAGCTTCCCTTTAAGATCAATAATGCCGCCCACTTCAAAGACCACAATTCTTTTCCCTTTTGCCTGCACTGCCTCCAGAAACGACCCCGGTCCGTCGGCGTTCAGTGTGGTCACTTTCAGGATTTTCCCACCGCGTCCGCCGCCTGTAGTCGCTGCCCATCCCTGGGCTCCTGGAAACGCGAGGTTCTGACTAGACAACATGTCCGGTTTCATTGCCAGGACGGCCATAACGGCCATTGAAACAATCCGTACAAACATACGGGTACGGTGTTGACCGTAAATTGCCATTTTTATTTTTTGCATCTGTATGAAAATTTACAATTGATTGATAATCAGTATCACTACTCTTATATCCGCTGCGAATATCAATTCTTCCCGGCTGTTATTCCCAGTTGTGCCGGATAGTAATAGCCAGAGGAGGAATCCGCTACTCCGGTCCGGTATTGCCGGTTCTGCATCAAACAGGTTCTCCGGGTAGCAGCAGGAATGTTCGTAGAATAAATGCGAAGTTCTCCCGGCAGACTGGTCACGATCTCTTCCCGCCAATCGCCTGTCAGGTCAGCGACCAGCACAACCTTTCCTTCAATCCGCTGCAGGGTATCCCCTTTGTACTTAAAGATTTTTCCGTTCATACTCACTTCTTTAAGCTCGTCGGCATCCCACCACAATGCCCGCGGACTGAGATTTCCCTCCATCACCTCCTTTTTATCCGACAGACGCTGGCCATCTGCCGAATAAAGAAAAAACTCAAAACCGCCCTTGGCTTCACCGGCATAGCACTCCATTCCCGGGTAATCGGGATCAATATCGCCAACCATTCCCTGACCATGCACATGAAACGTTTTTTCAGGATATCCCCATATAATCTCACCGGTGGCGGCATCTACCAGGCAGGCGCCGTTTTTGGGAGACCGGGATTCTATTCCGTAGAAAATTTCCAGGCCCGGCCGTGAGGGATCAATGTCCGCTACATAGCCGACATCGTTGTGTTTCAAACCGGTATGCCAAAGCGGCTTGCCGTCGTCGTCCAGGGCATAGGTTCCGGGGATCAGTTCATCTTTGCCATCACCGTCAATGTCTGCGGTAAGAATACCGTGCTGGCCCTGTCCTCTGTATTTTGCATATTCGCCCGTACTTTCCCAATACCATTTGCGCTTCAGCTCTTTGTCCAATGCTTCTGTTTTAATAATGGTATAGGTGCCGCGCTGCATGATCAGCGAAGGGTTCTTGCCGTCCAGGTAGGCAATATCCAGGAAGTTACGGCTCCAGTAATTGTACGAGTCAAATCCCTCTTTTGACAGCCAGTTGATTTTTTTAACGATTTTGCCTGTCACAGGGTCGATTTTTGCGAGGTATTCCGGGCCTTGCAAAACCCGCCCGTCCATTTCCCGGGGGTCGCCTTCACCCGCTTTCGCATAGAGTTCGGCCTTGCCGTCGCCGTCCACATCGTACACCATATACGGGGCATACCAGGTCCCTGCCTCTATGGACCAGCCCATGTCGTGGCGCCATAGAAATTTCCCCTTGGAAGTATAGGCATCCAGTTTATAGGTGTCCGGGCTGGGCCTCCAGTAGCCGGGTTCATGATAGGGATCCGTATTGAACCCGGGGTGCTGCAGTACGAAGTCATAGGCCCCGTCGCCGTCCAGGTCTCCCGCCGCGATACTTTTCAAAACAACGTCATCCTTTAATTTAATGCTGTAATACGGGCGATTATCATTGATCATAAATACGTAGGCTTCTCCGGGGGTGTCCGTTTCTTTCCCGTTGACGAGTGTCTTGATACGATAACGATATCCCTTTCCCACCTTAACGGTTGTATCGACAAAATCGGTCGATTCCGAAACCGGCTCCGGATTCACCTTCACGAAATCCGAAAATCCGACGTCTTTACGATAAACATTGAATGTCACATTTTCGGGGTCCTCTTTCAACAGGCGCCAGCCGACGTAGGCATGCGTACCGTCAATGGTTGTGGCGACCACCCCCCGGTCGATTTTTTCCAGCAGCTGGGAGCGGGTCACCAACGGAAACAGCATTACAGCCATAGCCGCAAGCAGGCTACGGGTATTCATTTGAAATGATTTCATACATCCAGTTTTATTAAGACGGTAAATCCGGTTGATTCATTCGCAAACCTGCCGGGTACACAAGAAAACGTTCGCCACCAGCGTCTTTATTCTGCTGCCAGTGTTGTTGCTGTAAGCGTACCTCTCAGCCGTTCATCCTGATAGATCCGGAAGACATATTCGGTATCCGGCGTGAGCCCGGCTATGGTATGGCTGCCGATGGCGATGTCTTCCTCCGTTAAGGCTGCGCTTTTGATCAGGGTCCCGTCCGCCAGCACGTCAATCCGTGAAACAACCTTTTCGGGCTCCCAGGCAAGTACCAGCTTATCCGGAAAAATATCTTCCGGCCGGAGGGCAAAAAACAGGTTTTCGACGCCCGTTGTAAATGTCAGCCGCTGGTATTCAGAGTCTTTTATTCCGGGTTCCCGGCTTACTGCTTTTATTCTGGCGGAATAGCGGGTCTGACTCCACAGGTCTTCCAAGACATAAGTCGACTTCCCGTCTATGGGAAGTGTCTGCAGTTCCCTTTCAAACAGAAAACTGTCGCGACTTACTTCCAGTAAATAACTCGCATTCTTTATGGGCACCCAGTTAAACGAAACAGCGGCCCCGTCCACACCGGCAGAAAACGAAAGGGGCCGGAAGAGCTGATCAGGGTACTGTATGGTTACTTCGTCTTCTTTCAGACAGGAACTGAAGGCGAGTGCAACTATGGAAAATACGGCAAAACGCTTAAACTGTATCATAAGATGGTATCAATAGCTGTTTAATTCTCTTTTAAGATTACGGAATCTGAATTTGGAGATTACGGAATCTGATCGTTCGTCAGGACCCCGTTGCTGGCGGTAATGATATTGAGTGCAATCGGGAGCAGGTGATTGTTTTTAGCTTCGTCCAGCCCGTTACCCACATTTACCAGCTGATTATTTATAAAAGAGGTAACGGTACTTTCGGATGACAACGGATACCAGGTATTCCGGGTGTAGCCTTCTATTGCCGTACTGGGAAGCCGGTAATCAGGATTCAGGATTTCTATGGTTTCATTATCGTCTTTGTATTTCCAGAAAAGGTAATCCGGTACCCAATGGTATTTGGGGTCATTGCTGACGATTTTAATGTTCTCTTCTTTCATTTCCTTGATCTTCGCATACAAAAGGTTCCAGCGGACCAGGTCGTATTTACGGATCATTTCGCCTCCGAATTCCCAGCCGCGTTCATCCACTATGGCATCGAAAAAGGTTTCCTTGCTTCCGCCGACCATGTTGACATAGCCGGTTATTTTCTCGTCCCACTGCTCGGACGGAAACGCTCTTTTGCGCACACTGGCCAACGCCTCCTTAGCGGCCTCCGTAGGTCCGTTCAGCTCATTTTCGGATTCGGCAAACATTAATACGACATCCGCATACCGCATGATCGGCCAGTTGACGCCCGTAGCCTGAACCGCCTTGAGGTCACCCCCCATGGACGGGCTGATCCAGGATCTGCGCCACTTGCAGGGCCGGAAACCGGTAATGCTGATCAATCGCTGCTGGCCAAGGAAGCTGGTATTTCCGTAGTTGAAGAGCTCCGTGTTGACATTTCTGCGGAGGTCTTTGGTGTCGAAAGAATAGTAATAATAGGGAGTGCTCTGTATTTCAGCAGCAGCGCGTCCGTATTTGGGGTCTTCCGGACTGGAAGAAAACGTCATGCCGATACTTTGGCCCACCCTTCCGCTGATAAGCCTGCCGAAAGCAATTTCGAAAAGTATTTCTCCATGGGCCAGGTCCTGGGTATAGGCGTGAATGCCGCGGAAGATGTTTTCATAGTTAGGGTTTAGCTGATGCTGCCCGCTTTCTATAATCTCTTTACATTCCTGGTTGGCAATCCGGTAATATTCCTCCCAATGGCGTCCGCGACGGGTTTCCAGGGTTTTGTTTCTGAGGGAAAAGCCTCCGTAAGCCATCGCCAGCCGCGCTCTGAGTCCTTTTACAAACCCTCTGTTGACCCTTTCTGCCGTTCCCACCCCTCTCAGCCAGGGTACGTACGCTTCTACCTCCTTTAACTCGGCTATCAGGAATTCGTAAATTTCGTCCCTGTCTGTTTTCGGCAAATAGAAATTATCGCCGGACTTCACCGGAGAGGTCACGAAGGGCACGTCTCCCCACAAAGAGATCAGTTCGTAGTAGCAATGCGCTCTTAAGGTTATGGCCTCTGCATACAGTTGCCGTGCCTGCTGCGCATATTCGCCCTCCCAGATGGGGCTTTTCGGAAGATTATCGATACAGATATTGGCCCTCTCGATGGTTTGGTACAACAGGTTCCAGGGGCCGATCAATTGTGAATTGCCCTCATCTGCAGCATAGTGAGTGATCGAACGGCGCGCTCCGTCATTTGCGGAAAATTGCATTTCAATGTCGGTGTCACACTTATAGAACAGGCCAAGGGTGTATTCGTAGAGGTTATTTTCGGTAAGATTTGCGTAGATGCCGTAAACGGCCTTGGTCGCGAAGTCAAGGTTGTTAAACGACATTTCTTCCGTAAAAATCGAATTTGATTCGGATTTGAGATAGTCGTTGCAAGAAGTACTACCACCTGTTAACAGTACAAGTACCAGAAGTAGTTTGCTATATTTTTTCATCGTTTTGCTATTAAAAAGTTAAGTTCAGTCCTACGTTGTAGGAGCGGCTTCTGGGATAGGCATTGTAATCTACGCCCGGGGTCAGGGCAGTGGAGCGGATAGAGTCTACTTCGGGGTCATATCCGGAATAGTTGGTCCAGATCCACAGGTTGTAACCGCTGGCATACACGCGCACCTGGTCTATTCGTAATTTTGACAACAGGCCTTTCGGCAGGGAATAGCCCAGGGTAAGGTTATTGAGCCGTAAGAAGGAGCCATCCTCAATGACCCAGGAATGCAAGGGAGCAAGGGTCATCGATGCGGACCAGTATTTTGCATTCTTGTTCATTTCTGCCAGTTCGGCAGGATCGTTCACGACCAGACCGGTTTCTTGGCTGATATTGGTGAACCGGCTTTCCGAATCCATAATTCCCAGGAGATTTTTATACAGCCGGCCTCCCCAGTAGTTGGAGAAATTCAATTTATTGGCATTGTAAATGTCGTTACCGTAAACCCAGTTAAAGAATGCAGAGAAATCCAGGCCTTTGTACTGTGCGGTAAGGTTAAAGCCGCCGGTATGTTTGGGGTTTGCGTTGCCTATCACCACTTTGTCGTTTGCTGCGTCCACCAGGCCGTCGTTATTCTGATCCACAAATTTGAGCGTACCCGGCCGGAACCATTTGGAGTTGAGCAAACTCCTGTTATTGGCCACGCCGTCCTTAAGGGTATAGTTGCCATTCTCATAGGTGAAATCCTCAAAAGCGTACATCCGGTTCGGGTCGGTCTCGTACCCGTACATAAGCCCAACCATTCCGCCTTCCTCGATGAGGTAATCGCCTGTAGGGCCATCGGCGCCCGCCCAGCCGGTAGATTGCTCCCAGCGCTTGGTTTCTCCCAGCTTATCGATGCGGTTCCGGTTAAAGCCGATATTGAAGGTTGCCGCGAGCCTGAAATCCTTACTTTCAACCAATACGGCGTCCAGTGAAATTTCAAGCCCCCGGTTAGACGTTTGCCCGATGTTCTGGAACTGATTGGTATAACCCGTACTGGAAGGAACCGTTGCTGATATCAGCAAGTCGCGGGTGGTGTTCTTGTAAATTTCAACGGTACCGACAACCCGGCGCTTGAAAAGGGCAAAATCCATCCCAAGGTTACGCGTAACCGTGGTTTCCCAGCGCAGCAAGGGATTGGCCAGAATGTTATTAGGGCTGAGAAAAGCCGTCGGAGAGGATTCGTTCCCTTCGATGAATAAGCGACCGGTATTGACCGAAAGTGTTTTACGCCAGGCGTTGTCGGATATGCGGTTATTACCGGAAGCACCCAGGCTTATCCGAAACTTCAGATCATCCAGAAACGATTTGGCACCCTCCAGAAACGTCTCGTCGGAAACCCGCCATGCAAAGGCCGCAGAGGGGAAATATCCCCATTGATTGCCGGGTGCAAACTTCGAGGAGCCGTCCAGACGCAGCGTACCGGACAACAGGTATTTCCCCCTGTAATCATAATTCAGCCGCCCGAAGAAAGAGGAAAGCTTCACAGCAGCATTATCGGCCGTGGTAATAGGGTTGGCCATCCCGAGTTGCATCATGTTCAATGCGCTTACTGCATCTATGTACTTGGGCAGGTACCTCACCGAGGACGAAATGGTATTCGATTTGTCATAGTTTAATTCCTGGCCGGCCATTACATTGAGGTTACTGCCGGGCAGGAAGTCGCTTTTGGAGTAGGTCAGCACATTGGCAATCCGGTAGCTGCCCTCGTCTCTCCGGTCGATGTTGGCCAGCGGCTGTGTCCCTGTGTTAATAGAATTGGAAGTATTAATCCCATAGAACCGGTTATCGGTCCTGTGCATATACTGCCGGCCGAACTCCAGCCGGTACGTAAGGTTTTTCGGCAGTTTGATCGTAAACGCTCCATTGATGTTAACGGTCAGCGAATTCTGACGGCGGTAATCGTCCAGTGTCTGTTTCAGGGGATTGATCGTAAAGGAACTGACGATGTCAAACTCATCCTCCGACAGCTCCGTATCCACAAAGTCTCCGAATCCTTCGATGGGCCGGAACTGCACTCCATGGGCCAGGCGGGCATTGGAAGAGGTGCCTGCCCCTTTCAACCGCATATCGGATAGCCGGGTATTCAAATCCAGCGTCAGCCATTTATTGATCTGGTTATTGGTCCTGATCGTAAGATTGGTTCTGCTGAAGCCTGACCCGATCATCACTTCTTCTTCGTCATTCCGCGTCAGGCTGATATTGTATTTTGTTATTTTGTTCCCCCCGGTCAGCGACAGGTTATTGGACAGACTGGATCCTATCCGGCCGAAAAGTTCCCGCTGCCAGTTGGTGCCGTTCATTTGTTTATAGAGGTGCATGTCGCCAAACTCACCAAAGCGGCTGGGAAACGAGGTGTTGGTATTTTGAAGTTCCCATTGCCAGAACACGTATTCGTACGGGTCGAGTACATCATAGTATTTAGTAATCTGCTTCTGGCCGTAGAACATGTTGTAATTCACTTTTCCCTTGCCTTCCTGCCCGCCTTTGGTCGTGATGATCACGACGCCGTTGGCGCCGCGCGCACCGTATATGGCTGTAGACGAGGCATCTTTCAGCACATCGATGGAAACGATGTCGGTAGGGGCAATGTCATTGATATTGCTCACCGGAAACCCGTCGACCAGGAACAACGGAGAATTGTCCTGGGTGATCGATCCACCGCCGCGGATACGGATTTTGACATCGGCATCCGGAGAGCCCTCCGTCTTGGTAACCTGTACGCCCGGAAGACGTCCCACTATAGCCTGAGCCACAGAAGTTACGGGAACGTCTTTCAGCTCCCTGCCGCTTACCGACGACACCGATCCTGTCAGGTCCCTCCGGTTAACAGTTCCATATCCCACCACCACCACTTCTTCAAGTGCTTTTTCGTCGATTTTAAGGGTGATATTGATTAGGCTGCGTGATGCGACCGCTGCTTCTTCGGTTAGAAAACCCACGTAGGAGAAGATGAGCACCGGCTGATTATCCGGCACATCAATGGAATAATTTCCCTGTACATCGGTCGTCGTTCCGCGCTGCGTACCTTTCAGCAATATGCTCACACCGGGAAGTCCTTCCCCGTTTTCATCCGTCACCTTTCCGCGGACCGTTTCAAAAGGCCGTGCCTGTACGACCGGCAGCTTAAAAAGAGCGACCGGATCCAGTTGCGGAAGTGACGGAAACAATTCCATTGACTCCTCTGCCTTTTCGGGCTCGGGAACCGGTATTTTCTTTGCTTTTAAGACCACTGTCCGCCCTACAATCGAATAACTCAGGGGTTGCTCCGCCAGGCAAAGGTCCAGTGCCTGCTGCAGGGGCATATTCTTGACATTGATATTCACTAACGGCGTTCCCTGCAGCAAGTCATGATCGTAGAAAAAGGTGTACCCCGACTGCTTTTTCAGGATGTCGAATACCTTTTCCAAGGAGATATTCTTTCCGGAAAGGGTTACCTTCTGGGAATAAGTGGTTGCGTGCACGTGCATGCAAACCGTGGTCAACAAGATAAGCGAGAGCTTCATTACCCTTACGAGATTAAGGTTTTCGCCGCACTTTTTGCCGCACTTTTCTAAAAAGTGTAGTTTTATGTACCTTTGTAAGGTTTGGTTTAAAAACGTTCTATCAATTTTTGCGAATTGTTGTACAACCGTTACGGTTATTACCGGAAGCGTTAGACCAATCTGAATAGCCCCTGCGTCAACAGGGGTGAACTGGGAGCGTTGGCGCGCTCCCTTTTTTATTTTTTGTTGCGACTGGTTTAACGGTTACTGCACTAAGGTGGAGTTGTTATAATCATGCTGCTTAATTTGTTATACGTTTATCGATATGTTTCCTATAAAGACTTGATAATAATTTCTTTCCCCTCCACGTTAACGGCGATTTTGCTGAGCTCCAGTATCTCCAACACCTGCAGCAGCGTGGCTTCCCGTGGTATTTCGCCACTGAACTTGCGTGTTGAAAGTGTTCCCTCGTACTGAAACTCGACGTCGTACCATTTGGACAACTGCCGTATAATCTCTTGTAAACTCGCTTTGTTAAACTGAAAGTAGCCTTTTTTCCAGGCAATCGCCTGCTCAGTGTTGACGTCTTTTACCCGGATCTCCGGGGAGGCTGCCGATACGTCGGCTTGCTGGCCAGGCTTTAGTAAGCTCGTTGTATTACCCTTATGTACGATTACCTGGCCTTCCAGAAGCGTCGTCTTTATTTCTGCTTCGTCGCAATAGGCATTAATGTTAAACTGGGTGCCCAGCACTTCTACTTCCATGTCATTGTTTGCAACCACAATAAACGGAACTTTCCCGCCGGCATCGGTGGCAATGGAAGCTATCTCGAAAAAAGCTTCTCCGGTAATGGTGACTTTGCGTTCGTTATAATCAAATACGGTCGGGTAGCGGATGGATGAGGCAGCATTTAGCCAGACTTTACTCCCGTCGGGAAGTACGAGCTGGTATTGTCCTCCGCGAGGCGTTTTCAACGTATGATAGGCAATCGTAAGAGTGTTTTGTCCCAGGGAACGCTGATAGGTAACCTGGTCCTCCCCGGTTTTCAGCACCCGCGTAGCGCCATGCGTCGCCAGTAATCCCTGTGAGGCATTGTCCAGCTCAATGGTATTGCCGTCTTCGAGTGTAAGGAGCGCCTTGTTACCCCCCGGAACAAAATCCGTTGCGGAAGGACCGGAAACAACGGCAGGAGCTCCCTGATCATTGTTGTATAGGCCACTGTAGTACATCCAACCCGTGCCAAAAGTCACTAAAATTGCAACCGCTATTGCTATACGTTTCCATAGGAACCATTTTGGACTGCTCCCAGACAGCTCATGGACGGAAGATTCTCTCTCCTTACTTAAAATGACGGCCAGCATGGACGCACTTTTTTCTGCAGAGATGAGGCGCTCACCTGGCTTGAAAGTTTCCCAGGCTTCGAGCATGAGGTGTTTAACTTGCTCCTCGTTTTCATATTGCTGCAACAGCCTTGCCAGCTCCAACCGTTCAACCGGGGTGGCAGTGCCGTCAAAATGGCGGTAAAACAAGTAAGTTATTTTGTCCGTTTGCATCTAATGCCTGTACTTTTACTTTAAAGACACCGGGGCGTCGAAAGAGGGTCAATGTTAATTGAACTATTTTTCAGGAAAAGTTCTAAAACAGTCCGTCGGGGCCCGGATAATACCTGTTAAGAAAAGAATGGACGCAACAACGCTACTAAAATCCCGAAAACCGTATCGGCATTTTGCCTGACATATCTTGAAATAGCTGCGAGGGCCAGGCTGATGTGTCGTTTCACCGTTTCCCGGGATAATTGAAGCTCTTGTGCAATTTCTTCGTGTTTCAGCCCATCTTCACGACTCATTTTCCAGACCTTTTGCTGCTGAGGGGGGAGCAGTGAAATGGCCTCCTCAATAAAGCCGAATAATTTTTCACGATTGGACACTGCATCCTGTTCCTCCAAAATCGGGTAATGGTCCGCCCAGTCCTTGTCCAAAGCTGCTTGTCGGGCTTCGTTTCGAAGCATATTGAAGGCGTGGTTCCGGGACAGGGTAAACAAATAGGCCCTGAAATTTCGTACCTCAGACAACTCTTCCCGCCGGACCCATATTTTCAGAAACGTATCCTGCACGATTTCCTCTGCCATGGGCAGTGATCGTGTCAGCCGGAAGACATAATCCCCCAGCTCCTGATGAAAGGTGTAAAACAAGTCTGAAAAGGCCTGTTCGTCTCCGTTTGCCGTTTTTTCGAGCAATTCCAATTCATTGTAGATGACTTTCAGGGTCATAGCCGGCCAAAGGTAAGGATTGAAATTTCCGCGTTCAGGTGATTCGATTTTCAAAGCTACAAAAAATTGCAGTTTAATGTTAAAATATTCACAGTTGGTGGCTGTCGGCATTCGGCTATCAGCTATCGGAGGTCGGCAATCAGAATTCAGCTATCGGCTATCAGCAATCAGCTGTCGGGATTCGACGGTCGGTTGTCGGGGTTCGACTCCGCTCACCCGACAGGTGGTAAGAAAATATAAAAGGTTTGATCGAATCACAGCCTCCCTATAGATGGGTGTTTTTTTGTCCTCTGCGGTCCTCTGTGTTTTTTCTCTGTGAACCTCAGTGTTCCCTTGTAATGTTCAGCTATCGGC
>JBEBSD010000048.1:0-47545 GCA_040394475.1 Telluribacter humicola | reverse complement strand
TAGGTGTTAGGTGTTAGGTGTTAGGTACTAGGTACTAGGTGTTAGGTATTAGGCATTAGGTACTAGGTACTGGGTGTTTATATGCGAATGGCGGGGGGCTTTGTCTGTGGAAAATTTGTCTGAAAACACCTGTTTCTGTGCTTAAAGATCAAAAGTACATTCTTTTCGGGAAATTTCCGGCGGGCCGATCGTTGGAAATGCGGTTTCGCGGGCAGGGAGCGCCGGGATTTTGAAACCTGTGGCCGGTTAAATTTCTATTTTGTCTATAAATTATTAATTTCATCTTTTATTCAAGGAATAAAAATAAAAAAACCAGCTCTACCCGGGTGATGCAGTCAGAAGAACAAACCATTTGGAATACCATGCGTGATGGTAATTGTCAGGCTTTCGAAGCATTGTACAATTATTTTTCCCGCGATTTGTTCCGGTATGGTTACCGGATATCGGATGATCCGGAGCTGGTTCAGGATAGTATTCAGGATTTATTTTTGCATATCTGGAAAAAACGGGAGACCCTCAACGACGTCAATGCCCCGCGCTTTTACCTCTACAGGAGCCTTCGCAATAAGCTCATCCGGGCTTCGGAATCTAACCGGTTGGTGCTGAGTGCTGAAGGGGATTGGAAGGAGCAATGGTTTGCCAGTGAAAAAGACAGTGAGAGTAGCTGGATAGAAGAGGAAAGCGGCCGGATTCAGCAGCAGTTACTGCATAAGGCACTCCGGAAACTCCCGGCGCGCCAGCAGGAAGTCATCCAACTGCGGTATTACCATGATTTTTCCGCGGAGGAAATTGGGCGCTTAATGGAAATCAACCAGCAATCGGTCCGGAACTTGTTAAACAGGGCGATGCAGCATCTGCGCTCGGAGCTTCCTTTCCTGCCGGTTGCCCTGTTGGTGGCTATCCTCAGTACCAAGCCTTTCTGATCGCCGCAGAAGGGCGCCAACCCTCCGTTTTTTTTGCCGGCTTCTGATTATTTTAATAAAATTTTAGATTTTACCGAGTACGTTTTTAAAAGCGCCGTATCTGTTAAGGGTATAGACCTTTTTAAAATGGAACGCTACGCAACTTATACCTTACGTGATTTTATTCAGGACGAGGCCTTTATCGGATGGGTGAAGTACCCTGATCCGGAAAGTACTGCGTTCTGGGAATCGGTAAAGGAAATGTACCCGGAGCAGGTCCCGATCATTCTGAAGGCTTCCGGTTTAGTGAAATCCCTCTCCGACTATTATCCGGAAGTGCCGGAAGAAGCCATTGAACAGGTACGTCAAATCCTGTTAAGCCATGTGGGCACCTCCCGAACCGGGAACGTGAGAGGCTTCTACCGGTATGCCGCTGCCGCAGCTTCAGTGGTGTTGGTGGCCGGGATCGGATGGTGGGGATTACAGCCGTCGGCTCCATCGGAACGTCCGGAACAGGCGGTAGCGAGCGTCATGGAGGTGGATGAGGTGAAAAATGAGGGAGCGACGATCCGGGAAATCCGGTTGCCGGACGGAAGTTCGGTGGGGCTGCATCCTAAAAGCCAGATACGGGTTGTAATGGAAGGAGACGAAAGCCGGGAAGTTTACCTGGAGGGAGAAGCCTTTTTTAAGGTGGCCAGGGACACTTCAAAGCCGTTTTATGTCTTTGCAAACGGTTTGGTCACAAAAGTACTGGGAACCAGTTTTAAAGTGTCTGCCTGCCGGGACGGCGAGGAGGTGAAGGTAGAGGTGCACACCGGAAGAGTGCAGGTGTACAGCGGAGAACCCGGTAATAACAACCAGGAGGAGGAGGGCTTGATTTTGGCACCCAACCAGCAAGCCGTATTTCGAAAAAAGAACCTGCACCTGACCCGTACGCTTGTTGAAGTTCCCAAAATCCTGGTGTCGGAGGAACGCCTGCAGCATTTTAATTACGTGGACACCCCGATCGCACAGATTTTTGAAGGACTTGAGGAAATCTACGGCATACACGTGGTGTACGATGAAGAGACGTTCAGAGGATGTAAGCTGAACATGTCCCTGTCCGATGAGTCGCTTTTTGAAAAGCTGGAACTGATTGCCAAAGTGATTAACGCCCGCTATAACGTAATCGACGGGCAGGTGATTTTTAAAGGGGAAGGGTGTCAGTGAGCAGGTGTTAGGTTGTAGGTATTAGGTACTAGGTATTAGGTTTTAGGTGTTAGGTTGTAGGTATTTAGGTACTAGGCATTAGGTGTTAGCTAGCGCATGACATTGGTTGGTGTCTTCACAGGCCGGGGGGCGCCAGCGGGGACGCGGACGGTGGAGATCCTGTCCACGGTAAACAGATGAATAAAAGCGGTTCGCCGCGAGGCTAATAGCTCAAACCTTTTTATACAAATGAACAACTCAATTTTAACCAAAATTATATGACAGATAATAGACACTAGAAAAAATAGACACTAAAAAAGCCGGTAATGCGGCAACATTACCGGCCATGAATAAGAGCGTAACTGGCGGCAACCAGTCGCCCGCATTTTAAGTTTTGCATTCCCTAACACAAAACCATGTTAAATTAATGAACAAAAACTTACTAAATCAAGCCTTATTATACCGACTTATGAAAATCTCCCTATTGCAGCTGACAATAGCAGTGATATTTTCGGGTATTTCCCTGGCTCACACGACGGGCGCACAAAATGTGTTGAACCGTCCGGTGGATCTGAAGATTATGGACCAACCATTCGACAATGCGTTGACGACCATTGAAAAAGTAGCTCATGTGAAATTTGCATACCATTCGGCGTTACTCAAATCAAAACGTAAAGTTACGCTGGTGGCGTCAGGAGAACGGCTGTCGGAGATACTGGATCGTTTCCTCAATCCCCTGGATATCCGGTATGAAGTATCGGGTTCACATATTGTCCTTCGTAAAAAGAGCCCGTCTCCCAAAGGGGCCTCCCTGGACGGGATACCGGAGGAGATCCTGTTGGACAGGAACCTGACCGGGATCATTACCGATGAAAGAGGAGAGCCGTTGCCCGGTGTTAGCATTATTGTAAAGGGAACCCAGAGAGGGACCATCAGCAATGCCAACGGGACGTATTCGATTTCATTACCGGATGGAGAGGCGTCGCTGATTTACTCCTTCGTGGGGTACCTGAACCAGGAAATTGTGGTGACCAATCAAACCACACTCGATATTGAGCTGAAAGTGGATACCAGGGCACTGGAAGAAGTGGTGGTCGTGGGGTATGGTACCATGAAGAAACGGGACGTGTCGACGGCCATTTCGTCGGTGTCCAGTAAGGATCTGAAAGACAAACCGATGGCCAACTTTGCGTCGGCGATGGCCGGAAAAATGGCCGGCGTTAAAATTTCCAGTACCAATACGGCGCCGGGCGGCGGAACCAGTATCCGGATCCGCGGCGTCAGCTCCATCAACGCCAGCAACAATCCGCTGATCGTTATCGATGGTTTTCCATTGAAAGACGGGTTCAGCAAAGATGAAAACCCGTTGAACGGGATCAACGTGTCGGACATCGAGTCCATAGAAGTATTGAAGGATGCGTCTTCAAGCGCTATTTACGGAACGCAGGCGGCCAATGGAGTAATCCTGATCACAACGAAAAAAGGGAAAAAGGGCAAGCCGACGCTTACCATCAATGCGAGCACCGGGTTTGATCAGCGGATCAATAAAATGAAGATGCTCCAGGGAGATGATTTTCTCCAGTACCTGGATGAAGCCCGGGCCAATGCTTATATTATCGAGGATCCGAATTTCGGGACCGATAACCTGGATGTACCGCTTTGGAAATGGACTGACTCTCCGGAGACACGTATTGCCAACTGGGAAAAATATTCCAGTAATGCGGCTGGAATGGCAGCCCCGGGGAACCTCTTTCCCCGTTGGATTACGGTAAGTGATACGATCTATAAGATGCCGTACAATACCGACTGGCAAGACCTGATCACCCGCACCGGCAAAGTACATGACGTCCAATTGTCGGCCTCGGGAGGTACGGATAATGTGAACTATATGATTTCCGGAGGCTATTTCAACCAGAAGGGAGTTGTGCTGAACTCGGATTATAACCGGCTTTCGTTCCGGGCGAATATCGACTTGAAGCTTACCAACCGGATCAAGGCCGGGCTTCTGCTGGCGCCCACACTGGAAAATTCGAATGTACTGCCCAGCATAGAGGGGGGCAATTCCAGCAACAACCTGATCTATAACTCCATCGCCATGCCTCCCATCTGGCCCGCGACGGACGCAGACGGGGAGCCGTTATTCTGGGGGAATACCCTGCTGGATCCCTGGGACTGGAACTTCGCGTTCTATGTAAACCCGCTGCACCTGTTCATGAAGCAGGATTCCCGCCGGAATTTCAAGCACCTTTCGACGCTTTATACAGAAATCGACATTATCCAGGGACTGAAGTTCCGGTCGGAATTCCATACAGAATACCGCTACCGTGAACGGAATTATTTCAATCCCAGTGCCGTGCCAACCACTTCGGCAACCTTTTCCAGATCACAGGGAATCAACCAAACCAATAACCGGTTGTATTGGAATTCACAGAACTTCATTACCTATCAGAAGGACTTTGACAAGCATTCGGTAAGTGTCATGGCAGGATATTCGATCGAGGAATCTAATTACCGGAATTCCGAACTTGTTAAATACGATTACCCCACTGATTTGTTTCCAACCCTGAACCAGGGACTTACCATCCTGAACCCGCAAAATGATGCCCGTACCAACCGCTCGAGCGAGGCCATGATCGGTAGTTTCGGACGGATCATGTATAATTACGCCGGGAAATATTACCTGACCGGGAGTATCCGCCGGGATGGTTCATCCAAGTTTGGCGCCGATAACAAATGGGGGGTGTTCCCTTCTGTCTCCATGGCATGGCGGCTTTCGGATGAGAAATTTTTCGAGCCGCTCCAAAAATATGTCAATGACCTGAAACTGCGCGGCGGTTGGGGGATTATCGGAAATGCGGGTATTGATAATTACCTGGCACTCAGTACACTGAATTCGGCTTCCTACGTGTTGGGCGCCGGATCTGGCGTAGCACCGGCCTATACAGAAGGAAAAATTGCCAACCCGGCGCTGGGCTGGGAGTCCACCACCGACTGGGGAGTGGGGATTGATGCCGAATTATTGAACAGCCGTATCACGCTGAGTTTGGATTATTTCTACCGACTGACCGAGGATATGCTATTCCGTATGCCGCTTCCAACCATTACCGGCTTTGGCAATTATATGGCCAACATTGGTTCCATGCGCAACCGGGGATACGAATATTCCATTACTACCCGAAACATGACCGGGGAGTTCAAATGGTCGACCAATGCCAATTTATCGTATTACCGCAACCGGGTATTGGATATCGGTAAAGACAAACGCCCCCTGTTGGACAATGACGGGTATACTACAGAAGGAAGACCCATTGCCGGCATTTACGGGAACAGTTACCTCGGTCCTTACCAGGATTGGGAAGAGGTGAAAACCTCGCCAATCGTAAATGCCAACAATCCCAGCTGGCGTTTTCGCTCCAGCCCGGGTACACCCAAACTGGCTGATGTGAATGGAGATGGCATTATCGACGCCAGTGATAATACCATCATCGGGTCGGCCATCCCGGATTTTGTCTGGGGAATGACCAATACGTTTGAGTACAAAGGAATCGATTTGTCGGTGCAAATCAACGGTACTCAGGGCGGGGATATATCCATGCGGCAAATGGAAGCCATTTATGGGAGGGCTACCGGGCAAAACAATACGACGGTCGACTATTTCCAGAATTACTGGAGACCCGATAATACGAACGCCAAGTACACAGCGCCCAGCCGGAAGTCGTACGACGGGACCAACCTGAGCGGTTCACTGCTTTATAAAGGTACGTATGTCAATATCCAGAACATTGCACTGGGGTATACCTTGCCGCAAGCATTGACGGATCGGCTGATGCTGTCACGGGTACGTCTGTACACGTCTATCATCAACGCCTGGTTCATCAGTAAATTCCCGGGCTATAACCCCGAGGCTAATTTCCAGGGAGATTCGGCGCTTTCGCAGGGGATCAACCGCGAATCCTACCCGATGTCGCGTACCATCTCGTTCGGTGTTAACTTATCTTTCTAAACAGGCATTTACAATGAAGAAAATACTTTCCATATTCATCGCTACGATTGTACTATACTCCTGTTCGGCAGACTTTCTGGACAGGCAACCGGAGGACACATTGGCTCCGGGGAGTTTTTACAAAAATCAGGCCGAAATTAAATCGGGATTAGTCGGGTGCTACAAAGTCTTACAAAGCATCTACAACCAAACCGATCTTCCGCTCATTATTGAACTAATGGGGGATGATGGTAAGGACCGTTTCCGGACGGGTGTCTGGCAGACCTTTAAAAAGACGAATGCCAATTCGCAAGCCAATATCTGGCATAATAACTTCAAAATGATTGCGAATTGCAATACATTACTTGGCATCATTGATAAGTATACATCCAAAAATGCGGAGGAAGAAAAGCACATCAAGGCTTACCGGGGCGAAGTATTGTTTCTTCGCGCGCTCGCTTACTTCAACCTGGTGCGTATTTATGGAGCGGTTCCGTTGGTATCGGAGAGCTTTACCGACATGTCGGCCGCTTTTGGTATCGGAAGAACCCCTGTTGACCAGGTGTACAATCAGCTGATTATTCCTGATCTGGAATATGCAAGTCAGAACTGTCTGAACAAATCGGAGCTGAAAGGAGAAGAAGCAAGGGCGTCCAAAGGAGCGGCACTCACCATGCTGGGCAAAGTGTACCTGACGGTTAATAACCATGCCAAGGCGGCGGAAACATTGAAAAAGCTGATTGTGGATAAAGCAGCCGGGTCTTATTCGTTACTTCCGGATTACAGGAATGTATTTCTGTCCGGTAATAAATTCAATGATGAATCTATTTTCGAGGTCAATTTCAACGTTGCTGCCGGACAGCCGAGCTACTGGTTCCGCTGGGTGAACAACGACGTAGGTTTGATCTGGGGAGTCGGAGGAGCTACCAACCTGCTGGTAGAGCATAACCTGATGCGGGAGTTTGTAGAAAGTGGAGAAACGGTTCGGTATACCACCGCTATCGATTCGGGTTACATCGCCGCCAGTACCATTCCTATCCAAGCTTGGGTAATTAAGCACTGCCCGGCGCCGGCGCAACTAAAAGCGTACAACAATACCGGAACAGATGATAACTACATCGTTACGCGCTACGCCGATGCATTGCTGATGTATGCCGAGGCGCTGATGGTGACGGGGAAAAAGGACGAAGCTGTTGGTTTTGTGAATCAGGTACGTTCGCGAGTGAACCTGCCGGGTATTACAGCCGCCCAGCTGGATATTGATCGTATCCTGCATGAACGGCGGATGGAGCTGAGCTTCGAGGGGCACCGGTATTTCGATCTGGTCAGAACGGGCAAGGCGATCGATGTGCTGACTAAAGTACTCATGACACCGGTCGACTACGATACCAACATTGAGATTTCAGCGCCCATTGCGGAAGATCAGCTGATACTCCCCATACCGGTGGGTGAGATTGAAAAAGATCAGACCCTGCCCCAAAATTCGGGCTATTAACGAGGCGATAAGGTTTAGCATAAACCGGATTGCCTTTGGATAATGAGCTTTGTACTTTTGGTTGGATGCGAATTGCCGAAAACACTAAAAGCGAAAACAAAAAAAAACAATCTTTATATAGATGAAAAATATAGGATGTCAACTAATACTGGGGCTGCTGATGGGAACCCTTTTGACCTCGTGCCTGAAGGAGGATATTATCGCAACGCCGTCGGTCAGGAGCGTTACTTATTACATGGAGGATGCCCAGGGCAAGGATTCGCTCGTTGCCCAGCCGGTAAAAGGAAAGCAGGTTAAGATAGTCGTGGATACCGATGCCGACATGTGTTCGGTATGGCCGGGAGGAAGAAGGGTGATCATGAAGAAGAAAGTGAGTTCGGATGGCGGGCAAACCTTCGCCGACTCTATCGACATGTTTAACCATCCGGTGCTGGTCAACAGTGACCGGTACGCAGATTATGGATTGGTCGGTGCCAGGGGACTGAAAACTACGCTGTCTGATGAGGGATGGTATTGTACCTATACGTTCCCGGATGCCGGTTCATTCGACCTGGTTGTGGTTGTTACTAATCATGGGTATAACGATAAAGACTACCGTCAGAATGTAGTGGAGGTAGGCCAGGTAACAATTAATTAGACCTGCCTGTTTGTTCCCGATGCCAGGCTACGCTGCTACAGAAGCGGAGCCTGGCATTGGTTTGTCTGAGCCGTATAGACCTCAGGTTTGGGGAAATTGCCAATCCTGCTTATTCCCGATAAAAGCGACCATTCTGTGTCGCCAGGAAAAGATTGAGCGGAATGTCTTCCTGTTTCAGAAATCCCTTTTGGGGCAAACTTCCGGCTGCGACCATTTCAACCACGGCAGCGACAGAAGCGGCGGTCGTCCAGGAAATTGCCCGCCAGTGCTGCCCGTCGAGCTGAACCGGGTGGTAAGCTCTGTAAAATTCTTCGCGCTCCAGTTGCTCCCCTTTCCAGCCTTCCACGACTGCATAAACATACACCACGTCTTCCTGAACCGGTGGTTTTGCCTCGGTCAGGATTTTCTCAGCCAATTCCCGCTGGTCTTTTAAAATCAGTTCATACAGCAGAAACCGCATCAGCCGGCAATGACCCGGGTAGCGGATGGTTTTATAATTAAGGGTATCCACCTTGCCGGCAAAGGTTTCACACATGGTGCCCAGGCCTCCGGAAGTGCTGAACGCTTCAAACTCCTGTCCTTCGATATTAATGGTTTCGATTCCTTCCAGGGAAGGGACCATCTTGCGGACGCCGTTATGGATCACTTCGGCATCATTGATGTACTCATTGAGAACCCCTGCCGGCGACCAGGTGAAGGAGTAGCCCAGTAATCCGTTCGGGTAGCGGGGAAGAGCGCCTACCCGCAATTCGATGTCCCGGATCCGTGTGAACCGTTGGGTCAGATCAGCTCCGACAATCCCGATAAAACCGGGCGCCAGTCCGCATTGGGGCGCCATCACCGCCTTGCTGGTCGGAGCCATTCGGAGTATGGCGGCCGTGGTAGGAATATCTTCCGTAAGATCGAAATAGTGAATCCCGTAATCGTAGGCAGTTTGGGCGATAGGAAGGTTGAGATAGTAGGGCATACAGGAAACCACCGCATCAAACCCCCGTAATGTATGTCTGAGAAATGCCTGATCGGAAACATCGCCTGTGATTACGGGGAATGGCAGGGCCGGGTCCGCGAGGGCTTTATCCAGTCCGGTCACTGTAAACTGTTTGTGCAGCAGGGTGCCGACCAATGCGCCGACTTTCCCCAAACCTATTACCAGGATTTTCATGACGGGGCGAATTTCGTGTACAGTCTTAAAATGAATGCTCCAGTCAAATATATTCAATTTCTGTCAGGAAACAAGTCCGCAGGATTCCGCATCACAGCTCCTTCTCCGGTCAGAGAATTCATGTTTATTATAAAAATTATCCATTCTGCTAGGTTTGCCTGACCGGCATCGCTTATCTTTGAGCTGTAAATGAGTGGTATGTCCCTATACGAAAAATATGACGACCAGCAACTTTCGGCCTTACTCAGTAGCGGCGATGAGGTGGCTTTTGGTGAAATTTATCGTAGAAACTGGCAGGGAATGTACAATGCAGCCTACAAGCGTCTGAAAAACGAAGCGCAATGTGAGGACCTGATACAGAACATCTTCACGGATTTGTGGGAACGAAGGGACGAGATTGTGATCGAAAATCTTCCGGCGTATCTGCATACAGCCGTTCGTTTCCAGGTGATTAAATATAGCAGCCGGCACCTGGGCCCGCTGCCGTTCCTGGATACCTTCGAGACCACGCTCGTGTCCCCCGTCCGCACGGATGATTCTCTTCTGGAAAACGAAGTGCTGAACCTGGTGAAACTGTGGATTGCGGCCCTTCCGGAGAAGCGGCGGGAGATTTTCCTGATGCATTATAACGAAGATCTGAGCTCAGCCCGGATTGCGGAGGCGCTCGGGATTTCCCAGAAGACGGTTCAGAACCAGCTCTCAACGGCAACCAATATGCTGCGTGCAAGACTGGCCCGGATACTGCTGCTGTCATTGCTGCCGGTGATCGGTATGCTGACCGGTTTTCTTTCCTGAGGTTCGTTTCGTTCTTTTGCTATTGGCTGGTCTCGCGTAATTTTCCCGGGCTTTGCCGCGTAGCCGGCCCGGCAAGGAAAATGAAGCACAGAACGTACAGCAGTTGGTTCTTTCGGGACCGTATCCCACTGACGACCGGTATGCTGACCGGACTTGCTGCAGCATCGATTTGGAAAAATGTACGGGCCGACATAACTTTTTTGATTTTATTTTCAATAAAACCGGGCTGCCTCTTGGGAGTTTTGGCCTATTCGGGTACTTATTAGTAGAAGCGAAAGATATGAAAGCGTTTAACAGCCGGCCCGAATTGATAAAAATGTTCAGAAAATACCTGGACGGAACGGCCACGCCCGATGAAAAAAAGCTTGTAGAGGCCTGGTATGACGTTTTCGAAAGAGAACCTGAGATCCTGGAAGATTATACCGCGGAAGAGAAACGGGTATTGGAAAGCAGAATGGAAGCCGCGTTACAGGATCGGATGGCTATCGGAAAGCGTCAGAAAAGCAGGTGGCATATACGGGCCGGATGGGTTGCTGCTGCTTCGGTTCTGCTCTTGCTGCTTGGAGGGGGCTATTATTTCCAGGAGCGGAAACAGGAGCCTTCTATGGCGGAACAGCTGGCGCTGTACGACCTTGCCCCCGGAGGCAACAAGGCAGTCCTCACATTAGGCAACGGTTCCCGGATCAGCCTCGACAGCGCGGCCATCGGCTACCTGGCCCGTCAGGAAAGTGCGTTGATCCGGAAGGTGGAGGATGGACTGCTGATTTATACCAAAGAAGGAATCGCAGCGGATAACGAGCAAAATACGGTGACTGTTCCGTCAGGAGGAAAATACAGTGTGGTACTTCCGGACGGCAGTAAGGTTTGGTTAAATGCGGCCTCTTCCATCACATTTCCGACCACTTTTCATTCAAAGGAGCGGAACGTGAGCATCACCGGGGAGGTGTATTTTGAAGTGGCGAAAGATACCCGGCGTCCTTTTAAAGTAAATGTGAACGGTATCCAGGAAGTGGTGGTGCTGGGAACCCATTTTAATGTGAATGCTTACCGGGACGAGGATGCTGTGATCACCACCTTGCTCGAAGGCAGCGTGAAGGTATTGGCAGCAGGCGGCGAAGCCGGCCACGTGCAGCTGAAGCCGGGAGAACAGTCGGCTTTGTCGGGTAAAGGAACCTTTCGTATTCAGGAAGATATTAATACAGAAGGCGTTATTGCCTGGAAGAATGACATGTTCCTGTTTGAGAAGGCAGGCATAGAGACGGTAATGCGTCAGCTCTCCCGCTGGTACAATGTGGAGGTGAAATACGAAGGATCCGTTCCCAACAGGAAATTTTCCGGAAAGATCGACCGGAATGTGAACGCGTCGCAGGCATTGGAAATACTGCGGTTTACGGGAGTAAATTTCAGAATAGAGAACGCAGGCAATGGGATGCAAAAAAGCAGGATCGTGGTAACTCCTTAACCGGGCGACCCTAGGGCCGGCGCCAAAATTCAACAGTCAACCTAATCCTTTAACAACCATGAGACGAAAACAACGAAGTCCCTGAGAAATGTTTTCCGGTCAATAAAAAAACCGCAGAAGTGTTCGAACCACTTCTACGGCAGCTGTCCGGGATGATCTGCTTCCGCTGGTACGCAAAATGCAGCCATAAATCTGAAGATTCATTTTTTTAACCCAAACTGTGCAAAGATAATGAAATTTTGTGCGATAGGTATAGTTATGCCCGTTTTGTGGCGCAACACCCGAATGATACTGGAAAAGGCCCGGGAGGAGGCCCTGAAGGCGCTCCGGCTTGAGCAAGGCATAAAAAAACGACTCGTTATGCAGCTAAAACTGATTACCATACTTTTGGTCGTCACTCTCGTACAGGCAGGTGCAACCGGATACAGCCAGAAAATTACATTGAGTGAAAAGAATTCGATGGCTGAAAAGGTATTCCGTTCTATCGAAAAGCAGACAGGTTATGTCTTCTTTTACGACCATGCAGACCTACAAAACACCCGGATCAGCATCGACCTCAAAGGGGTGACGCTTAACGAAGCGTTGGATCGCTGTTTTGCGGAGTTGCCGTTGAGCTATAAGATTATAGGCAATACAATTGCCGTGAAGCGAAAGACGGTGAAGGCAATTTCTGAAAAAGTCGACTATGTCCCCGTGCCCATCCCGGTGCCGTCCCTGCGCAACCAACTAAACTTCAGGGAACCCAATATTGAGATCGGTGTGCCGGATATTCTTTCTGAAAGACGTATAACAGGTAGGGTTACAGATGAAAGAGGCGAAGGGCTACCCGGTGTGAGTATTCTCGTAAAGGGTACGCAGCAAGGTACGACCACCGACGCCGAAGGGAGTTTCAACGTGAACGTGCCGGATGAAAAGGCCGTGCTGGTGTTTTCGTATGTAGGCTACGTTAGCGAGGAGGTAGTCGTATCCAACAGAAGCAATCTGGACGTCACCTTGCTGGTGGACGAGAAAGCGCTGGAGGAGGTGGTGGTAGTGGGGTATGGTACACAGCGGAAAGTGAGTTTAACAGGCAGCCTGTCCACGGTAGAATCCGCCGTTATTAAAAACAACGCGGTGGGAAGCGTGTCTCAGGCTTTGCAGGGCAATGTTGCGGGAGCGACTATTACGAATGCGAACACCCCCGGTAGTGACGCTAAAATCAGGATACGCGGGTTAAGCACCATCAACAATAATAACCCGCTTTGGGTGGTTGACGGTGTTCCGAGAACAGGGGGGATCAATCAGATAAGCCCGTCGGAAATAGAGACCATTACCATTTTGAAAGACGCCTCTGCAACAGCCATTTACGGGGCCAGGGGAGCGAATGGTGTTATTTTGGTGACGACAATCCGGGGCAAGAAATCGCAGGCGCCGCAGATAAGCCTGAACATCAAATATGGAACGCTAAAGAATATCAGGCAGTACGATATGCTGGATGTAAATGAATTGGGAGAAATGCTGTGGCTTCAATACAAAAATTCGGGAATAGCCCCGTCCCATCCGATTTTCGGAAGTGGTGCTGAGCCCAGGATCCCCAAATACCTGATCCCGGCAGGGGCCGATGATGTCGACTTAAACCGTTACGACAGGGTGTCGTTCCCGATCACCGAAACGAATCCGGCAGGTACGGATTGGTACAACGAGATTTTTAATAAAGGCGTTTTGAAAGACTACAGCCTGACGGTGACCGGCGGATCCAGTAACACGACGTACGGTTTCAGTGCCAGCGCCCTCAAAGAGGACGGGATCGTGATAAAAACAGGGTATGAGCGATATACCGTACGATCCAATATCGCATTTGAACATAAAAACTGGCTGGAGATCGGGGAGAATTTCGGATTAAGTTATACGAATGACTGGGGGGATCAGCGGCAAAACGGTGAGGGCTCCATATTCGGACAGCTGCTGGATGTTTCGGGGATTATGCCTATCTATGATGTAATGGGCAACTGGGCGCCGCTGACGCGGTTAACGGGGATACAGGCAAACCTCTTTCACCCCCTGGCGGAACTGGAGTACCGGAGGGACCAGAGGACGCAAAATCTGACGTTTAATGGCAATACCTACCTGAGATTGTCCCCGATCAAGGGACTGTCCCTGAAGACGCAATTCGGAGTCAATTATGGCCACAGCCATAGCAAAACCCCACTGGAAATTAATCCTGAAAGCTATGTGGCAAGGGTCTTTGCCGAACTGAGCGAGTCATACAGCAAAGGCTTTACCTGGAACTGGATCAATACAGCCGACTATTTTCTGACGATCGGAGGAAAGCACAATGTAGATTTCCTGATCGGTACTGAAGCCATAAGCAGTTTGTCAGAAAGCCTGGGAGCATCAAGAAACCAGTTCCTGCTCACCAGTGACAACTATTGGGTAATGGATGCAGGTGAAGGAAATATCCAGAATTCAGGATCTGCCAGCGACTGGTCCACCTTTTCGGTTTTCGGCAGGATTAATTATGATTACGAGGGGAAATACCTGGTCAGCGGTACCCTGCGCCGTGATGGTTCGTCGCGGTTCGGGGCCAATAACCGTTACGGAATGTTTCCTGCGTTATCAATGGGTTGGGTGATTTCCCAGGAGTCGTTTATGGGCGAGGCAATCAACTGGATGAACTTTCTGAAGCTGCGGTACAGCTGGGGGAAAGCCGGTAACGACCAAATCGGCAACTACAATGAATTTACGACATTCAATCAGAACCGGATACTGTCTTATTATCCCATTACCGGGAGCAACAACGGACTTACTACGGGATTTCAGTCTGCGGTTTTCGGAAATCCCAATGCGCGGTGGGAATCTACCACCACAACGAACCTGGGCGTGGATGTTACCCTCTTCAGAAATTTCGATATCGTGCTGGATCTCTGGAAGAGAAACACCAACGATATGCTGTACCGGGAAACGCTCCCGCTGGTAGTGGGGCAGGCTACTATCCCTTTTGTGAATATCGGCGATATGCAGAACAGGGGATTTGATTTCCAGGTTGACTACAAAAGCAGGCAGCAGGACCGGGATTTGAATTTTTCGGTGGGGCTTGTTTTGTCTCACTATAAGAACAAGATATTGAAATTATCGAACAATGAGAGTGAGGCGATCATCGGCTCGGCAGTGCGGGACCAGATCTATACGCGCGCTCAGATCGGGACCTCCTTCCCGCAGTTTTTCGGCTACCAGGTAGACGGTCTTTTCCAAACCCAGGAAGAGGTGGATGCGTACCCGCAATTCGGTTCCTACAATGCA
The DNA here is from genome assembly GCA_040394475.1 of Telluribacter humicola. Classification (GTDB taxonomy): domain Bacteria; phylum Bacteroidota; class Bacteroidia; order Cytophagales; family Spirosomataceae; genus JBEBSD01. The sequence continues at coordinate 32,643 of JBEBSD010000048.1, read as the reverse complement.
TTAGGCCGGTTTAAGTTTAAGGATGTGAACGAGGATGGCGTGATAGACGACCTGGACCGCACGTATATAGGGAATCCCCATCCCGATTTTACCTCAGGACTCAACGGGAGTATTCAATACAAAAATTTCGACCTGGGAATATCCTTCTATGCGAGCATAGGAAACGATATTATCAACCTTAACCGGAGAACCCTTGATTTTAACCTGTTTCAGAAAAACCGGGGCAAGGGACGCCTGTATGAATCCTGGGGAAGCCCGTACCTGAGTGATAACCGGGATGCAAAAATGCCTATTGCTGAAATCAATGACGCCGTCAGTCAGCTTCCTTCTTCGTACTTTGTTGAGGACGGGAGCTTCCTGAGGTTACAATCTGTTCAATTGGGCTTTAATGTCCCTAAAGGGATATTGGACAGGCTCTTTCTAAAGCAACTGAGAGTCTACGGGATGGTGACGAATCTGCTCACCTGGACAAAATACAGCGGGCTGGATCCTCAGATGCAGACTAACGACAATAGTTTCGGTATGGATATCGGGGAATGGCCGACACCCAGAAGATTCGTTTTTGGCATCAATATAAACCTTTGATACAATGAAAAAAATTAAAGCAGGTATCGCATTTCTCTATCTTTTTCTGTGTACCACTGCGTGTCACGAAGATTTTCTTAAAAAGGGGCCGTGGGGCGCCGTGACCCCCGGCGATTTGAATACGCTTACCGGGGTGAATTATCTGTTGATCGGAACTTATTCGCTCCTGGATGGATGGGGTACCGGAATAGGTGGTCAGAACGCCGGTTCCGCGGGCTCCATCAGGAATTGGGTATGGGATACCGCTTCGGACGATGCATACAAGGCCAGTACCCCCGGCGATCTTACCCCGGCCGGCGAAGTAGAGCGCTATGAAGCATTGCCGACCAATCAGATGATAGAATTCAAGTGGATGGTATCGTATGACGGAATCTCCCGGGCAAATGATGTGATGAAAGCCCTTGAACTGGCAGGCACAGGCATTAGCGACGGCGATAGAAGGGTACTGGAAGGGCAGGCAAGGTTTTTACGCGCCTTCTTTCACTTTCGTATGCAGCAAATGCATTACCAGATCCCTTATATTACAGAAAAGGTAGAGGATCCCAAGCTGGTGAGCAACGACCACCCTGTGTGGGATGAGATTGAAAGCGACTTGCAGTTTGCGGTTGAAAACCTTCCGGAAAGCTTCCCCGGAGAGCCGGGGAGGGCTACCAAATGGGCTGCCCTTACCGCAAAAGCGTATGTGCATATGTTTCAGCAGGAGTATGGACAGGCTAAAGTGCTGCTTGATGAAGTGATTAACAGCAACCGGTTTGCATTGGTGGATAGCTTCTATCATAACTACACCTCGTACACGGAAAATAACATCGAATCCATTTTTGAAATACAGTCGTCTGTGAATGACGGAACGGTTCAGGGCCAGAATGGGAATGCCGATTCATGGCTAACCTTGCCATTTAACAGGTTTATGCCTACCTGCTGCGGATTTTATCAACCCTCCCACGATCTCGTAGATGCCTTTAAGGTCGACGCAAACGGCCTCCCTTTACTGGGAATCAACGGCGCCCGTTACGATGACGAAAGCCTGCCGAATGACATGGGCATCAATTCCGAGGATAACTATGTCCCGACCGATCATCTGTTGGATCCCAGGCTGGACTGGACTGTAGGCCGAAGAGGGATTCCCTACCTGGACTGGGGAGTTCATTCCGGCAAGGAATGGGTCCGGGACCAGGAAAATGGAGGACCGTATAATACCAAAAAGCAGATGTATACGCAGGCGGAAAGAGCACAGGCTGCTGAAAACACCTACGCCCGGGCTTCTGCTATTAACTACAGGGTGTATCGTTATGCGCACGTATTGCTGTGGAGGGCTGAATGTGCGATCGAAGAGAATGACCTGGAGCTGGCAAAGAACCTCATCAATCAGGTACGCCGCAGGGCCGCCGACGACATGGTGATGGGTAAGGTGAGCAACACCAGATTCGGCGCCACTGATCAGATAATGGTGGATTGGTCAAAACCGGCAGCAAATTACCTCCTGAAAGAATATCAGGCCTTCCCGAGCCAGGAATATGCACGGGAAGCGGTCAGGATGGAATTGCGCCTGGAGACGGCGTTGGAAGGAAACCGGTTTTTCGACCTGGTGCGCTGGGGCGCTGATTATGACGCGATGACGAAGTTCATTGTTAAAGATTCTAAATACCGAATTTTTATGAGAGGGGCTGTTTACGACAGGAAAAATGCAAAATGGCCGATTCCTCAAAGCCAGCTCGATTTACAAAAAGGAGTGCTTATCCAGGATCCTCAGTTTTAACCGGATACAGGTGTTTTTTATTACTTGGAAATAAACAGTTAATTGTATGAACAGAAGGAACATTAATAAAATGCTATTGTCTGTCCCGCTGGGACTGCTGGCGGCAAATGCACAGGGAAAACCGGCAAAGAGCGGCAAAGCAAAGGAGAAAATTCTGATGCCTATTGGTGACGCAACAGAAGTGGTGGATACCTTGTACCCCTATTTCAGGTTGCAGGAAGAGGGGTTCGAAGTCGTGGTTTGCGGTCCGGAAGCCCGGGTGTACCATATGGTTACGCACGAAGTCCCGCCGGACGCCACAACGATCCCCTGGGATATCACCCGGGAAGCTCCGGGTTACCATCTCAAGGCCAGCGTGGCATTCAGGGACGTAAAACCGGAAGAATATGCGGGGTTGTTTGTTTCCGGAGGACGGGCTCCGGAATACCTGCGGTATGATAAGGACCTGCTCAAAGCCACTCAGCATTTTTTCGAAAAGAATAAGCCCGTGGCAGTGGTCTGTCATGGTGTGGAGATAGTAGCCGCTGCCGGGGTGCTGAAAGGGAGGACCATGACAACGGTGGCCAAGTGCGAACTTGATATTACCCAGGTTGGCGGGAAATACGTCGACGAACCGCTGGTAGTGGACCGCAACCTTATCAGCTGCCGGACCTGGCACGATTACGGAACAGAGTACATGAAAATTTTTATCGATCAATTGAAAGCGTATAATGGTTGAATTGAAAGGGTCAAGGCGTGAGTTCATCTCGACCCTGGCTGCCGGAGCATGTGGTGCGCTGGCTCCGGCGCTGGTCTCCGCGAAAGCCAGGCCGTTTGCCCTTCGCTACCTGGTAGGTTCAAGCCTTTATGGGTATATGGACCTGGCGGAGGTTGTTCCGCAGGTACGAAAATCGGGTGCTGCCGCGCTGGACATCTGGCCAAAGGTACACGGGAACCAACGGGAACAGCTGGATGAACTCGGAGAAGAAAAGTTTCTGTCCCTGCTGAAGGAGAACCGGATAACCCTGGGGTGCATTACGCAATACAAATTGGGTCCTTATCACCTCCGCGAGGAAATGCAATTAGCCAAACGACTGGGATGCGGCACCATCATCACCGGGAGTGACGGGCCGAAAGGGTTAAAAGGAGAGGATCTCAAATCGGCCATGAAAACCTTCCTCCACAAAATGGAACCCCACATCCGGTTGGCGGAGGAATTGGGTATCAATATTGCCATAGAAAACCATTCGGGGAAATTAATGGATTCCGAGGAATCGGTAAAATGGTTTTTGGAGTATAATTTTTCCAAGAATATAGGACTTGCGTTTGCACCCTATCATCTCCCGCAGGAAGAAAAGATGCTGAGTGATCTCATCCGGCTGGCGGATAAACGGCTGATGGTTTTTTATGCCTGGCAGCACGGTGCGGGGAGTATGCAGCAACAACCGCGGGAACAGGAGCATTTACAGCTTCCGGGTAGAGGTGAGCTGGATTTTAAGCCGCTGATACAGGCACTGAAACATATTCGCTTTGACGGATGGACGGAAATATTCATGCACGCATTTCCACGGGGCTCCGCTATCATGGATACCGCCACGGGCGTAACCGAACAAATCAACTTTTCGAGGGACTACCTCGAAAAGTGCCTGAAAGGGGCATGAGATGCATTGTATTTAACCAATATAGCGTAAAGTAATAGAATGGACCGACGTGAATTATTAAAACAACTGCTGGTACTGACTTCCGGGATGATTGGGGCTCCTTCCATTTCGTTTTCCGGGACAGGTTTGGTCACTACCGGCAAGCTCGCTCTTTCAGAGGATGCTAAACGGCTTGTGTACAAGTTGTGCGGAATTATCATTCCTTCTGATGGAAATGTAAAAGGAGCCGACGATCTTCTGATAGGAGATTTTGTCTTACTGATGGTCAATGACTGCAGGACCCCGGAAGACCAGGAGCGCTTCGGCCGGGGATTGCAAACCCTGCTTCCCACCGGACGGTCGTTCAAGAGCAAAGATCCCTCGGAATTCGACAATCAGGATTGGAACACCTATTTAACGGCTGTTTTAACTGCAAAAGATCAGGGAACGGCGAAGCTGGGAATTGACGCGCAAAGACTCGACGACCTGTACTATTTTGTGAATACCGTGAAGCAGCTCACGATTCAGGGATTTACAACCTGCAAGTATTTCATGACCGAAATCATGCCTTATGAGATGTTTCCGGGTGGGTTTAAAGGAAAAGTAAAAATACAACCTGGCGAAAAAGTGAATATTTATGGCTAACCTGATCGGAAAAACGAAAGAAAAGCGCACCTTCGACGCCATTGTGATCGGCTCCGGAATGACCGGTGGCTGGGCGGCTAAGGAATTAACGGGACATGGACTAAAAACGCTGGTGCTGGAGAGAGGCCGGGAAGTAAAGCATATAGAAGGTTATCCTACCGCCAACCTTTATCCTTACGAGCTTGAGCACCGGAACCAGCTGCCCGAAAAAATCAGGGCAGAAAACCCCATTATATCCAAATGCCATGCCTTTACTGAAGACAAGCAGCATTTGTTCGTGAAAGACGCGGAACATCCGTACATACAGGACAAACCGTTTGACTGGATAAGGGGATACCAAACCGGTGGACGGTCGCTTATGTGGGGACGAATGGTGCAGCGGTGGAGCGATTATGATTTTGAAGGACCCGCCCGCGACAGTTTTGCCGTAGACTGGCCCATACGGTACAAGGATATTGCGCCGTGGTACAGTCATGTGGAGCGATTTATCGGGGTTTCCGGCAATAAAGATGGACTGGACACCCTCCCGGACGGGGAGTTCCTGCCGCCCATGGAGTTAACCGCTGCCGAAGAGTATTTTAAGCGGAATGTGGCTCAGCATTATAAGGACCGGCATGTGGTTATCGGGCGGTGTGCGCACATCACCGGTAATTACGAGTACTATATGCAGCAGTCGCGGGGAGGGTGTCAGCACCGGGATCAATGCCGGCGGGGTTGCCCGCTTGGAGGGTATTTCAGCAGCAACGCATCCACCCTGCCCTGGGCAATGAAGACCGGGAACCTTCAAATGGAACATTTCGCAGTAGTGGAAGCAATACTCTTCGATGAAAAGAACCAAAAGGCCAGTGGCGTGCGGGTGATCAATTCCCAGACCAAAGAAGTGACAGAGTATTACGCCAGGCTTATTTTTGTAAATGCCGGGTCGTTCAATACCAATCTGACCTTGCTCAATTCCAGGTCAAGCCGTTTTCCCGACGGGTTTGGCAATGACAGCGGTAACCTCGGTAAATTTATTGCATTTCATAATTACCGGGGAAGGATCAACGGGGTTTACGAAGGGCTGAACGAATTCCGCACGGAAGGCAGGCGGCCGACTTCGGGGTATGTGCCGAGGTTCCGTAACGTGACGAAACAGGAAACCGGTTTTCTGCGTGGATATGCGGCGACATTCAGTGCCCGTCGCCAGATCATCACCAACCGTGACGGGATAGGGACAGCACTTAAAAACAACCTGCTTAACCCTGCGTACGGTTCCTGGAGTGTGGGATCTTCTATTATGGGAGAAACCCTACCCAAAGAGACCAACTTCCTGCAGCTGGACCCCGTAAAGAAAGATGAATGGGGGATTCCCCTGCTGAAGGTGGCAATGACGTATGACGATAACGATGAAGCCATGCTGAAAGACTACTTCGAGGCGTTCGGGGAGATGTTTGAGAAGGCCGGATTTACCAATATTAAGGCCACTGACAGCCATCAGCCTCCGGGGATCGATATTCATGAAATGGGCGGAGTGCGTATGGGCCATGATCCTAAAACGTCTCTACTGAACAAATGGAATCAGATGCATGCCTGTAAAAATGTATTTGTAACCGACGGTGCCTGTATGACCTCCACCAGTACGCAAAATCCATCGCTGACCTATATGGCCTTAACCGCGCGCGCCGTGGATCATGCGGTAAAAGAGTTGAAAAAACGGAATTTGTGAACCGTTTGATGTATAGCTTCCTGTAACGGTCCGGCCCCGGGGGGCTTTCCGCGGGGCCGTGCTGAGGTGCATTCAACGATGCACGTTTTCCAATGATCCATCGGTCTTACTGTTTTGGGGTTTGCTGTAATCAGAGATTTTATGGCGGGTTTTGATAAAATGAAAGGTTGTTTAGTGTTCTTGCTGTTCCCGGGCTTTCTCCTGGTTTCCTGCAGGGATGCTATCGATATTCCCGAAGAGGTAAAGGCCGAATTGTCGCAGTTGACAGAAGTGCCTGATTTTACCTACGAGGTAAAGCCGATCCTTTCGGACCGGTGCTTTGCCTGTCACGGACCGGATCAGAAAAATCAGAAAGCGGGGCTGCGCCTCGATATAGCGGAATCTGCCTATCACAAAAATGCGGATAGCGATTTGAAAGCCATTGTCCCGGGGAAACCGGGTAAAAGCGAACTCGTGTACCGCATACTCTCTGCTGATGCGGATGTCATGATGCCGACACCGGACTCACATCTTTCCCTGACGCCGAAAGAAAAGGCCATATTGATCAAATGGATTGAGGGCGGCGCCGTTTATAAGCCTCATTGGGCGTTTACCAAAATTAATAAACCTCGTTTGCCGGCGGTTAAAAACACTGCCTGGACCCGAAACGGTATTGATCATTTTGTGCTGGAACGGCTCGAGAAAAGGAAATTGGCGCCTGCAGAGGAGGCGGACAAGACAACGTTGTTTCGCCGCGTATCTATGGATTTGACAGGGCTTCCGCCCCGGCCGGAGGATGTTATTGCCTTTATGAAAGATACATCCGCCAATGCTTACGAAGCGGTGGTAGACAGGTTGCTGTGTTCTCCGCACTACGGAGAACACATGGCAGTGTCCTGGCTGGATGCCGCCCGGTATGCGGACTCCCATGGCTATCAGGACGACGGCATGCGAAACGCCTGGCCTTACAGAGACTGGGTGATCCGGGCGTTTAATGAGAATCTGCCTTTCGACAAATTTGTTACCTGGCAGCTGGCGGGAGATCTGTTGCCGAATGCGACCAAAGAACAGTTACTGGCCACTGCTTTCAACAGGATGCATCAGCAAACGCAGGAAAACGGGATCATTGAAGAAGAATACCGGACAGCGTATGTAGCAGACCGTACGGATACTTTCGGGAAAACATTTCTGGGGTTAACAGTGGAGTGTGCCCGCTGTCATGACCATAAATATGATCCGGTCAGCCATAAGGACTATTATTCCCTTTTCGCTTTCTTTAACAATATCAACGAAACCGGACATTCCCCTTACAACGGAGAACCGAGTCCCTCCATTACGTTGCCTTCCCCGGAAGCAGAACTGGAATTGGAACGCATACGCCTTGCGCTGAAGAAGGGGTTTGAACAGATGGATAGCCTGTCCGGAAATCCCGGGAGCGACTATCAAAATTGGTTGCAAGCCTCCTTTAAAGAACCTTCATCTGTAAATGTTCCTGAAAAGACCGGGCTTATAGGTCATTTTACCTTTGACGAACCGGAGGGCGGAGAATTTCAAAACTTGGTCAACCCATCGCACAAAGCCGTTTCAGAGGGGGATGACAGTCTTTCCGTGCCGGCCTCACGTATCGGAAAATTTGGAAAGTCGAGGTTTATGTATGGTGAAAATTCGATTCGTTTCGGTGATAAATTCGCGTTCTTTGAAAGAGATCAGCCGTTCAGTATCGGGATATGGCTGAAGATCCATGATAACAGTTTGAACGGGTCTGTCATTCACAAATCCAACGGCGCTCTCAACGGTTTCAGGGGCTGGAATATTTTCAGGCTGGCGGATGGCCGTCTGAAAGTGATCATGAGCAACGTCTGGCCCGAAAACGCTATCGAAATTCATACGGTCGAGCCGTTTCCTGTCAACGAATGGGCACACCTTTGCCTGACGTACGATGGTTGCAGCAAAGCCGACGGATTAAAATTGTTTGTCAACGGAAAACGGGCGGAGGTCGTGGTGCATAATGACCAGCTTTCCCAGAGTATTCTGTACGGAAAAAATAAGACGAACTGGACCGTAGACCAGCTCCGGATAGGGCGGCTTTACAATGACAGGACGAAGGACTTCGAGGTGGATGAGATGAAGCTCTACGAACGGGCGCTTTCCGCTGTCGAAGTGTTGCGCCAGTTTACAGGAAATGACGTGCTCAGCGTTTTACTGCAAAAGAAGAAAGAGACCCGTTCCGCTGCAGAGGAAAAACTGATAAGAGAGTATTATTTGTCTCACTTCAACCTGGATTTCCGGCGGTCTCAGGAGCAGGTCAGAGCGCTTATCAACCGGGAAACAGCCATACGGAATTCCCAGATCGATGTCATGGTCATGAAGGAGCGGAAGTTCCCGAGAAAGACTTTCATCCTGGACCGGGGCGTGTACGATGCCCCGGCTGCGGCAGTAACACCGGACACCCCGGAGAGCCTTTTCAGGTTTCCTGAAGGAAGCGAAAGGAACCGGTTGGGGCTGGCTCAATGGCTCCTGAATGAGGAGAACCCTCTGTTTGCCCGGGTAATGGTAAACCGTTTCTGGCAGTCCTGTTTAGGCAGGGGACTCGTTGTTTCCGGCGATGACTTCGGAAATCAGGGGGATTTGCCGACACACCCGGAACTTCTCGACTGGCTTGCGTCGGTTTTCAGGGAGTCCGGATGGGATGTGAAGAAGTTTCAAAAAATGATCGTCATGTCGGCTACTTACCGGCAGTCTTCCAAGACCACTATTGAAATGCGTGAGGCGGATCCGGAGAATTCACTGTATGCAAGGGGGGCCAGCTTTCGGCTTTCTGCCGAACAGATAAGGGATAATGCTCTTGCTTCCAGCGGGCTGCTGATGCGGGCAGTAGGCGGCAGAAGCGTTTATCCGTACCAGCCCGCGGGAATATGGGAGGCGTTGGCGACCCGTAATGAAGTTACTTACAGGCAGCAGCACGGCGACAGTCTTTACCGGCGCAGTCTGTACACCGTCTGGAAACGAAGCGCTCCACCCCCGATGATGCTGAATTTTGATGCTTCGGAGCGGCACTTTTGCATTACGCGGAGACAAAATACCAGTACGCCTTTACAGGCGTTGGTGACGCTGAATGACCCGCAGTTTGTGGAGGCATCCCGCGTACTTGCCCAGGAAATGATCAGGAGGAATCAAAATCCTGATGAACGGATCTCCTACGCGTTTCTGGCATTGGCGGGAAGGCTGCCGGCGGAAAATGAGCGGGAGATGCTCCGGGAATTGTATGACGCAGAATTGTCGGATTTCCGGCGTCACCCGTCGCGGGCGAAAGAGTTGTTAAGCGTCGGAGAATACCCCGTAGACGGCGCTTCCGACCCGATTGATCTGGCCGCTACCACCATTGTGGCCAGCACGATAATGAATTTTGATGAGTTCCTAATTAAAAGGTAAATGATGGACGATTTCAGGGAAGTAGAACACGTGATTCACGAACAGCTGAGCCGGCGTAATTTTCTGTCAAGAAGCAGCCTGGGGCTGGGAGCCGCGGCATTGTCATCCTTGTTGAAAGACGATACCGCTCCGGCGGATAAACAGCGGGGTGTGGAAGGCGATGCGGCGCCGAAGGTCGGTAAACCCCATTTTGCGCCAAAGGCGAAACGCATCATTTACCTTTTTCAAAGCGGGGCGCCTTCGCAGCTGGAATTGTTCGATTATAAACCTAAACTGGAAGAAATGTGGGGCCAGGACCTCCCGGAGCATATCCGCAACGGACAACGTCTGACCGGGATGACAGCGGGACAAAGCAGCTTCCCGCTGGCGGCATCGAAATTCAGTTTCAGTCGCTGCGGTCCGGGCGATCTGATGCTAAGCGAGCTTTTGCCGCACACCAAAAAAATTGTGAATGAGGCCACTTTTATACGGTCTATGTATACGGAGGCGATTAACCATGACCCGGCGGTCACGTTCTTTCAGACAGGAAGCGAGCAGGGCGGGCGGCCATCCTGGGGGTCCTGGGTAAGCTACGGCCTGGGTTCGGACAATCAGAACCTTCCCGCATTTGTCGTGTTGCTCTCCAAAGGCCGGAGCGGTGATCAACCCTTATATGCCAAACTCTGGAGTAATGGTTTTCTTCCTTCCATCCATCAGGGGGTGGTTTTCCGATCAGGCCCGGATCCGGTGTTTTACCTGAACAACCCGGACGGGATCAGCCAATCCAGCAGAAGACGCATGCTGGATGTCCTGGCTAAGCTCCAGCAGTCACAGTTTGAGCAGATCCTGGATCCCGAAATCAATTACCGGATGTCACAATATGAAATGGCGTACCGTATGCAGACCGCAGTGCCCGAAACCATGGATATCTCGAAAGAACCCGACTATATATTTGACCTGTATGGCGACGAATCCAGAAAGCCCGGAACGTTTGCGGCCAATTGCCTGCTTGCGCGCAAGCTGGTCGAAAAGGATGTAAAGTTTGTACAGCTTTATCATCAAGGCTGGGACCAGCATGCCAACCTTCCCCGAGACGTGGAAATAATGGCCAGAAGTGTGGATCAGGCCTCAGCGGCACTGATAACAGACCTTAAGCAAAGGGGACTGCTGGACGACACCCTGGTGATCTGGGGCGGCGAATTTGGGAGAGGGGCCTATTCGCAGGGTAAATTGACAAAGGAGAACTATGGAAGAGACCACCATCCCAAAAGCTTTACGATCTGGATGGCCGGCGCGGGTGTAAAAAAGGGATTCGTCTACGGCGAAACGGATGATTTCGGATACAACATCGTGAAAAATCCTGTGCATGTGCACGACTTCCAGGCCACGGTGATGCATTTGCTGGGTTTGAATCACGAAGAGCTCGTGTTTAAGCACCAGGGAAGACGGTACCGGCTAACCGATGTTCACGGATCCGTGGTCCAGGATATTTTAGCCTGAGCGCTACCGAAGGGTGCCGGCTTACGGCAATTCACGGGATCGCGGACCAGTACCCACCCTGAACTGGTAGCCCCCGTCAATTGTATTGTTGTTATATGTTATCCTGCAACTCGTTGGACACCATTCCACGACGTTGACCTTCCGCTCATTTCCCTGATACAAGTAGTCACAGGTTTCCTGAAACAAACCGTTTGACCGGACGTCCGTGCAAAAATTAGCCATTCGACTGACGGACATCGCGTTACTCCGCTCTTGCCTGGGTAAGTGCAGCTGACGATTCCAGGCGCCGTGTTCCGCTCCTGGCACGTTGAAGGCTTCATCCTTCTCTGCAGGATGACAGCCGGTTGCCGGGGCGATCGTCCCGATGGGAAATAGTACGTTTATTTTTGCCTAATGTAAACAAATGGAGATTTTTATAATATAAGGTGGTCCGATTTGTCTTTTGAAAGTATACCTCTTTTAGAGATGCAGATGTCAAAAGCAAACAAGCCCGTCACAGATGATGCGGGATTATGGGATGCATTCCGGAAAGGCGACGAATCGGCTTTCGGGCAGATAGCCCGTAGGTATTACCGAAGCTTGTTTGGTTACGGCATTAAATTTTCCCGGGATCGTGAATTTGTCAAGGATTGCATACAGGATCTGTACCTGGAGTTATGGGCCAAACGGGGTTCCCTGGGCGATACGGATTTTGTGAAGTTTTACCTGCTGAAATCCCTGCGGCGAAAAATATACCGGGAAAGCACCCGCCGGCATTGGGCGCCTGAGGATGCAGAGCCGGATTGGGACGTTGAAATGCCCGTGGACGAGTCCATAGAACAGAAGCTGATTGAGCTGGAAACCAATGAAGCTCAATGGCAGGAGCTCAACCGGGAATTGTCGTCGCTTCCCAAACGGCAGCAGGAAGTGATTTACCTCAAGTTTTTTGAAAATATCGACAACGAAGCCATTGCAGAAGTCATGTCAATCTCCAGGCAGGCCGTTGCCAACCTGATTTACCGCACCATCCGGGAGCTGAGAGGAAGGTTCTGAACCGGTACAACCCGGAGGATGACTGCAGTCAGAGCCTGGGTTCGACTCCTGGGTTCGACTCCGCTCACCCAACCACCCAACCACCCAACCACCCAACCACCTATCGTATTTACTGAAAGCTGACCGCCGAAAGCCGACCGCCGAAAGCCGACCCATTCCCTTCAAAAAAAAACTCTTTTTTTTGATTATTCCCCTTTGATTATTGCCTATCTATAAGTAGGAAGCAAAAATTACATGAATAAGTACAAGGGATACGTCGTTGAAGATTTTGTGCTGGATTCTGATTTCCAGAGCTGGGTACGATATGCTGCCCCGGACAAAAATGCGTTTTGGGCACACTACAAACAAGAAAATCCCGGACAGACAGATGATATCCACCGGGCCCGGCTACTCCTGAGCATCGTCTATTCCCGTTATGATACCACGATCAGTGAAGCCGAAATAGAGGACGAAATTTCCGCACTGGTACAGCGCATCCGTAACGGGCAGGAGACCAGCGTTGCAGCCGCCGATTCTCCGACGTACCGGTTAGTGCTCAGATGGTTGGCGGCGGCCATGATCGTAATCGCGGGAGGCTGGGCAGTCTGGCTGCTGCTGCCTGATGCCGGTAAAAATGAACCAGCGGGGCCGGTAGCCGGTAAAACACTGGTCGAACAAACAAACAGGACAACCTCCAGCCAGACCTTAGTACTTGAAGACAGCAGCCTGGTGGTACTGGAGCCGGGTGCGCAGCTGCGCATGCCGCCGCATTTTGAAGCGGATAAGCGGGAAGTACTGCTTACGGGAGAGGCTTTTTTTAAAATCCGGAAGGATGTAAAGCGGCCGTTCCTGGTCCGTTCAGAAAAGCTGATCACCCGGGTGTTGGGAACAAGCTTCACGGTGAAAGCCATTAAAGGATCGGGAGAGGAAGTGGTGGAAGTGAAAGAAGGTAAGGTTTCCGTGTATAAAACGGCGGATTTCAGCGAGTCGGGAAGTACAAGAGAATCCCACGGGCTTGTGGTTACCTCCAATCAGAAGGTGACATTTGAATCCCGGGAAGGACGGCTGGTGAAAACCCTGTCCAACACCCCGGAAATGATGCCCGACAAAGCGAGGTTATTCCGGTCGGGTTATGTCAATACACCCGTCAGTGAAGTGTTGAAGGATCTCCGGAACGCCTACCAGGTCGATATCATTTTCGACGAGGAGCTATTGGCAGGATGTCCCCTGACGGCCACTTTATCAGACCAGTCGCTTAAGGAAAAACTGGCCATCATCTGCGAAGCCATTGAGGCCCAGTACGAGATACTGGACGGACAAATAATGATCTACGGGAAAAGCTGTAACGAATATTAAACCATAATTTCTAACCTTTAAACCCTAACGTACTATAATGAGAGATCTTTGCTGAAATTGCAAAAAAGAGACCGGTGATGCTTCCAACACTACCGGTCTCAGAATCCCGTCTTATGTTGTTTACGTCAACATCATCCATGTCTGAAAAAAGGATGCGGGGTTGTTTTATCAAGTCTAATTCATAAAACATGTCAAATTTATGCAAAAACGGAATAGTTACCAATTGTTGATAAGGCTTATGCGGTTGTCGTTCATTCAGTTCTTGATGGTTGCCGGCTTTCTGGGGAACGTGCATGCGACCAGCGGGAATGCCCAGCCGGCCCTCAGTCAGAGGATCAATCTTTCTGTGAAGAACCAGCAGGTCGAAAGCCTGTTCCGGGAAATCGAGCAGCAGGCCGATGTACGGTTTGTGTTCAGCCGGTCGCTGATACGCGCCGACCGCAAGGTAAGCATACGCGTTAAAAACCAGCCGCTTTACAAGGTGCTGCAGGAAGTGCTGACGCCATTGGAACTGAAATACCGCGCTTCTGACAACCTGGTGATCATCAGCCGCTCCGACAGAAAGGATGAAGCGCAGCTGAGGGGTTTGCTCGACGAAACCGGTCAGGACCTGATGGGTGTCATGGCTCCGCCGGACATTACAGTAACCGGCAAGGTATCCGATGAAAAAGGCGAAGGATTGCCGGGCGTGAGCATTCTCGTAAAGGGAACGCAGCAGGGCACGACCACCAACGCCGAAGGGAATTTCAGCCTGAGTGTGCCGGATGAAAAGGCTGTGCTGGTATTTTCGTATGTAGGATACGTTAGCGAGGAAGTAGTGGTGAACGGGCGCAGCAGTATCAATGTCTCCATGCAGATAGATACCAAATCGCTGGAAGAAGTGGTCGTAACGGCACTGGGGATCCGGAAGGAGGTCCGGGCGCTTGGATACTCGGTCACGAAAGTGGATGGCCAGGCATTCAACAAGAATAGGGAGACCAACTTCATGAACGCCCTGACCGGAAAGGTGGCGGGAGTAAACGTAGTACCCGGCGCTAACGGCGCCTCGGGCTCCAGCCGGGTAACCATACGGGGAAATACCTCCATCACCGGCGATAACCAACCGCTTTATGTCATCAACGGGATGCCTATGAATCATGGTCAGATCGGACAGCCGGATGGCAACAAACCTGACTGGGGCGACGGGGCTTCCAGCTTAAATGCCGATGATATTGAAGAAATCTCCGTATTAAAGGGAGCCACAGCTGCCGCCTTGTACGGATCACGCGCTAAAAACGGGGCAATTATCATTACTACCAAGTCCGGACGCGGGAGCAGAGGCCTGGGAGTGGAAGTGAATAGCAACAACACCTGGGACGCCCCCATGTTTTTATGGGAAATACAGGATCAGTATGGTCAGGGATATGGCGGGGCTCGTCCGGTAGATCCGGAAGACGCCGGAAAGCATAGCCAGAATCACTGGGGCGCAAAGTATGATGGTGCGCTCACCTATCAGTACGACGGCGTTCAAAGGCCGTATTCCTACGTAAAAGACCAGGTCCTGAAAGATTATTACAGAACCGGCTATACCAGTTCCAACAACGTTTCGGTTACCGGTGGGGGCGATAACGGCTCTTTCAGGCTCGGAGTTTCCGACATGCGTAACCAGGGGATTGTCCCGAATAACAAAATGAGGAGGAACAATATCAGCTTCGGGTTTAACCAGAATATAACCAAAAAACTGACACTCAGCGCAAATGTCGACTATATCAGCGAAAATGTAGACAACCGGTACGTACTGGCCAGCGGACAGGCCAGCGGCCCTGGTACGATTCTGTACGTGAACAGCAATATGCCGACCAGCGCTCTGTCACCAGGTTACGATGAAAACTACCGGGAATGGGTATTGGGGACAGACCTGAATGCTACCAACCCCTATTTTGCCTTAAACCGCATCACTAATAACAGCCAGAAAGACCGTTTTATGACCACGCTGATGGCCCGCTGGAATATACTGGACTGGCTGTTTATACAGGGTCGGGCCGGACAGGACTATTATTCGATGAAGTATGGCCGGGTGCTGCCGGATGGTACCGGGTTTCTCCCCAACGGAAATATAGACGAAACAACCACCAATTTTTACGAAAGAAACTTTGAAGGCTTAATCGGGATTGATAAGCAGCTGTCAGACGATTTTTCCCTTTCCGTTAATTTCGGAGGAAACCTGATGGCGCAACACGGTTACAGCACCAATGTATCTGCTTTCGGATTTGTTATTCCCCAGTTTCATGTGATCAACAACACCTCCGTCCGCAACGTTTCCACCGGTGTTTCCGACAAAAAAATCAATTCCCTGTTTGCGACTGCGGAATTGAGCTACCGGAATCAGCTGTTCTTTAACCTGACCGGAAGAAATGACTGGTTTTCAACGTTGAATCCTAATTCAAACAGCTATTTCTACCCGTCTGCGGGAGTTAGCTACGTGTTTTCAGAAGCGTTTGATTTGCCAAAGGCCATCAATTTCGGCAAGCTGCGGTTAGCCTATGCCTCTGTGGGCGGCGATACCGGTCCCTATCAGCTCGACCTCACGTATAATCTGTTGCCTTACGGGTATGATGGGACGCCCCTGGGCGCTATTTCCCAAAACACGATCCCCAATGCCAACCTTCGTCCGCTTAGTGTGAACGAACTGGAAGCAGGACTGGACCTCCGGATGTTTAACAACCGGGTGGGACTGGATTTATCGGTCTACAACAAGGTCTCTACTGACGACATCGCCTTCGAAACCATTTCTTCGACCAGCGGATATGCCGGGGCTGTTGTCAATGTGGGAAGTATACGCAACCGGGGCCTTGAGTTGTTATTAACCGGAAAAGCCATTCAAAAAGGAGACTTCAACTGGGAGGTTTCTTTAAATGCGGCATTCAATAAGAGTAAAGTATTGAAAATTTCCGAAACAAGTGACGAGTTCAGTATGGCCACCGGTACTAAAGCGACCATCCGGCACATCGTAGGGGAGGAGTATTCTCAGATTGTCGGGAGAAAAATTATGAAAAGTGCAGACGGACAGGATGTGATTAATGGAAACGGGGTGCCGATCGTTACCGATTACGTAGTTCCTTTCGGATCCGGGGTTCACCGGTGGACAACCGGGCTGACCAATAATTTCACCTACAAAGGCCTCACGTTATCCGCTCAGATAGATGGTAAGTTCGGCGGACGTTATTACTCTGAAACCAACTACAGTCTTGAGCACCGCGGTATGAGCTGGGGGTCTTTGCTGGGCCGGGAAGACGGCATTATACTGCCGGGTGTCACGGAGAGCGGAGAAGTGAATCAGAGAAAAGTAACGAAAAGCGAGGTCGATAACCGGGCGATCATTATCGCCCGCCGCGAGGCATTGGACGATTATTTGTACGATACCAGCTTTATCAGATTCCGGTATGCGTCACTCACCTACAGTCTGCCTAAGTCCATTTATGAGCAACTGGGCTTTGTAAAAGGGGCGAGTATATCGTTTATCGGAAGAAACCTGGGGCTTTTGCTGAGTCGTACTCCCGGACTTGATCCGGAATCCCAACTTTTCACCGACAACAAACAGGGCATCGAGAAATCCACGTTGCCGCCGGTCAGGAGCTGGGGATTCAATGTTAACCTCAAATTCTAATAACCTATTATCTGAAAATCTTATGAAGTCATATATTCAATATGTTTTGGGATTGGTTGCTGTTGTGGTGTTACCCGCCTGCGATGGTGACTTTGAGGAGCTGAATAAAAACCCGGTGGCAATTACCCGTGAACAAATCAGACCGGAATACCTGTTTTCTACGGCACAGCTGCGCACCTTCAGAGGGGATGAGGCCAATTCGATGTACTATGGGACGACGTTTTGCCAGCACCTGGCTTCGCTCAGCGATGTAGGTATTTTTGATTTTCACGGCGATAAATACGTGTATCATCAGGGAAACAATGAATTGCTCTGGAATAATACTTTCAGCGGAGACATTGGTCCTGCAAAGCTGATGGCGGATGTTTCTTATCTGTCAATAGGAAAAGAGGAGGAATACCATAACCTGATCCAGATGAACCGGATATGGCGGACGATTGTTTATTCCCGTCTGACGGATATGTACGGCGACATCCCCTATTCCGAAGCCGGCAAAGGGTACTACGAGCAGCTATTCAAACCGAAGTATGATACGCAGAAGGATATTTATTATCACATGCTGAGCGAGCTCGAAGATGCTACTGCGAAGCTGGATGCGCAGCGAAATAACTTTGCTACAGCAGATATCGCCTATAAGGGCGACATCCAGAAGTGGAAAAAGCTGGGGTATTCGATGATGCTGCGCCTTGGAATGAGGTTATCGAAGGTAGAACCTGCCACGGCATCGGCCTGGGCCCAAAAGGCGTTTGCAGGCGGAACGTTAAGCAGCAATGACGACAACCTGATCATCCGCGGGACCGACGCCGTGGGCAGCAATCAGGACCTGGTGAATGGTCAGAGCTATATGTTCAAAGTGGGGTTTGTTCCCGGTAAAATATCCGCTACTTTCGTTGATTACCTGAAAAGCACAAATGACCCCCGGTTGAAATATATCGCCGCAATTTACCCCGACTGGAGAAATAATACTGTTAAAATTACGGATCCGGCGGTTCAGAAAGGACTCCCCAACGGGCTGAACAGGGAGACAATGGAGGATGATCCCAGCTTTGATCCTTCTCAAAACGAGCACCAGTACTCGGGTGTCAACCGTGATGTTTTCGCAAAGCTGGACGGCGCCAGAATGTTCCTGACGTATGCCGAGTCGCAATTTCTGCTGGCCGAAGCTGCTGTGCGGGGGTGGATCGATGCGGATGCCGGGAGCCTGTATGAGAGCGGGGCGGCGGCCGGCATGAAGAACCTGGCCCAATACGACGCATCCGCGGTAATCACTGACCAGGAAATTGCCAACTATCTGGCTGCCAATCCTTACGCCGGCGACCAGGGAACGGAAAAAGCGCTCGAGCAGATCAATACGCAGTATTGGGTGGCGACTTTCCTGAACGGCTATGAAACCTACGCCAACGTAAGACGTTCGGGGTACCCCAAACTGATCCCTGTCAACTACTATCTCGGTAATGAAACAGGCGGGAAATTCCCCGGCAGACTTCGCTACCCGCAAAGTGAAATGGTCTACAATAAAGAAAACTACGAGGCGGCGGTAGCCCGCCAGGGCACAGACAATTTTGTCACCAAAGTGTGGTGGGACAACTGACGATTGTCCGGTCATCCTGATAGCAGCGAGTAAATTATAGAATGCTTTAAAAACGGGGCTACAGATGCAGCCCCGTTTTTAAAGAAAGTACTTTGTGCCCTTAGCCATATGAAAAATAAAGCAAACGAATCCCGGAGGATCTTCCTCAGGCAATTGGCCATGCTTCCTTTAGCAGCCTGGCCTGGTTTACATTCCAGTGATCTTACCAATTCTTTTCGAAAAAAAAGCCTCAAGAAGCTCGTCCCGGTCATGGTAACACCGTTTCACAGCGACCTCACCATCGATTGGAATGCGTTTGACAGGATCACGGCTTTTTACCATCAGGCGGGAGCCGGCGGTTTTTTTGCCAATTGTCTCAGCAGTGAGATGTATCACCTGACTCCTGAAGAAAGACTGGCGGTTACCGGCAGGGTCGTCAGGGCTTTTAAAGGCAAAGTGCCGGTCGTAAGCACGGGTTCTTTCGGGGATACCATCAGGGAAAAGTCGGAGTTTGTGAAACGTGTGTACGACCTGGGAACGGAAGCCGTAATTCTTGTTACGAGTCACTTTGCCGACCGGCAGGACCTTGACGGGGTGCTCATCGAAAATCTGCAAAAGCTGGCTTCTCTCACCGGAAACATACCATTGGGCACCTACGAAAGTCCTAACCCGTACAAAAGGGTCCTCAGCACCGAGGTATTCTCCTATATGGTAAATAGCAACCGGTTTATTTACCACAAGGATACCTCCGAGAATATCGTCGGGATCAGGGCCAAGCTCGCACTCGCCAAAGGCAGTAAACTGCAATTCTTCAATGCCCATACCGCGTCAGCCGTGGCTTCGCTGCGGGAAGGCGGCGCCGGATTGTCACCCATTTCCGCGAATTTCTACCCGGAGATCCTGACCTGGCTATGCGAGAACGCCGATAACCCGGCCAAAAAAGACCAGGTCGATTGGCTACAGGAAGAAATCGCGCAAACCGAACCCCTTATTTCCCGGGGGTATCCCGTCAGTTCCAAATACTTCCTGAAAAAGAGAGGCTTGCCGGTTGAGCTCGCATGCCGATCCAGCAAACGAGTACTTTCGGAAGCACAACAGAACGTATTGAACCAGGTGCATGAACGCTTCCTCGGATGGTGCGGACGTATCGGGATAGAACCGGTTAGGGTGTAGTGAATCTCCTGGTTACCGAAAGCGAGATTTCTTGTTCCTCTCTCAAAAATACTTCTCCAGAATATACGGCGGCTGATGCACATCAGGGGTCTGCTTAAACGTCTCCGGCTGATATTCCAGCGGCAACGGCCGGTCTGTCTGCAGCCTTGCCGTGTCTCCGGTTTGTTGCTGCCACTTCGCCATTAGTGTCATTAATTGCTTTTCCCGGTCGGCGTGCGCCGGATCGCCGGCGAGGTTATGTATCTCCAGCGGATCTTCCCGGAGGTGAAAGAGCTGGGTGTAATTTCGTAAAGGGTAGCGGATGAGCTTCCACTCCTTGTCTCTTACTGCCCTCACCGTAGCACGGTAGGCCGTAAACAGTGATTCCCGGCCGGTATTGGCGGATTGCTGCAGCAAAGGCAGGAAGTTTTCGCCGTCTACTCCTTCCGGAGCCGGCAGGCCGCTGGCCGCGGCAAGGGTAGGAAACAAATCGAACAGGTAGACCAGCGCGTCCGAAACCTGGTTTTCCGGGATCCCAGGGCCCGATACGATCATAGGAACCTTTGTACTGTGCTCGTACAAATTCTGTTTGCCGAGAAGTCCGTGACTCCCGATCGCCAGGCCGTTATCGGCAGCATATACGATCAGTGTATTTTCATACAGCCCCTTTGCTTTTAACCCGGCGATCAGCTCCCCGATCCTCGCATCCATATGCGAAATCAGCGCATAGTAATCCGATAGGGATGCCTGCACCACTTCGGGAGTTCGTGGCCAGGCGGCCAGCTGCTCATCCCGGATCTGCATATCATCAAACGCAAACGGATGGTATTTCCGGAAGTTCCCGGGAACAGGCACGGAACCTTCGGGATAGCGGTTCACAAAGTCTTCCCGGGGGGAACGCGGGTCGTGCGGAGCGGTGTAAGCCACATAACAGAAAAAGGGCCTGGCAGAATTCTGCCGGGCGTAATCATCCAGGTATCCGATGGCGGCATCTGTGAAAATATCCGTGGAATATCCTGCCTCTTTCATCGCGCCCAATTGCCCGTTTGCTTCCAGATCCCGGATGGGGACCTTTCCATGATCGCTCATTCCGCCCAGGAAAACCGCTTTCCCTTTTTGAAAACTCGCTTCAAAAGCCTTTGCCCCGTTATGCCATTTGCCCGTACCAAAGGTTTCGTAACCATGTCTGGCGAAATGCTGCGGCATGGTGTACACCCCGTCGAGGACGTCATAGACATGGAACAGGCTTTTTCCGCTCATCAGCATTGCCCTGCTGGGTGCACAAACCGCACCGTGATGTCCACCCATCACATAGGCATTGGTAAGGCGTGTGCCTTTTTTTGCCAGTTCGTCCAGGTGCGGCGTTCGTATATAGGAATTTCCTGCGGCGCCAAGGGCATCAGCGCGCTGGTCGTCCGCAAAAATGAACAGGATATTGGGAGGGCGGGATGTTTGCTTGCTCACCGGGCCCGAAGCGGTCAGGCATACTCCTGCGGCTACCGCCAGGAGGACATTTTTTGAAAGAGTACCAATCATTTATATTGTCGTTAAAAGTTGTCTGTGAGCGCTTCCCGGGTCTTACCATCCCGGGTCTTACCATCCTGGGTCTTGCTCCAGATTAGGGTTCAGGATCAGTTCTTCTGTAGGAATCGGGAAAAGATAATGCTTGTTTTCGTTGAATACACGCCCATTCGGGAGCGACTTGCTTATATGCTTTTCGACCGTCCGTTCGAAAATGCCAAGCCGGAGAGAGATTTGCGCATAGGAAAGTTCCCAGTACCGGTTGTACAGACTCTCGAAAGCATGTAAATCACCCTTCGCGGCTTTTTGCCAAAGTAGCTGGTCAGTATCGCGGGGAAGAATTTTAATCATGGGTTGCTCTGGACTCGATTCTTTTACAGTGGCGGCCCTCTCCGGGCGGATTGACGGCGGATCGTATTCAGGAAACTGCTTTCGGTTACGGTGTTTGGTAACCGGATATACTGTTTTCTGTGCAAAAAGTACAACAAAAAAGCCATATCAGGAAATACCTGGCAACTCTATTAAATCACTAGACAGGGTAAATTGATACCGGCAACTATCGCAATAGTTTTTTCGACAGCATACCAAAACGAAGGTTCCCGGATTGATTGGGAAGTACGGTTAACCGGGTTTTCTTTCGGGGCACTGCTGATACAAAGGAGTTACCTCCTGCGGGCAAAGCGGATCTGTCGAAATGTTACCGTAGCCAACCGTCGGAGAAAGGTGGTTGGATACCCTGACCCAAAATAACTTCTGGTGAAAAGTGCCGATGCCCGTAAAATCAGTCAGATTTCGAGGCCGCTTGTCAACGGAGCCGGCATCCTTCGGTGAAGGGTGTTTTCAGGGGTGTCGGCCGATAGGGGTGTACCCGGTCCGGATTCAGTTTGCGGACCAGGCTTTCTATGCTTTCCGGGTACCCGTGCGTAGCTACCGCGCCCGTGTCATCTGGCGACAACAATCCGCAGGGTCTGCCGGGCACCGTTGTGCCGGGCACCGTTGTGCCGATGGATATGCAGCAGGTAGTTTCCTGCCGGTAAATGACCTACAGACAGCGTGTTGTTAGCAGGATCTTTAACGACGGGTACCTCATGCCCGGTGGCGTCAAACAGTTTCAGCATCGCGATCCCGTCCCAGTCTGCCAGCCGGAGCCAGTCAGAAGCCGGGTTGGGGTAGGCGATGGATAGGTGTATGCCGGAGTCAAGACTTACTATGCCACTGTAAGTAGAGCTGCCATCCCGGTCCACGGATCGGAGGCGGTAGTAATTGAGGCCGGCGGACGGAGCCAGGTGCAGGTAGTGGTACCGGGCTGTCCTGTCGTTGTTGCCGGAGGCGACAATGGTGCACAATTGCTCCCATACCTGCCCGTCCCGGCTGTGTTCTACCTCGAAATGACTGCTGTTTACTTCTTCAGTCGTGGTCCAGGAAAGGCCGGCCGCACCGTTTTCATCCGGCGCAACCGAGAAGGACGCAAGGGTTACCGGGAGGGCCGCACCGGTTGCCCGGATCGTAAACGAACCTGTTTCCGCTGCGACACGGGTGTTTGCCGGGGTATGGTTGTATACACGAAAATAGTAGGTAACATTTTCTTGTGCATGGGCAATGGTGAGGGTTTCATTGCCGCCTGCTTCGTTCAGGCACATCACGGGTGCCAACGCGTCACAGGTGCCGGTAAAAGCTTCAAGTACCAGGTCGAATGCACTGGTGCCGGCAGTAACGACCAGCTCGCCGCTGGTCACCGGTGTCGCTTTGAACCATACATCGTAAGCGGTACCAGAGGAGCAATCTCCGGCATCCAGGCTTTGACCGGCTCCGGTGTTGGCAGCCGACACCGGCAGGCCGTCGGAGATCGTGACCGCCCCGGCGCAGTCGTCGTTGCCCGGAACAGGTGGTGTGAGGAGGCAGATTGTAAAGTTGATACGAATCAGCGTGCTATAGGTGTAGACCCGGATGTAATAAGAGTTCCCCACCGTCAGACCGGCCAGTGTGGTTTCAGTAAAGTTGATGCCGGATGCGCAAAAGATCCTGGATCCCGGCGTATTTTCTTCGTTGGTAAAGATCTCTGCATACCTCCAGGTATCCCGACCATAGGCTGCCGTAATATCCGTGAGCCGTAGCGTATGGGAGTTCTGTGTGGCAGTGAAGCTGAACCATACATCGTCGTTATAGTCTGTATGGCAGGCATTGTGATCGGTCTGGGTGGCGCCGTCAGTGGTCCCGGATGTGATGATGGCACAGTCTGTGCCGGGATTGACTGTAAGCGGTTGCGCATGGGTATAGTCGTCATTGGCAGGTGGGGCCACGGGGCTCAGGATACAGATGTTAAAATTGATGCGCCGGCGGATTCCGCCGGGTGAGCCGAGATCGTTTGCATACACTCTTACAAAATAAAGAGCACCTGTCGTCAGCCCCGTCAGCAGTGCTTCGGTATCCGATACGCCTGTGCAGGCCAGCAGTTCATCCGGCTGGTCGTCCAGGCTCGTGAACACCTCGAAGTTCCGATGGGGGGTGCCCGGACCGTAAGCTGGTGTAATGCCTGACAACCGGACAATGTGTGAGACACGTGTCGCTGTGAATTTGTACCAGACATCGTCGTCATGTTGATTTGACGCACATGCTGAGCGCGCGCTTTGAGTGGCGCCCTCGGTCGTGCCGCTTACAGCAGCGGTACAGTCGTAGTCCGGATTCGGCGTGAGTTCAGCAGCGGTCGCGTATGCATCGTTGGCGGGGGGAGCCGGAGGAGTCAGAATACAGATATTGAAATGAATCCGTCTTTGGGACCCGTCTGAGGTGCCGAGGTTATTGGCATATACTCTTACAAAGTAACCCTCGCCCGCCGTCAGCGCTGTCAGCAGCACTTCCGTATCCGTTACGCCCGTACAGGCCAGCCGTTCACCCGGCTGACTGTTTACGTTTTCATATACCTCGAAATTGCGGTAGGGAGTTCCGATCCCGTAGGCAAGGGCAATGTCTGACAACCGGATAATATGGGAAGCCCGGGTTGCCGTAAACCGGTACCAGACATCGTCGTCCGTTTGATTGGGCGTACACGAGGTCACAGTGCTTTGGGTAGCGCCATCGGTCGTGCCGCTCACGGCATGGGTACAGGTATAATCGGCATGAGGTGTAAGTTCCGCCGCGGAAGTAAATTCATCGTTACCGGGAGGAGCGGGCGGGGTAAGCACACAAATGTTAAAATGGATGCGCCGGTGGATTCCGGCAGGTGCGCCGAGATCGTTCGAATATACCCGGACAAAGTAGGTGTTGTTTTCGGTAAGGGCTGTCAATACTACTTCCGTATCTGCAACACCCGTGCAGGCCAGACGTTCCCCGGGTTCCCCGTTATGGCTTTCGAATGCCTCCATGTTACGGTAGGGAGTGCCCGTCCCGGAAGCGAGCGTGACGGCTGATAACCGGACAATATGGGAAACCTGTGTCGCCGTAAATGTATACCAGACATCGTCGTCGTGATGATTGGCATTACAGGAGGTCGGAAGACTCCGGGTGGCATTT
Organism: Telluribacter humicola; assembly: GCA_040394475.1. Classification (GTDB taxonomy): domain Bacteria; phylum Bacteroidota; class Bacteroidia; order Cytophagales; family Spirosomataceae; genus JBEBSD01. The sequence goes on along the minus strand of JBEBSD010000048.1, from coordinate 7,677 downwards.
TCAGTGGTGCCTGCGGTAATATGAGCTATTGCGTAGCCCGGATTGACGGTAAGCGGTGCGGCACCCGTAAATTCGTCGTTGGCAGGCGCCTGCGCATAGGCAGCGAAACCTGCCAGCAGCAGCCCTTGCATAATCAGTGAGGTAAACCTGTTTTTCATTGGGTAATTCGGTTTAAGGGAGCAGCGACCTTCGCCACTTTGAATCCAAAGGGCGGGCGCCGGCGCAGCTTCCCGGACTGCCCCGGGAAAGGATTGTTTCCCGTCAAAAGTAAACGGTCGCGTTTCCGGTTGCAATCGCTTATTTGTAGCTGGCGGTTGCCGGTGCATATCTGGTTGGAAACGTTCCATAACTGATCGGCCGGGGAAGATGAAGCGGGTTGCTGCCGGCGCCGGAATAATGCTCCGCTGTCGTGTCTTCACTATCATCTGCCGGCTGAAAATGACGGACAAGGGCGGGTTTTGTGCGTATAGTACTATTGGTTCCGTATGTTGCGGAAGGAAACGCACTACAGTTCGTCTTCAAACGGATGGTTGCGGGGTTCGAAAGCAATCGTTACAGGATCGTTTCAGCAATAGGTGTATAGTGACTAGAGTACTGAATTTTTTATATTAGTCATTGTTGGCGTTTGTGGATATGGTCGGTCAACTGATAGAAAAATAAGTGAACTCAATAGCGAAGGCGGCATGCCCCAAAGCGCAGTCGATGCCATCTGCCAGGAGCGCGGGAGTTTTACGGGAATTGATTCAGATGGCTATACTCCGGCAATCTTCCGGAAGGTATCGGGTAACGGTTCCGATGGCATCATTTCAGGAAGCGGCATCCATACTAACGGATGGTGGAATTCGCCCTGGGCATACATAGTTCATCTGATATTGTTCCCGGGTTGTCTGACTCAGCAACCGGCCCGGAGAAAACAGGCCGTGCTGTTGAGCTGATTGTCTGCCCGGACAGACTCCGCTACCGGCTTTCTTTGCGACCTCCTTCTTCTAAGGTCCTCCGGAAGAAATGTACGAGGTCCTGCCTTGTACACTGCTTTTCGTCTGAATAGTTGCAAATAAATCCCTGATTGTTCGATTTTCATCCATATTTTGCAGGATTTTCTACCATCGATCCGTACAAATTGTCCAATCTTTGTAAGAACGTGATACGAAGAAATTCGATACGGCTGGAATAGCATGGTTGGTTGGATGATAAATAGAGTTCTATCATCCAGGCCATCAGTTATGCAGCGATACTGTTCCTGAACCTTAGGAGAAAGGCTTTGGTTATGACTTCTGATTTTTCCGATAAGGCAGGAGTTTAATGGAGTAGAACAAGCGTTGTCTGTTAATGAAAATTGTGCTGAGATGTTGAAAATTGGAATACACGACCCTGATTGCATAGCCCTGCACGGACTGGAAAGCCTGCTGATGCTGCGTTTCCCGGAAGCTCAAATTACCAAATTCGAACTGCTTTCGAATCGCTCCTGGAAGTCACCCGGATATGACGTAATCATAACCGTAACGGATGTACCGGCTGATACCATTCAATATATCCTGGGAACGGCTGCCGCACCGAAAGTCATCGTGCTGACACGTACGGAACATCTGGATGAAGCCATCCGGTATTTTTCGCTGGGTGTCAGTGGCTATATCAGCAAGGAAGAAAGCGTTGAAACCATCCTGACAGCGATAGAAAGTGTGATCGTGGAGGAGCAGCGTTATATAAGCAAGACGATACTGGAAAAAATTGCCGAGTTTTTCATTTCAAAGACCAATCGCAGAAGTCCGGAAGCGCTTACCTACCGGGAAAAACAAATTGCGCAATTAATGATCCAGGGGAAAAGGGTGCAGGAAATTTGCCAGATACTGCGGCTTCAGCCTTCTACCGTCAGCACCCATAAAAACCGTGTATTCAAAAAAACCGGGACCGCCAATATTATCGAACTGAAAGCGAAGCTGGATACTAAAGAGTCGCTCATCCCCTCAATGCTGGAAGACAGCGGGTACTGAGAAGAGAGGCTCCGCCTGCCCGCACCGACGCCCCGGTGCGCCGGCGGCTATCCATGAATACCAGCGTGACATCCCCCCCGGATGCTGCCGGTCTGATTATTCGAAAAATCCACCACGTAAAAACAAAACCAGTTACGACGAACCAGCCGCTGTGCTTATCCGGGAAAAAGTACCCGGATAAGCAGGATAATCATTGCCGCTCACAGGCCCTGTCCCGGACGTAAACACACGGGAACACTTTAGGTAAGATACCCGATTTGGTTCAATATCTTCAGGCATTATTTTTTTGCTTTGCATTTAATCTACTAAGTTTGTATACTAAATAGAATTATATAAAAATGCAATCCCAAAAATAGAGTCACAAGCCGGTAAGGCGGTATTCCGAAGAGGTTTAGGCTGCCTTTGAGCCTAGTATTCTAACAGGCATTATCCCGGGCGTCAGTTTCTTTTCTTTAAAAAATCCTAATAATATCAATGTGGTCCATTCAGTTGTCTGAACTTGTATCACCGCTACTTATCCGCAATCGCTGCCATGATTAAACGCATTACTTTTGAAAAGTATTTTTCTGTTTCCAGCTGCCGAAAAGGGCTCTTTTGGTGTCTGCTACTCATTAGCACCAGCGGCTATGCGCAAGCGGATCTGAGAGGGGTGGTGCTGGACAAGCGCACAAGCGAACCCATCATCGGTGCCAGTGTTATCGAAAGGCAGACGACCAACGGCGTCATTTCGGATGTCGACGGAACCTTTTCCATTCAGACAAAGAAGACTTTTCCGGTGGTGCTGACAATCAGCTTTATCGGCTATCAATCGATGGAGGTCACGGTGAATAATTCCGACCGGTTACAAGTACTTCTGGAAGAAGAAGTCCAAAACCTGAATGAAACCGTGGTGATAGGCTATGGAACCCAGAAAAGAAAGGAGCTTACAGGAGCCATCGCATCCGTTCCCAAAAAGATCCTGGAATACAATGTGGCTCCCTCGGTGGACGTACTGTTGAGCGGAGCAGTCGCGGGAGTCACTGTTACCCAGGCTTCAGGACAGCCGGGAGCCCCGGCGACGATCCGCATACGGGGAGGTAATTCCGTCAATGCCAGCAACAATCCATTGTATGTAATAGACGGATTCCTTTTTTTTAGCGACAATTCTTCTACAAAAGCTGGTTTCGGGGGTATTGATGGGGAATTTAACCCGCTTAACCTCCTCAATCCTTCAGATATCGAATCCATTGAAGTACTGAAAGACGTATCGGCCACCGCCATTTACGGCTCACGTGGTTCCAATGGCGTTATTCTGATTACCACCAAAAGAGGAAAAAAAGGGCGGAGTCTGGTCGACTATCAGTTTTCCGTCGGCGCGGCCAATTCCGTCAAAAAGCTGGATTTACTCAATGCGTCGCAGTGGGCGCGACTACAGAAGGATTATTTCCTGAACAAACCCGGATACAGTGATGCTGAAATCGCCCGGCTCGGCGAGGGGTATGACTGGCAGCGCGCCGTTTTACAGACAGGCCGCACACAAAACCACGCCGTGTCTATCAGCGGAGGAGACGAAAAGTCGCAATACTTTCTCTCCGGCAACTATTTGTCTCAGGACGGGGTCGTTCTTAATTCCGGCTTCAAACGGTTTGTGGGACGGGCCAATTACGACCGCGAGGTAGTGCCCGGATTAAAAGTGGGAATCAGTCTGACAGGGAACAAAAGCACCCAAAACAGTCTGACGACTTTTGAAGAAGTGAACTACAATAGCTCGCCTTATTCTGCCGGGATAGCCAATTCACTGACGTATGCGCTGTATATGCCGCCTGTGGTGCCGTTTTATGATGGCAACGGCAAATATAACTATAACAATCCGTTTGAATATGCCTATCTGCGGGAAGGCGACCGGACGGCCAATCCCATCTCCGACCTCCTGAATAGCACCGCTCAAACGGAATATACGGCTTTTCTCAGCAATTTTTATGCCGAATACAAGCCTGTGGATGGTCTGACGGTAAAAGTCAGTGTAGGCAGTAACATCGGCCATGCGACGCAGCGCTATTTTTCACCTTCCTATACCGCGCTCGGTCTCGAACCCAGGGGAGTGGGCGGCGTTGGCAACAAACGGTCGGAGATCCTGCTCTCCGAATTTACACTGTCCTATGCAAAGCGCTTGAATGCCGCGCATACTTTTGATGCGCTTGGAGGGTTTACTTTTCAGGATACCAAAACAAATTTTCTGTCCACCTTGAGTTCGCGGTTTACAAATGAAGAACTGGGGGTAAATAACCTGCAGGATGGCTCGCCTTACGGGAGCCGGCCTATATTCAGCGGTGCGACCGAAAGCAAGCTTTACTCATTACTCGGACGAGTCAATTACTCCTTTCACGACCGGTATCATTTGACCGCCAATTTCCGGAGCGATTATTCGACGCGCTTTGCGAAAAATCACAAATGGGGTATTTTCCCTTCTGTCGGCTTGTCCTGGAATGTAAACGAGGAGGCGTTTTTGAAAGATTTCCGGAGTCTGAGTAACCTAAAACTGCGGGCGAGCGCAGGAAGCGTCGGTAACCAGGAAATCGGGGATTACGAATACCTCCAGTTCCTCGAAGCCGTGCACTATGGCGACGGTGTGGCTTATCGGGTAGGCAACAATGGCAACGAAAACCTAAAGTGGGAAACCACTTCACAATACAACCTGGGGCTGGATGGAGGATTCCTGAACAACCGGATCTCGGGTACAATTGACGTTTACTACAAAAAGACTTCGGATTTGCTGCTGCGCATCCCGCCGAACCTGGGGGAAGAAAATGAACAACTGGTCAATGTCGGAAATCTTACGAATAAAGGAGTAGAGTTTTCCGTCAATGCGGTAGTCGTGACCAACGACCGTATCCAATGGTCATTTGCAGCCAATATCGCCCGCAACACCAATCGCATCACGGAGTTATTCGGTAACCTGACGGAAAGAGTACTGGGCGTGGAGGTGTTGCGCATAGGACAGCCGCTAGGCTCTTTTTACGGGCTTGTATTCGATGGGGTGGTACAAACGAATCAAGATGTTTCGGCGTTGCCGACCACTCCCTCCTATACGGCGCTGCAGCCCGGTGATCCCAGGTACAGGGACAGCAACGGGGATCGCCACATCGACCAGAACGACCGGGTAGTACTGGGCAGCAAACAGCCCAATCTGACTTACGGCTTTTCGTCGTCGCTCAACTACCGGGGTTTTGACTTTTTTATCCTGCTGCAGGGAGTAGAAGGCAATAGCATCTATAATCAATTGCGCCGCTATCTGGAAAGACCCAACGATGCCTATAATGCATCGGCCCAATTGCTGAACAGCTGGACGCCGACCAATCCTTCTCAAACGGTCCCGCGTATCACCAGCGTTCCGCTTTCGTCGGAACTGGACAGCCGCTATATCGAAGACGCTTCCTATCTGCGGCTCCGGACAGTAACGCTTGGATACACCATCGGCAAAGCCTCGCCTGTCTTGCAGAAGCTGCCGCTGCGTTTCCGCGTTTTCGCCACGGCCCAGAACCTGCTTACCCTGACAGGCTACAAGGGCTATGACCCGGAAGTCTCGAAGGGCATCGATCTGGGAGCCTTTCCCATGCCCCGTACGTTCCTGTCGGGCGTCAGCATCGCGTTTTAGCCAAAGCAAGCACTCATAACTATAGGTAATTCATAATTTGTTTAACTTTTAAATTGTATAAAAATGAAACAGCGCTTTAACTATTTAGCTGTTGTAGCTGTCGCAGCGGGGTCATTGGCACTTTCGTCGTGCAAAAACAATGACCCGGACGGCCCTCCGAATGTCATAACGGGGGAATCCGTATGGAAATCCGATCAGGATGCGTTGGCGACGGCCAACGCTGCTTTCCCACCCTGGCAACGGTTGAGTTCGTCGTATTCGTTCTTGCTGGAATCGGCTACGGAGCACACCATCAGCTTCGAAGGCAACGATGATCAGGCCGGACCGCTGGTCAGCCTTTTCCAGACCGATGCCAATAACTGGTATCCGACAAAAATCTTCAACTATCTTTATGTAAGTATCGGTGAAGCCAATCGTACGGTCGCCAGGGCCGACTCCAGTTATGCCAGTGAAAATCTGTCGGAGTCGACGATCAAGCTGGCAAAAGCACGGGCTAAATTCATCCGTGCGCTGGGGTACTCCTACCTCACGAATCTTTGGGGAGAGGTGCCGCTTTTCCTGAGCACAACGCCAACCCAGGCCGAGCAAAGCACCCGCAAGCCGATTGATGAGATCTATGCTGCGATCGTAAAAGACCTGACGGAAGCGGAAGCTGATTTGCCGGGATTCGACCAGACCCGCTCTAACCCGAGCAAGGGTGCTGCCAACGCTATTCTGGCCCGTACGTACCTGACCTGGGCGGGCAAACCACTCTCTCAGAGCGAAGTGGCCGGCATTGCCGGAAGTAAAACGGATCCTGCTGCCGCAACCTGGGACAGCGATAAGCTGCAGAAAGCAATAGAGTATGCAGACAAAGTTATCAATAGCGGAAACTACCAGCTGGAAGCCAACTTTGAGAAAAACTTCGGTGTGCCCGCTGAAAACCGCTCCGTAGAACATGTCTTTACGATCCATCACGACGGCGACGGCCTCGGCGATGCACAGGGTAATCACCAGACGCATTGCCCGTTCACATTCCGCTTCGATCTGTACCTGGACAATCATATCGGGCCGGCAGATATCACGCTGCTCGATCGTTTCCCGGATAGCGACAAGCGTAAGCGGTATTCCCTGCTCACCCGGCTGTACAACCAGGATGAGCCCCTCGCTTCTCCGGTAACAAAGGCAGAGGACTTTAAAGGGTATGACTACGTATTCCCGGTGACTTCGCCGCGTATCGGCAAGTTCATTCACCGCCATGGCACTTACCCGGAAGTAGCCCCGGGTTCGGAAGCCGGACAGCCCAATAATATCAACCGCATTGAAATCCGCTATGCCGAAGTGCTGCTGATCAAAGCCGAAGCCTTGCTGCAGCTGGGCCGGGCCAGCGAGGCTGCCCAGGTGGTTAACCAGCTGCGTCAGCGGGCCGGACAGAGTACTTATACGACCCTCACACAGGCGGACCTGGAGGGAGAATGGTACCTGGAGCTGTTTTTCGAACAAAGACACTGGTCGAACCTCGTGCGCTGGCGCAAGCTGGTCAGTACAGTGCTGACCGAGACGCCGAAATTTGAATTTTACAAGGACGACTACAAGTCTGTGGAGTCTCAGGTAGCCAAATTCGGCCCGGAAAACGACGGCACTTCGGGCGGCGTGAGGACGAACTATCCGTTCTTTGCCAAAGTGCATAAGCACGTCCGTTCGAAAACCGAAAACGTGAGCGGCAAATTCTACCGGTTCCCGATTCCGAAAGGATTGTCGGGCAACGACCTGGGCATTGCCCAGAACCCGGGATACTAGGCTGCCGGAACCATCGGCGCCCTGATGGCAACTATTGCCTGTCTGATCCGGACAGGCAATGTTGCTTTGCCGTTGGCTGTCGGAGATCGGCTATCAGCTGTCGGCTATCGGAGATCGGCTGTAACCGTGGTCTGTGTCTTCACAGACCACTCATTACCAGCCCGTAAACGGCCTGTGAATAGGTGTTGGATAGGTGATAGGTAATAGGTTTTAGGAATTAGGTGATAGGTAATAGGTTTTAGGAATTAGGTGATAGGTAATAGGTTTTAGGAA
>JBEBSD010000047.1:0-49468 GCA_040394475.1 Telluribacter humicola | reverse complement strand
CCCAATCAGTCCCGTCTACCGAACTCTCACGAGGGGGGAAACCCCCCACCCCCCGGTAAAACACAAACCTGGGGGTGCCGGGGTGTACCCCGCAGCGTTTTAGCGGGGCCCCGGCGTTGGGGTGTTGGCCCTGTTTTGGGGTTATGCCACCTGACCCGCCAGGGCCGGCGCGGCGGGCGCCCCCCCCCCCCCCAACTCAGGGTCGCCTTTCCATAACCTACGATTGCGGTACCGGAGCATTTGCTTCGATCAGGTTTTCATGTTTCAGTTCCTCCCAGAAACCTGCCGGGATACGGGCGGCAAAAGAGGCTGCGTTTTCCCTGGCCTGCTGCGGGTTACTGGCACCTGGAATGACGGAAGAAACCACATCGGGAGCCGCGGAAAATTGCAATGCTGCAGTTCTTAGATCGACGCTGTGATTAGCGGCTACACGCTGCAATGCGGCCAATTTCTCTTTCACGCCTGCCGGAAAGCCGCTTCCATACAAATACCGGTCTTTGCCCGATAGGAAACCACCACACAAAGGAGCTCCTACCACGATTGAAATATCCCTGTCAGTCAATTTTGGGAATAGCTGGTTCAAATCATCCTTGTGATGGATCAGTGAATACTGACAAGCCGAAAGAAAAATATCGGGGTCAGCGACTTCGATCGCCTTTAAAATCGGGGCGATGGTGTTCACCCCAAATCCCCAGGCCTTGATCAGGCCCTCCTCGCGCATCCTGGTCAATTCGGGCATAGCGCCTTTGGCGGCTATGTCAAAGTAATTTACCCAGTCCGCTTTCATATCGCCATTATCCGGCGACAGGTCGTGGATAAAAACAATATCCAACGACGAAATGCCCAGGCGCTGCAAACTGTCCTCAATGCTTTTGCGAACCCCTCCCGCCGTGTAATCATATTGGTACGAAAAATTCAGTCTCCCTTTCCATAATCCGTGTTCCATTCTGAAATCGTCATGCGGATGCAGTATACGGCCGATTTTTGTCGACACCACAAAGTCTTCCCGCCGCTGGTCTTTCAGGAACATCCCCATCCTGCGTTCGCTGATTCCCAAACCGTACCAGGGTGACGTATCGTAAAACCGTACCCCAGCGTCCCATGCCGCTTCCATGGTTTGCAGGCATTGGATGTCGGGATTGTGGTTAAATCCATTGCCCAACGCCACACCACCAAAACCGATTTTGTTTTGCGGTCTGAACCGCTTGTGTGTTTCCGAATTTTTAAATTGTTCCATTGTTTCTATTGTTGAAAAATCTGTAGCAAAGCCCGAAACAGCCGACGATGCGGTTACACCGACAGCCGCTAACCCTGCTCTTTTTAAAAATGTTCTTCTCTCCATCTGCTTTTCAGGATTTAAACGACAAGCGTATTACCGGGAATTCCCTTTTGGGTAAAATTAGTAGGCTGTCCCTCCTCTTGCAAGGGAGACGCTCACCGAAAAATAGCGGGTGACAGGCGCCGGCCAAGAGTCCGGCGATGGTAAAAATACTACTTTTTAGCCAAACGATAAGCCTGCAAGTTCCGGCAAAATGCGGTGTTGATGAGGGAAGCGGTGTAAAAAGGAACCTTAAATGGCCGCGTATTCACTGGGTGTTTTTCCGAATTCGGCTTTAAAGCAGGTGCTGAAATATTTGGAATTTGAAAAACCGACCCTGTCGCTTATTTCAACGATCTGAAGATTACTCTGCTTCAGCAACTGCGCCGCCCGTTGCAAGCGGATTGACTTAATAAAATCATTGATCGGCTTGCCGGTCAGCGCCACCACCTTTCGGTACAGAACAGAATGACTCATACCGATTTCCCGGGCAAGCAGCTCTACATTGAAATCAGGCTCGGCCATATTTTCCTCTATAACACGGATAACACGCTGCAAAAAGAGGGCATTGGGATTATCGATAACGATGTTTTTGGGTTTCAGTAAAAACTGCTGTGAATACCGCTCCCGAAGCTTTCTCCTCGACTCGAGCAGGTTGAGCACCCGCGTGCTGAGCAAATCAAAATTAAAAGGTTTGGTAATGTAATCATCAGCGCCCGAGGCCAGGCCTTCGAACTGATGGTGTACCGAAGTTTTTGCGGTCAGCATGATGATGGGGATATGCGACGTCCGCTCATCTTTTTTCAGCTTGCCGCAAACTTCAATGCCATTTAGTTCCGGCATCATTACGTCCATTATAATGATATCCGGAATGGTGTCCAACGCCCTATTGAGGGCTTTCAACCCGTCCGGGGCTTCCATAATTTCATAATGGTCCGCAAAGCCGCTTTTTATAAACGCTCTTAATTCATCATTATCCTCGGCAATCAGCATTTGCGGCAGGGAAGCTTTTGCCAGGATCCGGGTTTCTTCACGGGCAGGCTGAAAGCGGTTTCGCAAGTGGGGAAGCATTCCGTGCCCCTCTCCGGAGCCGGTCGCCCTCCGCTCCTTGGGCGGATACGCTTCCATTTGCGCAGGAAACCTGATTCCGAACACAGAGCCGTGGTGCAGCCTGCTCGAAGCATGGATGCTGCCCTTGTGCAATTCAATCAGGTATTTGGTGATGGATAACCCGATACCCGTTCCACGGACAAACGTATTCCCATGGTTGCTGGCCTGGTAAAAAGGGTCAAAGATGTGCGTTAGCTGATCATCCGGAATCCCCCTGCCGGTGTCCTCTATTGCTACAACAACCTCCTCTTTGCCGGTATCTTTACGGTTTTCAACACTTACTTTCAGGGTAACCTTTCCGCCTTCAGCCGTAAACTTCAACGCATTGGAAAGTAGATTGACGAGGATAATCTCCATCTTTTGCCTGTCCAGCCAAACCGGGACATTTTCCGTATCGTACCCGGAAACCAGCTGGATATTTTTATGGGCAGCCAGCTCTTCAAAAGGAATGAGCAGCTGGCTGACAAATTCCACTAGCCTGGTTTCCTGCACCTGCAGGGTAACCTGACCCGCTTCTATCTTTCTGAAATCCAGCAGCTGGTTCACCATTTGCAGGAGCTTCTGGCAGTTGCGGTGTATCACCGTTAACTGGTGAAAATCACGGCTGCCCGCGGATGTTAACCCCATGAGTCTCTCTAAAGGACCTATAATGAGCGTCAGAGGAGTGCGGAGCTCATGGGAGATATTGGTGTACAAATTAATCTTGGAGATATAAAGCTCTATATCTTTTTCATGGAGGTATTTCTCTGCCTTCAATTCTCCCTTCAGCCTGATCCTTTTCCGGACTTCGGAATTGATAAAATAGATTACGAAAGCCAGTACAGTCAGATACAACAGATAAGCCCAGCCGGTCTGCCAGAGCGGAGGCTGGATCTTCACTAAAAGACTCGTGGCGCCCGGGTTGACAGCACCGTCGTCGCGGATTGTGGCGACCTTGAACGTATATTCTCCCGGGCTGATGTTTGAAAAGGTGGCCAGCCGTTGATTGGCGTCCACCTCGATCCAACGATCCAATGCCCCTTCCAGCTGGTAGGCGTACCTCACCTTTTCGGGATTCGCGCTGCCCGGCGCGGCAAATTCAAACGAAAAATTATTGCAGTTATATGGAAGTGTGATCTGATCAGCATATAGTGTAGATTGCTCCAGGGGAATAGTCCCTTCCAGTTGTTCGCCTACCGCTACCGGTTTGTTAAAAATCCTCAGTTCAGTGATCATCACCTTCGATTCTTCCTGCGCGGTCTTTATCGTATGGGGTTTGAACGCAACCAGCCCGTTTTTACTTCCGAAAAACAATTCGTCCTTTGCCTTTACAATGGCCCCTGATTCGAAATCGTTGGTAGGCAATCCATCGGAGGTATTAAAAACCGTTATGCTTTCATTCCAGGGTGAATAACGCATAATCCCTCTGTTGGTACTCATCCAGATATTCCGCTGGTCATCCTGGATGGAACCATAAACGGCATTGCTACCGGGACGGGTCTTACGCGTAATGGCCGTCATACTCCCCGAAGAAGGATCCAGTTTTACCAAACCATTGCCTCCGGTTGCTACCCAGATGTTGCCTTCTGCGTCCTGCATCAGGTGGTGTATGGGGTATTCCCGTAAATTGGCTTCTTCCGGATCTCTGAAATTATACGCGTCAAATACCTTCCCGGTACGGTTCCATTTCAGAAGCCCGCCGTCCAGCGTACCTATCCAGATATTGTCTCCCCTGTCTTTTAAAAGGCACAATACCCGGTCCGAGGTCAGACTTCCCTTCACTTCCGGGTCATTCCGGAAATGAATAAATTGATTGGTATTCCTGTGGTAGCAGTCCAGTCCTCCGCCGTGGGTGGCTATCCAGAGCTCATCATCAGCCCCTTCAATTACATCAAATACATGATTGTGCGTAAGACTATTCGCCTGATCTTTTTCATTTCTATAGTGGTTAAAGCGGGCGGCCTTCGGATTCAGCTGATCCAGTCCCCCCAGGAAGGTGCCGATCCATAAATGGTCGGTTTTGTCGGCGCAAAGGGAGAGTACGATATTACTGCTGAGACTCCCGGCAATGGAAGCATTATGGCGATAATTGGTAAAAGCCCCTGTTTTCAGGCTCATTCTATCCAATCCTCCCCCTCCTGTTCCGATCCAAAGGTTGTCGCGCTGATCCAGCGCCAGTGAAACTACCACATTGAAACTCAGATTATCCGTTCCGGAAGTCGAGGCTTTATACACGGTAAAAGGATGCTTTTCGGATACATTCACGGAACCGTCGCCCATCCCCAGCCAGAGCGCCCCCTTCTCATCCATGAGCAGGCAATACGAGGAGTTGTTGCTCAGGCTGTGGGGATCGTAAATCCTGTGGGAGTAACTGGTAAAATAGTTTGCGGCAACATCCAGGTGATTTAGCCCCCCGCCGTCTGTTGTCAGCCAGATTTCTCCCGGTTTTTTTTGCTGAAGATCCGTAATGACATTATTGCTTAACCGGCCTTTGCCATGTCCGGCGATGAAATGTTCAAACGTATGAGCGGTTTTGTCGAAGCTGAACAAACCGTCCCCTTCGGTTCCTATCCATATTTTCCCGTTGTCATCCTCTATCATTCGCTGACCGGTGCGCCCGCCCCGATACAGGGCGTCGCTGTAGGAGAAATGGACAAAGGACTGGCTGTCCGCCTCCAGCTTGTCCAGGTTTCCTTTATTGGTCGTAACCCAAATGTTCCCCTGCCGGTCTTCCATTACGTCAAAAACGTCATTATTGCTCAGGCTTCCGATGGCACCGGGATCGTGTCTGTAGTTCGTAAAGGTGCCCGTACGGTAATCGAAACGGTCCAGACCTCCCCCCATGGTACCCACCCATAAGCTGCCATGGCTGTCTCCCTGAAGCGTATTGATGCGATTGCTGCTGACGGTCGAGGGATCCGCTGACCGGTGCAGATACCTTATAAACTTCTCCTTTACCGGATCAAACTGATTCAGACCGCCGTTCATCGTCCCTACCCACAGCTTACCCCGGTCATCTTCATACAAACAGAGCACATTGTCGCTGCTGATACTGGTAGAATCCTTCGGATCGTGCGCAAATATCCTGAAGCCATGGCCGTCAAAACGGTATAGACCGTTCGCGCCCCCAAACCACAGAAAACCTGCCCTGTCCTTGAGGATGCAATTGACAGACGTCAATCCGTCTTCGATGCTGAACCGCTTAAAGAGCATTCCCGCGTGCTGACCGACTGCGACGCGACTGTCCATCAGCAAATACACAAACACCCCTGCCAATAGCCAACACCATCGTTTTCGCAAATACAACTGACCACCGCAATTTCCCGGCATACCCGTTCAAAATAGATTATACCCCCAAAAGTATGCCGGCGGCATTTACGCGTTTGTCACACCTGTATCAAAAAGTATCACGCATGTAACATGTCGAAGAAAAATCATAACGATACCGCTACCGGATTGCATACAGACGGGATACCCCGGGAAAAACGGCCCTAAATCCGGACGAAATTCCAACTGACCGAAAAGCAAACCTTACTGATTAAAAAATGCGCCCTTCCCTAACAGAAGACCTGTCACCTTTACGGACTCAAAAAAAAACTATCTATAATCTTAATTTACATGCTTATGAGAATAGTTCTCTCAAACAAGAAATGGCCTCCCCCGGCACTGCGTTTGCTTCGCGGTTTGGTCATGGGATTGATTTCCTGGACCGGTCTCGCTACTGCGTTACCTGCCCAGAACTTTGGTTGGGGATCAAACGGTGAGTTAATCTATCAGGGTGTTTCTACCAAGACCTACTCCACTCCCGTTCTACATCCGGCAGCCCCTATGGCAGAAGTAGACGAGCTGGTAACGCTGAATTACGAACAATTATTTGAAGCCGGCGCGGACCTGAGCGGAGGGATTAAAGGTATCATCGACGACGGCTCCGCCGAACTGTTCGTATATGCCTATGACAAAACCACGGGTGGCAAGGGCGCACTGCTTTACAACGTGTCTATAAATGGCACTACTTCGAGTTACACCGACGGAAGCCAGCATCCAAACATGATCGGAAACGTATCCCTCGCCGGACCTGCCGCTGTCACGCTTTCCAATATTGCTTCAGATAACATCAAGGTACTGGGGCAGGCTGCCAAAGCGTATATCAGGGACGATTCGACGCCATGTAACAGCCTCACCGAAAGTTGGACGCGCGCTATGTTCAAAAAGCGCTTCGGATTGGCCGACGCCTGTATTGCTGAATTTGATGCGGCCAGACAACCGGTGATTATCGAGCTTACGCTGGAGGGCAGCGGAATGATTTCACACTTGCAAATCCCTGGAATAGGTGAAATCACGCCGGAGTCTTTATTTCCTATTCTAAGACCTTCGACGGATATTCTTCTGGAAAAAGAATATGCAATACTGACAGGGGATGAACGTACAATGAATTTCGAGGTGAACAACCCGCTGTCTGAGACGATCAACGTGCAGTCGAGCCATATTGAGATCTCGCGCATAACAACCGGTGATAAAGTGAGTATCGTTCCGTTAGGAAGCTTTACGATTGCCGGAAACAACAGCTTCAGCCGAAACGACCTTCCCATCATTGATAATGAAGTCTTTCAAAACCTTGAAAAAGACGCCTACAGTATCAAGCTGATTTACACTGTTAATTCCACCGATCCCGAATTACTTGCCAGCAATGGCACCTACACCCTTCCGCTCACCTTTTTCCGGAGGCTGAAGCCCGGACAGCAGGATGTATACGAAGTTGCCAAAACCGTCTACCAGGGTCTCCCGGTATTTAAGTTGTCGGGAGGGATGAGCGCAGAATATGCAGTCCAGAAATCCCTGGCCGATTTATCGGCCGGTATCTCCCATACCTGGGCAGTCCGCGACAAGCCGGATGGCGCACCCGATCTCCAGGGCGGGGGGCCTGTTTCAGTATATTCGACTCCTGACTTCCTGGATAAGGCGATTACGAAGACCATTGACCTGTACAATCAGGAATTAGACGACAACGAGACGGTGAATACAGTTATTATTTCAACCGGGTTACCCTTCGTCCCCTACCTGTCCAACGCCATGAAGGCCCCGGTACTTCCCCTGCATTTTCTGGTGGAAAGCAATTCACTGGGTGAAGTAAAGGCGATCGTGGACCAGGCCAATCATAAGGAGATTGATTGTTTTGCTACCGCCGGGTACGATCCGTCGATACCCGATGAGGGCACGACCTGGATAAAGCTGAGAACTATTCCCATCCAATATCTTAATTTTTTAGAGGAACACAAAGTAAAGAATGTGATCCTGATCGGGGTTGACGAAAAAGGACTCGGCGAAACGCTGGCCCAGCGGCTTGTGCTGAAGAAATCGCCACCTGGCAGCGAAGACTATGAAACCGGATCCATTTACCTGATGAAACACGGGGGGACTGATGGAGACAACGTGCTGAAGAACGTGTTCAAGGACTACAACGACTTTGACAAACAAGAATCCAAACACATTCTCGATTGGGAAAGCGGGATCGCCGGTGTACAGATCAGTGAATTTAGTCGCGAAATCAAGAATGACTTCCCCGGAATAGCGATAAGAACTATTACCGCTACGGAATCGCTTGCATTTTATGATCTGGCCGTGGATATCGATATGAAATTCCGCAAAAAAAACAACCGGACTATAACCGGGATCGCCCTGAATGAATATGTGATCGGGTATCCGTTGTACGAAAGCTGGAAAGGGCAGGCGCCGTTTCTTTACTGGCAGGGATCCCCGCCGGAATACCATGTCCAGCGCCTGAACCTGCAGGTGAAGTATAAAGTGGAGCATCATTTCCCGGGAACTGCATTTGAGGGGCTTCAACTGGATATTAATGCCAAATATGACCGCTCTCCGCTTCAAAGTGCGCTGCTCTCCTCCGGGTTTACCAACGTTTTCATGAACGCCTGGCAAAAAGCCGACGTCTGGGACCCCACCGACGGTATGAACTCCCCCTGTGAACTGGCAGCGAACGACATTGTAACGAATATGAATGCATTAGATTTTAAAGACTGGGCTTCCTCGCTGGTCCCGCTGGATATCAATGATCTTGACAATATGGCCAGCACCGCCGTTGAAAACCAGGATGTGGCCGGAGAGCATCCCAACCCCGGGCCGCCTTCGGTCCTGCTGGACAAAACCAGCGAAGGGTTTGTGGTTAAACAATACGACTGGGCGCCGGACAGCTACTGGCAGATTAAGAATTTCCCGCACCAGGTGGCCTATTCGGATGTATCTTCCGCTTACCCCGGCACCTCGATGGGGTGGATTGACGGCTCCTCGTTTGCCGGGAAAAACCGGTCGCAAAGCGTCATTGCCGCTGAATTTGACCTGGGGAACGAGAGTGACGAATATGACCTGAAAATAGGGTATAAGTTCAACCCCGGTACGGCTGACGGCTTTCCATCGCACGACCCGGATCTGGGCGAGCAGCAGAATATGGACTGCTTTGAATATACCAAGGTCCCGAAAACCAGCTGGATGGACATTCCTTCCCGGATCATGGCACGGGAAGGCGCGCTGCTGGTGGTCAATGGAACCGTCTACGATTTTGACTACAACGGGCTCCCCGGTGTGGTGCCTTTCATTAAAATGGACAATACCATCAAGGCGCAGCCGCAGATACTTTCCTTCAAAGGGGAGGCCGGCTTTGCCTGGAACTGGGGAGCCAACAAAAGTGTGTCGCTGTTTTCAAGGCCAAAGGAAATACCTGCAACACGACTCGCCTCTCACCTGGACACCTTATTCCACAATGAAACCAATACCTACGCCAATGCCATGTCGGGCATGACCTTTATGAATAATGGCAACCGGTACGACTACAAGGCGCTGTATCCGCAATGGATGGCCGATTACCCGGAATTCGATCCGGTTTACCTCGGTCCGAGCTCAACCCTGATCCGCTGCTACCTCTCGTTACCCGGCGGTCCGGCCGGTCCGTGTGAAAATATCCTGAGCGAGCTCGGCGGACAAACGGCTCCCCCGGAAGAGGGCTGGAACGACTGCGCCAACTTACAGCAGGATGAATATGTGCAGCGGTATTCTGCATTGGCCTATCAGCAATACACACGCACCTTTGACGAGATCCCCAATGCACGGACGTATATCGCCAAAAAGGGCAACCGGCTCGATATCGGCATTATCGACGGCGACTTAGGCCAGTTTGTATCACCGGGAGTAGTGTATACCAAAACTTCCGGCATGCGTAACTGGGAGGTGAACAATTTTTACCGCTACAAAGAGTATGACCAGCTATTAAACCTGGACGGAGGAAGCTCTACGCAATTCTGGATGAATGGCCGCGGTCCGCTGCACGACTGGAAGGGGTACCCACTCCGTGACGACAACCAGGGGCCGTATTATTCAAGGCTGGTTTCATCTTTCCTGATGCTGGTGCCTAAAAAGCACACCGATCAGATCAGATCGTATACCCTCGCAAACCAAGGGTATCTCCAGCTGGACAACAGCGGCATTTCCCTGGATTACAGCGATGATACGGATCACCGGAAAGACAAGGCGTTTGTAAGCCTGAGCCCGAGCCTGAACCAGTTGATTTTGCCGGGCGATGCCGGCAACGACGGACTGATTGCCGGGAACTTCCGGCTTACCAATGCTTCGTCCCTGAAAGGCGCGGTGTTGTTCTCCATCGGCGAGGATGCCTATTACCCTGATACCGAAGGACTAAGCCCGGTGATCCCCGAATACCGCAACGTACTGGTGACCGGGTTAGGCAAGATTCCCGAAATACTCAGGGATTCATTGAGAAATACCAGGCCGGAAAATTCGGCTGTTGCTGCAAGGCTATTGGCAAATGAACAGGGTTTCTACCTGTTTGAGATCGCTGAGGGTAAAATAGTAACCGCCCTATTCATTAACAATCCGAATAACGGGGGCACCAACGAGTTTTTCAAAGGAACCTGGCATAGTTTCACCATTGACCGTAAGGGAGGGGTTTTAAGTGTCTATATAGATAATGAAAAGCGCGACAACGCAGCGGGAACCACATTTTACTCGGAGTCGGGCGGGCCGCACCTGTTCAACAGGAGCGAGGCCAACCACGCCATGATCGGGGCCGTCAACGTAGACGGGCGCTTTGTGACCGGCAACTCCCTGATGGACATTGATAATTTCCTGTTCGCAGTGGGTTCCGAGGCCCGGAACCAGTTTTTGGACGGGGATCTTGATCTGCTCCGGGATCGCCTGTCACAAGGCCAGGACTCAAACTTTCCCTCCAATTCCAGTTTCACCGACAAGTACATGCGGGACGACGTGCATGCCCTCCAGTTTGAGGAAACCGCCGGCATGCACACTTTTGCGATCAAAAGTCTGACCGAAAAGCTTTACGGCCTCAATCTGAACACGGCGCGCAGAAGCTATAATACCGGCGCCAGGGTTGCCACCAGCGAACTGCTCCAGGAGGAAGTGGGGGCATCCGCGGTAAGGGTCTATCCGAACCCCGCCGGGTCAGAGGGAGTAAATGTGGAGGTATTCCTCCAAAAAGCAGAAAAGGTAGACCTTCAGCTGACCGACCTCACCGGCCGGACCGTACACCACGCAAGTCTGTCCATGCAGGAGGGAACAAACACGTACCGCGTGCCAAACCCTGAAAAACGTTTCCCCGCGGGTGTGTACCTGCTAAAGATTTCCTCGGCCCAGGTGTCGGAAACAAAAAAAATCATCCTGGAATAACCAAACAGTTATCAAAACATTTCTAAAAGTAACTATCATGAAATACTCCAATAAATCTTTCACCCAATGCCCGCCGGCGCAGAACCGTAAAACAGGTTTCTACCTCCGCCCCGCTGCAGGAGCGCTTATCGCTTTCTTCTCAGTGCAAACCGCCGTTTTTGCACAGACCCCCGATACCTATAAAAAGGTAGAGGCCACAACGCTTACTGCAGAAAAACGTTCAATGAGCTTTGTAAAAGACACAGACGACAGCGGACAAGATGCTTTTACCTGGTTTACAGGCTCTAATAATAAGTTTCTGATGAGACTCTCGAAGGACGGCTATCTCGGGATCGGCACTGCCAGCCCGCTGTCGATGCTGCATGTTAATGGTAATGCACAGGTTGATGGTAATGCACAGGTTAATGGTAATGCACAGGTTGATGGTAATGCACGGGTCAAATGGATAGATAATAAAAAAGTAATTTTAAGACCCAACCTCTATGAGTCCGAAGCTACTACCGAGGCGATTGGCGAATATATTGAAAATACTACTAAAAAGGCCGGAGGCCCATATGGGATGGGGTTTTACACCAAGAAGGTTTTGAGAATGAAAATTAGCGACGATGATAAGGGTTCAGTAGGTATTGGTGTAGAAGAGCCAAAAGCCAAACTGCATGTCAACGGTGACGTCCGGGCAAATTTGGTGGATAGTAAAAGACTAGTTATCAGGCGTACTGATGATTCAGCGGACGGTCACGATCACATTCAGGAATATATTGAAAATATGGGTACAAATGGGCATGCTAACGGTATTGCATTTTTTTCGGCAGGTGAAAGATTATTGGCCGCAAAAAAAGGTATGGTAACTGTAGGTCAGGGAGGGCACCCGGCCGACCTTGGTGTGCATGGCAGGCTATACATTGTAGGACATACCGGGGTACAAGAGCCCGCTATGAGTGAGGCCTTGCTTAGCAAATATTCCATTTTTGCACAACATGGTATTCTGAGTGAAGATTTCGCCCTGGCGCCGGTAGCTTCCTGGGCCGACCATGTGCTGGCGAAGGATTATCAGCTCCAGCCCCTGGAAGAGGTTGAAGCCCATATCGCGCGCCATGGTCACCTGCCCAACATCCCTTCGGAGGCTGAGCTGAAAGAAAACGGCTATTCCGTTCACGATATGAACGTGCGCATGATGGGTAAAATCGAAGAGCTCACCCTGCACAGCATCGGCCAGCAGAAAGAGATCAATTCACTGAAAGCCCAACTTACCCAATACGAAGCCCTCGCCAGCGAAGTACAAGCGCTGAAAGCTTCCATCACGGAGAACAAATAAGTGCACTCCTTCCCGGCAGCCTCCTTTATCCCGAAAAGATAAGGGAGGCTCTCTTTACTACCCTTCATCAGCAGCAGCGCGCCCTCCTGCCCCATAGCAACTCCCGATACTGCTTAATTGAAACCTTTTAGACGAATGGTCAAACGCCTGCTTTCACATTATCCGCAATCTTTAACAAAAAAATATACGCTGTCTATGCGGGGATTCCTTGCTTTTATTCTACTGTTCATTGCGTTGGCTTTACCGACTTCCTGTACCCGGAAACGCGGCGCTTCTGTAGCTGATTTCCAAAACCAGGGGCTCCTGGAACGGCTTTTGGCAGACCGAGCCGGCCAATTTGTAATGGAACAGATTCCCGCCGACAATACCCATGATGTATTCGAACTGGAATCGGTCGGCGATAAGATCACTATCCGCGGTAACAACGGCCTCGCCATCGCCCGCGGACTCAACCACTACCTGCGCAGTTACTGCCATACAAGTGCCCGGCCGGCCGAAGGTCCCATTCACCTCCCCGCTGTATTGCCATCCGTCCCGCAGAAAGAACGGGTCAGCTCTCCCTACGCCTACCGGTACTATCTCAATTACTGCACCTATAGCTATACGATGCCCTTCTGGGACTGGGCCCGATGGGAAAAGGAGATCGACTGGATGGCCATGCAGGGCATTAATATGCCGCTGGCGGCCGTAGTGGGCCAGCATGCCGTCTGGCAGCACACGCTGCGAAGGCTGGGCTATTCGGACCAGGAAATCCTCAGCTTTCTCCCCGGCGCCGGCTACGAAGCGTGGTGGCTGATGGGCAACCTGGAAGGTACCGGGGGCCCGGTTACCCAGGCCTATATCGACGATCAGCTGGAGCTGCAGCGAAAAATCCTGGCGCGGATGCGGGAATACGGGATGGAGCCCGTCTTACAAGGATTTTTCGGCATGGTGCCGGAGTCGCTTATCAACAAAAAACCGTCCGCCGGAATCAGGGATACCGGCAACTGGCTGGTTTACCAACGGCCTGCCTTTCTGGACCCTACTGACCCAGCCTTTGCCGGAATTGCGGCGATCTATTACGAAGAGCAGGAAAAGCTTCTGGGAAAGGCTAACTACTTCGGAGGCGACCCGTTTCATGAAGGCGGCATTCATCAGGGAGTTCAGATTCCGGATGCGGCGGCGGCCATAGCCGCCGCGATGAAAAAAGCGGCGCCCGAATCCATATGGATACTCCAGGGATGGCAGCAAAACCCTACCAGTGAGCTGTTGGCCGGGCTACAGCCCGATCAGGCGCTTATAATAGATCTCATGGCATGTACCCGCCCCCAGTGGGGGGGAATTAAAGAATCGCTGTTTTACAAAAAGGAAGGTCATGGGGACTTCCGATGGATCTGGAGCGCACTGCCTAATTTCGGAGGCCGGGTAGGGCTGTACGGCCGCCTGTTTAACTACGCCAACGACCCTGTTGCCGCCAAAGCGAGCCCGCTGGGCCGCAATATGGCGGGTATCGGCATAGCCCCCGAGGGCAGCGGCACCAACCCGGTCAGCTACGACCTCCTGTTTGATATGGGCTGGACCAACCAGCCGATCAATGTAAATGAATGGCTCGTCAACTATGCCCGCTACCGGTATGGCCGGGATGTCAAAACCATTGATCTGGCCTGGCAAAAACTGGTATACTCCGTTTACAACTGCCCGACCCAGGAAGACGGCCCCCAGGAATCATTCTTCTGTGCACGCCCCGACAGAGAGATCCGGCATGTTTCCTCCTGGGGAACGGCCCTGCTTTATTACAACCCGCAAGACCTGGTGGAGGCCTGGGAAAACTTTCTCCTGGCAAAAACCGAATTAAAGGAGTCGGACGCCTACCGTTACGATCTGGTGGATATCACCAGGCAGGTGCTGGCAGATTATGGAAAATACGTGCACAAAAAAGTCATTGAAGCCTACGATAAGCGCGACAGGAAGGCATTTGACCAGTTCACCGGGGAATTTCTCCAGCTTATCCTGGACCAGGACAGGCTGCTTGCTACCCGGAAGGAATTCATGCTGGGCCCCTGGCTGCAGGACGCACGACGGACAGGGACGACCGAAGCAGAAAAAGACCGGTTTGAAGAAAATGCCCGCACCTTGCTGACTACCTGGGCCGCTACGGACTCCGAGCTTCATGACTACGCCCACCGCGAATGGGCAGGGCTGCTCAACGACTTCTATCTCCCCCGCTGGCAACAGTACTTCGCCTATCTGTCTGAGGAAATGCAAGGGAACAACGTTAAAAAACCTGATTTCTTTTCATGGGAACAGGCCTGGACTGCCCGAAAGAATCCCTTTCCTTCCGAGCCGCAGGGGAATGCCATCGAAATAGCGGCCCATCTCTATCAGCGATACCACACCTCCTTAAAAAAAGCTTACAATCCTTAAAACGTTTAGTTATGTCATTTCAACTTTTTTTTCAGCAGCGGCTTAAATGGTCCCTGCCAGTGGTTTTGCTCACTGCGTCTTTAACCTCGGCCAGCTGTTCCGGAAAAGAACCGCAATCACAAAAACAAACCGGTACCGATCTCCAAATAAGCCGGTTCACCACAGAAAAAGGGAGCTACAGGGTCGGAGAATCGGTCAAAGCCAGCGGCTGGGTGGTCAATAACCACGAGTTCAGCGCCGAAATAACGACGCTGAAAGTCATGATCCGAAATCTCAGTGACGATTCCCGGACGTTTTTTCACGAACAGACGCTGCTCGAAGGAGCCGATGTACACCCCGCGGATTCCCTGCAGGTTGGCTGGAAGGAAGTCTGGACGGTTCCCGCCGCAACAAAAAAAGGGCCTTACGGAATTTATGTAGAATATACCCTCAGCTCTGATACTACCGTGAGATCCTACCAGTCCTTTTTCAGTGTCGTCGACAACGACTCACGAACCACCTACGAGATCGTGAGCGAACGGCATGACGAATTACCTGTTTTTAAACTGCGGGGCGGTATGAGCGCCGAATATACGGTTGAAAAGTCACTTGCATCGCTGGCATCCGGCATTTCCCAATCCTGGGCGGTCAGCGCACCCGGTTATGGCCCGCATCCTGTGACTTCTACCCCTGCGTTCCTCGAAGAATCGGTCCGGAATACGGTCGACGCATACGATGAAGTGCTTGGCCCCGATGCCGCTATTGAAACCGTGGTGATCGGCACCGGAATCCCCTCTGCCGCCTACCTGTGCCGCACCATGAAAGCCGCCTTTTTACCGATTCACTTTTTAGCCGGCATCAACACCGTGAAGGAAGTACAGAGCATGGTGGACCACGCCAATGCAACAGGTTTCAAATCGTATGCAGCGGCAGGCTACGATCCTTCGGTTGCACCGGCCGTGGCATGGATCAAGCTGCTTGATCTGCCCGCGCTATACCTTGATTTCATTCAACGGCATCAGGTCAAAAAGGTCGTTCTCCTCGGTTACAACGGTTCTGCCGACGGCGAAAACCGGGCCCGCAAAATTGTGGACGGGCGCGGCAGCTACGATCCGGGCAGCGTCTATTTATTGCATCCCGGCGGAGGAACAAGCGAAGATGTAAGTCACCTGAGGAGTAAATATAAGGACTACGACGAGCAGGTATTGTCGGATTTCACCCGTATAACGGATTGGGAAAGCGGTTTGACAAATCAGCAGGCTGACAGTTTCAGCAGGACACTCCAATCTCATACTGCCGTCGATGAAACCTGGTTCATTTCCTCTGCCAACGATATCCCCTTGTGGGACCTGGCTACCTATGTGTCGCTGGCATTCATCCGTAAAAATGAGACTGCTTACAAAAGCCTGGGAGGAAGTCTCATCAAAGGGGTCTCCATTAACCCTTACCTGATCGGACACCCGTTTTTTGAAAGCCGGATGCAATACATTCCGCTGCTTTACTGGCAGGGCAATCCGGCAACCTCCACTGCCGATCGCCTGCTGAATACCACTAAAAGAGCTATTGAATCCTATTTTCCCGAAACCACGTTTGAAACCCTTTCTTTTTGGATCAATTCAACCAATAATTTCGGAGGCGCCCAGCAGGCCCAGGCGCTGTTGGCCGAGCTCGGCCGCAGAAGCTATGAAAATACCGTCACCAACCAGCTCACAGCCGATGAGGTCTGGAACCCTGCCGACGGAATGGACTCCCCCTGCGAGGTACGGGCCGCCCTTCTGCTGCAATCCGGAACGGCAGGTTCACTGGCAGATTGGGAGAAAAACCTCACCCCTCTTACCCTGGAAGACCTCAAAGAACTGGTAGTAAAATTTCCGGAGCTGGTGATCCAAAAAAAGTAAGCCCGGCCGTTAATTGTAACCGGGATTCTGGCCCAGCAGGCTCCGGCCAATGAGCTGCCGCTCCCGATCCGGAACAGGGCGAAGATAATCGCGATTGCTGTCAAACGTTCCTCCGTCGCTAACCTGTATAGGGTGTCCGTCTATTCTGGCACCATATACAGGTTTACCCATTACCTCCGACCCTATTCCCCATCGTTTGATGTCAAACCAGCGCAATCCTTCGAGTGCAAGTTCCACCCGCCGTTCTTTCCGAACGATATCCCGGAGCGTTTCCTGGCTGCCCATGGTTATTTCGGGGTACCTGCTGATTTGTGCAGGTGCTGCTCCCCAGGCGCGGGCTCTTACTTCGTTGATGGCATCCACCACCGATTGATCAATCTCGTTGGCTTCAATTTTGGCTTCGGCATAGGTCAGCAGGATTTCGGCATAGCGCATGAGAATATGGTTCACACCGTAGTCAAGCCCGCCGTTGTTCCCGTTAAATTCATCGGGAATAAATTTAATGGTACCGTAACGTGTCCTTGAATTGGTCAGCGGCGCCGAATTTACGGTTAGGGCCTGCCCGAATAAAACGGATCCGGGACAGGCGATGGTATATGTCAGCCGTGGATCACGGTTGACGAATTCATGGGCAGCATCCACCGCAACCAGTTGGTCATTGGTTGCATCGTACGCCTCGTAAGCGTCAACCAGTGACTGGCTGGGCTGAATGAAGCCATCCCCTCCCCTGCTGGTCTTCAGAGCCGACAGACGGGGGAGCTGATTGCCGTGATTGGGTACGGCCGCATTTTCGCGATCAATGATCACTTCGGCATTGTTTTCATTTTCAGTCTTGAAAAGCTGCCGGTATCCGTCGCCGGCGGCCGTTTGGAAAAGGCTGTAAATTCCCGAATCCATGACTTCCCTGGCGGCGACGGCGGCCTCCTGCCAACGGCCTTCGTACAGGAGTGTCCTGGCTTTGAGTCCCAGGGCTGCACCCCTGGTGATACGACCTTCGTTCGCCGCATCATAGCTTTGGGGCAGGTTGGCAATGGCATAGTCCAGGTCTTCCAGGATGAAACTTACAGTCTCTCCCGGTTCCGCCCTGCCTATTTTCAGCTCCTCCAATGTCAGCGGCTGACTCACCAGCGGAACTTCTCCCCAGGTCTGGTACAGCATAAAATACTGAAAGGCACGTATGAAACGAACTTCAGCTGTGAGCCGGAGGCGGAGTTCCTCCTGCATCACAGGCTGGCTAATATGGTGCAGGAACCAGTTGGCCCGGCGGATAATAAAATAAAATTCCGACCACCTGTCGAGTACTTCGGCATCAGCCGCAGCCAGGTTGCCCCGTTGAAAACGCTGGTACCAGTAGCCGTCCAGCGGACTGTAGGCATCATCGGTCCAGGTGTCGGCAAAATAAAGAAAGAACGAGTAACCAAACCCGTCTTCCCCGTTGCCCTGTCCTCCCCAGTAGTCATAAACGGTCGTTGCAGCCTGCAAGGCATCAGTCCCGGTTTTAAAAAATGTTTCTACAGTGACCTGGTCTCTTGGCAGCACTTCCAGGAAGCGGTCGTTGCAGGAGACGCCGATGGTAAGGAGTATTGTTAAATAGGAATGTTTAAGACGCATATTGCTAAAATGTAATGTTCAGACCAACCAAATAAGTTTTCACCGAGGGGTAAGAAGGGACGGGATCGCCGGTCGAAGGAATTTCGGGATCCACCTGGTAATAGTTGAACGGGCTGATTGTCAAAAGGTTTTCACCGCTCAGGAAAACCCTTACCTTGTCCATTTTCAATTTTTGGGTCAAAACAGCCGGAACGTTGTAGCCAAGCTGTACATTCCGCAGCTTCACAAAGGCCGTACTTTTTACAAAAAACGAGTTGGCCCGGCCGTCCGCTACTTCACCGGTGTAGTTATTGGAATTGCTGAACAGTGTTCTGGGGAACCGGGCATCAGGGTTGATCAGTACGCCATCGTCCCCGATCCGGGCCCGGTCGGCGTACTGGATGCTGAGCGGAGAGCCTGACAGTAAGAAAGGTCTCGCCAGCCGGCCGGTCACATAGGCCCTGGTACCGCCGACACCTTGCCATAGCATGGAGAAATCGAAATTTTTCCATGCGACATTCGCACTAAGCCCATAGCTCACCACCGGAAAGTACGTTCCCAGATCCTGGCGGTCGGAATTGTCGATGACCTGATCGCCGTTGAGGTCCTTGTACCGGATGTCGCCTGCCGCGGACAGGCCGCCCAACGCGGACTGGTCTGCATGGCTTTTGACATCCGCCTGATCGCTGAAGAGGCCTTCCGCCACAAAGCCGTACAGGTTTGCAATCGATTTACCCTTTTCGTACCTGTTTCCGTCAACCAGCCTGATGGTTTCATCTCCCAGCCCGGTAATTTCATTTTTAACTTTTGACACATTCGCATTGACCCCGTAGCGAACTTCTCCCACCGTATTCCGGTAGCCCAGTGCGATTTCAAAACCGGTGTTCTTCACGGACCCGGCGTTAGCTACCGGCGGAGAGGCTCCCAGTATACGGGGCTGTTCGACATTGAGTAAGATATCGTCGGTAATTTTATGAAAATAATCGGCAGTCAGCGTCAGTCTTCCCTGCAGAAATTCCGCATCGATCCCTGCATTGGAGGAGGTGGTGGTCTCCCACCGGATTACCTCGTTGGCCAGTTGAAAGGACTCGGCGGCGCCCGAAACCTGCTCCCCTCCGAAAATGGCTGATGTGGCGTTAAAATCGACCTTATGAATAAAGGTATAATTGCCGATTTCCTGGTTCCCCAGTTTCCCCCAGGAAGCCCGGAGCTTTAACCCTGAAATGAACGACGGGCTGAAAAATTCTTCCTCGGAAATCCGCCATCCTGCCGACAGTGAGGGGAAAGCCTGGAACCTGTTTTGCGTCGGAAAGCGGGAGGTCCCATCGTACCTGATATTGGCTTCCAGCAGATAGCGGTCCTTATAGGTGTAATTGATCCGGCCGAAAACGGACCGAAGCCGGTAATCAATCGTGTTCCCGGAAGTTACTGCATCGGTCGGATTGGAACTCGCCCCGTTGATCTGATCCAGTGAGGGGTTCAGGTTCCGGCGTGAAAACGCCTGGCTTTCGGCCGTTTCCTTCCGCTGGTTATACCCGAGCAATCCTTTGATATAATGCTTTCCAAAGGTATTCTCATAATTCAACAGCAGCTGCAGGTTAATATCAGTGTGTGTATAGTTACTTTTCCCGATCAACGTCGAAACAGCCGGATGGCTGGGATTGGGAAATGGATTGACCGAAGAAGTCAGCGGATCCAGTGCATACAGCTCTACTGCCCGCTGAATGGCGGTGTTCTGGTTATAATCCCTGACATTAGCCACGATTCCCTTTAACCGGAGTCCCTCCAGGATCTTATACTCGGCAAAAAGTGTTCCCGTAAGCCGGAAGTCGGTGGTGCTCCTGCTGCCGTGGCTGTCCAGGTAAGAGACCGAATTGTGGTCAAGCCCGGAATAGGTAGGATATGCCCAGCGTCCGTCAGGAAACTGGTAGAGGTCCGTCGCCCACTCGCGGTACGCCCTGTGCAGAATCCCCTCCACACCGTCAACCGGGTCCTTTACATTCCGCTGCGATCCGGAAAAGTTCAATCCCGCCGTAAGCCTGTCCGAAAGCTTCTGATCCAGGTTGACACGGAACGTATACCTTTCCAGCCCTGTATGGAGCATCAGCCCCCCTTCCTGGGTATACCCGAAAGCAATGCTGTACTGCGTTTCCGCAGTCCCGCCCGATACGCCCAGGTTATGTCCCTGCCGGATGGCCGGCCTGGACAGAACGGCGGCTACCTGATCCACATCCGGATGGCCCAGGGGGTCCGATCCGTCCGCAAACTTATCCAGATCGGCAAACCGGAACCGGACGGGGCCGCCTACATTACGATTGGCTTCATTGTAAAGACTTGCCAGTTCGTAGGAAGAAACCTTCTCCGGCAGCATGGTAGCCTCGGAGCGCCCTACCTGGAGGTTGTAAGTGACCCGGGCTGCTCCTTCCTTCCCGCGTTTGGTGGTGATCAGGATCACGCCGTTGGCAGCTCTGACCCCATAAATGGCAGAGGCCGCGGCATCTTTAAGAATGGAAACATTGGCTATATCATTGGGGTCCACCTCTACAAGCGATCCTGCTTCAATCCCATCAATAATAATCAAAGGATTGTTTTTTGCATCTCCCCCCAGCGTTCCTATACCCCGGATACGGATCGTCCCTTCATTTCTTCCCGGACTGCCTCCGGGCTGGAGAATAGTCACCCCGGGCGCCTGTCCGGCCAGGATACCGGAAACATTGGTCACCCCGCGATTGGCTAGCTGGGAAGACTCAATCGAAACAACCGAGCCGGTGACGTTGATTTTTTTTTGCGTACCGTACCCTACCACCACTACATCTTCCAGGGTTTGGCTGGCTGTTTGAAGTTTTACATCGATTTCCGTCCGGCTCCCAACCGGCACCTCCAGCGACTGGTACCCCAGGAATGAAAAAACCAGAATGGCCTTCTCATCCGGCGCAGCTATGGCATAGTTTCCGTCGCGGTCTGCGACGGTCCCTTGTGCGGCTCCCTTGACCATTACGCTGGCCCCCGGAAGTACTTCTCCATTCGAGTCAGCAATTTTCCCTTTCACCTCGTATTGAGCGAAGGTGTAAAAGCCCAGGAACAATAATGGAAAGAAAACGAATGCCTTTCTGGAAAAACAGGCAAATGGTACATTCATAGGTCAAGCATTAAACCGTTTCTATTGAGCTGTTTGTAAACCTGTTACGGATTGATCCTTTTAAATTTCAGTACAAACACATTATTGGGATCGCCAAAAAGATTACTTACCCCCGAAACAACAAGCTGGTTATCGTTGACAGCGGCAATCGTATACGTGTATACATCATCCGGAACCTGGAGCGGGCTGCCCAAAAAATAAAGCCCTAAGAAACCTCCCTTATTGCCATCAATCACAAGATCCGTGCGGCCGGGATACTCCGTACTGGCCTTCATTTGCCAGTTGAATTCGCCGGACTTCCACGCGTTCAGCGAAACGCCTTCTGTATTAAGCCAGTCTTCTGTTTCTGCAAAGTCACGCTCCTCCGGCCAGTAGACAGCGGCGGGCAACTTTCCTTTTTCATCCCGGATGTACTGGCCGTCGGCGGTGAATTTATATTCCACCTCGAAAAAAGCCGTCCGGCCAAGATAACTGCCTTTGAATATGGTATTAGACCAGAAGGTACTATAGCCATCGTCACTCACGTCCGTCCATTTCTGTCCGTCCCAGCCCGCGCCGTTGCCGAATTCAATTGCAGTGCGGATATCTTTCGTGGCAAAAGAATCGATGGTAGAAACGGCGAGCGAATCAAGTACCCAGGTGCCTGCCAACGGACTGCTCAAGGATACCTCCCGGGTTATTTCCCGGCTGGAGCCGCCATTGGTTACCTTCAGCTTTACCGGATAGACCCCGCCTTTGTCATATGTATGATCAGGATTTTTCTCGGTTGAAGTTGCCCCGTCGCCAAAATCCCACGCATATTGGGTAGCGCCGTCAGTGCCGCTGCTCTTATCGGCAAACTTGACTTCCAGCGGTATCCCGAATTCCAGGACCCCGCTGGTCTCAAATTCGAAAGCGGGTTCGGGGAGTGTCTCGGGATCGTCCTTACAGGAAGTGAGCAATAATCCCGTTACAATAAAAAGCAATAATAGGCCCCTTGAATAAAATCCCGCCAGGTTGTCTGATAACTGTCGTTTCATTGTTCTGTATCTGTTTAATTCAGCCACAAATATATCCGACAGCATTCTTGCGGTGGTTTGATTATTCATCCAATTGGTTCAAGAATCAATCAGCCCGGAAGTCGGGCTCTTAATGCCGGTGCGCGTCGCCCGTCAGGCTTTATGTTTTGCAGTGAATTCGCGTGGGGACATTTGGAACAGGTCGCGGAAGCATTTGGCAAAATAGGATAAATTATCGAAACCAACCTCGTACGCGGCCTGGGAGATCTGCATGCCGTCGGAAAGATACTGCGCCGCTTTTTTCAGCCGGTAATTGCGCATCACTTCTACTGCGGAAAGGTTAGTAAGCGCTTTCAATTTGCGGTTCAGGCTCGTGTTGCTCATCCCTATTTCCCGCACAAGTTCGTTCACGCCGAAATCAATCTTATCCAGATTTGCTTCCAG
The DNA here is from genome assembly GCA_040394475.1 of Telluribacter humicola. Taxonomy (GTDB): domain Bacteria; phylum Bacteroidota; class Bacteroidia; order Cytophagales; family Spirosomataceae; genus JBEBSD01. The sequence goes on along the minus strand of JBEBSD010000047.1, from coordinate 26,586 downwards.
AACTTCATACAACTTTACTAAAAACGGATCGGTAAGCTGTTCCGGATGCGCGCGCTGCAAATGCTGTGTCGTGGCGAACTGTGCAGTTAAAAAGTCGCCAAGCCGCTGCTGTGCCTGTAGCAAGTTCCTGATGCGCAGCGACAGTTCGGGAAGGTGAAATGGTTTCGTAATGTAGTCGTCAGCGCCCTTGCGCAAGCCTTCCAACCGGCTTTCGACAGCAGATTTTGCCGTAAGCAGGATCACCGGAATATGGCTGGTCTGCAGGTTGGATTTTATTTCGTCACAAAATGCATAGCCGTCCATCACCGGCATCATGACATCGCTGATGATAAGATCAGGCATCTTTTCAAGGGCCATAGCCATCCCCTCCCTGCCATTGGACGCACGAAAAAAAAGATAGTACCGGGCTAAACTGGCCGTGATAAACCCGGCGAGATCTTCATTGTCCTCAACCAGTAAAATTCTGGAGGCCGTTTCAGGCGCGTTTGTCGCCTGGGTAAAGGGGGTAAATCCGGAAGAGGGGGCTGAAACCGAACGGGCAATCGCCAATTCAGCGATGCGATACGGTAACTTCACCGTAAAAACGGTTTTGAAACCATCCCTGTCGCTATCCAGGGCCACCGAACCGTTTTGCAGTTCAACCAGCTCCTTCACAATGGCCAGGCCGATGCCGCTGCCTTCCTGGTACTCTTGGTCCCCGACCTGATAAAAACGGTCAAAAACGTGGCCGGCTTTATCCTTCGGGATGCCGGTTCCGTCGTCGCTTACCGAAATCTGAATCCCATGCGGATCCGTTTGCAGCGCAACCCGGATGCGGCCGTTTTCGCCGGTGAACTTGATCGCATTTGAAATAAGGTTATTCAGGACTCTTTCCAGTTTCTCATGGTCAAACCAGTAAAGTTGGCCGGTGGAATCATTCTCATAGCCCAACACACTGTTTTTCAACTGTGCTTTGTTTTCAAATCCCCGAACGATCATACCGACAAAATCAGCCGGGTCGCCTTGTGTCTCGTTAATTCTGATCGTTCCCGATTCCAGTTTTGACAGGTCGAGCAGCTGGTTGACAAGCCCAAGCAGCTGCTGCGCATTGCGTGTAATGAGTGAAAGCCGATTGCTGTCACCGTCTGCTCTGGGCTCCTGCAGCATTTGGTCGGCGGGTGCCAGGATGAGTGTCAGCGGCGTGCGGAATTCATGCGTAATATTTGAAAAAAAGCGGGTCTTCATATGATCTAACTCCCGCAGTTGTGCCGCTTCCTTCTGCTGTAAAATCATCTCTTTTTGCGAGAATGCGATGGATTGCTTCAGTTTAAGGCGGTTAACATAGGTTGTCACAATCCCGTAGAGGCTTAAGGTCAAAACCAGTGCATACAGCAGATAGGCCCACCACGTGCGCCACCAGGGAGGATGTATAACAAGGTGCAATGTCGCGATATGGTCGCTCCAGGTCCCCGCTGTATTGGAGGCGTTCAAACGAAGTGTATAGTTCCCTGGCGCGAGATCGGTGTAGTTGGTGACGGGTTCTTCGGTTTCTATCCAGTCATCCTCCAGGCCCGCCAGTTGGTACCGGTATTTGACGTGATCACTCCGGTTAAACTGCATGGCAGCGAACCCGATGGCTATGAAGTTTTGATCGTGGTTAAGCGTCAAATCCGATAGTGCGGACACCGGAAGGTCTTTCGTTAAACGGCCTTTCGAAACAGGGTTATTGTTGACCGAAATGGATGTGATAAAAACCGGCGGGTGATAGTCGTCCTCGTTGGATTGCGCCGGATCAAAAGTAGTGATGCCCTCAACCCCGCCAAGGAAAATCCGGTCGTCGGCAAGCCGCAGCGAATGAAAGCGATTGAATTCGTCCGCCATCAGCCCGTCTTCACGCGTATAGGTACGGAGGACCTTAAAGGTGTTCCGGTTTACCTGAGATAGCCCCTGATTGGTTGCAACCCACACATTTCCGAGGCAATCGGGGATCGCCGCATACACGACATCATTTGGAAGTCCCTGCTGCCTGGTAAGCCTTCTGAAAAGTCCCGATTGCTTGTTGAAACTACATAAGCCGCCGCCAAAAGTCCCGATCCAAAGCAGGTTTTCGTCAAGCGGATCGCTGAAAAGACCATACAAATTATCGTTGCCTAAGGAATTGGAGTCGTCCGGGTTGTGCCTGTATTGCGCGATCATTCCGTTCTCACGGTCAACATTGTAAAGACCGTCGGAAGCGGTGGCCATCCAGAGCTTTTGTTTATCCACCACAATCTGCAAAATCCCCGACTGCATTCCCGGAGGCAGCCGGTGCCTGAATGGATGCCACGCGCCGTCCTCGTAAAACATGGCCAGGGTATCATGTACTGCCCACATGCGCCCATCCGGATCCGCAGCAAGCGGAACGGGCTGCTCCGGGTTCGATTGATTGTCAATTGCAAACGGAAACCGGATTGTGCTCAAAGATTTCGAGCCGGGATCGAATTTATAAAACGGTGTCCGGCCGTCATTAAACCAAATATTCTGGTCCGGATCAATGGCGTACCGAAAGTTGTAAGAGAACATATCAGCGGCCATTCCGGAACGTTCCGACTCCGGCATTCCCAGAAAATTCACGAAAAGATCGGTGATGAAATCGCTCCTGTAAGGAGATGCTTTAAAATAAGCGGCCCTGAGATTGTATTTCCGCACGCCCTGGCCGTTGCTTCCGGCCCACAGCACGTCGGAGCGGTCGACATATAAACTTTTAAATTCGGAAATTGCGGTTTGTACGGGAAGTAACTGCAAGCCGTCCTTGTCACTGAACCGGTAAAGCTGGTGCATGCGATAGAAGTAACTGTTTCCTTGACTGTCCGAAACAATGTCGTGCTTATACTCTGTTCTTTCCTCAGTCAGCGCCGGGTAAAGGCGAATGTCGCCGCTGGCGGGGCGGAGGACGCCGACCTCATTTTCTGCCAGCACCAGCATTTCACCGTTGGGACGATCGTAGGTTGCGTAAATGGTTTTATCAATTTTTGCATACAGAACGTTGGCCGGTTTGTATTTTTCAAACGTCTCAGATCCTTTCAACAGCCGGAAAAGGCCGGCCCTTGTGGCCACCCACAGTGTTCCGTTTTTGTCTTCATGAATATCCCTGACAACGCTTTCCGCAATCGGGCCGAATCTCTCTACATCCTGCCTGTACCATTGTATGCTGTTGGTGGCAAGGTCGATGCAGGCGATGCCCGGTTCATTAAAAACCAGCCACATCCGGTTTTGCTTATCGAGGTACATTCTCCTCAAAAAAGACTTACCGAATGCTTTTTGATAAAATGACTGGCTGGAATAATTGAAAACAGTTTCGGTAAGCGGGTCAAAAATATCAATGGCACCCTGGTCAGCAGCAATCCATATTTTATTGTCAGGGCCAATTTGCATGCCTTCCAAACCGAGCGAAGAGAGTGAAGGGTGTGTTCCGGGCCGGTAAACGCTGAATTTACGTCCGTCGAAGCGACACAAACCGTCGCGTGTTGCAATCCAGATGAAGCCTCTTGAATCCTGAAGAATGGAGGGGATAAAGCCCTGGGGCAGGCCCTGTTTCGTGGATAAGACTTCGGGTTGCGGAAAGCTTGCTGCCTGGGCAGCGGCCAACCCTCCGAGCTGTCCGGTCAATTGAACGAAATGCAGGAGCAGAAAAATGTATCCGCGTTTTTGAGCTATAAACATGCTCGGTAATGTCGTTAAAAAAATGGAACCTTTCGGACTAAGTTGTGAGCGATCAGCTGTCGGAAATCAGCTGTCAGCAATCAGATGTCAGCAATTAGCTGTCAGCGATCGGAAATCGGCAAATAAACCGTCGATAAACAAGGGGTCTGCTCTGAGCGGCTGATAGCTGACTGTCGAAAGCCGATACCCTTTTATACACAGGAAATATAGCTAATTATTGGGGTCCTTTGGTGAAAATTGAACATTATCTGGCTGAAAATTGACAATTATTTCTCGCTGATCCGACAATCTTGCGTGCACAAATAATTCAGATTGACCGATAACTACTCATGGAATCTTTACGCACCTTTTTTGGAAGAGCGACCGGCTACCTCAGGACCAGCCGGCCCCCAGGCATTGGCTCGCTGGTAAAACCCGGGCACTGGATAGGCGTCCTGCTTGCGATCGCTTTGTTCAGTGCTACCCCTGCAAGGGCTGGTTATGTGCACAATTTCAACAATGAAAACCTGAATGCGCCGTCCTACATCCATCCTTTAATGACCGCATCCTGGTCATCGACAGGCGGATCCATTTATTTCCGCGGCTACGGCGCCGACCCGGGAATCGCCATTCTGGGTCGCAATCATGTGTATGTGCTGACATTGAGCCTGCCTCCCGGGTATGAATTGGCCCTTTCAGATATCGTCCTGAAATATTTGTCAGGTGACAATGCGACCTTTCAGATAAAAGTCAACGATGAAAATTATGGCGCCTCATTTACTTCAAATGCCAGCCTTACAGGCATTACGAGAACGAAAGACCTGGTTTTAAGAAATACCTTCACCATCAAGATAACCGTTCAAAACGGTACGGATAACAACTGGAATTTCACCCATATTGACGACCTGGAAATAGTTGGCCCGGTACGTAGTTTTGACATTAAAACCCTTGTCGACCCCGATGCCAACGGAATTGTCTATGTGAAGCAGGGTGCGTCGCCGGACGGGACAGGCAGCAGCTGGGACACTGCGTTACAGGAACCGGGCCTTGCTTTGCTCGTAGCGGCACAAAAGCCTTCGATTACCCAAATCTGGGTTGCGCAGGGCATTTACCAGCCGCTGCAAAGCGAGGGAACTTTTAAAATGCTCAATAACGTGAAGCTCTTCGGCGGCTTTTCGGGAGGAGAAAGCTCCATCCAGGATCGTAATTTTCTCGAGCATAAGACCGTTCTCGCCGGCAGAAGTTCGACGGTGCTTTATAATGTTTCGGTCAATAATTCTGCTGTGCTGGATGGCTTTCATATTTCGGACGGAAGCGGATTTCTTGCAGACGGCCGTTATTTGGGCGGCGGCATGTATAACCTCAATTCCTCGCCCACGATTGTCAATTGTGTTTTCGTTAACAATAAAGCGGGTTCAACCACCGCGGAGGTGGCCAGGGGCGGCGCTATGTACAATGATAATTCAAACCCGGCTATCATTCAGTGTCTGTTTTTCAACAATCAGGCCGTTGGGAGCGACGAGGGGACTGGCGGCGCCATTTTTAACCGGAACGCGTCACCGGTTTTGACCAACTGCACGATTACTCAAAATACCGTTTCGGGAAACAGCGCAGATGGCAACGGCGCCGGCATTTACAGCCGCGGCGCCTCTAATGTGGTGATCCGGAACAGTATCATCTGGAACAATGCAGACCCGTATATCACCGCCGGCATCAGCAGTATTTCGAACCATACAAACCTGACGGGCACTATAACTGTCGCGTACAGCCTCATACAGGGCGGCTTTGCAGGGGGTGATCATATCCTGGATGCCGATCCGAAGTTTGAGGCTATTTACAACGAGAATTTCAAACAGGCGAAAACCAGTCCGGTCATCAATGCAGGAGATCCTGCAACCGACTTTTCACTGTTTCCGGGTGAAGGCGGTGACAAAGCTGACCTGGCAAATGGTCCCCGGCAACTGAATAATGTGATCGATCTGGGCGCTTTTGAAATTCCGTCAAAGGCCACATGGCATGTGAATGCGTCCAGCACAGCCGTAAACCCGACCGGGCTTAGCTGGGAAAGTGCTTTCCCGACGTTGACACAGGCAGTGAACAGCGCTGGAAATGAGGATGAGATCTGGGTTGCAAAGGGAGAATATCAACCGGATCCGGGCGAGTCATTTCATCTGGTTATGGGCGTCAACTTTTACGGCGGCTTTGAAGGCGACGAACTATCGCTTGATCAGCGCCCCTTCCCGGTTGCGCGCGGAATCGTGCCCAATGCGACTGTGCTCAGAGGAAACGGCAGCAGCGTGATTGAAACTATAAACAACGAGCCCGGCTATGCGGTTATTTTCGACGGATTTACCGTGACAGGCGGCACTGCTCATGAGGGAGGCGGAATGTATAATTATAACGTGTTAACCTCCATCAATAACTGTACGTTTATCAATAACAAAGCCGAGTATAATGGCGGCGGGCTATTTAATGTGGACGGGGCGCTTTACTTAACCAACACACTCATTGCCGATAATGAGGCGACGAATGGCGACGGAGGCGGGGTCTGGGCCGGTGACTTATCAGATGGCTATATTCTCAATTGCCTTATAACAGAAAATGTTGCCTCTGGCAAGGGCGGAGGTGTTTACAACCTCGACGGCATGATGCAGCTAACCAATACTACTTTCAGTGGAAATACAGCGGAATCGGCCGGCGCCATGGCGACCGTCGGTTTCGGAGAAGCCTTTATTTTTAATACGATAATCTTTGGAAACAGCAGCGGAATCACGGATGGCGCTAACGAGAGTACCCGATATCTCTCACTGATACAGGGTTTTGGACCAAATGCCAGCACAGGAAACCTGGATGGCTGGACCGATCCTCAATTTGTTGATCCCGCAAGCGGCGACTATTCACTCCGTTCATGCTCCCCTGTGATCAACCGGGGCGGCGACTCGCCATCGTATACCGAATCGAAAGATTTCCTGGGCAATCCAAGAGTTTTTAACACATCCATTGATATGGGCGCCTTTGAGTACCAGGGAATACCCATGGCTCTGGCCCTCCCGGCGTTTGATAAGACCGTCAGATTGCCTGTATATCTGGGCATAACCGGGATTTCCGAAAGCTGTGAAACCATTGCCCTTATAGAGCCGACGGGGGAACCCAATGAATTTGGCGGAATGCCCATAACGGGTGAAATTACAGCCAAAGCCTACCTGGCTTCAGGACAAACGATTACGGAAGGTCAGAAAGTTTTTGTGAAACGGCATTTTGACCTGACCCCTGACAATGAAGGTCCGGCTAATGTGACGCTGTTCTTTACCAAACAGGAGTTTGACGATTACAATACGGCTTACGGGAATGCCCATAATGCGTCACTCCCGGCTAACTTAAAGATTGTACAATACCACGGCAGCAGCGCCAGCGGGCTTCCCGGCTCTTATCCCGGATCGATGGAAATTATTACTGATCTGACCGTCTCACTAAGCGACGATGGTACGATTTACAGTGTGACATTTCCCGTTACCTCGTTCAGCGGCTTTTTTGCATCGGGGCAGTCTGAAAATACGCTTCCTGTAACACTTGTGTCTTTTGAAGCACGTAAAAACGAAGACAGGGCCTCGCTAAACTGGCAGACCAGTACGGAAAGCAACAGCTCCCATTTTGAGATTGAACACAGCCTCAACGGCAGAAACTGGGAAATGATTGGCCGGATAGCCGCGAAAAAGGAATCTGCCACCAACACTTCCTACGCCTATCTACACAAAAACCCTGAAAACGGGATGAATTTTTACCGTCTTAAAATGATCGATCTCGACGGAACATTTGCTTACAGTCAAATCAGGAATCTGCAATTTAACCAGGAGCTTACCGCGGCTGTCTATCCCAATCCGGCTTCCAGCTCGCTGAGAATCCGGTGGAAAAGTACGGATGCGGATGAAGTCGTGGGGATAAGGCTGCTCAACTTGGCCGGCAAACCGGTTTTCGCTTACCGCCAGGAAATCCCGGAAGAAATCGACATTTCCCAAATCGCCCCGGGCAACTATATCCTGACCCTAACCCTCAAAAATGGCGACACCAAATCCACCAAAGTGCTAATTGTCCGATAAAATTGATTGAATGATGGCCTAGCAGATGTCGTGAAAAGGATCCCGGATAAAACCGAATCGGGATCAATCAGAAGCCCCGCATCTTCATTGCTTCCGATCATGACAACCGATTTTGCTGTAGGCGTGGGACCGTCGCGGTCGGTCATTTTTTAGTAGTGTTGGTCGAGAAAGTTTTCGATCATCGGAACGACGAAATCGCTTTCCCTGTAGCCGGGTTTCAAGGTCATGATTTCTCCGATGTATTCACCGTGACCACCCGGTATGATGGCCAGCCGCGAGCCGGCAACCAGTCCGTGCATTTCAAGCGCGTGTTCCGGGGTGATCACATCCTGGTCTCCGATGAGGAACAGGGTCGGCGCTTTGATGGATTTGATCCGTTCATCGGGAATGTCCTTAAAGTGGACCATCCGCTTTGCATCCCTGTCGTGCATGACCTGCAAACCGCCCGGATCCGGCGCGACTTCCCGATAGGCCTCCTGCAATGCCCCGGGCATATTTTCCAGCCGAGCCTGCTGCATGAACTCCCAGAACTGCGGATGTACGCCGCTGCGTTTGCAAAGCGCCGAAGCCGCAATAACTCTGCCGATCTTGTCCGGGTGGCGGATCGCCATCTGCAAAGCTGTCGTGCCGCCGTTGCTGAACCCAAACAAGTCTACCCGGTCGATGCCCAGGTTGTCAAGCAGTACGGCGATGTCATCTGCGTCCTGCTCAAAGGTAAGGTCCGCATTCCTGTCGTTGGTCCTCCCATGCGCCTGCAATTCCACACCGATTACCTGTCGCTGCCGGGCCAGTCGGGGAATCACCCTTCCGAAAGTTGTCTGGATGGTAGAACCGCCGCCGTGGATCAATAGCAGGGGCCTGCCTTCCCCGTAGATTTCATAGTACATTTTCAGTCCGTTCACCTCGGAATAGCCGCTTCTGAAAGTCAGGCTGTCGGTTGTTGCCATATCGTTCGTGGCCGTTTTTGTTTCCTTCCCCTTGCATGAAACCAATGCCGGCGCAGCCAACGTGACGCATACGAGGAGCTGTTTTACTACTGTCTTATTCATCCTTTGCCGGTGGTGTCTTTATCTGCCTTCAACATTCCAACTTCCGGTTGCTAATTTACGCTGTTCTTTGTAAAAATACAGGGGGAGAAATTGACAGGATAAGGGGGGCGAACGCGCCAGATTACCTGTGAAGGAAACGGTGCGAATAGCAGCCGACCGGGAGGCCGGCTGAAAATGGACTGCCTTGCAGACTTCCGCCATCACCTGCTTTTGCTTTTGCCGGATAACCTTTTAATTTTACTACTGAAATTGCCCGACACCAAGCCGCATCCGGCAAGGGGTGTTTTCCTGAAACAGGTCGTTAAAAATATAGCCGGGATGGTACGTAACACAATCAAAATCAGCCTGAAAGAAATACTGTCTCCAAAACCCCGGCAATTCCCATTGGTTATCCTGACCGGCCTGATGATGTCGGCATGCTCCTGCGGACCAACCCTCACTACCCCTGGCGGCCAATCGATAAGTGTGGCAGCCATGGACCGGTTCCTCCGCGAGCAGATGGACTCGCTGACGATCCCTGCCCTGTCCATTGCCATTATCAATGACGGCGAAATCGTATACCACAGGGCACTGGGCATGGCCGACACCATTTCCCTGCGTAAGGCAGACAAGCATTCCCTGTTTGAAGCGGCTTCTACTTCAAAGCCGGTATTTGCTTACCTTGTGATGAAAATGGCAGAAAAAGGCCTGCTGGAACTGGACACGCCTTTGTACCGCTACCTGCCATTCCCTGATCTGGAACACGACGCACGCTACCGAAAGGTGACGGCGCGGATGGTGTTAAGCCATACCACCGGCTTTCCGAACTGGCGGTGGCATGATCCGAACACGGGTGAATGGGGAGACCGGGAAATGTACCTGCTGCACGAACCGGGAACGTTCTCCTATTCCGGCGAAGCGTATCATTACCTGGCACAGGTGGTAGCCCATCTTAACGGGATTACGCTGGGCAAACTGGATTCATTGTTCCGGCAGGAAGTGGCCATCCCGCTGGGAATGGAATATGCCTATTTCAGTTGGAACGACCGTATGGGCAGCCACAAAGTGACCGGGTATACAGAAAGCGGACCTGTTTACGACAAATGGGAGGCAGCAGACGCGATGTATGCAGACTCTACCATTTTCGGGGCTGCCAATACTCTTCATACAGAGGCCGTCAGTTACGCCCGCTTTTTGATAGCTATCATGGAAAACAAAGGCGTTAAGCAGGAAAGTATCGGGGAAATGCTGAAAATACAAGCCCGTATCCCGAATGATCAGGAAGCCGGTTGGGGCGACATCAAGGGCTGGGGATTAGGTTTTGCGATCGAACCGACCGATCGCGGCATCCGGTATTCCCATGGCGGGCACAATCCCGGTTTCCTTGCCGGATGCATGTTCTATAAGGAACAAAAGAACGGATACGTTTTCTTTATCAACAATGATCAGGCAGGCGCCTTTTTCGAACGATTACGGGTTTTTCTTGGTGAACAATAATACCCGCTGCACGAATCATTCAGCCTATAAACCGAACGTCCGGGAGGTCGGCGGTTCCCTCAGTGAAGTTCCACCTACTAATCTGAACGAAGAAAACTCCTCTGCCTCCATCAGTTTTTTCAGGCAGTCCTTCAGGACCTAAGTAATCGTTTGGTAGTAAAGCATCATCTATTTCAAGTAAGAGTCGGCTAAACGTGTGCCACTTAAGATCGATTTTACTTTCACGACGCCATAGAAACGTATGATCTCGTTTTGTTCGTCTTCGTTGCCCCGTTCAAAAACACGCAGGATCACGGCCTTGGATTTACAACGCCCTTTATGAGAGACTTACCCCTCCTGGTTACGTTTTCTAAAAAAAATTTGATTTTTCTTTAGCAAAATGCTACTTGTCTGGAACCTTAAACAAAAACGGACCTAATCTTAACCTAAATGGAGGAAAAAAGTCTAACGGACGGTTCTTTAGTAGATTTGCTTAAAAGCGGGGACACCTTTGCTTTTGAGACGATATATGATCGTTACTGGCGCCAGTTGTTCGGCTTTGTCTATCTGCAGACAGGATCCAGAGAGGATGCGGAAAACATTTTACAGGAGCTGATGTTAAGCCTTTGGCAGAATCGCGAACAAGGTGAGATCCGGAATCTCAGGACCTTCCTCTTTGTGGCTGCCCGGAACCTGACCAACAGGTATTTCAGAGGGCAGATTAACCTGCGCAAGTACCGGGAATTTCAGCTGATGCGCGAAGTATTCGACCAGATAGATACGGACGAGATTTTTAACGAAAATCAACTTTCGGAAGCAATTGAAAGAGCGCTTAAGCAATTGCCGGAAAAAACGGCGACCATATTCAGGATGAACAAGCTGGACGATATTTCAGTAAAGAAAATAGCTTCTCAAATGGGACTCACGGATAAGGCAGTCCAATATCACATCTACAAATCCATGAAGATGCTACGACAATACCTTCACGGATTTACTTCTGATAACTAGTATTTTGAAGCCATTATATACAAATGAAACGGCATAAATTTGACGAGATTGTAGAAAGGTATTGCGCCGGGGAAAGTTCTTCCGAAGAAGAAGAAATGCTGGATAAATGGGCGGATTCGCATTTCAGACAATATACCGATCATTCTGTTTTTATGCAGGAAGACGAGGCGCAGAAAACCAAGACCCAGGTTTGGAAGAAAATCCGGATCGACACGAAAATCCGGAGAAAAAGCATATCCTGGTGGAATAAAGGACAGTTCCTGGCGGGCATGGCTGCTTCCCTTCTTACCGTATTGGCCTTCACCTGGTTCCTTTTGATCATGCCCGGTGAAAAATCGCCCGAAATAGGTACAATGGGAGTTGAAACAAAAAATACAACGCCTGCTCCTCAGCGTGTTGTGCTTCCCGATGGAAGCGTTGTGGTGCTCGAAACGGGAGCAAGTCTGATTACTGAAGAGCATTATGGAAAGCAGGCGCGCACCGTCTATCTTACCGGAGAAGCTTTCTTTGAAGTCCTGCCGAATGCCCGGATACCCTTTTTTGTCTATACCGGAGACCTCGTAACGGAAGTGCTGGGAACCAGTTTTCGTATCAGGTCTGAAGGAGATAAAAAAACCATCGAGGTGTCGGTGATAACAGGCAAAGTGTCCGTATACGCCGGTAGCGAAGGGGATGACAAAAAGCGCAATGGCGTCATTGCAACCCCCAATCAGAAAGTCATTTATAATACGGAACTGAAGACGCTCCGGCATGACCTTATGGATGCGCCTCAAATTACAGTCCCGGACGCTTCAATGCCTGATTTTAAATTTAAAGGCACCCCGTTAGTAGAAGTCTTACGGCTGATGCAGCAGGCATACAAGATCGAAATTATTGTGGGAAACCCGGTACTGAACCAATGTGGATTTACGGGTGACCTGAACGGATTGAACCTGTACCGGCAATTGGATTTTATCTGCGAAGTAATGGGTGCCCGTTATGAGATCAGGGGCGCTACGGTGTTTGTTAACGGCGACAGTTGTCACGGTCTTTAGCCGATGGTAATACGATGGATCATTTTTTTCACTAAACCCCTATACCCAATATGACAAAGTAACGAGATGCCCCAACCATAAAAAAACCGGCAATGCGCCTACATCACCGGTCTGTCGTGTACGCTCAAACGTCAATTTGAGCTTTTTACCCGGATAAATCTGTCCCGACAAAAGTGTACACCTGTTTTTCGAGTCTTGCAACCTTCAAACCTTGCTAAATTATGAACAAAAAATTACAGATCCCATTATGGGTTTGGAAAACTATGAAAATTTCATCCCTCCAGCTCGCATTGTTTGCCCTATGTTGTGGGATAGCACATGCCCATAAAACGAAGGGACAGAACGTATTGGAAAGGAATATCTCCCTACAAGCCGAGGATCTCCGTTTCCTGAAAGTGCTTTCTCTGATTGAGGAGCAGGCGAATGTCCGGTTTATCTATAGCCCCGATGCCATTGACATCCGCCGGAAAGTAACCATAAAAGTTACGAATAAGAAGCTGGAGAACGTACTGAAGGAAGTCCTTTTGCCGCTTGCCGTCGATTTTTCTGTGGTCGACGACAGGATATTGCTGAAAAGAGCGATCCCCCAGCCCCCCAGCATGAAGGTGCGGGACCCGGATACTTCGGTAGTGCCGGAGGACGCGGATAGGACGATCAGGGGAAAAGTGACTGATGAAAAGGGAGAGGCGCTGCCGGGGGTGAATATTTTGGTGAGAGGGAAGCAACGAGGGATAGTTACGAATGCGAACGGAGAGTTCTCCATTGAGGTTCCCGATGAGAATGCTGTGCTGGTATTTTCGTTTGTTGGATATTTTAGCAAAGAAATAGTCGTAGGAAACAGGAGCGTTTTGGATATCAGCATGACGGTCGATAATAAAGCGTTGGAAGAAGTAGTGGTGATCGGATATGGGACTATTAATAAAAGTGATCTGACAGGCTCAGTGGCAACGCTGAAAATGGACGGAAGCGAAGAATTACCAATCACATCAGTAGAGCAAATGCTACAGGGAAGGGTATCGGGCGTGCAAATAACTCAAAATACAGGTGCTCCCGGAGGCGGGATTTCGTTTCTCGTAAGAGGGGCCAATTCGGTGTCAGGAACAAACGAACCACTGATAGTACTTGATGGATATCCTATTGAGTCCGGTAATTCTATCCCTAATCAAGGCTACTCAGATGCATTTGCGGACACTCCCGGTAATAATACCCTGGCCAATCTGAATCCCAATGATATTGAATCCGTCGAAATTTTAAAAGACGCTTCCGCGACAGCTATATATGGATCGCGTGGCGCGAATGGGGTGGTCTTAATTACTACAAAAAGAGGGAAAGCCGGACGGGAAAGAATTGAATACAATTTTCGTTTTGATCTCTCCCAAGTTCCAAGGAAGATTCCTGTTCTGAATACAACGGAATATCTTGCTTATGCAAATGAAGCCGCTGCAAATGCAAACCAGAATCCGGTTTATAACGATAACCAGATAGCGGAATTAAGTAAAGTGGATTTTGACTGGCAAGATCTGATATACCGGACAGCAAAAACACAAAATCACCAACTTAATATCTCAGGAGGTGATGATAGAATGAGGTATACAATTGCGACCAATTACCTTACCCAACAGGGAGTCGTGCAAAATTCGAACTTTGAAAGAGGATCTGTTCGGGCAAATCTGGACAGGCAGGTCAACCGAAAGCTAAAAGTAGGAATGAACTTTAACGGCTCTCTCAGCCAAAACAGATCTCTCCCTCAATCAACACAAAACGGCAACATCGGAGGTTCTGTAGTTTTGGGGGCATTAATGTCGAGGCCTATGCGGCAACCCTATTCTATTGATGACGACGACGAAGTAGATTTGACATATAGTGGCAACCCCCTCACCCTTATCAGACTTTTTAAGGATAGAACCAGAGAGCGGGCAATTCTTGTGAATATGTTTGCAGATTTTGAAATCGTTCGGGGATTGAAATTCAGAATAAACGGAGGGGTCAATGATAGAGCAACAACCCGTCAGAATTATTCTCCAAGAGGGACGTATAGTGGCGACGTCTTCCAGGGGCAAGCTTTTCGGGGAGAGAACAGTTCGTTCAATTACCTGACAGAATATACACTAAATTATAACAAGGCCATTCTAGGAGGAAAACACAGACTTAATGCTGTTGCAGGATATACCTGGCAAAAATGGACAGCACAACGCTTCGGCGTAGTTGTTCGGGAGTTCCCTAATGATAACCTGACATACTACAATCTTCAAAGTGGAAACACGATTGGTCGCCCCAATAGCGCTACTCAGCAATGGGCTCTGGCCTCTTGGCTCGGCAGAGTAAATTACAGTATTGACAACAGATATCTTATTACCTTCACAGGGAGAACTGACGGATCGTCCCGCTTGTCTGAAAGTAACAGATGGGACTTTTTCCCTTCGGTTGCGCTCGGGTGGAACCTTCATAATGAACGATTCCTGAAAGAACTACCGCTATTATCCGAATTGAAGCTACGTGCAAGCTATGGTATATCAGGTAGTCAATCGATTGGGGTCGGCTCAACTAACGCGATACTAAATATCGAGACAGCTGTAATCGGACAATCGGTCTTAATTGGCTACAATCAAGGGAGTATGGCTAATAACCGCCTCGGTTGGGAAACGACGACTCAATTGAATATCGGGACAGATATTGGAGTTTTTAATGACAGACTAAAAATTGGATTCGATATTTATAAAAAAAGATCAAGAGACTTGTTATTGAACCTTCCTATACCACCTTCTACTGGGCTTTCTAACTATGCCACCAACGTCGGAGAAATTGAAAATAAGGGCCTAGAGTTGGATATTTCAGGTGCAATTTCTACTGGAAACATTAAATGGGATGCATCTGGAAATATTTCCTTTAATAGAAACCGTGTTATTAGCCTGGGAGATCTGTCAGAAATTCGGGGAGGAGCTTTCAGTGTAAACTCACAGTTGAACAGAAGCTTGCATGTAACCAAACCAGGATCTCCAATAGGATCATTTTTCGGTCATACTATCATCGGTGTCTACCAGACTCAGGAAGAGGTTGATGCCGGACCTACGGATCCGGTCAGGCCTACTCCAGGAGACTATCGATACGCTGACATTGGTGGTCCGGACGGTGTTCCAGACGGACTAATAAGCGAATATGACGTAAGCGTAATCGGAAACCCTAATCCCGACTTTTTCTTTGGGATCAACAACGACCTATCCTGGAATAAACTGAGTCTTACTTTTCTGCTTCAAGGAAGCATAGGACAAGACATTATCAACCTCAATCGTCACCAGTTGGATGGATTGAGCGGCTCCCCCACTCAAAGTCGGAAAGAAGCCTGGGAAAACAGATGGACAGGACCAGGCTCAAGCAACACATATGCAAAGGCGACTTTAACAGGGACCAACTTTCAAAATCGATTTACAAATTTCATTGTGGAGGATGGTTCTTATGTGAGACTGAAAAATCTCATCATAGGTTACGAGCTACCAGTAAAGAAGGTAGAGTTTATCCGCACATTCAAACTCTTTCTGTCTGCCACCAATCTGATTACCTTTACGAAGTATACAGGATACGACCCCGAGATAAATAGTAAAGGTCAAAATGCAACAACCCCTGGTGTAGACTACGGCAGCATCCCGCAAATGAAGGTCTATTCGATGGGTATAAATGCAGCTTTTTGAGTCTAATACCTTTAATATTCAAAACTGATGAAAAAGCACGTTAACATCGTCTTAATAATTACCGGCTTGGTAATCCTTTCAGCATGTGATCTTTCAGAAACAATTTATGACACACCTATGTCCGAAACGTTTCTGCAGAGCCAATCGGACGTACAGTTTATGCTTAATGGTGTCTATGCAGGACTAAGTAGCGGCGACCTTTTTAAGGATAGAGGTAATCAAATCTACTTCTATGGGGCTGATGACATTGTAGGCTATTCGACCCGCGCTGAAATTTCTGACAAAACCTATACTGCTGCGTCAGCCGGAATTGTCAACAAATGGAGGGCTTCTTATCGCGTAATCAACAATGTGAACAAGCTCCGGGAGGCTATGGAGAACTTGGAAATAGATGAAAGCTTCAATTCAAGAGTAAAAGGAGAATTATATTTTTTAAGAGGCTGGATGTATTTCGATCTCGTACGATTATTTGGAGGGGTACCGCTACGAACAGAAGGTTCCAACGGAAGTACTACTGTATTCGCTCTACCACGTAACTCTGTAGAAGATACGTACAACCTTATTTTCGACGATTTGAAGAAGGCTGTCGAGCTTTGTATCCCATTTAGTCAGATAGCCGTATCAGAAATCGGCCGTGCAACGAAAGGTGCTGCTCAGGGGATGCTGGCCCTTGCCCACCTTACCTATGCCAATTATCTTGATCTCCAGAATAATCCATCAAAAGCTAGGGAACACTACGAACTGGCCAAAGAGTTTGCTGATCTTCTAATCGAGTCGGGCGAGTATAGTTTAATCCCGGACTACGCACATCTATGGGACGTTGAGCGGGAAAACGACGCCTATCGGGAGGTGATTCTGGGCGTTCGGTTTACACGTGACCCTACTACGAGCGGAACTGGTTCAAGAGGTTCGCAATTTGCTACATTTTCTATGCCTACAACACTTCATGGGGTTACAGGAAATGCACCGAACGGCACAGGTACAGCCCAGTTACGCATTCAACCCTGGTTCTATGACAAATGCTCAACAGGCGACTACGAAGGCGATTACCGCGCGGATGTATCCTTTTTAACTAAATGGATCAACAATGGTGTCGAAGGTTCCTACCGGATAGCATATCCAACTGTCCGGACGTCGTTGACATCCGGAGAACAGGTAACGACGGAGCCTTATCTGAACAAGTACAAAGACCCTAAGGGATTTGACACTCAAAATCATGAAAATGATCTCTTTTACTTGAGGCTTTCTGAAATTTATCTCATCAAAGCTGAAGCAGAAAATGAACTCAACGGCCCAACAGCGATAGCTTATGAAGCCTTTAACAAATTAAGAGAGAGAGCTCGAAAGGCAAATGGTATATCCAGAACCGTCCCGTTGGATTTGTCTCCAGGCCTGTCGAAAGAAGAATTCCGAATGAAAATATTTGACGAAAGAGGCCTTGAACTAGTAGGAGAAGGCCATCGATGGTTTGATTCTGTACGTATGCGCTACAGCGACAACAAACGGACCATGATGGAATATATTTTAAACGAATATATTAAGTCTATTCCCACAGGCTTGCCAGTATTTAACGCTGCTCAAAACAGATGGGACGGTGGTCGGGTAATCCCCGGTGGCATGCCTCCCTGGAACTCTAAATATCTGCTCTACCCGGTTTCAGCAAGTGAAATTGCTGCGAACCCGGACTTTGGTCCGCAAAACCCCGGGTGGTAACGTAAAAATGTTAAAATATTTAAAATCGGTAAGTATCGGCTGCTGTTTCCTGCTGTTTCCGCTCGAAATAGCAGCCTCCCCTAAGCCCAACATTCTGTTTATAGTGATGGATGACGTAGGATATGGTAATTTCAGTTGTCTCGGAAATCCTTTCGTAAGCACACCTCACACCGACCGCCTCTACCGCCAATGTGTACGGCTAACCAACTACCATAGCGGAACGACCTGCTCTCCCTCCCGAGCTGCGCTTATGACCGGCCGACATTATAATAAAACCGGGACCTGGCATACGATTATCGGCAGATCGTTTGTAAGGGAAGGAGTTCCGACACTTCCTGAGATCCTGACCCGAAACGGTTACGCCACGGCTATTTTCGGAAAATGGAGTCTGGGAGACAATTACCCGATGCGCCCCCAGGACAGAGGATTTCAGCAGGTACTTATTCATGGAGGCAGTGGTATAGGTGAGTCTCCCGACTATTGGGGAAATGACTATTTCGATGATACCTACTACCGCAATGGCGTTCCCGAGAAATTCGGCGGCTATTGCACCGATATATGGACCGAAGAAGCGCTTCAGTATATAGAAGCCCATGCCTTAGAAAAGCAGCCCTTCTTCTGTTACCTTTCGTTCAACGCGGCACATAAACCTCACCTGGCACCTGAAAGAAACGTGGTCAGGTTTCGTAACCAACCAAACCTGGTTGATCCGGACTATCATGCCATGGTCGATAATATTGACCAAAACCTGGGAAAACTGTTGGACAAGCTGGATGAACTGAATATTGCAGATAACACAATCATTCTGTTTACATCTGACAACGGCACGGCTAACGGCGCAGGCATCCATATCGACAAAAACGGGTTTGTAACGAAAGGATTCAATGCCGGTATGCGCGGAGCAAAGGGGCAGCCTTACGAAGGCGGACACAGGGTCCCTTTTTTTATAAGGTATCGTGATAAGCTCCAGGGAGGGAAAGACATCATCCACCTGAGCTCCTGCATGGATATTCTGCCAACCCTCCTTGAGTTGGCCGGTATATCAGCGTCCCATCCGGAATGGGATGGAGAAAGCCTGGTACCCTATTTAAAGGGAACCCTGCCGAATGCAGAAAAAATCTATATCGCGGATGTACAACGGGGAAGATACTTGCAGAAGTACAAAGACTTCTCTGTAATGATGGATTCCTGGCGCCTGGTCGGTGAAGCGCTTTTTAACTTAAAAACCGACCCGGAACAACGTATGAATGTATCTTCTGCTTATCCCGGCATTGTAGAGAAGCTGAAACAAGCCTATGAAAAATGGTGGCAGGAAGTGATCAGCCTCAATCCTCCTGACCGGTTTAACCGGATTGTAATTACAGATTCCGGCGAGACCAAGTTAACGAGCATGGATATCTTTCCCGATGACGATTCCTATCCGGCCTGGAATCATCGGCTCGCCGAAAAGGAAAGCAATGTAAGGTCGGGCTCCTGGAAATTACGTGTGGAGTCTTCGGGGAAATACAGGATAGAGGTTCGCCAGCTCCCCAGGGAAGCTCCGGACAGGCTCCGGCCGAGATTCGAAAAGTACGGTTACGCCTTTTTCAAAATCAACGGCCAGCCCGTTCAGGTGCAAGGGAATCTGCTTACCAAAACGGCAACCTTTGAGGCATACCTTTCATCGGGAGAGCTGAATCTGGAAGCCGGTTTCGGGCGAGGTTCCGCGCAGGAAATATCCGCCCAGTATGTCTATATCAGCAAAATTGGCGGCTCTCAAAAACGATAAAATAAATATGATCAGGAATACAATTTTTATGCAGCTGGCGACCTTGATGTCTGTCATCTTCCAATTATCCGTAAAACCTTCACTTGCACAATCTACTGTGACGATCCGCGTGGCCGCCTGGAATATTGAGTTTTTTGACAAAGGATCTCCAAAAGAAATTGCGGAAGTATTCCACCCGCTGAACTTGGATATAATTGCCATCGAGGAGATTCCTGCAAAAGCAGGCTATCCTACCTCGGGTGACCTCGTTCAGGCTCTGAATCTTCTGGAACGACAGGGACGCAGCTCCCGGGTATGGAAGGCATTTACGGGTACTATTGGTTCAGGTTTGGATGACCGCAAATTCAAGGCAATTCTGAGTCACTTGCCGATGAGCAAAAAAGGAGAGATCGCCCTTCCTTCAGCA
This sequence comes from Telluribacter humicola, assembly GCA_040394475.1. Taxonomy (GTDB): domain Bacteria; phylum Bacteroidota; class Bacteroidia; order Cytophagales; family Spirosomataceae; genus JBEBSD01. The sequence continues at coordinate 6,710 of JBEBSD010000047.1, read as the reverse complement.
GAGTGCTGGAAAGGAGGCAGCGCCGTCCACGCGGACCTGAAGATTTCAGGTATTGCTGTAACAGCGCTTGCGCTCCATGTTCCGGGTATTCCAGAGAATAAACAACGAATGATCGATTCCCCCGTCATTATAAATAATCAATCGGAGGTCCTGATTGCCATGGGCGATTATAACGAAAAGTTGGGAGGACCGGGTGACAAGATCCTCAGAAAGGCAGGATTTAAACCCGTATGGGATAGTATCAATATCAATCTCTCAGAAATCAAAACACATGATATCCTGAAGGACCACGTTAATTCCGGCGTGATAGACCATATCTATTACAAAGGAAACAATGTACGCGTTACGAACGGTGGAGTACTGAAGCTCCACAAGCCACTATCCAATCATTACCCTGTTTGGGCCGAGCTGGAAATGGTCTATTAATTCTCTGAACGCCCTGCAAACATAAAATTAACCGAATGGAATTATGAAAAATTTGAATACTACTTTATTTACCCTTTTTTTTTGCGCTGCCACTATACTACATGCACAAGATAAGTTAATTGACCCATCGGAACGGCAGAACTTTTATTCAAACTCATTTTCTGAACGAATTGAAATAAGGATACCAAACGTCGATCACTACACTATATTAAAATGTGACTTCCATACCCATACAGTGTTTTCGGATGGTTTTCTATGGCCGACCACGCGCGTTGAAGAAGCATGGCGGGCTGGATTGGATGTCATTTCTATTACCGATCATATTGAATATCGGCGTAAAATGTTCTTAAATACCAGTCTTAACGATTCGTATGAAGTCGCAGTGAAAAAGGCAGATGAATTAGGACTTTTACTTATAAAGGGTGTTGAAATATCAAAAGATGTAAAAGACATCGGCCATTTCAACGCGCTATTTATTAAAGATGCCTCTCCAATAAGTAATGACGACCCCTTCCTTTCCATCCAGGAAGCGCTCAGGCAAGGCGCATTTATAACCTTGAATCACCCGGGGCATGGTGCGCTGGATTCTTGTGTAATAAATGATTTTCAAGCGCGATTACTCTCAAAGGGTATGATTCACGGCATAGAAGTATTTAACTATAAATACTTCTACCCAAAAGCACTTGCCTGGAGCAGAGAAAAAAAACTCACCGTCTTTGCGAATACAGATATTCATGGTTCGGTATTTTCAGAATATGAACTAAATAAATATAAAGAAAATCAAAAAGTTTACCCACCCATGACTCTTGTTTTTTCCAAAGACAAGAGCTATGAGGGGATTCGAGAAGCTATTGATGCCGGCAGAACACTGGCATATTTCGATCATCAGCTAGCCGGAGATAGAAATCTTCTGGAAGACCTTTTCAAGGCGTGTATTCAAATTAACAATATTTCTCCCGGAAAATACTCATTAACCAATGTAAGCGACCTCCAGTTTTCGGTTATTATCAATGAGAGAGCTTATCGAATTTCTCCAGGCGGAGTTACGCTGTTTACGATACCACGTGAAATGAAAACGCTCGAAGTTCACATCAACAATGTACACAGCGACACTTTTGAAGATCTTATTGTCCAACTAGATTTACCGGATGAAGGTCGTTAGATTATCCCCCACCCGACTTGAATTATAAGACGCTTCCTGAGTTGCGATTGACTGAAAGTAGCGAACTCATTTCTGAAAATACACTAACACCAATCGATTTTTTTAATATGACAACTTCACGTAGAGATATTTTGAAACTTACCGGCATTGCATTGGCAACGAAGAGCTTTCCTTCCATTATCGTACCCCAAAAATCGTTCGGCAGAGTGAACAGCGAGACCTTAAAAGTAGGCCTGGTAGGCTGTGGTGGTCGTGGTTCAGGAGCCGCTAAGCAGGCCTTAAACGCTGATCCTAACGTTATTTTACATGCGGTAGGTGATGTTTTCAGCGACAAATTGGAGACTTCACTCAGCAGCCTGAAAAAGGTCCACGGCAACAAAGTAAAAGTAGATGACGGTCACAAGTTTTTAGGATTTGACGCTTATCAGAAGGTCATCGACTCAGGTGTGGACGTCGTGTTGCTGGCCACTCCGCCGCATTTCCGTCCGGAGCATCTCGCCGCTGCTGTTAAAGCAGGCAAGCATGTTTTTTGTGAAAAACCGGTAGCAGTGGATGCCCCGGGTGTCAGAAAAGTACTGGAAGCAACAAGGCAGGCGAAGCAAAAAAACCTTTCTTTAGTTTCGGGTTTCTGCTGGCGTTATGACGAACCGAAGCGGGCGAGTTTTGACAAGATTCTCGATGGAGCAATAGGCGATGTCCATACGATTTATAATACCTATAATACCGGGTTACTCTGGTCTTATCCTCGCGAAAAAGGCTGGACAGATATGGAATTTCAGCTTCGCAACTGGATATACTATACCTGGCTGGGGGGAGATCATATAGTAGAACAGGCCGTTCACAGTATTGATATGATGTCCTGGGCATTTGGAGACAGATTGCCGGTCAGTGCAATTGGTACCGGGGGCCGCCAGGTTCGTAAAGATCCTTTGTTTGGCCACATCTACGATCATTTTGCCATTACCTATGAATATCCCGATGGCAAAAAGGGCTTCCACTTCTCCCGCCAGCAAGCCAACACCGATACTTCTTACCTGGTCGAAAGCCTGGGCACCCAAGGCCGTGCGATGGTCGATTGTTCAAAAAGAGTTCATGAAATTTACGGCACCAATAGCTGGAAGTACAGCGGGCCTGCCAACAGTATGTACCAGACTGAGCACAACGAATTATTCGCTTCCATACGTGGCGGAAAGGCGATGAACGACGGCGAATGGATGACCAACAGCACATTACTGGCCATTATGGGGCGTATGGCTGCCTATACTGGAAAGAAGATAACGTGGGAGCAAGCCCTTAATTCCACCGAAAAACTAAGTCCGGAAGCCTATACCTGGGATACTCCGGCACCGGCGCCCGAAGTGGCGCTTCCTGGTTTTACCGCTTTTAACTGAGTCTAACTTTTTTCACCTACAAAAACATTTGCCAGTCGGTAGACTCCTTCGATCGAAAAATGGCAGGTATTTCTCTTATGAACAGACGGGAATTTATCAAAACCAACACATTGGCAGCTGCAGCTGTTGCCTTAACAGTTTCTGACGGCAATGCGCATGAAAACATGGCGCCACCAATGATCAAAAAAAGCCTTAAATGGGGAATGGTCCGGGAGAAACTTTCGATCCTTGACAAATTCAAGCTTCTGAAAGACATCGGCTTCGATGGCGTGGAACTGGATTCACCCAACGAACTGCCCATGAAAGAAATCCTGGAGGCACGAGACAAAACGGGCCTCGAGCTCCCGGGGACAGTCAATTCGCTACATTGGAGTTTCCCTTTCTCCGACCCTGATCCAGCCAGAAGAAAGAGCTGCTCCGACTCGATGAAAAAGGCTTTAAGAGATACAAAGCAATATGGAGGAACCACGGTATTGCTTGTTCCCGGAGTGGTTAATGCGGAGATTTCTTATCAGGAAGCATGGGATCGGTCCATCGCCGAAATAAAGGCATTGATTCCGGTGATGGAGGAAACGGGCGTTCGGGTCGCGTTCGAAAATGTCTGGAACAACTTTCTCCTGAGCCCCCTCGAAGCGGCTCACTATGTGGATGAATTTAACCATCCATTGATCGGATGGTATTTCGATGTAGGAAATATCTTGCGCTACGGATGGCCCGTGCACTGGATTGAAGTTCTGGACAGACGAATTATGAAGTTAGATATTAAAGAATACAGCCTATCCAAAATGAAAAACGAAGGAGTTGGCAAAGGATTTCAGGTAGAATTATTGGAAGGAGACTGCAACTGGCCGGAGGTGAATAAGGCACTCTCGAAAATCGGATATTCCGGTTGGGCTTCGGCGGAGGTACGGGGAGGCGATCGTGCCAGACTCTTAACGATCAAAGAAAAGATGGACAGCATTTTTAAAGCGTGACTAAAACGATTATGATCGTTATACGCTACTTCCCCTGCCGCTATTCCGAGAGGGGAAGAGCAATATCGATACTCCCAAAATCCCGCCTGGACTTGCTTTCTGATAAAAACAGAGCGCTTACATTTTTAGAATTAGTCCGCTTTTTGCGTGAAAGAGATTATGTAAAAGCAAACTTCTGGATTGCTTGTCTGGCACATACTACCGCTGATCCGTCGGCAACCAACCATGAAACAATCACCCAACTAATCGATTACATTTACGCAGAAGAGACTGAGAAATATAAAACACCGGCCGGGAATTATCCCGAGGTCCTTGAGCTCCACGCAGTAGCGATACACCCGGTCGGACAGAAAATATTCAATACTTATGCGGACAAGTACAGTGTTCCTGAAAAGGACGATCTGCAAAGTACGCTGGAGAAAATAATGCTATATGGCATAGAAGGAAGCAGAAACTTAGCACACATTGGCTTTGATTTGGTCAGGGTGTCAATGCGTTATGCAGACGACAAAGATGAATCTGCCTTGCCGATTATATTTGCAAATATGTCCAGGCTTGCCGCTTGGGGAATTTGCCGAACCTTACGGGAATTCGCGGCAAATTAAAAGATAAATGTCGGATGAGTTTGCACCCAAGAATTCAAAAATCTTAAGACATGGAGGGAAGAGCTGCTGCCTGATACGGAAAAAGCTATCGTGCGGTCACTACCCTGCCGACCTTTACCGTACCGTCGGCATACCTGACTTCTACCAGGACCACTCCCGCACCCAGGCCCGACACCGGGATGCCTTTTTCTTTTTCATAGGATGAGATCTTTCGCAGCAGGCGTCCGGACAGGTCACGAAGCCGTATTTCTGAAACGGCGCCGGAGGTCGTCAGCGACACCCGGTCGGAGGCGGGGTTGGGATATACTTCGAGATGGAGCGCCGGAGCAGCCCGGGAAACCACCGACCGGATATCGCTGTAGACATACGTTCCGTCAAGGTCGATCATTTTCAGGCGATAGTAAGACAGGCCGGGCAGGGGCTGCACGTCGCTGTACCGATAAGCGAGGGGGGCGTCGCCCAGCCCGGCGGCGGCGACTTCTCCGACGCGCTGCCATAGCCTGCCGTCAGCGCTACGCTGTATTTCAAAATGGGAAAAGTTCACTTCTTCACTCGTAGACCAGGTAAGCAACGCCGATTGCTCATGAGCTATCGCCTGAAACGCTGTAAGGGTAACCGGCAGCTCCGACGTGTTCAGGAATACGGATACCATATTTAATCCTGCCAGGCTGGCGACAATATCATTCCGGCCATCACCGTTTATGTCTGCTATATCAACCCCTACGCGGCTACCCTCTCCACCTCCCAAAGTTGTTCCAGGCCTGAATGTGCCGTTGCCGTTATTCAGCAATACCGTAATACCCCCGTTAAAGCTTTCATCCACCACAACCAGGTCGGCATAACTGTCTCCGTCGAGGTCTCCCACTGCCAGGACGTCCGGGCTGGCGCTCATCGGGTAAACTACCTGCGCGGCAAAAGTACCATTACCATTATTGCGTAATACAGAGACCGTATTGTCGTTGCGGTTGGTAACGGCCAGGTCTTTCCACCCATCGCCGTCGAGGTCATCGATAATCACGTGGTTAGCGAATGCCCCCGTCGGGTAGACTGCTTTAGGGGCGAAGGTGCCATCTCCATTATTGAGTAGCAAGGATACGCTGTTGGCGCCGCGGTTGGTTACCGCAATGTCGGGATAGCCATCATTGTTTACATCGCCAACCTCTAATCGTCGCATGCTTCCGGCATCGTAGTCAACACCGTCGGCAAGTGTACCGTCGCCGTTATTGATCATAACGACCACACCACCAGTGACTACATCGGGCTTGCCGTCACCGTCGAAGTCGGCGATGCGGACACCAATGTCGGAGCCCGGTATATCATAATCGTCTGTAATCGTGAAAGCTCCGTGCCCGTCGTTCAGTAACAGGGTCAGCTTCGATTCTATCCTGGATACCACCGCTACATCCGGGTGACCATCGCCGTTCAAATCGCCGACGTGCAGATCGTCTGCCGATTCGCCTGTAGGGTATGTCACGGGCGCTCCGTAGTCGCCGCTTCCGTCGTTGAGGAGGATGGTTACGCCTTTGGCGGATTGTTCATCCCAGTAATTGTTAGTTACCGCCAGATCATCATGTCCGTCACCATTAAAATCGGCTATCGATACCATATGGGGATAAATGCCTGCAGGACAGTTAGTCTTTGTAAATGAAAGCTGAGCCGGTACCGAAGACGCTATCAGGAGAATAGCAAGGCACAAAGACAGCGGCAGTAGGGATAGGTGTCGTTTTATCATAGCGTTAAGTTAAGAAAATATCTAAGAATACCGGTTTCGTGTGCGAAATATTAGGGACAGCAAACCTGACCGAACCTATATTTTTCGTGTAGGTTTTTTTTAAAAACAGGGTTTTTTAAGTTATTTAGGGTAGTTTTTCAGGAGCCTATCAACACGAAACCCAGATGCACCTTTTGGCCGGGAAAGCCTATTTTATTTGCCTGGTTTTCCTTTTCGGTATTACCCGGGCAGTGCATACGGAAAACCGGACGGGCACTTTTGTCATTCCCCCTGCATCCGGTTTCGTACACCACGCAGGAGGGGATAGTCTGTCGGCTGTCCGGGGTGAACACGGTAATACGTGGATAAAAGGACATATTCCTGCCTCCCCAGTTGCAAGTAGTCTGGGGACTACTTGCAGGCGTCATCGGTCTCCTGACC
>JBEBSD010000046.1:0-49645 GCA_040394475.1 Telluribacter humicola | reverse complement strand
GTCTTTCCTAGAATGCTACTATCTAAAAAACAACAGGATAACCATTAAAAAGCCCTTGCAGTGCTGCAAGGGCTTTTTAATGGCAGAGGGACTCTTAGCGTCCGTCAGGAACCGCAGGCTTCGCAGCCTTCCGGGTTATCCAACGAGCACTGCATATCGGACCGCGGATCCCGCTCCGGAAGTTGCGAGGTGTGATCGGCTGCATATTTTTCATAATCCAACGCCTTTTCTGCTACCGCTACCGTACTGATAACGGCTTCGATCTGCGGCTCTGCCTGCTTCTGTAGCGTCGAAGTCGTAAACTTAACCGGATCTGCTGCCGGTCGCGTACGCAGGTAATACATCCCGGTTTTCAGGCCTTTCTTCCATGCATGGAAGTGCATAGAGGTCAGTTTTCCGAAATTCGGTTCCTCCATGAAGATATTGAGGGACTGTGACTGACAAATATAGGCCCCCCGTTCTGCCGACATATCCAGCAGTACACGTTGCTTAATCTCCCATGCTGTTTTATACAGATCTTTGATGTACTGCGGAATGCTGGGAATATTTTGTACGGAACCGTTGGCCAGGATCAGCATATTCTTCATCTCCTCACTCCAAAGCCCCAGTTGAATCAAGTCCTTTAACAGGTACTTATTAACCACCACAAATTCGCCGGACAGTACGCGCCGGACATAAATATTGGAAGTGAAAGGTTCAAAACATTCGTTATTCCCCAAAATCTGACTGGTAGAGGCTGTGGGCATCGGCGCCAGCAACAAAGAGTTGCGCACGCCGTATTTAACGACCTGCTTACGAAGTACCTCCCAATCCCACCGGTTGCTGTCCGGCTTTACTCCCCACATATCAAACTGGAAAATCCCTTGTGAGACCGGGCTGCCCGCCCAGGTTTCATACGGTCCGTCTGCTTTTGAAAGCTCCATCGACGCCTCCATGGCACCGAAATAAATCGTTTCATGAATCTCCCTGTTCAGCCGGCGGGCCTCATCCGACTCGAACGGCATCTTCAAAAGGCAAAACGCATCTGCAAGTCCCTGCACACCAATCCCTATAGGCCGATGGCGTTTATTGCTGCGTTCTGCTTCCGGAACGGGATAATAATTCAGGTCAATGATCTTATTCAGGTTCCTGGTAATTACCTTGGTAATCTCATACAGTTTTGCATGATCGAACCGGCGGAACCCGTCCGAACCGGTTTCTACAAACTTGGGCAATGCTATGGAAGCCAGGTTACAGACGGCTACCTCATCCGGTGCCGTATATTCAATGATTTCGGTACACAGGTTAGAGGACTTGATCGTGCCCAGGTTTTTTTGATTCGACTTCCCGTTGGCATGGTCCTTATACAGCATGTAAGGAGTTCCTGTCTCAATCTGTGATTCCATGACGGCAAACCAAAGATCCTGCGCTTTGATCGTCTTACGGGCCTTGCCTTCCCGTTCGTACTGCTCGTATAGCTTTTCAAAGGCTTCGCCGTGGGTATCTGACAATCCCGGACATTCGTGCGGACAAAGCAGCGACCAGGTATCATTTGCCTCTACCCGTTTCATAAACAAGTCGGGAATCCATAAGGCAAAAAAGAGATCCCTTGCCCGCATTTCTTCCTTCCCGTGGTTTTTACGCAAGTCCAGGAATTCGAAAATATCGGCATGCCAGGGTTCCAGGTAAATGGCAAACGAGCCCTTCCGTTTTCCTCCGCCCTGATCCACATACCGGGCAGTGTCGTTAAATACCCGAAGCATCGGAACAATCCCGTTGGAAGTACCGTTTGTCCCTTTAATATAGGAACCGGTGGCCCGTATGTTGTGAATGGACAACCCGATCCCTCCTGCCGATTGCGAAATTAAGGCGCAGGACTTCAGGGTATCGTATATTCCGTCAATACTGTCTTTCTTCATCGTCAGCAGAAAGCACGAAGACATCTGGGGCTTCGGTGTTCCGGCATTGAACAGGGTCGGCGTGGCGTGTGTAAACCATCTTTCCGAAAGCAAGTGATACGTCTCAATCGCCGACTGTATATCTTTCTGATGGATTCCCACCGCCACACGCATCAGCATATGCTGCGGACGCTCGGCGATCTTACCGTCTACTTTAAGCAGGTAGGATTTCTCAAGTGTTTTATAGCCGAAATAATCATAGCCATAATCCCGATCGTAAATAATAGTGGAATCCAGCAGCGCCGCATGCTGGCGGATCACCTCGTACACTTCCTTCGAAAGCAGGGAAGCATTTTCCCCTGTCTTCGGGTCCACATAGGTGTAAAGTCTTTTCATGGTAGCAGAAAAAGACTTCAGGGTATTCTTATGCAGGTTCGAGACGGCTACCCGGGCTGCCAGAATCGCATAATCCGGGTGACGGGTCGTCATCGACGCCGCAGTCTCGGCAGCCAGGTTATCCAATTCGGCCGTGGTGACGCCGTCGTAGATTCCGGCCACTACTTTTTTGGAAACCTCTATGGGTTGTAAAAAATCAGCATCCAGTCCGTAACAAAGTTTTTCGATCCTTGCAGTGATTTTATCGAATTTAACGGACTCTCTGCGACCGTCACGCTTTATAACATACATTGGCATGGGAGATTATAGGTGGTTCTATTTTTTGTGATCTTATACCTTTTCAAGAGGCCGGATGACCAGCCATTTATTTTTTGAAATAACGACTTTCCGGGTAAAAAAACAACCTTGTTTCCGATCTTTTTTTCCACCCTTTAAATAATCTAACTATTGTTTCAGATTAAGCAAATATTAAGTTTTGTTAAGCCTCTTACAGCTAGCAAATTACCGCTGGCCCCTGGTCATCCAGCATATCGAAATAGTACCAAGCCCCGCTTCCTACGGTCCGGAAAATATTTCATCTTACTGATTTTAAACCACTTACAAGTCGCCTCCGGGGAGCGAAAACAAAACCTGAAAATTCAGATCAGATTCCGGGGTTTCCCGAATTTCACTATATTTCGCGCATCAAGCTTTCGAACTATGTTATTTTTTCAGCGATACTTCTCTCTTTTTCTGCTGGTGTCCGCCGCCTCTTTGCCCACCCTCCTGTCCGCTCAAACCGGGCAGCTGCGAAAACCGCTGACCGGAAACGATTCTTCGCTGCTGCTCATGCAGGAGCTGCTGCAAAAAAGTGAGGCCCAGCGCCTGCGCGACTCCATCCGTTCGGTCGTTTTAACGGAAGAGCTGCAATCCCTGAAGCGTTCCTCCGGTACTGCCACGATTCTGCGCAATGAACTGGCCGAAATTCAGGCCAAGGACTCGCTGCGGCTCGCGCATCAGATTGCTTCGATCGACTCGCTGCGGGCAAAGACAACGGGAGCCCCGGTTTGCCTGCTGCAAGATACCCTGTTTTATTTTTATGCCTCATTAGGCCCTTTTTCGCCGGCTACCCGGGCCAATAGCGCCTCATTACAATTGGATAAACTCTACGAACAGGCCTTTTTCATACCTGATTCGCTGCGCACGGAAAGCCGGAACAGTTTCATTAACCTGTATTACGGAAACCGGATTATAACCAGTTTTAACGAAACAGATGCCCTGTGGGCCAACCAGTCATTAGACAGCCTTACCACGCAGCGCACACAGCAGATCCGGCAAAGAATCCTGGAGTATCGCGAATTGTACAGCCTGCAGAACTTTTCAAAGCGTATTGCAAAAGCGGCTTTCGTGCTCCTGGTTGCATTCGGCGTCTTTCTGGGGTTGCGATTTGTGAGTGAAAAAATCAAGCTCCTCCTCCTCCGCGCGACCGGATACTTTCAGAAAGGCATCAAAATCAGCAATTACCAGCTGCTGACGAACGAGCAGATCTGGACCTACCTCATGAAAATGTTCCGGATACTCCGGGGTATCCTGTTCATTCTGCTCGTCTATATAACGCTTTCAATGGTCTTCAGCCTCTTTCCTGCTACTAATAACTGGACCGACACCCTCACGCACTGGATCCGTACGCCGCTGCTTAATATCGCTTCGGCACTCTATCATTATTTACCCAATCTGTTTACGATTGCCATTATCGTAACCATTGCCCGGTATACGTCCCGGCTGTTCCGCTATTTCTCGCTTGAGATCGAACGGGGCATTCTGCAAATCAATGGCTTTCACAAAGAATGGGCTCGTCCTACCTACCGGATTATCCGGTTTCTCTGGTACGCTTTTATTTTTGTGCTGATTTTCCCTTACCTGCCCGGCTCCGATTCCATCGCCTTTAAAGGAGTCTCTGTTTTCCTGGGCATCCTCTTTTCGATCGGGTCTTCTTCGGCAATTGCCAATACGGTAGCCGGATTTGTCATCACTTACATGAGGCCGTTCCGTACCGGGGATTGGATCAGGATCGGGGAAATAACAGGAGTCGTTGTCGAAAAAACGTTCCTGGTAACCCGTATCCGCACCATTAATAATGAAGATGTGACGGTCCCCAACAGTGCGATTCTTGCCGGGCATACCATTAATTACAGCTCTTCATCGGCTGAAAAGGGACTGGTCATCAGCGCCAAAGCTTCGTTTATCTACAGCATTCCGTGGCAACAGGTGCATTCTCTGCTCACCCGGGCAGCATTGATCACCACAGATGTCGACGCAACCAGGGAGCCGTTTATCTTCCAGGTAGCCCTCAACGATTTTTATGCTGTTTACCAGGTTAATACCTATACTCATAAGCCGGAGCGGATGTTTCATATCCATTCCGAGCTGCACCAGCATATCCAGGATCTTTGTAAAGAAGCAGGAATAGAAATGAGCATTCCTCACCCCGTTGATCTCAAAAACAGCGCTTCCGCCCCCGATCCGGGACAACCCTGACCTGCTTTCGCCCCTGGTACCGGCGTATACTTTCGGCAGTAACGGAAGTATCGTTGGATTCGATATCTGTATTTATTGGGGAATTACGGGTTTTCAGATATATTTGAAGCCGATTAATTTTTTGTTCCCGTTAGTTGCATGAACGTTTCACCCCACGATCCTTTTCAGATCATTTATTCCTTGTACCAATTCGAAAATTTCGGGTACCTCTTTCAATCCTATATCGTTCAGCTGGATAGTCAGGGAAAACCGTCTTTGCTGTACCAGAATATTTCCTCTAAAAATGTACGGGAATTTGCTTCCGGGCTGGACGAAACCGATTACGAGCTGGTTAAGCTCATCGATGCCTGCCAGAAAGACGTTCTGTTAAAGAAGTTCAATACCAAGAAGCAACCTCCGGCCGATTTCTTCATCCGGCTGATGGATCCTGAAAAAGGAGACAAGCTTGTCCGGGAGGCGCTGTCGGACTACCTCGACCGGCTGAACGCCCGGATACTGGGCAAATCGGAAGGTAAACAGCTCTATATTTCGGGCAGGGACGGGAATCCCGCCTGGAAGCCGATTGACCGGAAGCCGGGGACTGCCACCGTGCTGTTTCATTTATTCCGAAATGACGAAAACACTCACTATTTCCCTACGATCCGTTATGAAAATACCAAAGTAGAGTTTCTGCATAAAAATGCCCTGCTGATCTGCGAATTTCCTGCCTGGCTGCTGGTGGATGAGACGCTGTACCATTTCGAGGGCATGCTGGACGGGAAAAAGCTAAAGCCGTTTTTTGGAAAAAGATTCATCCCCATACCCCGGAAAATGGAAGAAGCCTATTTGGAGAAATTTGTGCTTCCCCTCCTGGCTTCTCACGATGTCATTGCCAAAGGGTATGAAATACGGAAGGAAGTGCTTCCGGCAACCGCTGCCCTGCTGCTCACGCAAGTAGCGGAAGCAGGCCAAACCGATTTATTTAACCCGCCCGTCCTGTCTGAAACCGGGCCCCTTCTGCTCCTGGAGCTCATTTTCGAATACGGTTCCCGTTCTTTTAAATTTGACAGCTTCGCGGCTCCCTGGTATGTCAGCCTTAAAAAGCAAGGCGATACGTACTCATTCCTGAAAATACGCAGGGACCTTCCGTATGAAAAACAGCTGATGATCCTCCTGAAAAAATGGGAACTGAACATCGGTTCGGGTACAACCCTCCCGAGAGCCGCTTTTTTTTCATGGCTCCACGAAAACAGCGACCATCTGGCAGCGCATGGCATCGAAATCCGGCAAAACAAAAACAATAAACAGCAGTACCATTTAGGGAGTTCTGTTTTTGAAGTAACGATCCGGGAAAACGAAGCTACCGACTGGTTCGATATCCATATTACCGTACAGTTCGGGCCCTATACGATTCCATTTGTCAAACTCCGGAGGCAAATCCTCCAGCACAAAACCGAATTTGTGTTGCCTAACGGAGAAATAGCGATTATCCCCAAGCATTGGTTTACGGAATATTCCGAATTGCTGAACTTAATGGAGAAGGAAGATCAGTCGGGCGGAAAACTCCGTAAGCATCACCTGTCACTGGTCCTGGGGCTGGAAAAAGAGAGCTTGGCCTCGGTTGTCATGAACCGTCGCCTGGAAAAACTGCGGGCATTCGACAAGATCGACCACTACGAGCTGCCCCGGCATTTTAACGGGATACTCCGTCCTTATCAGCAAGCCGGCTACGACTGGCTGCGCTTTTTAAATGATTACAATTTCGGCGGATGCCTTGCCGACGACATGGGTCTGGGAAAAACGGTCCAGACTCTGGCCCTGCTGCAGTCTCAGAAAGAGCTGGGTATAACCACTCCTTCCTTACTGGTCATCCCGGTGTCTCTGATGTACAACTGGGTGGCGGAAGCGCATAAATTCACCCCCGAACTGCGGGTGCTGGTCTATTCCGGCATCGGCAGGGATAAATCCACTGATCAGTTTGCTCATTATGATTTGATTGTCACCTCCTACGGAATTGTACGCCTGGACATTGAGGTACTGAAAAATTTCAGGTTTCACTACGTTATCCTGGATGAATCCCAGGCCATCAAAAACCCTTCTTCCATTATTACCCAGGCCGTAATGCGGTTCAACACCCAACATCGTCTGATCCTGACGGGGACCCCTTTGGAAAACAGCACCATGGATCTCTGGTCTCAAATGAGTTTTGCCAATCCGGGCTTGCTAGGCAGTGCTTCCTTCTTTCGCAAGCAATACCTGAACCCGATTGAAAAGAACAAAGACCTGGTTGCCCTGAAAGGGCTTTACGGAATTATCAAGCCGTTTTTGCTGCGCCGTCACAAATCTCAGGTGGCTACCGATCTCCCCGAAAAAATAGAAAGTCTGCACTATTGCAGCATGACGGAGGCGCAGGAAGCTTATTATGAAAGAATAAAGGCACAATACCGTAACCAGATCCTGGAACATATCGATCAGGAAGGGATGGGCAAATCGCAGTTTATCCTGCTGCAGGGACTGGGCCAGCTGCGGCAGCTGGCCAACCATCCGGTTATGATTGACGATACCTACAGCGACGATTCGGGTAAGTTCAGGGACGTTTTCCATAAGCTGGACACCGCCCTGATGGAGAACCATAAAATACTTATTTTCAGCTCATTTGTAAAGCATCTGGCGCTTTTCAGAAAGCGTCTCGACCTTCGATCGACCCCTTATGCCTACCTGGATGGCGCCACGAAAAACCGGCAGAAGGAAGTAGATTTGTTTCAGAATGATGCCGCAGTAAACGTATTTCTTATCTCCATCAAAGCCGGCGGCGTCGGGTTGAACCTTACGGCGGCGGATTATGTATTTATCCTGGATCCCTGGTGGAACCCGGCGGTAGAGGCCCAGGCCATCGACCGGGCACACCGCATCGGACAGGACAAAACCGTGTTTACCTACAAATTTATCAGCCGGAATACCGTGGAAGAGAAAATTCTTGCCCTGCAACAAAAAAAGAAAGCCCTTGCCGACAACCTGATCACCACCGAGGAAGGGTTTGTCAAGTCGCTGACCAAGGAGGATGTATTGTTGTTGCTGGAATAGTGGTTTTGCAAACTGTTCAGGAACGTTTATCTGCTATCTTTGTTAGGTGTTAGGTATTAGGGATTAGGTATTAGCGGAAATGGCTATCGGAATTCAGCTATCGGCTATCGGACTGTTTGGGGGGATCAGCTTTGAAATTAAAAATCGTAAATCGTAAATCGTAAATCGTAAATCGTAAATTATGAAAAAATCTGAAATACACTTCTCAGTTGAACTGGATAAGAACAATGTGCCTGAAAAGATTTACTGGGATGCCACGGATAATCCTAATGAAGGCATTAATGATACGAAAGCCATTGCCATTGCCGTTTGGGATCATTACCATAAATCTACCCTGAAGATTGATTTATGGACCAAGCACATGGAGGTTTTTGAAATGAAGCGGTTCGCGATAGAAGTAATGAGCGGATTGGCCAACAGTCTGGTAAGGGCCACCAACGATGAGAATGCTGCCCGGATGATTGAGGAGCTGTGTCAGACCCTGACGGAAAATCTTGACAAAGAAATGAGCGAAGCCCTGGCAAAGGAACAGGGAGCAACCTCCTGAAACGGGGGATACAAGCGAACGGGCTTTCCTATGCTCTGAAAGTACTGTTCATCCAGAAACCGTGAAAGGGCGGCTGCATTAACTGGTGACAGGCGTCTTCGTCACCCAGTTCTGCGGCCTTCCGGAGGTCTTTTGCGGCCTGAAAGTACAAGTGTTTTTGAAGAAAGGTCATTCCCCGGTAGCGCAGCACAACAGGGTCTCTCCCAAAAGAATAGAGAAAGGCCCGATCAAAATCTTCATGGGCCCTTTCGATATTATGCATAGCCAGGTACACCCTCCCCCGCTCCACGTAGGCATCTGCCAAGGAATTGTCATAGGTCAGGGCCTGGGTCAGGTCGTACAGCGCCGAATTGAGATTTTCGTTTCGCAAGTGGCATTTTCCCCGGTATAAATACGGAATACAGGACCTACGGTCCTGCCGTATCGCCGCGTCAAACCAGGTAAACGCCGCATCATAGTCCCTGGTTTGAAATAACGTAATTCCCGCCCGGTACTTTCTCCGTTCTTTGTCCAGTGGCGAACGGCTTCCGATCACGTACGAAAAAGCGATAAAAATCACCAAAGCGACAGGAACGATCAACACATACATCATAGCAAACTATCACGTGTTTTTTTGGACAATGAATTGAAAACGAGCTCATAGGAATTTTTAACCCATTGCCTGAGCAGTGAGTCCGGCAGAGACGCCCCTGCTTCTATGGAGTTCCAATGTTTTTTATTCATATGATATCCCGGTTTTACCCTGTCCGGATACATGTCCCGGAGCACAAGTGCTTCCTCCGGATCACACTTTACATTAAAGCTTAAAATCCCGGTATCTAATGATACCAGTAAAAACATTTTTCCGGCCACTTTAAAAACCAATGTTTTTTCACCAAATGGGAGCCCTTCGGTCACGTGGGGCAATCCCAGGCAAAAGTCACGCAGCGTTTCCAGATTCATCGCATGATCGCCCTGGTTATCATAATAAGTAAACCGATCAGAAACATCACAATTGAGATCCGGTTGATCCAGTGCATGGTCCTGAGGTTAAGAGAAGTCGGATACGCCGGATCGGGCTTTCTGAAAACCCGGAAAAAATAGCGGAACACTTCGCCCAACTGAAAGTATCTTTTTGCGTTTCCCATTACCTCTGTTAATTAGTAAACGATTATCACCTTGTTTTTGTTACACCTCTTCGCGTTCCAGCCAGCGCCCGTCTTCCTTAATCAGCCCGATCAGCTCCTCCACTGCCCTGTTGGCCGCCACTGAACGCTTCACCACGGTCTGCCCCCTGTACAGGGCTATTTTATCCTTACCCATCCCCACATATCCATAATCGGCATCGGCCATCTCTCCCGGTCCGTTTACGATACAACCCATAATCCCGATTTTTACGCCTTTGAGATGATCGGTATATTTCCGGATCATCGCCGTCGTCTCCTGTAAATCAAACAAGGTACGTCCGCAGGACGGGCAGGAAATATACTCGGTTTTCGACATCCGGGTACGAGCAGCCTGCAACACTCCGAAAGCAATGGCATTAAATCCGCCGCTTGCTTCCAGGCGTTCGGGTTTGCCTTGTTCAGAAGTCCATTCGGGCGACAGCAGGATGCCATCCCCCAACCCGTCAATCAGCAAGCCGCCCACGTCTGTCGCTGCGTGCAGGATGAGCGGATCATTGACCACACCGGCATAGCTCCTGCGCACCACTACGGGCAGGTGCACACCCGTCTCCAATAAACGGAAAAACAGGCGGCGTATTTCCGGCATAGCATGGGCATTCCCCGATTTCAGGATCAGCACCGCATTGGAAACCGATTTCAGTTTCCTGCAAACCTCCGCTGTCAGCGAATGGCTATCCCCTTCTATAAAATTGAGTACCCCGCTGACAGTGTCTGCTTCCAGCCATTGCGGCAGCGTCAATAAGGGAAATGTATTGTTTTTGTCAGGATGGTTCAGCCATTGCGGGTAATCAATTATTTCCCTGAGACCGTTGGGCAACATAAACGGCGCCGGCTGCGCGCCGGTATAAATAAAATCTGCACCCAGGTCGTTCATTCGCCATTTATCGGGAAGGGGCAGGTAAAAGTGACCGATACTGCGCAAATCTTCCGTTTCGGAAACGCCGATTCCTGAAAAATCCGCAATGACCCGGGGTACATTAATTGCCCCGAAATTGAACACTTCAGTTGTTTGCCGGCGGGTATAGCGGAAAGGGTCCACCGGCAGGGTATCGATCGGCTCAATGGGCTCGTGCGGCACCCGGTAATGATAACGGTCAATCAGAGTCTTCGCCACGGGCGCCTCGTTTTCGGGCGGCTCCGTGAGCGATACCCTGACGGTATCGCCGAGCCCGTCTTCCAGCAGGGTCCCGATTCCCACCGCTGATTTGATCCGCCCGTCTTCCGCCTCCCCTGCTTCTGTAACTCCCAAATGCAGGGGATACGGTCGCAGTCCCTCCTCCGCCATCCGCTGTACCAACAAGCGATAGGCTTCGACCATTACCTGGGTATTACTCGATTTCATCGATAATACGATGTTGTAATAGCTTAACTCTTCACAGATTCTCAGGAATTCCAGTGCCGATTCCACCATTCCCAGCGGCGTGTCGCCGTAACGGCTTAAGATCCGGTCGGAAAGCGAGCCATGATTGGTGCCGATACGCATGGCGGTACCATATTCCTTGCATATTTTCACCAACGGGGTAAATTTGGCCCGGATCCGCTCCAGTTCGGCCTGGTAGGAATCGTCTGTATAGTCGATATTTTCAAACCGTTTCCGGTCTGCATAATTGCCCGGATTTACCCGCACCTTTTCCACGATCCGTGCAGCGAGCTCGGCAGCATTGGGCGTAAAATGGATATCAGCGACCAGCGGAATGTTCACCCCCCTGCGCCTGAGTTCCTTACGGATGCTCTCCAGGTTCTGCGCCTCTTTCACACTGGGCGCCGTAATCCGGACGTATTCACAGCCCGAATCGACCATTCGGATCACCTCTTCGACAGAACCCAGGGTATCCATCGTATCGACGGTAGTCATCGACTGCACCCGGATCGGGTAATCCGAACCCATAGGAACATCCCCGACCGTCACTGTCACCGTCTCACGGCGCTGGTAGCTGGTCATTGACGGGCAATACAACTGGGTATTCGGTAGCGTTGTTAGAATGGTGTCTGCCATGCGTAGTTCTCTTCACAGGTACCTGGAAACAAAACACAAAGATAAGGGTTTACTGATTCATCTTCAGGAAAAGATCCTCCCGGAATCCGATTTTCAGGAGGCAAGGTTACCTGCGGCCGCGGTCCGGAAGAGCAAATTTGCCAGATGAACGGCATGGCATCCCATAACAGCCGCAGTTTCGGTCCGCAGGCGTGTCGCGCCCAATGAAACAGGCTTAAAACCTGCGTGGACGGCCCGGGTGATTTCCGCAGCCGTAAAATCGCCTTCAGGGCCGATTAAAACGGTAACCGATTCCTTCCCCGGGCTCAGTGCCGCCAGATGCGGGGCGGTTTCTTTTTCCGGCACGTAGGCTATAAACCTTCCTGCTGTCGTACACGTTTCCACCAACTGGTCGAAAGCAATCCCTGTTTCAATTACCGGCAAAAAGAATTGCACCGATTGCTTCATGGCTGCTACGGCGATCCGTTCCAGCCGCTCCCGGTTGACCACCCTGTTGTAACTCTGCAAATGGGAATGTCCGGCTGTGATAAAGGAGATGGTATCGACGCCCAATTCCACCAGTTTTTCCAGCATCCATTCGTTCCGCTCGGCCTTGCGTGTCGGGGCAATGGCCATGTGGATCCGATACGGTCGCGGCGTTGTTTCAACCTGCTCCAGCACGGTATACCGCACTTTCTTCTCCGACACCGTATCCAGCCGGACCGTCTGCCTGATTCCCGACCCGTCGGTAACCAGTAACAGGTTGCCCGGCTGCATCCGGAGCGACCTGGCCGCATGGTAGGCTTCCACTCCTTCCAGGGATGTTTCAGCAAGTACCGCGTTATAGAATAAAGGCAATTCCATCCTGTTCTTTTCAAAATACAAACATAAAGATTTAACGGATACAATCCGGGAATCATCCTATCCGGAAGCCGGCTATTATCAAAATAACAAAAACCTATTTTGCCTGTTTTTACAGTATTTATTCATTTTACACACCAATAACAACGCCATTTCTTAGGGTTTCACACTTAATTATACAATAACATTCAAAATATACACTTGCACTATTCTAATAATATTTTAAACTAAAATTCGCATTTTTGGCTATTAATCAGCTTTTTATTCGTTTTATTGATTTTTTTTAGAATAAAATTTTAAGAAACAGCAGTCTCACATTATATTTGCACCACAACAAAACAACGCCATCTATTATTATTTAATTAATACCATGACAAAAGCGAAACTGGAGTACATTTGGTTGGATGGTTCCCAACCAATTCAAGGTCTACGTAGCAAAACTAAAATCGAAGAGAATTTTAGTGGAAAGCTGGAAGATTTGGGTATTTGGTCGTTTGACGGCTCTTCGACATCACAAGCCAAAGGGAGGTCTTCCGACTGTCTGCTGAAGCCTGTGGCTGTCTACCCGGATCCTCAGCGTAAAAATGGCTACCTGGTAATGTGCGAAGTTTTAAACGCCGACGGCACTCCGCATGAAACCAATGGCCGCAGTACCATTAAAGATGATGACAATGACTTCTGGTTTGGCTTTGAACAGGAATATTTTCTTTGGAACCCGGAAACAAATAAACCTTTGGGCTTCCCGCTCAACGGCTATCCCGCACCTCAGGGCCCGTATTATTGCGCAGTCGGCGCTACTAACGCCTTCGGTCGCGACATTATTGAAGAGCACCTGGACGTTTGCCTGGAAGCGGGACTGAACGTAGAAGGAATTAATGCGGAAGTAGCTGCCGGCCAGTGGGAATTCCAGATTTTCTCCAAAGGAGCAAAGGATGCAGGCGATCAGATCTGGGTAGCCCGTTACCTGTTGGAGCGGATCGGCGAGAAATACGGTGTTGCGATTAACTGGACGTGCAAGCCTTTGGGAGATACCGACTGGAATGGATCCGGTATGCACGCCAACTTCTCGAATTCTGTTTTGAGAACCGCCGGAAGCCAGGATGTTTACGACAAGGTTTGTTCGGAATTCGGCAAATATATTCCCGAACACATTGCAGTTTACGGCCCGGATAACCACCTGCGCCTGACCGGTAAACACGAAACAGCGGCCATCGACGAATTCAGCTATGGAATTTCCGATCGCGGCGCCTCTATCCGTATCCCTGTTGCAACCGTTCAACGCGGCTGGAAGGGATGGCTGGAAGACCGTCGTCCCAACTCCGCTGCAGATCCTTACCGGGTAGCCGCCCGTATTATTGAAACTGTTAAAGGGGTAGAATTATAATAACCCGGCTACTGTCAACACATAATTTGGAATACTGACAAACAGCAAACCCTTTCGATATTATCGAAAGGGTTTCTTATTGCCGGGCAGCGCACAACCGGTAAAAGGGGCAATGCCGGGCAAAACGGCTAGTTACTCTTCATCCTCCTCATCCGTATGGAAGGAGTATACCTGCTGGTCCAGCTCCAATGTACCGTTGTTGAACCTGGCAATAAACTCAGAAATCTCGCGATCCCCGATTTGTTCGCGGTTCAACCCAACTTCAAGTCCGATACCGAAATCAAACTCCGTATCGACTTCAATATGTTCTTTTACCTTCACCTCTTCGTTTTCCTCCATCTCTTCTATAAATTCCGAAAGCAGCAACTCCGCCTCCTCTTCCGTTTCCGGATCCATTTCAGCTTCCAGCGGACGTTCATCCGGAGGGAGGTATCCCGGAATGTGCTTTTGCACCTTTTCCAATGCCTGGTCGTACACCAATGCCATATGATGCAGGCGCAGGGTATAAATCAGCGCATCATAAATCACCTCTGCTCCGTTGTGCACCCCCACGAACTGAACATGTGCGTGCTCGTCATTGGCATCGTCCATTTCAAATTCATCTTCAACATAGACAAAGCTCTGGTTTTCTT
This sequence comes from Telluribacter humicola, assembly GCA_040394475.1. Classification (GTDB taxonomy): domain Bacteria; phylum Bacteroidota; class Bacteroidia; order Cytophagales; family Spirosomataceae; genus JBEBSD01. The sequence continues at coordinate 35,227 of JBEBSD010000046.1, read as the reverse complement.
CCTTGCACTCTGCCTTAAGTTGCGCTATTTCTGCTGCATCGAATCCTGCATTCATATTTAGATAGTTTTGGTAAATCATTTTAGTCGGCCGACCTGAATGGTCAATCACAGGCAATATAGTAAACTACTTGATAAACAGCATCTCTCTATATTTAACTTCCGGCCAGTCATCGTCGTCAATCAACAGCTCGAGTTTGTCTACATGGTAGCGTATCAATTCAAAGTAACTTTTCACTTCCGATCCGTACATGGCTGACCGGGTTACCAAATCTTCTACCAAATTTGCCTTTTTCCGTGCTTCGTTCATCTCATAGACCAGCTTTTTGATCACCGACACACGCCTCGATATATCCGTAACAATCTCTTTAATAGGCTGGGCTTCTTCCTTCATCTCCATTTCGATCAGCGACCGGGCGGTCTGTGCGAGTTTGAACTGGTATTTAACGCAGGTAGAAACGATATGATTCAAGGCCAGGTCCTCAATCACACGCGATTCTATCTGTATTCGTTTGACATAGTTTTCCAATTCAATTTCATAACGGGCATGCACCTCCCTGCGCGACAGGACCTCCATTTTTTCAAAGACTTCGACAGCTTTGTCTTCAATATAGCACGACAGCGCATCGTAACTGGTCCTGATATTGGACAATCCTCTTTGCGCAGCCTCCTTTACCCACTCTTCGGAATACCCGTTGCCCTCAAATAGAATCGCTTTGCTTTCCTGGTAATACTTTTTCAGAATTTCAATAATGGCGATTTTCCGGTCTTCCCCTGCCTCCAGCTTCTCATCCAGCGCCTTCTTAAACTGATGCAGCTGGTTGGCCACAATGGTATTCAGCACAATAACAGCAGAGGCGCTGTTGGCGCTGCTCCCGACTGCCCGGAACTCGAATTTATTGCCTGTGAAGGCAAACGGGGAGGTACGGTTCCGGTCGGTGTTATCACGAGTGAGGTCCGGGATCCTGCTGATCCCGATTTTATAGTAAAAATTCTCCCCTTTTTCCAGGCTGATCTCGCCTTTTTTCACCAGCTCTTCCAGCATTTTGGTGAGCTCACTTCCCAGGAACACGGAAATAATGGAAGGCGGAGCTTCATGCGCGCCTAAACGGTATTCGTTACCCGCAGAGGCAATAGATGCCCGCAGCAGGTCGGCATGATCGTGCACGGCCTTCACCACATTGACCAAAAACGTCAGAAACCGCAGGTTTTCTTTGGGTTTTGTGGTCGGCTGCAGCAGGTTGATCCCGTTATCGGTAGCCAATGACCAGTTATTATGCTTACCACTCCCGTTAATCCCTGCAAAAGGCTTTTCATGAAATAGTACTTTATAATGATGACGTTCCGCTACCTTCTGCATCAGGTCCATCAGCAATGCCCCGTGATCAATGGCCAGATTTGCTTCTTCAAACGTAGGGGCGCACTCATACTGGCCCGGTGCCACTTCATTGTGCCTGGTACGCAGCGGGATTCCCAACTTCAGCGCCTCCAGCTCAAAATCGGCCATAAACGCATTGACACGGGTAGATATAGAGCCGAAATAATGGTCTTCCAGCTGCTGCCCCCGTGCCGGGCCATGGCCAAATACGGTACGGCCGGTCATCACCAGGTCGGGACGCGCATAATAGAGGGCTTTGTCGATCAGGAAATATTCCTGCTCAATCCCGATGGTCGCACTGACCCGGGAAACCTCCCGGTTGAAATACTGGCACACTACCGTTGCAATCTTGTCCAGTGCGTTGATAGAACGCAACAGCGGGGTTTTGTAATCCAGCGCCTCTCCATTATAGGAAATGTACACGGAAGGCACGCACAAGGTCTTCCCCCCTGCTCCGTTATCCATCAAAAAAGCGGGTGAGGTAGGATCCCAGCCGGTGTATCCCCTGGCTTCGAACGTCGCCCGCAACCCTCCGCTCGGAAAGGAAGAAGCATCGGGTTCCTGCTGTACCAGGGCGCTTCCTTTAAACTTTTCAATCGCCTTTCCGCTGGGATCCAGGTCGAAAAACGAATCATGCTTCTCTGCAGTCGTTCCTGTCAGCGGCTGAAACCAGTGTGTATAATGCGTAGCTCCCTTTGAAATGGCCCAGGACTTCATTGCCATCGCCACTTCGTCTGCCACGTCCCGCTCCATATTGGACCCCGAACGAATGGCATTAATAACCTTCTGATAGGCTTCAGCCGACAACAGGGAACGCATTACTTCTTCATTAAAGGTATTGGAAGCGAATAATTCTGTAATCCTGTCAGACGGAAGTGACAATTGCAAAGGGTTTCTGTTTTGCGCTATTTCAATTGCTTTGGAACGAACACTCATATAGGAATTTATTTTCTAGCTGGCTTTATTTATTTTAATTTTTTCTAAAGGTAATACCATTCCGGGATTGAAATTTAGCAGGTATCCGATAAAAACCAAAGATAAAACAATCATAACCTTGTTTAAAATATGATTTTTGTAAAAAAATAATATTGGCGTAATGATCAGGTTAAAATTTCTTCTTTTATACGGATTTGTCTGGACCCTCTTTTTCCAATTATACCGGCTGCTGTTTACCGGTTATATTAACCAATTACCCCCGGAACTGATTGCCGCCAGTGCATGGCATGGACTGCTGATGGATGTGGCTACCACCGGTTACCTGCTGCTGATCCCTACGTTGCTGATGATGTTTACCTTTCGTCACTGGAAATGGTACCAGCAGTTCATGACAGGTTATACGCTTTTCACTACGCTGGTAATCGGCCTCATTACCGTTGCCGACCTGGAACTGTACCGCTCATGGGGATTCCGCCTCGACAGCACGCCTTTGTTTTACCTGACGACGCCTGCCGAAGCCTTTGCCTCCGCTACCGGGAAGTTGCTGCTGCTGCTCTTTTTCCTGCTGGCTTCCACCGTCCTGGGATCCAATTTTTTCTTACAGCGGGTCGTGGCCCGGAGTATTCCCTTTTTTACACGGACGTCCGGGGTCTTTACTACACTCCTTTTCCTGCTTTGCACCGCTTTCCTGATCATCCCGATAAGGGGGGGAATTCAACTGGCGCCTATGAACCAAAGTACGGTCTATTTTTCCGGCACCCCCCTGGCTAATCATGCGGCCATTAACGTGTCCTGGAATTTTTTCAATTCACTGACACGTCTTTCTAAAAATCGCGACAACCCCTATGTCACCATGGAAGCTGCACAGGCCGACTCCCTGGTGCACCGGCTCTATACGACATCAGGACAACCGGGAGAAAAAGTGTTGACCGATAGCATCCCGCGCCCTAATGTCCTCCTGATCATTTGGGAAAGCTTTACCGCCAAGTCTGTCGGGGCGCTTCACGGTCTGGAGGGAGTCACCCCGGAATTTGCTGCCCTGATCCCGGAAGGACTTTTTTTCACGCAATTGTATGCCAGTGGCGACCGGAGCGATAAGGGAATGATTGCCATTCTGAGCGGGTATCCGTCGCAGCCGGTTACTTCTATTATTAAATCACCTGCCAAAAGCCGGAGCCTACCGTCGCTTTCCGGCGCGTTCCGGGAGGCAGGGTATACGACTTCCTTTTACTATGGCGGCGAATCTGAATTTGCCAACATGAAGTCCTACTTTACCCAACAGAATTTTCAATACCTCATTGATAAAAACGCTTTTGACAGTCATGACATGAACTCCAAATGGGGGGCGCATGACCACGTAGTCTTCAACCGGGTGCTTTCCGATCTGGATACTGTCTCCGGCCCCTTCTTCTCTGCGGTTTTCACCCTTAGCAGTCATGAGCCTTTTGAAGTCCCCGTGCCAGCCGCGATCCCCGGAAACGATGAGCAAAGCCGCTTCCTGAATGCCCTGCACTATACCGACCACAGCTTGGGAGCCTTCATACGGGCGTGCAAAGAAAAGACCTGGTGGAAAAACACCCTTGTCATTATCCTGGCCGACCATGGCCACCGGCTTCCGGTGCTTTCTCCGAACACCAAACCGGATGATTACCATGTGCCGATGCTCTGGCTGGGCGGCGCACTGGCCAAAACAGGAACCGTAGATACACTTGGCTCCCAAACAGACCTGGCAGCCAGCCTGCTCAACCAGCTTCACTTCGGACAAGCCGCAGACCGCTTTGCCTGGAGCAATGATTTATTTCGGCCCGGCCGCATTCCCTTCGCTTATTTCGCATTCAATAACGGAATCGGCTGGATCCGGCCGGCGGGCTATCTGATCCAGGAAAATGTGTCCAAAAAAATCATTGAAAAAGGCGTTCCCGATCTCTCCGAAGAGGAAATCAGGAACGCCCGTGCCTATCTTCAGTCTTCCTTCTCAGATTATCTGAAAAGGTAACACCGACCTATTGCGGCAGGAGTTCAGAGCTGCTCGTCACGTTCAACCCCAGTATTTCGGCGGTTCGTGCGCGGGTGGCCCGGCTCAATTCCGGCGCTTCCGACAGTGAAATACCGTAAGAAGGAATCATCTCCTTGAGTTTTAGCAGATTGGCCTCGGAAGCGATCTGGTCCGGGAAACACCTGCTCAACAGCCCCAGCATGATCGAAACCGAAGTCGAAGCCCCCGGTGAGGCGCCCAGCAACGCTGCGATGGATCCAGCACGGTCGCAAACTACTTCCGTTCCGAACTCCAACACCCCTATTTCCTGCTCATCTTTTTTAATTACCTGCACCCTTTGGCCCGCTATTTCCAGCTCCCAGTCTTCCATACGCGCGGTTGGCAAGTACTCCTTTAGTGTTTCCAGGCGATCCTCCGGCGATTGCCGCACCTGGTCGATCAGGTATCGGGTAAGCGGAATATTCTGCACCCCGGCGGCAAGCATCGGAACGATGTTATCAAGCTTAATGGATTTCGCCAGGTCCATATAGGAACCGTTTTTAAGGAATTTTGTAGAAAATCCGGCATAAGGTCCAAATAAAAGGGCCTGCTTACCATCGATTACCCGTGCATCCAGGTGCGGCACCGACATGGGCGGCGATCCCACAGACGCTTTTCCATACACTTTCGCGTGGTGCCTGGCGATGACATCGGGATTGTTACAAACCAGCCATTGCCCGCTAACAGGGAATCCTCCATACCCTTTCCCCTCGGGAATATTGGCCTTTTCGAGCAGCCACAGGGATCCGCCGCCGGCTCCTATAAACACAAACCGCGACCGCAGCGAACGCTTCCGGCGGGTAGCCCAGTTTTTTACGATAACTTTCCACCGGCCGTCTGCTTCTTTTTCCAGGTCCTGTACCTCGTGGGCCAAATGCAGTCCAACGCCTTCCTGTTTATACAGGTGTTCAAAAATCTCACGGGAAAGCGCACCAAAATTCACATCCGTTCCTGCCTCCATACGGGTAGCGGCCACCGGTTGGACCGGATTCCGGCCTTCCGCCACCAGCGGGATCCATTCAGTTAATTTCTCCAGGTTATCGGTAAATTCCATCCCTTCAAAGAGATGATGTTCCGAAAGCTTTTCAAAACGCTTCCGGAGATAGTTCACATTTTCATCCCCCCAGACAAAGCTCATGTGTGGGATCGGCCGAATGAAATCCGCCGCTTTTCCGACAATTCCTTTCGTGACCAGGTACGACCAGAACTCCCGCGATACCTCGAACGATTCAGCGATCTTGAGCGCCTTGGCGCTATCAATCGATCCGTCTTCCCGTTCAGGGGTATAATTCAATTCACAGAATGCCGAATGGCCGGTTCCGGCATTGTTCCAGGCATCGGAACTTTCGGCGGTAATGACATCCAGCCGCTCAAAGATCTCGATGGTCAGCTCCGGATTTAATTCCTTCAAAAGGATCCCCAATGTGGCACTCATAATACCTGCCCCAATTAATACGACATCCGGATCTTTGTGTGCTAAGCGATTTGTTCGATTCATATGATGACAACCCTAGTTGATTTAAGAAATCCGACCTTCTTTGCTCTTCCTGCGTTAACGCAGGCTATTCACTACAATATTTGTACTATTCAAATAAATAAAATACCCCATCGTTTAATCCGGGTATTTTTAAATAGTGCTTATTCGCGCTAAACCCTACATTAAGACAACAAATTTCAGAAATATATGGTTTACTTATCCCAAAGGATCGTAAAAATATTCTCACAAACTCCTGTTTTACAAATTGAACTATTCAAATGCCGCTTCTTCACGAACGTGTAGCTGAAGGCCCCGCCGATATCCTGGTTCTTCGCTTCCCTTTTCAATGTCGCTCCGTCCCTGCGTCTCAACCCTGACCGTTTTCGGTATTTCAAGAAAAAGTATAATCAATCACTTTTTTTCTTACATTTAACAGGTAAAAGGACTGGATAATTCCGCTGTCAGCTATCGGCTGTCAGCTTTCGGCTGTCGGAGGTCGGCCGGGCCGCGGTTGGCTTTCAGCTATCGGCTGTCAGCTTTCGGCTGTCGGAGGTCGGCCGGGCCGCGGTCGGCTGTCGGCTGTCGGCTTTCAGCTATCGGCTGTCAGCTGTCGGCCGGGCCGCGGTCGGCTTTCGGAGGTTGGTGATCTGTGGCGCCTGAATACGATCTATCAAAAACATCCAATAGTATGAAAATCAATCGCCGAAACCTACTGAAATCCAGCCTGTTTTCTCTTGGCGGATTGCTTATTGCTCCTCCTGGGCGGACAGGCATTTTTGCCGATATGGCTGTTACCCTGGACCCGGCCGGACGTATTTTCCACAGCCCCCTGGTAAGGGAATATTTCCTGGAAGGAATCACTCCTGCTGCATCGCCGATCCGGCTGGACTCGAATGAAAATCCTTACGGACCTCCGTTGTCTGCGCGTAAGGCAGTTGCCGAAGCCGTAGCCGGCGGCAACCGGTATGCCTGGCAGGAAATCACAACCCTTATCGGACAACTCGCCCGCAAGGAAGGGGTGGGCAGCGACGCTATTATGGTAGGCCCGGGCTCATCGGATTTGCTGGAAAGAACCGCGATGGCGGTATGTGCCCATGGCGGGAATGTCGTTTCGGCAGACCCCACCTTTATGTCACTCATTCGGGTAGCAGAATCTGTCGGAGCCACCTGGAAGGCCATTCCCTGTAAATCCGACTGGTCGCACGATCTGGGAGCCATGGAAAAAGCAATTGACAGCAACACCAGGCTGGTTTATGTCTGCAATCCCAGTAACCCGGTGGGAACGGTGACCCCCACCGGAGAATTGATGGATTTTTGCAGCCGGGTTTCCGAAAAAGTCCCGGTATTTGTCGATGAAGCCTATATCGAACTCGCCGATGGCGCAACCGGAAGCATGATTCCGCTGGTACAGCAGCAGAAAAATGTGATTGTTGCCCGTACCTTCTCTAAAATTATGGGAATGGCCGGACTACGGGTGGGCTATATCGCCAGCCTCCCGGCTACCCTGCACCTGCTGCAAAAGGTCACCCGGGGCGGGTTTGGCATTTCATATACATCGGTCCTGGCCGCCAGCGCAGCATTGACAGACCAGGAATTTCAGGACACCAGCAAAAAGCTGATCACAGAGGTTAAAACGTATCTTTGCGACCGCTTGCAGGAAATGGGCTATGCCTATATCCCTTCGTATACCAATTTTGTCATTTTTCCTATTCCCATCGCCGGGAAAGAATTTCTGGGCAAAATGACGGCCAAGGGTATCGCGGTAAGGGCTTTTGATATCGGGAACAACCCCTGGTGCCGGGTAAGTATTGGCACCATGGATGAAATCAAACAATTTGTAGCGGCGCTTAAAAGTATTACGTAGGCCTGGTAGTAGCTGTTCACCGGGAAGCGTACTTACCGTGGACGGTGTTTTGTCAGTGTAACCGTTGTGGACGGTGTTTTCACCGTCCACTTTGCTTTCTGGCTGGTATCCAAAATGGTCTGTGGGACACAGACCATGGTGAATATTTCTTTCCTAAATAAAGCGGTTGATAAGATTTTCCAGGTATTCCTGGCGGCCTGAAATCGTCCGGGGCTCACCCTGCGCCGCTGCCAGCTCATATAACGCCGCCAGGCTGAGTTTTCCTGCGACAAACTCCGCTCCTTTTCCACTATCAAAACTGCTGTATCGTTCGGTCCTCAGTTGCTCGAATTCTCCGTGTTCGCGAATTTTTTCGGCGATAAGCAATGCCCGTGCTACAGTATCCATCCCGCCGATGTGCGCATGGAACAGGTCAGCGGCATCAGTCGAATTACGTCGTCTTTTCGCGTCAAAGTTGATTCCGCCTCCCTGCAGTCCGCCCGCCCGGAGAATAATCAGGAAAGCCTCTGTCCATTCCAGCAGGTCAATCGGGAACTGGTCTGTATCCCAGCCATTCTGAGCATCTCCCCGGTTGGCATCAATCGATCCCAGAAGCCCGGCGTCTGCTGCAACCTGCAGTTCATGCTGGAAAGTATGTCCTGCCAGGGTGGCGTGGTTGACTTCCAGGTTCAGGGAAAAATCCTCCAGCAGCTCGTACCGGCGCAGAAATCCCAGCACCGTCGCAGCATCGTAGTCGTACTGATGTTTGGTAGGTTCACACGGTTTCGGCTCAATAAAAAACTTGCCTTTGAAACCATTGGCACGCGCATACGCCACCGAAAGCTTCAAAATACGGGCGAAATGCTCCTGTTCACGTTTCATATCGGTGTTCAAAAGCGACATATAGCCTTCCCGGCCTCCCCAGAACACATAGTTTTCACCCCCTAATGCGATAGTGGCGTCGAGCGCTATCTTTATCTGAGCGGCAGCGTGTGTCAGTACCTGAAAATCAGGATTGGTAGCGGCCCCGTTCATGTAGCGCTGATGGCTGAATAAGTTAGCGGTCCCCCACAGCAGTTTTACACCCGAAGCGGCCTGTTTGGCAGCGAGGTATTCGGTCAGCGTCTGCAGGCTTTTTTCATTCGCGGCCACATCACCGTCATAGTCGACCACATCCACATCATGAAAGCAATAATAGGGAGTTCCCACTTTGGTGATAAACTCAAATGCGGCATCGGCCTTTTCCCGGGCTCTTTCGATTTTATCCTTTTTCTCATCCCACGGATAGAACAATGTCGGCCCGCCAAACGGATCGCCGCCATTTCCGTTAAAGGAGTGCCAGTAGGCCGTGGCAAACTTCAGCTGCTCTTTCATCGGCCTACCGGCTACGATACGATTTTCATCGTACCAGCGGAAGGCAAGCGGATTATCCGAATCCGGGCCTTCGAATGCAATTTTCCCTATTCCTTTAAAATATTCCCGGTCTCCAAGTACGATGCTCATATGCCAAAAGATTTAATTGATTTTGCAAAGAAAAAGAATAAACTTAATACTATAAAGTGTTTGGTTGACAATTTTATTTTCTTCCGGTTAAAACCGGTGCCGGTTTTAACCGGAAGACATGTCATCCTGGTAGCTAGCGGTATGTAACCCTAGCTGCATTTTCCTGACTGCAGCTCAGCATTACAAAAAAAGCGACCGGCATCGTGCAGATGCCGGTCGCTTTACGCTTATGTTCGTGGTACCTTTTCAATAAAACTTGGCGCGATTGTCTTTGATATTAGCGTTATCGCGGATGGCTTCCCCCACCAGGTACGGGATGCTTCCTTCCTTGTTCATCAGGAGTTGGTTTTTGTATTGCGAGTAATCTGCAATCTCGGGCGCCTCCTCCAGGGACTTACTTTCAATAATGAACACACCATTTTCTCCCGCGAACGGTTCTGTTCTGCCACCGTTTTTCAAGCCGAAAGCCTTTCCGATAGCGAGGGGATCAAAGCCCGCTCCTTTAAGCAATCCGGTAGCCAGGCTGATTTCCTCCGCTACTTCCACTACTGCACCGGCGCCATATTTCGTGGAGATACTCTCCAAATCTCCCTGCTGCCCTTTGAGCTGTGCAATAATTTTTTCAGATTTCATCTGGTTACGTACCTTCTCGGTGAGTTCTTCACGGAAGTCGTTCACTTTAACGTTATTTTTATCTGTTTTACCCGTCAGTACGGCAACAACATATTGTTCTTCCGTCTCGAAAACCTGCGAAACTTTGTTCATGCCCGTCTTATCCGCGAAAGCCCAGCGGATGATTTCCCGGCCGTCCTGGATAGAATTAACATTTGTTGAAGACTCGGTGAGTCGGTTGGCAGTTGTTACAAACAGGTTTTCTTTCTTCGCATTTTCCTGAAACTGCTCGCCTGTTTTGGCAGCCATCGTGAATTCACTCGCCTTGTTATACATGTCGTCACGGGTGGTCTGGCTCGGAGCTATCGTTTTACCGATAGAAGCCAACCGGTACAGCATATTGGATTTTGCATCGGTAACCTTAATAATATGGAAACCAAACTGGCTTTCGATCACCTTGCCTACCATTCCTGTACCCGGATGTGAGAAAACCGCGTCTTCAAAAGGCTTCACCATTGCTCCGTTGTTCTGGAAATACCCCAGGTCGCCGCCTCTTTGCGCAGACCCCGGATCGGCACTGTTTGAAACGGCCAGCGCTTCGAAACTGGCCCCTCCGCGGATTTGCGACAGGAGTGCTTCTGCCCTGTTTCTGGCCGCTCCCTTCGCTGAATCCGAGGGATTTTCCGCCCGGACCAGGATATGACTGGCGCGTGCGGTATACAAGGTGTCGTTTCGGGTACCGCCGTATTTATAGATATAATAGGTACTGCCCTCCCGATAAGGTCCGTAAACCCCGCCCGGAACAAATGTTTTCACCGCCTCTTTCAGCTGATCGCTCATATTGGCGTATGACTGATACAACGGCAGCTGAATATCCGAGTGCATTTTCACAAAACTGGAATCATTCGATGCCGTGGCCAGTTGTTTGGCAAGATCTTTAATTTCATCATACAGATGTGTACTGTCTTCCTGGGAGGGAAGGATCGGAAAGGATACATACTGAATCGTGCGGGTATCCATGCCCTGATACTGGTTCTTATGTGCTTTTAAATAAGCATTCAACTGGTCATCGGTAACTTTAACGGTAGAATCCGGCACCGAATAATACGGCACGTAGAGAAAATCCACCGTAGCCTTGGCTGCGTTAGCCCGGTATTCACGCTGGGCTTCCGCCTTCGTCACGTAATTGGAGGCTGTCAGCAGGTTCTCGTATTTCTGCCGCAGCCGGTCAGACCGCAGGCTGGCTTCAAACACACTCCATGAATGCTGCTGTTCCGGCGCGAGTGATTTCAGGTTGCGCAGGTATTCTACCACACCATTCTTATTGAAAACACCGGTAGTCGGATCGGTAAAAGCTTGCTGGATGGCCGGACTGATATGGTCTCCCTGTACCATATCCACCAGTTCCTCATCCGAAACCTGAAGGCCCAGCTGATCGTATTGCCCGTCAAAAGCATAGTCTATAATATACTGTGACCAGGCCTGCTCCCGGATCTGGGTCATCTCGGCCTCCCCTGCTCCCCTGCCTGTCTGCGCTTCATAATTTTTGCGGATCATATCCACCCTGCTGCTGTAATCCCGGTAATCAATCTCTTTCCCGGCAATTTCCCCGATCGTCTGGCTACTGCCGCCGAACATGGAACCGGGCCCCAGCAAATCCCCTCCAACAATAAAAAAGATTAAGCTGACTGCGATGATCGTCACCGCGACCCCGGATTTTTCCCTGATTTTAGTAATTAAAGCCATTAGTTATTTTCAAAAATTTCGACCCGCAAAATAAAGGTATTTACATAAAGAAAACAAGATTTCATTTACCTGTATTTCATGTCTGTTTCAATTAATCCGGTTTACCGCAAAATCCACCGGCAGTATCACCCGCCTAGCCAATCCTAACTTTCTTATTTTCAAATAATTACCCCATAGATACTTTCACAGGAAGCGTCCAAAAAAACTTACCGGATGCATCCGCGCCGGCAGGTTAACTGAGGTGGTTGAGCTGCGACCGGTATAGCAACAGGAAAATAAAGCTGAAAAACAGGCTTCCCATGGTCAGCACAATGCCAGGCAAACCACCTACCAGTACGACAGCGCCGAGCAGCCCGGCGAATACCCCGCCCATATACAGGTAAAAGCCTCTCCGCCGCAAGTGAAACATAAAATAGGCTCCAAATAACGTCAGGGACTCATAAACCAGCATGACCATGGCGGAACGCTGCAATGTCTGCGGCGTCATTCCCTCGGTGATCCCCTCCACCATCTTCAGGGCAGCTACGCTTCCTTCATCGGTATTTCCCTGTTTTTCCATACGCTCCATCCACGTTTGCAATAAGGTTTGGGTCTGTCCGGCCACCCTCCCCGGGCTCCAGAGTTGTTCCGATTGTCTCCATAATCCTGAAAAGGCACTAATAAATGTCAGCAGACACAATATTGTAAGAAACCGGGGGCGCGTGGGCCCGCCCTTGCTGTGTGTTGAATCAGTCATTAATGTGAGCTTCTAGTAGGTTGGTGTGCTGCGGACGGGCTATTTTCTCTTTTTGTGTTTTCGTGTTTTCGTGCTTTTGTTTCATGCGAATAAAAGGTTATCAGCTTTCAGCAGTCAGCTATCAGCACTTTGTCCCGGCCTGTCGAAGGGTTCATCGACGGCGGGCGGCGTACCGCTTTTTGTACAATCCGGTTGCTGATTGCTGACTGCTCATGGCTGTTTCATGTGACTACAATTTACAACTAATTTATTTTCAATATATGACTCACAAACGTGCAGGATCGGCATAAAAATATCCGGCTGATGTCGTTGCACGGCGTTACGGTTCGTTTCACGGTCGGGATGGTGAACGGTGGTCTGGCTGGTCTTCAAAATGGTCTGTGAAGACACAGACCATGGCCATGGCGCCGACAGCCATCCCCACTACAAAGAAACCCCTCTTTTCCAGGGAATAAAATCATCCTGTCCCAGCTGCTGCGCTTTCGTCAGCTTTCCGCTGGCTACCTCAATGATATACTCCAGCAAGTTTTCAGCGTTTTGCTCCAGGCTCTGTTCCCCGGAAACCACCGGCCCGCAATCGAAATCAATGACGTCCGGCATACGCTGTGCCAGGACAGTATTAGTAGCGACCTTGGCTACCGGACAGATCGGGTTACCGGTGGGAGTCCCCAAACCGGTGGTAAACAAGATAATATTGGCTCCGGCTGCCGTTTGACCCGTGGTTGCCTCGACGTCGTTGCCGGGAGTACATACTAATTGCAGCCCGTCCACCTCGGCCCTTTCAGTATAGTTCAACACATCTGTGATAAAGGCGGTTCCGCCCTTTTTTGCCGCCCCTGCCGATTTGATTGCATCCGTGATCAATCCGTCCTTGATATTCCCGGGTGACGGGTTAAAGGCGAAAGAAGAACCGACCTGTTCGGCCTTTCCGGCGTAATCACGCATCAGCTTTTCAAATTTCGCCGCCTTTTCCACGGTTACACAGCGATTGATCAGCTCTTGTTCGACCCCGTTAAGTTCCGGAAACTCAGCCAGAAGCGTTTGTCCTCCCAGCGATACCACCAGGTCGGATAAGTGTCCCAAAACGGGATTGGCTGAAATGCCTGAAAAACCGTCTGATCCGCCACATTTCAGTCCCACCGATAACCGCGAGAGCGGGGCCGGTTCGCGTTCCAGCCGATTGGCTTCCGTCAGTCCGAGGAAGGTTTGCCGGATCGCGTTCGACATCAGCGAATACTCGGTGCCTTTCTGATGTTCATATAAATAAAACGGCTTATTAAAATGCGGGTCCCGTTTCCGGATTTCCTCTTCCAGGATCCTGGGTTCCGAATTCTGACAACCCAGGCTCAGGACTGTGATCCCGGCGACATTCGGATGGACGGCATAGGCAGCAAACAGGGCACACAAGGTATGGGCGTCGAACCGCGTCCCGCCGCAGCCTCCTTCATGCGTCAGAAACTTGATTCCGTCCACATTTTGAAACACCCGTTTCCCCTGTTTGCCGGAAGCGGGCGCCTCCCGGAGCAGGGATGTCCCGTCATTGTGCGGCAGTGTTCCGGTTTGGTACTGTGCGATCAGTTCCCGCACCTGGTCGCGGTATAATTCCGGTTGCGCATACCCCAACTCCCGCTCAAACGCATCCTTCAGCATCAGCACATTCCGGTTCTCACAAAATACCAACGGAATAACCAACCAGTAATTGTACGTTCCGACCCGGCCATCCGGACGATGGTACCCGTTGAACGTCCTGCCTTTCCAGCGTTCCACGTCCAGCGGAGACCAGCTATAGGATGTCCGTTTCGCCGTGCTGAAGGGTTCGGAGTCGTGTTTGAGGTTGAACGTTGTCAGGGGCTCTCCTTTTTTAATAGGCTGGGAAGCACGGCCCACCAGTACCCCGTACATGTAAACCCCCTCTCCCGTTTCCATGTCATGCGTAACAAACTTATGCTTGGCGCCCACACCGAAGGGCAATGTAAAAAATTCGCCATTCCATTCGACGGTAGCCCCGGGCGGAAGATCGCGAAGCGCCACAATTGCATTATCCTTTTTATTGATTTTAAGAACCAGCGAAGCCATAGTAACAACCAATTAAACCTTAACCTATTTATAATAACAGGACGAAAATTTTCAAAAATCCCCCAAAACTGCGAAATTAACTTTTAATTCAACGGCATTTCCAACTAATCTCAATCTATTTTGCAGAAAGGTCCGGAATTCCCCTTAAGTTACGGAAATCCGGCGCCCTGTGTCTGCTACCCTTTTACCCCCGACCATGATCCTAACTGCCAATCGAATTGACCTCCTGCATCAGACCATACAGGTCGTGACCCTCACTGTTCAGGACGGGCAGATCGCTGCAATCCGTTCCGAAGAACGGATTGATCCGGAGTTACCCTACCTCCTCCCGGGGTTCATCGACGCCCACGTCCATATTGAAAGTTCCCTGCTTACTCCCTGCCAGTTTGCCCGGCTTGCAGCGGTGCACGGGACCGTTGCCACCGTATCGGACCCTCACGAAATCGCTAATGTCCTTGGTATGGAAGGGGTGCAGTACATGATCACTCAGGGAAAAAGGGTACCCTTCAAGTTCTTTTTCGGCGCCCCTTCCTGTGTACCCGCCACCAGCTTCGAAACAGCCGGCGCCGTGCTGAATGCCGCCGAGATCGACTTTCTCCTGCAGCAGGAAGAGGTCCGGTACCTGGCCGAAATGATGAATTTCCCCGGCGTACTGGCCGATGACCCGGAAATACTCAAAAAACTGGATAGCGCAAAACGGCAGCGGAAGCCAGTCGACGGGCATGCTCCCGGGCTGACCGGAGATGCCGCAAAAGCGTACTTTGCAGCCGGCATTTCCACCGACCACGAATGCTTTACCTATTCCGAGGCGCTGGACAAAATAAAGCTGGGTGTAACGATTATCATCCGGGAGGGCAGCGCAGCCAAAAATTTTGACGCCCTTATCCCGCTGCTGGCCGATTATCCCGAACAGATTATGTTTTGCTCGGACGACAAGCATCCCGACAGCCTGACGGACGGTCATGTAAACCTGCTGGTAAAAAGAGCACTTAACGCAGGATACCCGTTGTTCAGCGTACTCCGCGCCGCCTGCCTGAACCCCGTAGTGCATTACGGTTTACCGGTAGGGCTGCTCCGGGAAAACGACCCTGCCGATTTTATCCTGATCGATAATCTTTCCGAACTCAACGTCCTGCAAACCTACATCGGCGGGACATTGGTTGCTGACAAGGGCGTCACCCTTATCCCGGACCTGCGCAGCAGTCATCCGAATCAATTCCGGTGCCAGCCCCGAACACCGGAAGCTTTCCGGGTTACGATTCCTGCGGGTGCCACTCATCTCCAGGCCATCGAGGCGCTGGACGGGCAACTGATCACCAACCGGTTATCCATCCCCCTGACAAGCGGAATGCGTTTACCGGATACGGGTCCGGACCTTCTAAAAATTGCGGTTGTGAACCGTTACGACGGAACGGCTCCCCCCGCCATCGGATTCATCCACGGTTTCGGTTTGAAATCAGGCGCCATTGCCTCTACCGTGGCCCACGATTCACATAATATCATCGCCGTCGGCTGTGATGATGAAAGTCTGTGCAAATCCATCAATATTCTTATAAAAACCGGCGGAGGAATTGTCGCCCTGACGGAAGAGGAGACACAATTGTTAGCGTTACCGATCGCAGGATTAATGACAGATGAGGACGGATACGCCGTTTCCGGGCAGTACACAAAGTTGGACAATTTCACCAAACAAATTTTACAGAGCACCCTGACGTCTCCCTTCATGACGCTCTCATTTATGGCACTTTTGGTTATTCCATCACTAAAAATGAGCGACAAAGGATTGTTCAACGGCGAGTTATTCGAATTCACTCCTACTTTCCTCACAAAAAAACCCTAAAATAAAATTGTACTTATCCAATAATTTCAATAAATAATTTTTAATTTACCTTAAATTATGAATAACTTTACAAGTGTATAAGTGACTATTCTACTTAACTTCCTATTCCTAAATCCTTAACAGAAAAATGGCACATGTTCGCTACAAGCAAGAAGAAGAACTAGAGTTTTGGAATCGCTTCCGCCAGGGAGATGAAGACGCTTACGCAAGTCTCTATCAGTCCTACATTCATATCCTTTATCAGTATTGTTCTCAGTTTACAATTGACAAGCCCCTGATTAAGGATTGTATTCACGATCTGTTTGTGGAACTATGGCGTAACCGGTGTACCATTGGAGACACCACGTCTGTACGGTTTTACCTGATGGCTTCTATCAAAAGAAAGCTGGTCCGGCATCTGAATTCGCTCCAGAAAAACACCAGTAATGAGGATATTCCTGTAGAGTACTGGCATATCAATACACCTTCGCATGAATCGGAGGTGATTGCCAATGAAGAATACGATACCACCAACCAGTACCTGAACACGGCACTCAAGCGGCTTCCAAAACGGCAGCGCGAGGCGATCTATCTGAAATTTTATATGAATATGAACAACCATGAGATCGCAGAGCTCATGAAGATCAATATCCAATCTGTTTATAATCTTGTTTTCGGCGCCCTTACCAATATGAAGCGCCATATGAGCCTGGAAAAAATCACCATCTGATTAACCGCATTTCATAAACCCGGTTGGATTGTACTGATCCAACCGGGTTTCTTATACCCCTCCCTGTAACCTGCTCCCGGTTGTTAGTGGCATCAACGTGTGGCATCTCCCATCTTTCTAGTATATTTGAGGCGTTTGATTCGAAGCTATTTAATTCCAATACATCATGCAAACATCTCTACCCGAACAAATACCGTCACTGGACCTGGCCGACTTCACCAGCGGAGACAGCGTCCGGAAGGCAGCATTTGTAGCCGCGCTGGGAGAAGCGTTCAACACCATCGGATTCGTGGCTGTCCGCAATCACGGATTATCGGAGGGGCTCCGTGAGCAATTGTACCAGGTGGTCCGGGAATTTTTCGGCCTGCCCGAAGCTGTCAAACGCCGGTACGAATCCGAACACCTGGCCGGCCAGCGGGGGTATGTCAGCAAGGGGCGTGAGACGGCAAAGGGATTCAAAGTAGCCGATTTAAAAGAGTTTTACCATATAGGACAACCTTCTCCGAGACCAGGCATGCCTGCCAATATCTTTCCGGAAGAAATCCCCGCATTCCGGGAGTATACGGAACGCGTCTTCCGTACCTTCGAACAAGCAGGCAAAATACTTTTACAGGCAATTGCCCTCTACCTTCACCTCCCGGAGGACTATTTCGAGGACAAAGTCCACCAGGGAGACAGTATTCTCAGAGCCCTGCATTATTTCCCCATCGAAAATCCCGACGCCCTGCCGGAAGGTGCTGTCCGGGCAGCGGCTCACGGAGACATCAACCTGATTACCCTGCTGATGGGAGCCAGCGCGGAAGGCCTTGAAGTGCTGCGCAGGGACGGGAAATGGATTCCTATCACCGCACTTCCCGACCAGGTCGTCGTAAATGTGGGCGATATGCTTGACCGCCTGACCAATCATAAATTAAAATCTACCATTCACAGGGTTGTCAATCCCCCCAGGGAAAAACTGAAAACTTCCCGGTTCTCGGTCCCGTTTTTTATGCACGGCCGGGCCGAAATGGACCTGACCAGCCTGGATAGCTGCATCGATGAAGCGCATCCAAAACTTTACGAGGACATGACGGTCGGGGAGTTTCTGGACGAGCGTCTCCGGGAGCTGGGTTTAAAGCAATAGTTCAGGTGGTTAAAAAGAGTAAATCATACCCCAAAAACGAGGTTATAGCCATCATAAAGGGTTTCATTCCAGCCCGCGGTATGCCTGGCATCCTTTGAGGTTACACCGTTTTTTTCAGACATCGCTCCTATTCTTGATCAATGACCAGGATTCGTTATTTCCTATACCTGAAAGATGTCTTCATCCTGGCATGCACGGCTTTTGGAGGCCCTCAGGTGCATCTCATGATGATGCTGGAAAGGCTTGTGGAAAAGCGCGGATACCTCACCGAAAAAGAGCTTCTGGAACTTCAGGGGCTTTGCCAGCTGCTCCCGGGTCCGTCAAGTACCCAGACTGTGACGGCGCTGGCGTACAAGATCGGGGGAAGAAAGCTAGCCTATCTGACATTGCTGGTATGGGCGATTCCGGCCACCACTCTTATGATCCTGGCGGCTATCGGAATTCATTACCTGGAAAAAAACGAAATCTCCCTTTCCTTTACACGATTCGTAGCGCCGATGGCGGTAGCTTTCCTGGCCTACGGCGGATTCAAGATCGCTTATAAAGTGATCCACAACTCCCAGGGGTGGGGGATTATGCTGCTGGCTACCGTCATTGCCTATTTTTTTCCATCCCCTTACATGACACCGGCCCTGATTGTCCTGGGGGCCGTCATTTCCTCCCTCAATTTCCGGAAATTCCCTCCGCTTCCCAAACCCGCCCTGGTGATCAACTGGCGCCCCCTTTTCTTATGGGCGGGCATTGCGGTAGGGGTTGCCGCACTGGGATTGTTCACCCAGTCGCTGCCGATCCGGCTCTTTGAAAATTTTTACCGGAACGGCAGTCTCGTATTCGGAGGAGGGCAGGTACTGATCCCGATGCTGTATACCGAATTTGTGGATTTTAAGCACTACCTGACGCACCAGGAATTCCTTTCCGGCATGGCATTGACGCAGGTGGTGCCGGGGCCAGTCTTCTCCATCGCTACCTATGTAGGGAGTGTTTCAATGCAGCCGTATGGCGTGGGAGGCCAGATTTTAGGAGGGGTACTCGCCACCGCCGGCATTTTCCTGCCCGGAACCTTCCTGATTTTCTTTGCCTACCGGATATGGGACAAGCTGAAAGCTTTCAGAGGGGTACGCGCGTCCCTGGAAGGTATACATGCGGCCAGCAGCGGTCTTACCATTGCGGCAGCGTTTATGCTATTTATTCCCTTTACTACCCAATGGCAATCGCTGGTTACCATTTTCATTACCTTAATGCTGTCTATTTTCACCCGAATCCCCGCCTATATCATCATTATCGGGGGACTGATAGCCGGACTCCTGTTATAGGACAATGCGTTGCTCCCCGGTGAAAAACGTTGTAAAAGCTCATAAAAATGAGTTATTTTCGAAAAAATAACCGTTACCAATTCGGTGAATTCACGTACCAATACTACCTTAGTTCCCGCTACTGCAAACGGAATGGCGGCGTTATCTTATTAACCCTGTAATATGCGTAAAATAATTCTATTCACGGGCCTGATTTCCATTACATTAGGATGTGCTACCCTGGGAACGGTTCTTCAGAACAGTGGTGCATCGGGAGGCGCCCTTACCACACAGGAAATCATACAGGGGCTCAAAGAAGCCCTTCGGATCGGGATCAGCAATGGCGCTGCACAGGCCTCACAGGTAAACGGTTATTTTGGAAATTCTCTCATCAAAATACTGATGCCTCCGGAGGCGCAAAAAGTCGAGAATGCCCTTCGCCAGGTCGGATTGGGAGGGGAAGTGGACAAATTCATTCTTTCGCTTAACCGGGCCGCTGAAGATGCCGCCAAAAAAGCGAGGCCCGTTTTCTTTACCGCTATCACTTCGATGACCATCAATGACGCTCTCGGGATTCTCAACGGCTCCGATACTGCTGCAACGGCCTACCTGCGCCGTACTTCCGGTGTGGCACTCTTCAACAGTTTTTATCCGGTAGTCGACAGTACCTTGCAGCTCAACCAGGCCACCAGGTACTATACCGATATCGTGACGACCTATAACAAGCTGCCTTTTGTACAGAAAGTAGATCCGGACCTGAAAAGATACGCCACCAACAAGGCCATTGACGGACTCTTTTTATTGGTAGCTGAAGAAGAGAAGAAGATCCGGAAAGACCCGGTAGCACGGGTCAGCGCGCTGCTGCGGAAGGTCTTCGGCGGGCAACAACAGGGCCAGGCGCAGCCTTCCGGGACTTACACTCCCTATCTGAACCAGGAAAATTAACTGTTGCACGCAACAACATTTTTCCTGTTAACGGGGTTATTTGAATAGGCGCGGTCGGGAGTTGGCTGTCGGAAGTCAGCGATCGGCTATCGGAGGTCAGCTGTCGGCTATCAGCTATCGGAGGTCGGCGATCCGCTATCGGAGGTCGGTGATCGGCTATCAGCTATCGGAGGTCGGCTATCAGGAGTCAGCGATCGGCTATCTGAAGTCAGCTGATGGAGGATTGGCTATTTGTTTGTGTAAGCTGTGGTGCCGGACTCCAAAAAATACGAATAAACTAAATTTAACACCTATGAAATACCTTGCTTATCTCCTTACTTTCTGTCTTTCAGGGATGCTTGTCATCCCGGGTCAGGCACAGTTGAACAAAACCATCGGGAAAGTATTGAATAGCGGCGGTTCACAAAGCGGCGGCAACCTTGCCGAATCGGACATTGTAAGTGGTTTAAAAGAAGCCTTGAAGGTTGGGATCCAGAACGGGGCCGGTAAGGCTTCATCCCTTGACGGGTATTTAAAAAACGAGGCCATCAAGTTGTTGCTGCCGCCCGAAATCCAAAAAGCGGAGGCAACCTTACGTAAAATCGGGTTGGGAGACCAGGTCGATAAATTTGTTGTTTCCCTTAACCGTTCAGCGGAAGACGCCGCCAAGAAAGCGGTTCCGGTCTTTGCAAGCGCCATCACCTCCATGACCATCACCGATGCACTGGGTATCCTGAAGGGCCCCGATTCCGCCGCAACTGCCTACCTGAAAAGAACCACTAACCAAGAACTATATAAGGCTTTTTATCCCGTAGTGGATAGCGCGCTGAACCAGAATGACGCCACCAAATACTATACCGAACTGGTTACCGCCTATAACAAGGTACCCCTGGTAAAGAAAATCAATCCGGACCTGAAGCAATACGCTACGCAAAAGGCGATGGACGGGCTGTACCTGCTGGTAGCCGATGAAGAAAAGAAGATCCGGGAAAATCCGGCTGCCCGGGTCAGCACTGTTTTACAAAAGGTGTTTGGAAATTAACCCCGGGGGCGCTGCCCGGATAGTAGAAATCCGGGCAATTATGCTTTAACTGTCAAATCCGGGCATACCCAGCCGCTTTCACCGGTTTATCCGCTGCATAAACCGGTTGTGCTGTATGACCGCGCAACCAGCCTTATCAAAACAGGATTTGCATGAACCGCCGGGAAGCATTAACTACCGTCATCACAGGAATTGGAAGTACCGCTATGATTACCCCCGCTCCTGCCCCTTCTCCCTCTTTTACCTATTGTCTGAACATGAGTACGATCCGCGGGCAAAAGCTGGGATTCCGGAAAGAACTCGAGGTCGCGGCCCAGGCGGGTTTCCGCTCAGTCGAAATCTGGATCAATACGTTTCAGGACTGGCTGAAAGCGGGGAATAGTTTCGCAGACACCCGGCGCCTGCTGGGAGACCTGGGTATTACACCGGAAAATGCAATCGGTTTTGCCCCCTGGATTATTGATGATACGGAAAAACGCCGGAAAGGACTCGATCAGCTGAAAGCAGAGATGGAGCAACTGCGTGAAATCGGCTGCCTTCGCATTGCAGCCCCGCCTATGGGCGCTACTGAGGGCGATCCACTGGACCTGCGTGTTGCAGCGGAACGTTACCGCGCTATCCTGGAAACAGGAGCGGCAACCGGTGTCGTTCCTCACCTGGAATTATGGGGATTTTCTAAAAATCTCAGCCGGCTCAGTGAAGTACTTTATGTAGCCACCGAAGCAGGCCACCCGGATGCCCGGTTGTTGCTGGATGTCTACCATCTGTACAAAGGCGGTTCGGGCCACGCGCAACTGGGGTATGTCGGAAAGCCCCTGGTAGAGATCTTTCATGTAAACGACTATCCGGCCAGCCCTTCCCGGGAAATGATGAAAGACGCCGACAGGGTGTATACCGGTGACGGTATTGCTCCCCTCAAGGAGGTATTGCGCACCATCCGGAACCCGGAAAAACCGGTAATCATTTCACTGGAGCTCTTCAATGCTACTTACTACGGGCAACCTGCTCAGGAAGTCGCTCAAACGGGACTGCAGAAAATGAAAGCCCTGGCAGAAGCCCTGTAGCGTTTCTCGCCTTCAGTATTTAACAACCCTTTTGATCAGCTGCTCCTCACCCACGCCTATTTCCAGCAGGTACAGGCCGGCAGGCAATGTGCGTATCTCCACGGTGTATGCGAAGTCATCACTTATTTTCTCAATGGGGATAGCCCGCAATTCGGCCCCGCCCGCCGTCATCACCCGGATAAGTCCTTTTCCACGCAGCGGATTGGTCATGGCAATCTGCCATTGACTGGTCGCCGGGTTTGGATGAATGACCGTTGTTCCCGCCAGCGATCCTGTGACCGGTTCCTTACCGGTGATCTGAACATTCCGGACATATACGGTAATGGAGGCAGAGTCGACACAAACGTCAGTCCCGGAACCCACCACGGTATAGGTTTGCGTCGCGGCAGGCCGAACCGTTACCAGGGGGCCTAAGGTGGTGTTCATGTTGTTGTTCAGTTCCCAGTTATAAATCCCGGCGCCGCTGGCCTGTAAGGTAACCGCCTCCCCGGGATTAATGAAAAGGGAAGATCCCACCACCTGTACCGAAGGTTTCATCCCGTATAGGACTTCTACATGATGCGCAATATTCAACCCGTTTGCCCGGAGATTCAGGTCCCATTCACCGGAGGCATCCTGCCGCCAGGAAGTCCCGGTGAGTGATTCTCCGTCCCGGGTAGTGTATAACGCCACGGTATCCCCTTCATAGACGATTTCAAAACCGATGTGAAACGCCCTTCCCGACACAGGCACCTCCCGGTTGAAAATCACTTTCGTTGCCCGGCTATGGGCCACATCGTCCTGAATCTGTCGGAGAGGCACCTCTTTATATTCGAGAATGGATCCCGGCCCTCCCTGAAACCCGCGTGCGTTCCATACCACCACGTTCACCACTGCCTCAGTCAGTGCACCATCTTTTGCGAACACTTTTCCAAATTTCATCTCCGTGCTGCTGACCGACGTATAGCCCAATGTATTTTCGAAATATTCAGACACTGCCCTTGTCTTGGCACCGTTCTGACCGGCCACATATCCGCCGCTCTCATCCTTCAGCAATGTAGGTGTCCCGGCAAAATTAGTTTGCTCGGAACACTGGCCCGCATTCAGTACTTCTATGTAACCACCCCTTGAAACTGTATGCGTCCCATGGCTGTTGGTTACCGTAAGGTCGGTGGCATAGGTTCCGGCTGTGGAATACGTCACTACCGGATTCCGCTCGGTTGAAGTGGCCGGTGTCCCCCCTTCAAATGTCCATTTCCAGCTGGCAGGTGCATTTAGCGAGATATCGGTATACTGTACCTGCCCATCCAGCAACACCTGTTGCCGGTCGGACGTAAAACGGGCTACCGGAACGCCCCCCACCGTATTGCCCAGCACATTCGACGTCAGCAGCTCGCGGCGTCGCGGGCTGCTCGCCAAAACTGTACGCATCCTGGTCTTTTGGTCCAGGGTAAAGATATTCATACAGGCGTCATCGGAATAATCCATATAGTTTTGTACCATATTCAGGTTACCGCAACTCTGTCTGCCTGTCGGGCACCCCCGGCTTTCGGATGCCTGCGGGGGAGTATCGTCGCAAAAATCATTCCCGCAATTGGCGTCTCCCCAGATATGCCTCAGCCCCAGCCAGTGGCCGGTTTCATGGGTGAGTGTCCGTCCCATATTATTAGGCGCCGACAAATTGGGGAAGCTACCTTTCCTGGAGTTCCCGAATGCCGCAGAATGCACGACTACACCATCGGTATTAGCCACGCCGCTTTCCGGGATCCCGCTAAGGCCCGACTGCACCGGGAATTGGGCATATCCCAATAATTGCGTACTACCGCTGGTCTCAATCGGGACCACCCATACATTATAATACAGCGTAGGATCCCAGATGGTATAGGTTTTCAGATTCTCGATCTGGTCCCGGCTCCAGCTCGACCGGCCACCCGAAATCCGGTTGATCCCGGGTTCGGCCATCATTTGTCCCTGAGGATTGATTACCGCCAGCTGAAATTCAATTTCGGCATCGGCTCCCCGGGAATGGCTATTATGACCGGGCGTATTGGCCGCCTTACGGAAATCCTCATTAAGGGTTTCGATCTGGGAAATCACCTGGTCCCGGCTGATATTGTTTCCAGAGCCCACAGGGTCACCATTGTGCACCACGTGCACCACGACCGGAATCACGACCACTTCGTCGGTCACCCTTCCGGCAAGCTGCAATGCCTGCCGGTCCCGGATCCGCTGCTGCAAAACCGATTCGAATTGGTCCAGTGTTCCCAATCCCGGAAAACGGGCCCTGAGCGCGCTGTCCATCGGCATGGTCAGGCATTGTTCGACTTTCTGTGCTACAAGCGCAGTGGAGAAAAGGCACAGCCAGCATAGGGTCAGTAAAAATCTCATGGCGAATTAATAATCGGTAGACCTCAGGGTAACGCGGTAACTTGCGTCAGTACCGTCCTGATATAAATTATCAAAATAAATTTCCAGTATCATCTCGTCCGCCGCCAGCTTTTTTACGGTGAAGGGCAAAATATACAACGCTCCGAACAAATTGATCGGGAGCGCAAATTCGAAGGTTGCATTGGCCGTTGTATAGCTCCACGAATGTTCAAGCAATACATCCGGATCACCGTTGTTGCACTTGATCGCGCCGCCGGTATACTCGTATAACTTTTCCTCGTTGTTGTAAAAGATATACTCATTATCACGGTCACAGGTCTGGTACAGATCACTGGCGGAATAGGGGCCGTCCAGCTCTCCTTCGTCGATCACTTCGATCGCATAAAATTTCCAGACCTTCTTTTCTTTCCCGGCAATCAGCTCCGTAACCGTAAGCGGCTTAGGCTCCCATTTTTCCGCACATCCCGCAATTCCCAAAACAGAAAACAGCAGTATTATTATCAGTAGGGGTTTCATCAAAACTGTTTTTTCGTTTTTCATTTTTCCGAAAATTCAACACCACAGACTACGCCGATTCATACAGATCAACCTTCCAACAGCCGACAGCTGACTTCCGATAGCTGATAGCCAGCCGATAGCCGACTCCCGACAACTACCCATCAGCGGACCGTATAGGTCAATTGCGGAATCGTTATCAACGTATCCTTACCGGCTTCGGTTTCCGTTTTAATCATCACATTCAGCACAATATCCCGGGTCCTGGGATCCCATGCACCGTTGCCCATCAGGGTATCTCCCAGGAAACCATTGAACTGACTGGGAATGGTAATGGAATTATCGCCGTTATCGGTAAATTGCAGCGTCAGTCTGTCTGCATTAAAGCTCAGGATCCCGATATTCCAATTGGAAAGCAAATAGTCCGTACAATTGGTGCTCGTTATCTCCACATCTTTCACCTGTCCTGTATAGCCGGCCCGTTTACCTGTATAAAATCCACCGAACAGACAATCGTCCTGTATCGTCAGACGCAGCGAGCTTCCAAGCAGGTTATTTTTTCCCGTCCCCGTCTGAATGGCCGCGTTATCGTCACCGCCGCTGACCGCTCTCAGACTAAAAATAATTTCCTGAGTACGCAGAATATTGTTGGAATTGTTGATAAAGTTGACCGGGATGGTCCCGAAAAAACTATTGGCGGGGATCGTTACGGTCCGGTCCGGCCCTTCAATGGTATAATCCCGCCCTTCTATGGCTGTTCCGCTAACGCTGTAGCTCACCGTTATCGGTTCGGTCCGGGGTTTTCCTACCAGGTGTACCCGTACCGGCACCATCAGGCTGTGGCTTTCCTTAAAAACCAGGGTGGTGTCTGTAAAGCGGACGTAATCCGGGCCTTCAAATTCAATCCGCTGCTCTTCGCAGGAAAGAAAAACGATTCCCGTCAAAACCAGAAGACTCGCTATTTTAAAGTATTTTTTCATCATCTTACTGCGACAGCTTAGTAACCCGGGTTTTGACTGCCTTGCAAGGCAGGATTTCGTTGGATTTCCCCCTGCGGCACCGGCCACAGTTCAAATTTCGAGCTCCAGTTGGGCGAAAAAGCGGACATTACCGCCTGCACACGCTCTGTTCTGCGCAGATCGAACCAGCGATGCCCCTCAAACGCCAGTTCATACAGCCGCTCCTGCTCAATTACCGTCAAGGCATTGGCCTGCGTACTGAAATTGGCCAACGGCGCTTTTGCACGGATACGCAGCACATTCACATCTGCAAGCGCGCCCCCTGTCCCGGTAATTTTCCCCTGTTGCGCCCTTGCTTCGGCACGTATGAGGTAGGTTTCCGCCAGCCTGAACAACGTGATATTGTTGTTACTCTGATCGGGTGTCCCATACTTTGTCACCGTCCATCCGTTGTCATTTCCCTGTTGGTTACTGGAATTAAAACGAATGGTGGCTGTACGGGTACCCGCATTATTCGTCAGTAACTGCAGGACAAAATTATTAGACGGGATTACCTCTCTTCTGCCCACCAGCAGGTTATTCAGTCCGGTAGAAGACGTTCCCGGATCGTCGCCGGAGGTATTGCCGTACGCCACTTCAAAGATCGTTTCCGAGTCAAATTCGGTAGTAATCACCGTCACATAGCTGGAATCCAGCGACTGGCGACCGGTATTAATAAGTTCGGTGGCGTACTTTTCTGCATTTATCCAATCCTTGCCATACAAATAGTACCTAGCCAGCGCTGCTCTTACCGCATTCCTGGTGGCGAACTGCTTGTTTACCTCCCTCGAGTTCGCATCCCACAAATCCGGCAGATCTGCCAGAGCCGCCTCATAGTCTTCCAGGACAAAGGCCAGGATGTCTTCCTTGCTGGTACGGGGAATATTCCGGTTGGTCTGTACATCCGTTGTAGTTACCAAGGGTACATCTCCGAAGGTATAGGCTGCAATAAAATAGGCATATCCCCGGCAAAACCGGGCTTCCGCCAGCAGCACATCCTTCTCATCCTGGGTGACTTTCGATACCTGGCCGATATTTTCCTCAATAAAATTAGCAATATAGACCGCCCCGTAAATCCCCCCCCACAAAGCGGCCACAGCCCCGTTGGCTGCTGTGAGGTTTTTGTTTCCCAGTTCATTGTAATCGGTAAACGTGCCGTTATGCTGGATGTAATCTGCCGTAAAATCACCGGCCATTATGGTGGTAGAGCCGAAACTCCGCAAGGCATTGTATAGCCCCAGTCGTACCGGTTCGATGTCTGCCGGGCCCGTCAACACCAACTCATCGACCAGCAGGTCCACGGGAGGCGGTTCCAGAATCTCCCGGCATCCGTGAACACTTCCGAGCATTACCGCCAGCAGGCAAGCTTTTCCTATTTTATTTAAGCAGTTACTGAACATCGGCCTTAACAGTTAGCTAAACTAGAATGAAAGGGTAAACCCTCCCTGTATGGTTTTCACCTGGGGCAGCGTAAAAAAATCAATTCCCTGCGAAACGGTGGATCCGTCCAGCGTGCTTACCTCCGGATCCACCCCGGAATAACGCTTTAAGGTCCAGATATTATTCCCCGACACAAAAATCCGGGCACGCTGCAGCCCCACTTTACGGACCCAGGCCTCCGGAAGCGTATAACCCAGCGCCACATTTTTCAACCGCAGGAAGGATCCGTCTTCTAAAAACCTCGAACTGTGATAATTATTATAGGTGTTTCCCAGCTCATAGCGGGGAACGTCCGTTACATCCCCTTCCTGGCGCCACCGTCTGAGGGCAGCCTTCGATTGGTTGTTTTCAAGATCGGTCCCCGCATTGAGCAAGGTTGCATTGGTTAGGTTCAGCACCTTATTCCCGTACATAAAATGGAAGAAAACACTCAGGTCGATACCGTTCCAGGAAAAGCGGTTGGTCAGTCCTCCGTACAGTTTGGGCTGGGCATTCCCGATCACCTGGCCGTCATCGGGAGAGATCTTTCCGTCGCCGTTTAAATCTTCATACAAGGCATCTCCGGTTGCCGGGTCCACTCCCAGGAACTGAAGCCCCCAGAACGTACCCAGCGGCTGTCCTTCCAAAACGGCATTTGTACTCCCTACGCCATCGGCCGTATAGCCGCGGTACAAGGTGTCGCCATTCGCGAGCAGCCTCACCAGGTTCTGGTTATGCGTCACATTCAGGTCAGTGGTCCACTTCAGGTCCCCGGTAAGATTCTCGGTAGCGATCGAAAGCTCGATCCCTTTATTGGCGACCTGTCCGATGTTACCCTGGATGGAGCTATAGCCGGTTGTCAGGGGAATTGGTTCTGCAAACAACAGATTGTCGGTCAGGTTATGATAGACATCTGCCGTGACTTTTACCCTGCCATCCCAGAACGCCGCGTCTACCCCGAGATTGGCCTCCCTGGTACGCTCCCACTGCAGCTGATTGTTGGGAAGCCGGTTTGGGCTGACCCCCGTATTGCCGTTATAGGTGACACTCGCCCAGGTTCCCAGGTATTGGAAATTTCCAATCCGTTCATTCCCGGTAAAACCGTAGCTCCCGCGCAGTTTCAGGTCGTCAAGAAAGGCAAGTGATTCCAGGAACGGCTCCTGAGAAAGGCGCCATCCGGCCGATACCGAAGGGAAAAAACCGTAACGCCTGCTTCTTCCAAATCGCGAGGATCCATCAAACCGGGCCGTACCACTCAGGTAATATTTTTCGTTGAAATCGTATTTCGCTTCTCCGAAATAGGACATCAGGCCGCTTTGAGAATAAAAAGAACCGCCCGCATCCACCACGCCGGCCGAGCTGATATAGGTAAACTGATCACTGGGGAACAACCTGCCGCTTACATCCGATGAGCGTTCCTGGCTATGGATAATTTCATTTCCCAGCAGCAGATTGAGTTGGTGGCCTTCTCCGAACGCTTTATAATACGTCAGCACGTTGGAATTGACGAGGGTATAAAGAGTACTGGTAAGATACACGCCGTACCCCTTTCCTCCCACGCTGGCAAGATAGCCGCCAATAGCTGTAGTGGAAGGCTCATACTGGTCTTCTTCCGAATTGTTATAGTCCATACTCACTTTCGTCCGGAGCTTAATGTCCCTGGCCAGTTCTATATCGACATTGGCCCCAGCGATCATTTTCAATCCATACGTACGAAACCGGGGAAGCAGCGCCTGTCCCACGGGATTGAAATTGGGAAATTCAGCGTAATTCGGATCGTTGGGAACATAGAGCCTGCCTTGTTCGTCGTACGGGCTGTAATACGGCAGGCTCTTAATAGCCCCGGAGTACACCCCGTCCAGGAAGTTATCCCCCTTCACCCGGTCGTTCTGGGTCATGGAGACATTAATATTGGCGCCGAATTTAAGTTTGGTATTGGCAGCGTGATCCAGATTGAGCGATCCTGTATAGCGCGTAAAGCGGTTGTTCAGCTGTACTCCTTCTTCATCCCTGACATTCCCACTGAGATAAAACCGGGTTTTCTCGTTTCCTCCCGCTGCAGCGACCTGATATTGCTGGAGGATACCGCGGCGCAGTACTTCGCTTATCCAGTCGGTATCCACGAGGTCGGTCACGCCGGCTATAAGTCCCATCATATCCGGATTGCTGCCGCCGGCCAGCGCCGCCTCCCGCTGCAATTCCACGAGTTCAGTGGAATTCATCAATTTTGGTTTGCCGATCAGCTCAACGATTCCCCGCTGAACATCGGCCGTGATCGTTGTCTTATTATTTTTTCCCCGCTTGGTGGTAATAATCACCACACCGTTGGCGCCTCTTGAGCCGTAAATCGCTTTCGCAGAAGCATCCTTTAAAACCTCTACCGACTCGATATCATTCGGATTGACCACCGCCAGCGAGTTGTCGTTTTGTCCGCCGAAATCCCTCCCGGACACCCTTCCATCGAACACAGGAGTGCCATCAACGATAAACAGGGGACGGTTGGACGCCGAGATGGAAGTATTGCCTCGAATCCGGATAGCGATTCCCCCACCGGGGGTTCCTGAGGACTGGCTTACCTGTACACCCGCTGCCTGTCCCTGCAGTGCCTGGTCAAACCCCGTTACCGGCAGGTCTTTAAACTTATCACTTTTGAGGGAGGTGATCGAGCCGATGACGTCCCGGCGCTGGAGCTGGTGGTATCCGGTCACGACTACCTGGGCCAGTTCGGTCTGACTCTCTTCCATCAGCACATTGACTACCGAGCGCCCCCCTCCTACTGTAATCTCCTGTGTTTCCAGGCCGATGAAAGAATAGACAAGCACGTGGGTTCCTCCCGGAACCGCGATCGTATACTGCCCCTCCAGATTGGTGATGGTCCCGATAGCAGTTCCCTTTACCAACACACTGACACCCGGAAGGGCGCTCCCGTCCTTCGCCAGAGTAATGCTACCGGTAATATTCCGGTTTTGGGCCCGGACAGGGGCGTTCAGCCCCAGTATGATCAGGAGTAGCCCTGCAAGCGCACCGTATTTAGTCATCAATCACAGGTAAACAAGTATGCAAATCTATTTTATCGTTAATGCTTCTTTCTCTTGTACGAAAAAGCCTCTACAGGCGTTGCAAAAGGCAAAGGTTTTGAAATTTAGCTAAAAGTTTGGCACAAACCGGAATTCAATGTGATAAAATGTTCCAAAACATACTTCTGAGTTAAAAGCTTGCCACCAATACACGAATAAAAAGTCGTTCAAAACCCGTCGCGGCAATTACCAGTATTTCCCGCGGCACAGGAGAAACAATGCCCCCCGCGCCATAATCCGAACGTGGTTCCACAGGGCTCCGGTCATTCCGAAGTGCCGTTTCAGCACCTTCCAACGATCCAGCAGCGACCTGCGGTGGTTCTGTACCGACAGCCCCCCCACCAGGTAACGGCACAGGGGTACCGGTATCCGATAGTTCGACGCAGAGCGCTTCAGCGACACAATTTCCCAATCCAGGTCTGCACTCAGGTTATGCATATCGTACCGGGGTGCAATCTCCCTGTTTACAATAAAAGCCTGATGGCATACCTTCATACCCAGTTTCATATCCCTCCAGTTGATAAGGGCGGGCAGGCTATGGGGAGTCTTTTCACTCCTCAGCCCGATTTCCGTACCGTCCTCCCGCACCAGCATGGCATCACTGAAATAGACATCGCACCGGTTGTGAAAGGCTTCCGCCAGCCGTTTCAGGACTGCGGGATCATACATTTCATCTCCTGCATTCAGAAACCATACATAGCGGCCGGCGGCTTCTTCCAATCCTTTGTTCATCGCATCATACAAGCCGTCATCCGGTTCCGACCGCCACCGGATCCCCAGTTGCGGGTAATGCTCCACCCGCTGCCGGGTCGTGTCCGCAGATCCTCCGTCTATCACCAGGTATTCCACCTGGAAGTCGCCGGGCTTTTCGCGGAAAGCAGCCTCCACGCTCTTAAGCGTACGGTCTATAAACCGGTCGGCGTTATAGGTCACCGTTATCAGGGTTAAATCGATCATCATTCCGGAAGCCTATCCGATTAACTGTTACCGGCCACATTTGTTCACCAGCGGAAACCCGGTTTTCCGGGCCGCCGGCTCACGGCCGTTTATTCTCCAAAAGCGCGGTATACAATTGGTTATACTGGCGGGCCACGATATCCTCCGCGTAGGTCCGGACCACCTTGGCACGGGCTTTTTCACCCAGTTCCTCCCCTTGCTCCAACACCCAGACAATCCCATCCCGGACCGATTCCGCCGATTTATAAGCGGCCACATACCCATTTTCCAGGTGGTCAATCATTTCCGGGATTCCCCCCGTGCTGAATCCCACCGCCGGGGTCCCGCAAGCCATCGCTTCCATGATCGTATTGGGGAGGTTCTCCTCCAGCGAAGTGGTTACAAACATAGAAGCAGCATTGTACACCCGCCCGATCTGTTCAGCATCCTGCAAATATCCCATACTGGTAGCCTT
The DNA here is from genome assembly GCA_040394475.1 of Telluribacter humicola. Classification (GTDB taxonomy): domain Bacteria; phylum Bacteroidota; class Bacteroidia; order Cytophagales; family Spirosomataceae; genus JBEBSD01. Next base: position 3,127 of record JBEBSD010000046.1, on the reverse strand, counting down.
CAGCGGAAGGTCGGTTAAGGATTCTTCACTCCCTTTCCCTAAAACCAACAATTCGACGGAATGCACGATGGTCGGATTTTTTTCAACCAGCAGCTGAACGGCCTGCCTGAAAAAATGAAACCCCTTGCCCGTCGCGCTTACCTTTGCAGCAGCAAATAGTATATAATCTTTATCAGGAGCTAATCCCAGTAAGGAGCGGGACGCCCGTTTGTCTCCGTGCCTGAATTGTTCAGTATCAATCGGGTTGGGTATGGTTGTAATCCGGAAATTTTTCAGCAAACTGCTCGACCGGGCCCTGCCTTCGAGCCAGCGGCTGCAGGTTACAGCAGCAAATGGTACGGCCGTATAGGCTCCCGCCTTTGCCGTCCAACCGCGGTGCGACAAATCATTCACCCCCGGATTTCGTAAAAACTTACAATTCCCGCATTCCTTCCGGTAGTTTTCACATTCCCCGCTGTGATGGCATCCGCCCGTAAAAGGCCACATATCGTGGAAGGTCCAGACCACCGGTTTACCCAGCAGGAAAAGCTTTTTCAACGAACCGACCGACAAAAAACCAAAATTCACCCAATGCACATGAATGATATCCGCTGCTCTGATCAGCGGATGCTCACTCAGATCGACTCCGACACGGGCAGGAGAAAAAGCGAATCGCACGCGCTTGTCCTTTTCATACGGCAAAAAACAAAGTCGTTCTGCAGTAAAGCGTACCCAGTGTTCCTTTTTTTGCCAGAATGTATTACTCAGGGCAGCCACTCCTTCCTCCGCACCGGAAGGAAGATCCGAAAGCAGGCTGGAGGCAATCCCCTGCCTGCACAAGGCACGGTGCAATCTTGTTGCCGCCACAGCCGCTCCGCCCGACAAGTGGTAAGTGCTCAAGTGTATAACCATTGTGGAAAATTTGCCTAAAAATAAGCAGGAAGAACCGATAATGCAGCAGTCGGCGATCAGCGGCCGGCGGTCGGCGGCCGGCGATCAGGAATCAGCGATCGGTTGTCAGCGGCCGGTTCACCTATTCCTGAACCGCTAAACCACTGTAATTAAATAGATTACCACTTTATAAAGGTAAATGGCTTTCTATTACGGAGATTTCTTAATTTTTATAGTGAAGGGCCTGCATCATTTCCTCCAGCATCAGTGTTTCCAGTTTCTCAACGGCCTTGTATAACTCGTCTACCTGTTGCGGCTGCGAAACCAACGCATCCTTCAGGGGTTCATTAATTGACATTGACTGTGAATAAATAGTTGACAACTGTGCGGTAATGAGAGGCGCAACCGATTCACTATCCGACTCCTTCGCTACTATTTCCAGGAGCATCAGGATCCCCGACGCACTACCAACGGATGAGGAATGGCTGTCTCTCACACCCGTAAAGGCCGCAGCCAGCGCTTCCAGTTCTGCCCGGAAGAGTTCAAGCGATTTGTTGCTGTATTTCCCGTCAACGGCGCCGGGTTGTGGAATACCATTGTCGTAGATACCTTTCGGACGACCCAACCTCTCTTTCCGCATAAGTGCAACCAGGTCAACCATTTTATAAACGATTTTACCCAGCGAAGCATCCTGACCGCTCCCGTCGGCTGCTATAAAGGCAGCTACGTAATTCTCCCCGCCGCGGCTCCATCCCATCAGCGCCTGATCTGCATACGCCTGGAGTACAGCACCGAGTGCCTCCAAATACGCCAGCCGTCGCCCGTTGCTTCCCTCCCGGGTAAATAAATTGATAGTCGCCTGATTGTCTCCCCTCCCGTATAACAGGTACTCAACGGCCTGCAGCCCCTGGTAACCCGGCCCGAGCCCTCTGACATAGATGCTGTCAATTGGATCCAGGCTCCCGGTGATGAGCGTTTCGATCCCGTCGGTATCCGGAAGACCGTAAATACCGGCAGTAACGAAAGATTCGTCTACCGGACCAAACGTGAACAACGAAACACGTTTCCAGGCAACCGCACATTGAAGCCATGCTCCTTTCACATCATTCAGCTTTTGATGGCTGACCAGATCCTTTTTGAATTGTTCCACCTGATACCTCAGGTTATTGACTGAAGTCTGGAAATCGACAAATCCACCCGTAATCAGTTGGTTCCCGATACTGTTCAATACAATTTGCCTTTGGGAACGGCTGAGAGGCTGGGGGTCAGGATCTCCTTTTTTCGAACACCCTCCTATCCACAGGAAAATGAGAAAAAGGACGGATAATCGTCGGAGCATGGCGCCAGGTTTAGAAGGTTATCTTGTTTTCCAACGAGATGGCCCTATCGTTAATTGCATTGGCAGCATGTAAACAGCTTATAGGCGGTCGGTGGAAACTCTGACCATGATGAACCTGCGGAGGTCGGCTTATAAGCGTGAATAATTACCTGAAAAATTTAGGGACCTGCCATCTGTACCGTACCGCCAGAATCCTTATGACGATAATCAGGATAGAAGCCGTCAGAAAAGCCACTATGCGCTGAGCGCCCAGTCCATCCATTACGAGGTAACAGACGGCCCCTGCAAAACAGGCCGTTGCATAGACCTCCTTCCGGTAAATAATAGGCAACTCATTGGTCATCACATCCCGGATGGCGCCTCCCATCACGGCCGAAAAAACCCCCATGATAGCAGCAATTTCCGGCCTCACCCCGAGGCTCAGCGCTTTTTCCGTACCGACAATAGTAAATAAGGCGATTCCGAAGGTATCGAACAGGAACATAGTCCGCCGCCACCGGATCAACCGCTTATAGAAAATAAACGTAACCCCTAAAGCCGCCATGATCGTATAAATCAGCCGGATGTCACTGACCCATACCAACGGATAGCTGCCAAGCAGGACATCCCGCAAGGTCCCGCCTCCGATGGATGTCAAAAATGCGGTAAAGCTGGCCGCGAACCAGTCGTGGTAGTCCGTATCTTTCACCGCCAACGCTCCTGAAATAGCGAAGGCAAACGTACCAATGATTTCCAGAATGTATTGAATACTCATATCCATGTAGTGATGCAATCCGCAAAAGTAACACCGAGTTGCACGGAGGACTGCACAGAGGTCCACAAAGTTTTTAGCCCTCCTTAGCGCATTCTCTGTTTTACTTTCTGTCAAACCCGCAAAAGTAACACCGAGTTGCACGGAGGACTGCACAGAGGTCCACA
>JBEBSD010000045.1:0-50791 GCA_040394475.1 Telluribacter humicola | reverse complement strand
CCCGGAGGGGCAGCATTTTGGTAGCATTGAGGATGCTCCATCCCGACCAAAGCCCCTGAGGGGCGGCATTTTGGTAGTATTGAGGATAATCCATCCCGACAAAGGAGGCCGCCCTTTTTAGACAGCCTCGGATGCAGAACACACGCTGCTCTTTCCCGTCGGACCGGGTCGCGCAGACCGGGGGGCGCAGGCGGTGAAAGCGTGACTCTGACCCCGGAACAAGCCGTGCCGTTACGCAGGTCGGGAGAGCTGCTTTCACCCTCACGTCGTCGTACGTAAGACGAGTGAGAACGGGTGTGCAGGACACACAGGCTGTTCCGCTCAGTTGATGGCTATGGTGTCCTCACAGACCATGGTAAAGCACTAGATAAGTTTCAAGATTTCCCGGGCAATGTCCCCGGCTGCTTCAGGACGGGCCAGCTGCAGGCAATTGGCGCTGAGTTCGCGTTGCAGCGATTCGTTTTCCAGCAATCCGATGGCGGCGGCGACGAGCGTGCTTCCGGTTTCCTGGTCTTTCACCAGCAGCGCCGCATTTCCGGAAACCAGGCTCAGGGCATTACTGGTTTGATGATCTTCTGCAGCAAAGGGATAAGGAACGAGTATAGAAGGCTTGCCTGCCAGGCAGATTTCCGACACGGACAGGGCGCCGGCACGCGAGACAACAACATCGGCTGCTGCATAAGCCAGATCCATCTCATAAATAAAGTCAAATGCCCTGACGCTGGCAGCAACCTGGCAGCGGGCGATAAGCGCCTGCGCCTGGCCGATATAGTGCTTACCTGTTTGCCAGATGACCTGGTAGCCGGCGCCGGCGAGTCGCTCCAATCCTGCTCCTGTGCTTTCATTGATGCTCCTGGCGCCCAGACTTCCTCCCATTACAAAGAGTACTTTCCGTCCGGGCGGCAGGCCGAAATGGTGTACGGCAGCTGCCTTATTTTGGCTGCGGGCAAGAAGGATGTCGTTTCTGACCGGATTTCCTGTTAGCAGGAGCTTTTCTTTCGGGAAGAAACGGTCCATGCCCGGGTAGGCCACACAGATTTTAGCTGCTTTGCGGGACAGCCACCGGTTGGTAATCCCGGCGTGGGAGTTTTGTTCCTGAATCAGGGTCGGAATACCTGCGGCAGCAGCGGCCAGCAGGAGAGGACCACTGGCAAATCCCCCGACGCCGACGGCGGCCTGCGGCCGGAAGTCGCGCAGAATACCCCGCGCTTTCAACAGGCTTCTGATGAGTTTAAACGGAAATGCAAGGTTGGAGAGCGACAGGCTCCGCTGCAATCCGGTGATCGGAAGTCCGGTGATCGGGTAGCCGGCTCTGGGTACTTTCTCCATTTCCATTTTCCCGGTTGCCCCGACGAACAGGATATCAATATCCGGCTCCGCTTGTTTCAGGGCGTTGGCTATCGCTATGGCCGGATAGATGTGACCTCCGGTTCCGCCTCCGCTTATGATGATTCGCTTTCTCAGGGTAATCAGCTGTTAAAGGGTGAATGTAGCCGTCAGATGTTTTTTTCTTCCAGTTCTCCCCGGCTTACACTCAGGATCATTCCCAGTGAAACTGCGGTTAAGAGCATTGAAGTGCCTCCCAGGCTAAAGAACGGAAGGTTCTGTCCCGTAACCGGAAACAGCCCTACGGTAACGGCCATCGTGCACAATGCCTGAAATACGATTCCAAATGTATGGCCGGCTGAAAGCAGTCCGCCGAAGGGCTTCTTGGTTTTCTTTATGGCCTGTAACCCGCGGTACAGTAACGCCATATACAGCATGAGCAAGCCGAAGCCCCCGATCGTACCGAACTCTTCTACTGTTACGGCATAAATAAAGTCTTTTTGAGGTTCAGGCAGAAACCGTCGCTGCCGGCTTTTGGCAACCCCTTCCCCAAGCAGCCCGCCCCGGGCCATTGCCATGTAGGATTGTTTGGATTGGTAGCCCACCGTGTCTTTATTCATAAAGGCTGTAATCCGGCTTTGTGCGGTACCTGTACGGGTACCCGCTTTGAATATAACCGCCAGGAAACCAAAAAAAGCCAGCGTGGCCAACATCAGCGTGAGGTATTTCAGGGGAACTTTACCGACGAACATCAGCATAAACGCGATAGCCCCTATCAGGAGCGCAGTGGAGACATTGCTGATAAATATCAGGCCGCAGATGACCCCGATCAGCATAATGGGTTCCATAAACAATTCGCGCGGCGTCCATCCTCCTTTGATATGGCGGGCCAGGACCAGTGAAAGGTGGGTGATCAGGGCTACTTTGGCAAATTCGGACGGTTGAAACCGGTGTCCCAGAAAGGGGATTTCAATCCACCGGGAAGCTTCATTGACCGATTTTCCCCCGAAAATAGCAAAAAGAAGCAGGGGGATGGCCAGAAAGACCCCCAGTCGCGTGAACCGTACGAATTTAGTATAGGGGACCAGGTGTACCAGGTACATGACCACCAGCGCGAGAATGCAATGTAAAATATGCTTGTAGAGAAAGTACTCGGTATCGCCTTGTTTAAATGTGTAGGCATCCTTGACACTGGCACTGTAGACTACCGGAATGCTCCAGAACAAAAGGGTGATAGCGATGACCCAGATGTAGCGGTCTCCTTTCATGTTGCGGACGAGCCATTCCTGAATCCGGAATTTAAGCGGCAGTGGCGATGTAGTATCCATTCTTTGGGGAAATAGGTTTTAGGTGTGAGGTGTTAGGTACTAGGTTTTAGTGATGATGTGGTAAGTTGTATATGGATTTGTGGCTCTGGCTGGTGGAAACATCGTCCCCGGTAGCGAATTTATGTTGTGTAAAAGTGTGGGCGAAACAGCTTTTCGAAAAAAAACAATCATACCGATGAAATTAAATGCTGTACGCGTGATTTGAATTGATTCCCCCTGTCCTCGTAATTGGCAAACAGGTCGAAACTGGCGCAGGCGGGTGAAAGCAGGACCACCTCTCCCGGTAATGCCCATTCCTTTGCTTTCAGGAGGGCTTCGTCCAGATTATCCGTCGAAAAAAAAGCAGGCGCCCGGGACTGAAAGTATGCCGCAAGTTTAGAATTATCTTTTCCTAATGCAATGATTCCCTTTACTTTCTGATGTACCAGCTCCCTGATCTGGTCGTAGTCGTTCCCTTTGTCTACCCCGCCCAGAATCAGGACAATAGGGGACTCGAAACTTCCCAACGCATAAAAAACAGCGTCGACATTGGTTGCTTTGGAGTCGTTAATGTACTGAACACCATCAAGAAACCCGGCCGGTTCAAGCCGGTGCGGTGCATTTTTAAACGTGTAAAGCGCCTCCCGGATTGTAGCAGCCGGTATCCCGACGGTCTGGGCCGCCAGAATGGCAGCCATGGTGTTGATAGCATTGTGGGGACCTCTCAGCGGGAGCGATGCTATGTCAATCGTAAAGACGGGAGCATCCGTTGAAGGGGCGGCCCGTATGGTTCCGCCAGCCAGGTAAGCGCCCGGATGACAGGTGCCCTCCAGTGCAACCGGGAGTTGCCGGGCGTTTACCTGCCGCTGCGAAAGTTCCCGGCGAATCACGTCGCTTCCCTGGAAATAAATAAAGGTGCTTTCCGCAGTTTGGTTTTGAAGGATCCTGAACTTGGAATCGACATAGTTTTGGAACAGGTAATCGTACCGGTCAAGGTGGTCGGGCGTAATGCTCAGGAGTATGGCAATATCCGCCCGGAAACTGTACATCGAATCAAGTTGGAAACTGCTCAGTTCCAGTACGTAACAGGCGTACGAATGCAGCAATACCTGCTTGGCAAAACTTTCCCCGATATTGCCGGCAAGGCCGACGGCAATACCTGCTTCGCGCAGCAGGTGATAGGTGAGCAGAGTCGTCGTCGTTTTGCCGTTGCTTCCGGTAATTGCGATCAGGAAGGCATCGGTGTAACGTGCGGCAAATTCAATTTCGGAGATTACCGGCGTTCCCTGGTGGAGCAGGCGTTGGATCAAATCACTTTGATCCGGAATCCCGGGGCTTTTAATGACCAGTTCTGCAGCGAGGATGCGGTCGGTCGAGTGCTTGCCTTCTTCAAAAAGAATGCCGTTTTCCTGCAGTTCCAGACGGTACTTTTCTTTCAGAATGCCCTTGTCCGAAAGGAAAACCTCGAAACCCTTTGCTTTAGCCAGTAACGCGGCACCTACGCCACTTTCACCTCCTCCAAGAATAACCAGTTTTTGTTGCGATGCCATGAGAACCATAAGTCTTGGCACAAATTTCGCTTTATTTTAGGATCATTTGCAACTGCAAAAAGGAGTTCTTTTAAAATTCAGCCGGACGGGATTTTAAAAGACCAGGATGACAGGGGGGATGATACGACCGTTACCATGGTCTGTGCCCATGGTCTGTGTCCCCACAGACCATCCCATCACCCGCACGGAAACCGACTAAGTGGACTGTGAAGACACAGTCCACGGTGAAGCCCCCCGGTGAATGAGCCTGCAAAAAAAGCGGTTGCAGCCCTAAGGGCTGACAACCGCTCATTCCCCAAACAGGAGAAATGATTACTCCGCAGGCAGCAGATTTTTTTGTTTCAGGATACGTTCCAGTACTTTCTGATCGTGGTCGGAATTGAAAATCGAAAAAGGCAGGTAAATAAACTGTCCTTTGGAAATAACCAGTACAAAGGCCTCTTTTTCTTTGTAGGCGCTCTGGATCTGTTCCCATTTCATTACGCCTCCTTCTTTCTGATTAATTTTCATCAGGATCTGCTTGGGATCGATCTCATATAAATACCGCTCAAACATGGGCTTGTATTGCTCCAGTTGAGTAATGCCGATAAACTGGATCACCCAGAACAACACATACAGCAATACTCCGATTAAAAGTACAACATAAATCCAGAGGTTGGGATAAGCGCCGGTGACATTCAAAACGATGTTTCCGATCAGCAGGGCCAGAGGGATAAAGCCCCACTTCCACTGCGACTGCACCAGGTGTTTAAGCGCCAGCCGAACATATTTTTTGGTTGTCAATCCATATTTTTTGGTACGGACTGCCGTCGGGTTCGACGGCATCTGATAGACAGGTTGATGTTTATTTACCTGGACTTTAGCCATGGGTTAACAAAATAAAGTTACGCGATAAAAAAGGAAGGCGCCGTTTTACCTGCCGGCTTCCTGACAAAGGTACAAAGTTAGGAAAAACGAAGTGAATTAGCAGAATTTCCCGTAATTTGTGCTTTTATAAATGGATTACTTAGTTCCCGGATAGTTGTCATGTAGATAGCGGGCCTAGTCCCGGCCCTGTTTCAAAAAGTATATGAGTTTTTTGTTTCCGTCTTTTTTATGGGGCCTGCTGGCTGTGCTGGTACCATTAGCCATTCATTTGTTTAATTTCCGGAGGACCAAACGCGTCCGGTTTACCAATGTATCGTTTTTAAGGGAAATTGAAACCCAAACCAGTTCATTCCGCAAACTGAAACACTTGCTGATTTTGCTTTGCCGCATGCTTGCCCTTGCGTGCCTGGCGTTGGCATTTGCGCAGCCCTATTGGGTGAGCGACGAACAGGCGGGGCAGGACGGGATCATCAGCCTGTACCTGGACAACTCGTACAGCATGCAGCATGAAGAAAACAGCAAACGGTACATCGATGTGGCCACCGGGTACCTGGATGAACTGCTGGGGATGTTCCGGAATGTAACGTCCCTCCAGCTGCTTACCAACGATTTTGCTGCGGAAGAGCTGGGGCTGGCTACGGCCGATAAAATCAGGGACCGGTTGACAACCCTGGAACTATCCCACCAAAGCAGGACCCTGGAGTCGGTGTACAACCGGCAGCGGCGGCTGCTGGACCGGCACCCGCATCAGGGAGCGCGACAATTGTTCTGGATTAGTGATTTTCAGAAAAGCACGGCAGGCGAACTGACACGGCTGCGGGTCGATTCTACCGATCGGCTTTACCTGGTGCCCGTCCAGGCTGCGCAGGTGAAAAACGTATTCGTCGATTCAGTATGGCTGAATACGCCGTTTGTAAGGGAGCTGCAGAACAATATCCTGCATATCAGGGTCCGTAATTCGGGAAATGAGCCGGTAGAGGAACTGGTCGTAAAACTTTCCCTGGATCAGGCTCAGGTCTCTACTGCCTCTGTGACGATCCCTCCCAATGGGACTGCCAATGTTCCCTTTAATTTCAGCCTGAAGGGAGGGGGCTTCAAGAAAGGGAAAATCAGCTTTGATGATTTTCCGGTGACATTCGACAACGACTATTATTTTGTGCTGAATGCTTCTCCGATGATCCGGATCCTGCATCTCTATGAAGAAAAGAGCCTCGGGAACTTTATCGAAACGGTTTACAGCAACGACAGCCTGTTTCAGTTGCAGAGTTATACGGTCAGTAACCTGGATATGGGGCGGATTGCCACTGCAGACCTGGTACTGATGAACGGGATTAAACGTCCTGCGGAGACATTGATGGCCCGCCTTTCGGAATTTGTGCAGGAGGGCGGGAGCCTGATGCTGATCCCGCCTGTGGTTCCGGAAGGGGCTTCCTATTCGGGTTTTATGCAGCGGCTGGGGATCAGCGGCCTGCATCCGGAGGAGAACCCGGACGGCCCGCTTCTACCCCTGGAGGTTCCCGATAGCCGCCTGCCGTTCTTCAGCGATGTATTCGAAGAGTCTATGCGAAGTGAAAGCAATGTCAATATGCCTTCCGCACGCAGCAGCTGGCGATGGGCCGATTCCGGGAATACGCTGCTCCGCCTGCGCAACGGGCAGGCATTTTTGTCACAGGTGACCAACGGGCAGGGGCGGGTCTATGTACTGGGGGCCGGCCTGGCGCCCGCTTCCGGAAATTTCGCTCAGCATGCCCTCTTTGTACCGGTTATGTACAAAATTGCAGCCCAAAGTGTTCGCCCTCAGCGGACCGATTATGCTTTCGGAGAACAGTTGATTGAGATTACTGTGCCGGAAGCCCGTCCTAATACGGTGTATAAACTGCGCCACAATACCTTTGAAATCATACCCGTACAGCGGCTGAACGGGAACAAACTGACGCTCGAATTGCCGGGCAGCCAGGAACTGGAAGGCTATACGATGGAAGCGGGTTACTACGAACTCCTGGCGGATCAAACCGGCATTCATGAACTGGCGCTTAACCACAACAAAGCCGAATCCCGGATGGAGTACCACCGTCCGAATGAGCTTCGGGAGTTGTTTCGGGGACAGCAGCATATAAGGGTTTTTGACCAGATCCATGATGCGGATTTTATGAAGGTGTTTGAAAAACAATTTGCCGGAGCCAGCCTGTGGAAGTATTTTTTGTATGCAGCCCTGCTGTTTTTTCTGATTGAAATCGGGTTGGTGCGGTTCATGAAAGGATGATTTTGTAGTTTTGAAAAGAAATCTAAAGCAATTAATCAGGGAATCTCTATGAGTAAAAAGAGTGAGGACTTTTTGTACAAGTATTTGAATAATGCCTCTCCTACGGGATTTGAAGTTTCGGGGCAGCAGATCTGGCTGGATTATATCCGTCCGTATGTAGACGAAACAATCGTCGATACCTATGGCACAGCAGTAGGGGTCATTAACCCGGGGCAACCGTATAAGGTAGTGATTGAGGCGCATTCGGATGAAATTTCATGGTTTGTAAATTACATTTCGGAAGAAGGATATATCTATGTGCGTCGTAACGGCGGTTCGGATGCCGCCATCGCACCTTCCATGCGGGTGAATTTCCATACGGCGAAAGGAACGGTATCGGGCGTATTCGGGTGGCCGGCCATCCATGTCAGGGATACCGCCAAAGACCAGGTGCCCAAAGTGCATGAGCTGTTTATAGACGTAGGAGCGGATAAAAAGGATGAGGTTCAGGAAATGGGCATTCATGTAGGTACCGTAGTGACTTTTGCCGACGGTCTGACCGAGATGAATAACCGGTATTATGTCGGACGGGCGCTGGACAACCGGATCGGCGGGTTTATGATTGCAGAAGTATGCCGCCGGCTGCGGGAAGAGAAGCGTTCGCTTCCGTATACGTTGTATGTCGTAAATGCCGTTCAGGAGGAAATTGGCCTGCGCGGAGCAGAAATGATTGTCCGCAGGCTGAAGCCGGATCTGGCGATCATCACGGATGTTACCCATGACACCCAATCCCCTATGTACAATAAAAAAGAACAGGGCGATTTGAAATGCGGCGGCGGACCGGTTATTTGCTACGGGCCTTCGGTCCAGAACAATGTCCGGGAAATGCTGCTGCGGGTGGCGCATGAAAAGGGGATCGCGATCCAGCGGCAGGCAGTCAGCAGGTGGACGGGAACCGATACCGATGCGTTTGCCTATTCCACGGAAGGAGTCGCTTCGGCGTTGATCTCCCTGCCCCTAAAATACATGCATACTACCGTCGAAACCGTTCATAAGGAGGATGTGACCAATGTGACGCGCCTTATCTACGAGTTTCTATTAAAAATACAGGGAAACGAAGATTTTCGATACATTCAGTAGTAAAGGACCGGTACCATAGCCTGTCCGGGATATTATGGCCACTTTTGTTGATCATGCGGGATATGAAGTCCGGTTGACCGATCCGCCCCGGCGGATCGTGTCGCTGGCGCCTTCTGTGACCGAGTTGCTCCTGGATCTGGGCATGGGCCCCTATGTAGTAGGGATTACGCGTCAGTGCCGCCATCCGGAGGTGCGTACCCGTGCCATTCAGAAGGTGGGGGATGTATCCCGCCCCGACGTAGAAGCGATTCACGGCCTCCTGCCGGATCTGGTGTTTGCTGACCGGGACGAAAACCCGCAGGACAGTATCGGGTTTTTAAGAGGCGAGTTTTTGGTATGGGATGCCGCTTCGGGCTCGCTGCAGCAGGCCGTCCTGCAGATTCGTACCCTGGGGGAAATCATTCAAAAGGAAGCCAGCGCCAACTGGCTGGCAGATAAAATTGAAAGCCGGTTTGCTGCAATGGCGACAGCGGACGGGCCTCCCGGGAAATCACCGGCGACAGTCTATCTGAAGGCCTGCAGGCCCTGGCAGCTAGCAGGCGCGCATACCCTGGCCGGTGAGCAACTGGCCAGGATCGGACTGGCGAATATTGCTTCGGAAAATACGGGACTCACCGTGCTTGGTGAAAAGGAACTGTCGGGCCTACGACCGGACCTGGTCTTACTTTCTTCCACGATAAAAGAACATGAAAGTGAACCGCTGCAACGCCACTTTCCGCACGTGCCGGTAATCCGCGTGGAAGACGAGCTGCTGTCCTGTTACGGCAGCCGGCTATTACGGACGCCGGCTTATCTGCAGGAATTACGGGAAAAACTGCCGTAATACGAGTGCCGGCTGTTGTCCCAACTGTAAAATACTGTTTTTATCCTGGAAAAATAGTCGTTTTTCACTATACTTACACCTGCATCGCCGATGAAAATCGTTGCCAGGACGAACACAACGGCGGTTTTGAACTACCTAAAGCAGCGAGTGTCTTGATTTGAAGCTCTGAAACAGCAATCAGTCATACTAACATACAAGCTAATGGACAATTCCGGCAGGCAGCGTGAGCGTATCGCAAAAATAATCTTCGCCTCGGTCTATCCGATGTATCTCGAAAAAGTGGAGAAAAAAGGCAGGACAAAGGATGAATTGCATCAGGTTATAGAATGGTTGACAGGTTTTGATCACGAGAAGCTGCAGGAACTGATTAAGGAAAGGGTAACCTTTGAGACCTTCTTCCGGCGCGCTTCGCTGAATCCCAATGCGCAACTTATCACCGGTGTGATCTGCGGGTATCGTGTGGAGGAAATTGAGGATCCGTTGACGCAGCAGGCCAGGTATTTGGATAAACTGGTGGATGAGCTGGCGAAAGGCAGGAAGATGGAAAAGATTCTACGCGGCTCATAAGGAGGACGTTGCCGCGGAGGGCGAATGAAAACAGCGAGGTCGCAGCAAGCAGCACCACCGGCAACAGCAGTTCCGGGCGCTTCGTACGCAATGAAATTTGCCTGATTGAACAGTAACGGAATCCGTATTAATGACCGTTCACTCCTCCTCAGCAGGACATTTTCCGTATCCTCGTTTCATGCCGGCCTCCTTCAAAATCCGTATGAAGGAAAATGTCCAGACTTTCGATGGCTGTCTCTAGTGAAATAAAGCGTACCGGAAAGCAGATGATATTCGCGTCGTTGTGCTGCCGTGCCAGGGCGGACAGTGAACTGTCCCAGATCAGGGCCGCCCGTATCCCCTGGTGTTTATTGGCGGTCATACACACTCCCTGGCCGCTGCCGCATAGCAGGACGCCCTTGTCAAATTCACCGTTTTCCACTGCTGAAGCCACCGGATGGGCAAAATCGGCATAGTCGGTTGATTGATCGCTGTAGGTACCGTAGTCGGTTACTTCATACCCCTTTTCCCGGAGCCATTCAATCAGCGGTTGTTTATAAGGGAATCCGGCATGGTCAGCGCCGATCGCTAGTTTAGATGACATGATTTATGTGATTAGTGTTATCAGAATCCTAAAAACAGTACGGAATCAGAATAATTTTGATTTTATTGCTGAATAATTACAAAGGTACATATTTCGAAACGGAAGGTGGCTAAGTTAGTTTTGTGAATTTTATAAATGTTTGCAGTGGGTAAAGAAAGGAACAAACCAAAGAGTGGTACAGATATTTCGCTGATGAACCCGGCAGTGCCGGAAGATGAACTGCGGATCCGGGAGGCTTTTGTAGACCGGAACTGGAGTGAAATCAAAAGTTCGGATTCCTGGGTGGTTTTCAAAGTCATGGCCGAATTTGTGGATGGTTTTGATAAGCTGGCCAAAATCGGTCCTTGTGTAAGTATCTTCGGATCGGCCAGGACGCATCCGGACCATCCTTTTTATAAGATGGCCGAAGAGATTGCCGCCAGATTGGTACGCCATGGCTATGGGGTCATAACCGGGGGAGGACCCGGAATAATGGAAGCCGGAAATAAAGGGGCTTTTGAAGCAGGGGGGAAATCCGTCGGGCTCAATATCAAGCTGCCCTTTGAACAGCACAGCAATCCGTATCTCGATCCGGATAAGTCGATTAATTTTGACTTCTTTTTTGTCCGTAAAGTGATGTTCGTGAAATATTCGCAGGGGTTTATAGTCCTGCCGGGAGGTTTTGGGACGATGGACGAACTTTTTGAGGCCCTGACCCTGATTCAAACCCGTAAAATCGGACGTTTCCCGATTGTGCTGGTCGGCAGGAGCTACTGGCAGGGATTGGTTGACTGGATTAAACAGACGATGGAGATAGAAGAGCATAATATCAATCCCGAAGATTTGAAATTGATCAATATGGTAGATACCGCGGAGGAAGCCGTGGAAGTGATTGACCGTTTTTATGCCAAGTATTTATTAAAACCGAACTTCTAAAGGAAGACCAGATGCTCTTCGAAGTGCGGACTGTTTTGAAATCTAAACCGGTTAACAAATTGAAAAAGCAACTATTCTTCTTTGTGTTCCTGTCAGCAGCAGGAGCCGTACAGGCGCAGGATCCGGTTTTTACGCGTCAGGACACGTTACGGGGGAGCATTACTTCCGGACGAAGCTGGTGGGACCTGACCTACTACCATCTCCGGGTACAGGTTCAGCCCGGTGACAGCTCATTGCGGGGCAGCACCGTTGTCCGCTATACCGTTCTGGAGCCGCACACCATCCTTCAGATTGATTTGCAGGAGCCGCTTCAGATCATGCGTGTCGAACAGGAAGGCCAGCCACTCGCCTTTGAAAGGGATGGGAATGCGTGGCTGATTACGCTGGAAAAGGAGCAGAAAACAGGAGCTCACGAGCAGGTGGAAGTCTTTTATGCCGGGAAGCCCAGAGTGGCCGTGAATCCGCCGTGGGACGGAGGCGTGCAGTGGGAAAAGGACGTGCGCGGCAACTGGCTGATCACAACTTCCTGCCAGGGCCTTGGCGCCAGTGTCTGGTGGCCCTGCAAGGACCATATGTATGACGAACCGGATAGTATGCTGATCAGCGTGACAGTGCCTGATAACCTGACCGACGTCTCGAACGGGAGGCTGCGGTCGGTGGAAAAGCATTCCGATGGTACGCAAACGTTTCACTGGTTTGTCGGAAATCCGATCAACAACTACGGCGTCAATCTGAATGTCGGGAATTATGTGAGCTGGCAGGAAGTATTCCGGGGGGAAAAGGGACCGCTGGATCTGAGCTACTATGTACTGCCCGATGACCTGGAAAAGGCAAAGACGCAGTTTGCGCAGGTGCCGAAAATGCTGAAAGCGTTTGAACATTGGTTCGGACCCTATCCGTTTTACGAAGACGGTTATAAGATCGTCCAGGTGCCTTATCTGGGAATGGAGCATCAAAGCTCGGTTACATACGGCAACCAGTTTATGAACGGGTACCTGGGCAGGGATTTATCCAACAGCGGATGGGGACTTAAGTTCGATTTTATTATCATTCATGAAAGCGGCCACGAATGGTTTGCCAATAACATTACTTACCGGGATATTGCCGATATGTGGATACACGAAAGTTTTACCAACTATTCCGAGTCCCTGTATGTGGAGTACTATTTTGGAAAAAAGGCGGCTTCGGAATACGTGATCGGGACGCGCTCGATCATCCAGAACAAGGCGCAGGTAATGGGAATATTCGGCGTGAACCACAGGGGGTCCGGGGATATGTATGCCAAGGGAGGGAATATGCTGCACATGATCAGGCAGGTACTGAACAATGATGAGAAATGGCGGGGGATTCTCAGGGGATTAAACCGGGAATTTCGCCATGCTACGGTAGAGGGGAAAGCTATTATCCGTTATATCAACAGTGAATCGGGTACTGATTTTACCCCGGTTTTCCGGCAGTACCTGGAAGATATCCGTATCCCGGTACTGGAATACGGCTTTAAGAAAGGAAGGCTGCATTACCGGTGGGCCAATGTCGTGGACGACTTTGCCATGCCGGTAAAGGTGTCCCTGGGGAATGAAGTGATTTTCCTTAAACCCACTACCAGCTGGAAACAATTGCGCATGAAAGCCAGCCAGTTGACGGTTGACCCGAATTTCTATGTGTCGTCCCTCCAGGTAGACGATCTTTAACGGTTACCGCCACGCCTTCCGGAGTATCCGCAGCCAATTCCCATGCAGTACTTTCCGGATATCCTCCGGCTGGTATCCTCTTTTCCCGAGCAAGTCGGGAAGCCGCTGCAGGTCGGCGATGGTTTCCAGGTCGTAAGGGGATTGTTCCTTTCCGAACATCCCGTCCAGGTCGCTGCCAATGGCGATATGATCGGCGTTTCCGGCCAGCTGGCAAATATGGTCGTAGTGCTCGATAATCCCTTCCAGCGGAACCCCGTCCTTAAAAGGATCAGACTGGCCCCGTACCCAACCCGGCGTAATCATCCAGACGTCCAGCGACCCGCCTATTACGGCGTCCCGTTCAATCAGCTGCCGGATCTGGTCGTCGGTGAGTTGCCGCTGATGCGGTACCAGGCTGCGGCAATTATGATGACTGGCCCAGATGGTTCCCTGGTACGTTTTCAGTGCCTGTTCAAAGCCTTCGTCGGTCAGGTGGGTGATGTCCAGGATCATTCCCAGCCGGTCCATTTCTTTCAGCAATTCGAGGCCGGCAGGCGGTAGGGGACCCGTCATCCCCGTTCCTGGGGCATAACGTCCGGGCCCGTAATGGGCAGGACCCAGCGCGCGGAGTCCGTTTTCATAGGCTTTTTCCAGGTAACTCAGCCGCACCAGTGAATCGGCTCCTTCCAGGCTCAGGATATACCCGACAGGTTTTTGGGCATCCGGAACTGTTTCGTCTTCCCAAAGCGCCAGGTGGGCTTCCAATCCCTTCAGGTCTTTTATCTGCACCATTTCTCCTTCCATTTCCATGGCCCGGTACCAGGCGAGCTGTCCCTGGCTCTGGGCCCAGGCTTGTTCGGGGGAGTGCCAGCCCGGCAGGGAGCTGTCTCTTGCGACAAAACGGGCAATTTGAGTGGCAACTACCAGGCCGATTTTCCCTTTCCTGAGATCCGGTAACGAAACTACTCCTTTGGCGCGGTCCAGCTTATCGGTGAGGCCTTTTTCCCGTTCCCGGATAGCGACGGCCGGTTGTTTCAGGTCACGGTTCCATTCCAGGGCATTCATGGCCATGTCTAAATGTGCATCAATAATCAGCATAAGGCGAAGGTGGTTAAACCTGCAAATTAAGGTTTTTGGAATGATTTCCCGAACAGCGGGAACAAAAAAAGAGACCGCCCCAGGCAGTCTCTCTCAAAATCGAAATGCTATATGTATGACTTAGGCAAGTTTCACATTCACGGCATTAAGACCTTTACGCCCTTCCTGCAGGTCAAAAGTTACGGCGTCGTTTTCGCGTATTTCGTCTACCAGACCTGATACGTGTACGAAGTAATCCTGTCCTGATTGGGAATCCTTAATGAAACCGTAGCCTTTGGAGTCATTGAAGAATTTTACTGTTCCTTGATTCATGATAATTTTTTGAAAGTATTTATTGTTGCAAAGTTAAATTAAATTATTGATTAACAAATCTTTTTTTGGATTTTCAAATTCTATTTTACCAATTCGGCCTTTCTGCCTACTTTTGCGGTTTACAAAAAAGTACATGAAAGAACAGATTCTAATTCTTGATTTTGGATCGCAATATACGCAATTGATTGCCCGCCGGGTACGGGAGTTGAATGTGTATTGTGAGATACATCCATATAATAAGCTGCCGGAGCTGAGCGCTTCGGTGAAAGGGGTCATTCTTTCCGGCGGCCCGTGCTCAGTGCGGGATGAAGGGGCTCCCGATATCGACCTGGATCAGATACGGGGCAAATACCCGGTTCTCGGAGTATGTTACGGCGCCCAATTGCTCGCCCATTCGTTGGGGGGCGACGTATTGCCGTCCACGCACCGTGAATACGGCCGGGCACGACTAACGATTTCCGATACCGATTCTTCTTTGTTCAGCGGGATGTCTGAAGGATCACAGGTATGGATGTCCCATGGCGATACGATTGTTCGGATCCCCGATAATTTTAACGTGATCGCTGCTACCGAGTCGGTGAATGTGGCTGCGTTTAAGATTCAGGAAGAGTTGTCATACGGCATTCAGTTTCATCCGGAAGTGACGCACACGGAGGAGGGGAAGGTATTGCTGAAGAATTTCGTCGTAAATATTTGCGGCTGCCATCAGTCCTGGACCTCAGAATCGTTTGTGGACATGACCGTGGCAAGCCTTAAAATGCAGCTGGGGGACGACCGGGTGGTCATGGCGCTTTCCGGCGGAGTTGACTCGACTGTCGCTGCAACACTGGTGCATCAGGCCATCGGCCCGAACCTCTTCTGTATTTTTGTTGATAACGGATTGTTGCGCAAGAATGAGTTCGAAGATGTGTTGCATTCTTACCAGGATATGGGGCTCAATGTCAAAGGCGTGAATAGCAGTGAGCTGTTTTACAACGCCCTTGAGGGATTGACAGACCCCGAAGCCAAGCGAAAAGCCATTGGTAAAACCTTTATCGAAGTCTTTGACCAGGAAGCTCATCTGATCCGGGACGTAAAGTGGCTTGGCCAGGGAACGATTTATCCGGATGTGATCGAGTCCGTGTCCGTAAACGGCCCGTCTGCCACGATCAAATCGCACCATAATGTCGGCGGATTACCCGATTTCATGAAATTACAGGTAATTGAACCGCTGAACACCCTGTTTAAAGATGAAGTGCGGGCAGTGGGGAAGGTACTGGGGATCTCTCCGGCTATTCTCGGGCGTCATCCTTTTCCGGGTCCGGGGTTAGGAATCCGTATTCTGGGCGAAGTGACACCGGAGAAAGTAGCGGTGTTGCAGGAAGCAGATGCACTGTTTATCAGTGGATTGAAGCAGCACGGCCTGTATGCGGAAGTATGGCAGGCCGGCGTGATGTTGCTGCCGGTACAAAGTGTCGGGGTGATGGGCGATGAAAGAACCTATGAGAATGTGGTGGCGCTCCGGGCAGTAACCTCTGTAGACGGCATGACGGCCGATTGGGCGCATCTGCCCTACGAGTTCCTGGCGGAGGTTTCCAATAGCATTATCAATAAGGTAAGAGGAGTGAACCGGGTGGTGTATGATATTTCTTCCAAACCCCCGGCAACCATCGAATGGGAATAGGTAGCTGGCCATCGCATGGCCGCATCGCAGCCAGCCATTGCATGGCCATATCGTAGCTGGCCATCGCATGGCCGCATCGCAGCCAGCCATTGCATGGCCATATCGTAGCCGGCCATCGCATGGCCGTATGGCGTATCGTGCCGGCCATCGCATGGCCGCATCGGACCGGGTTGTAACGGGCCATCGCACGGCCGCACTACGTAAAGTGACGATGCCTTTCAAAAAGACATCGTCACTTTGTCATTAACCCTTTGACCTGCCAAAGATGAGGCTCAGTACAAAAAGTACTACAAACAAATAAAATAAAATTTTAGCAATTTCAGCTGCGCCCGAAGCGATGCCGCCGAAGCCTAGTATGCCAGCAACTATGGCAACTATCAGAAAAATTACAGTCCATCTAAGCATAATTAAAGTGGTTTAGTGGGTATGGAATAGCTGATATCCCCGTACTATTTTATAGGGGTATAGTACAAATATAATAACTAGATAGTAAAGTAGCTAATGCTTTACTGACCGGATCATTGATTTTAGGTACTTACATGAGAAAGCAGGGCGCCGGTGTTGAAACGCCTTCGGACGGGCCGCAGGACAGTAAAATTGTATTTTGTTTAATAGTTTGAATAATCAATAACCATTTATCATGAAGAAAATACTGGTAATCGTGTTGGTACAGTTAACAGCCTTGCCGGCGTGGGGGCAGTCGGATCGCTGGCAGCAAAGAGCTGATTATGAAATGATTATTGATTTCGATGTGCAGACACACCGGTACACGGGCAGGCAAAAGCTCACGTACATCAATAACTCGCCGGACACGCTTACCCGGGTGTTTTATCATTTGTACCTGAATGCCTTCCAGCCGGGAAGCCTGATGGATGTCCGCTCCAGAACCATCGCCGATCCGGATGCCCGGGTTGCCGATCGTATCTCGAAACTGACGCCGGATGAAATTGGCTACCAGCGGGTTAAACAGTTGAAGCAAAATGGAAAACCCCTGAAGTACCATGCAGAAGGTACTATTCTGGAAGTAGAACTTGCCGAGAAGATAATGCCCGGAAGTCAGCAGCTGTTTGAAATGGATTTTGAAGCGCAGGTGCCGCTTCAGATCCGCCGTACGGGCCGGATGAATAAGGAGGGAATCGATTATTCCATGGCCCAGTGGTATCCTAAAATGTGTGAATATGATTACGAGGGATGGCATGCCAATCCCTATATCGGCCGCGAGTTTTATGGCGTCTGGGGGGACTTCGACGTGCAGATAACCATTGATGCCGCTTATGTGGTGGCGGCAACAGGTTATTTGCAGCACCCCGAACGTATCGGGCACGGTTACTCAAAAAATAAGGTTACCCATAAAAAGGGAGACAAGCTGACCTGGCATTTTAAGGCACCGGAAGTGCATGACTTTGTATGGGCAGCCGATCCTGATTATCAGCATGACGTGGTAAAAGTGGATGACGAACTGGAGCTGCATTTCTTTTACCAGCACGATTCCCTTGGTCTCTGGAAGGAGCTGCCGGCCTATGCCGTGAAGTGCTTTCAGTTGATGAACGAGCGATTCGGCCGGTACCCCTACAAACACTATTCGATTATCCAGGGCGGGGACGGGGGCATGGAATATCCGATGGCCACCCTCATCACTTCGGGGCGGACATTGCGGGGACTGGTGAGTGTGACGGTTCATGAAGTGCTTCACAGCTGGTTTCAAATGCTGCTGGGAAACAATGAATCCAAATACGGATGGATGGATGAAGGGTTTACCAACTATGCGCAAAATGATATCATGCACGAACTGATGCCAACCGCCGGCCCTCCGCAGAAAGGATTGTATACGGGCTATTTCAACCTGGTCCACTCCGGTTTGGAGGAGCCGCTCACCACGCATGCCGATCATTTCAATACGAACCGTGCCTATTCCGTAGCCAGTTATGCGAAAGGAGGGATTTTCCTGCACCAGTTGTCGTATATTATCGGAGCTGAAACGCTGGAAAGGGGTATGAGACGGTATTTTAACGAATGGAAATATAAACATCCCAATCCGACGGATTTAAAACGTATTATGGAAAAGGAGTCAGGACTGGAACTGGACTGGTATTGGGAAAACTGGATCGGCACAACCAAGACAGTTGATTACGGGGTGCAGGTGGCCGGCCTGACGCCGGGAAGCAGTCAGGTGCAGCTCACCCGGATTGGCCAGATCCCGATGCCCCTGGATATTCAGGTAACCTACCAGGACAATTCCGCGGAGCGCTTTTATATTCCGCTGGATTTGATGCGGGGAGAAAAAAAGGAAGCAAAAGCTACCCTTCTTTCCGATTGGGGATGGACCTATACCCGATACAATTTCACCATTCCACGCCCGTTGCGTGAGATTAAATCGGTGGTTATTGATCCCAGCGGACGCATGGCAGATGTCAACCCGGAAAATAACGTGTACCCGGGATTTGAAGAAAGTGAGGACCCGGTTCTGAGTGGGGAAAAAAGGTAAGTAAAAACGAGGCTGTCCGGTAAGGCAGCCTCGTTTTACTTACCGGGACGGCTGTCCGTTCAGTGCTGTCCGGCCAGCCGGATCAATTCCCTGACGGTATTAAGGTTGCGGGTCGTTGCCGTTATTTTCAGTTTACTTTCGAAGTAATTATTGTTCAGTTTGGTGGTCCCGTACCCTTCCGGGCAATAGAGGTAAATCATCCTCCCCGCGACGGTATACCGGGTAGGAGTGAAGTCGGTCTTTTGTAAGAATGCTATCCTGTCCGGATCGGCTTCTTCGGCCGTAAAAATGAAGTAGAGCTTGTCTTCCGGTAAATTGTCCCCGGTGATGAAAGGATTGTTATCCAGTAGGGCCTGCAGGTAGGCGGCCTGATAAACCATCACCGGAATATGAAAGCCGAATTGCTGCAGGATCAGTTCTTTGATGCGGGCGGCGGCCGACGCCTCATCGGCATACGGGTTCGCGAAAAGGAGATTGCCGCTTTGGATATACGATTGTGTCTCGGGGAAGCCATTTTCACGGAGCAAGGCTGTCAGCTCTTTCATAGGGATCTTATTATACTTCCCCATATTTACTCCCCGTAATAAGGCAATTGTTCGTGGCATGGTAAAACAAAATAAGTACGCAATATAAAAAAACACTCCGGTAATGTCCAGCGGAGTGTATGCCTGCGGTCGGTTATCGGCGGTCGCCCATTCCCCATTGCCTCTGTACAGCAGTCGGCTATCAGCTATCGGCTATCAGCTATCGGAAATCAGCGCAAAACCGGGGGTTCGACTCCGCTCACCCGCCGGTACTTGGTCGCCCATTCCCCGTTGCCCATTCCCCATTGCCTTTGTACAGCAGTCGGCTATCGGCTATCGGAAATCAGCTGTCTGCGCAAAACCGGGGGTTCGACTCCGCTCACCCGCCGGTACTTGGTCGCCCATTCCCCGTTGCCCATTCCCCATTGCCTTTGTACAGCTATCGGAAATCAGCTGTCTGCGCAAAACCGGGGGTTCGACTCCGCTCACCCGGCGGTACTCGGTCGCCCATTCCCCGTTGCCCATTCCCCGTTGCCCATTCCCTTTGTACAGCTATCGGCTATCAGCTATCGGAAATCAGCTGTCAGTGCAAACCCGGGGGGGCGATTCCGCTCACCCGGCGGTGCTCCGTTGCCCATTCCCCATATACAGCTATCAGACATCAAAGCCATTTTCCTTCAGGTAAAGCTCCCATTCGTTGATCATGTGGTTCTTCATTACCCTGGGAAATTTATGCTGTCCGCCCATTTTGCCTTTTTTTTCCATCCAGCCGTAAAATGTTTTCACGGGCAATACCGTAACCGTTATATCCTTCAATGCATGACGCCGTTCGACGGCGTAGTCATCGTTCAGGATTTTCAGGTGCCGGTCTATTTCTTCCTGCAGGATCGCGGGATCCGGGGTGTCGTTCGTGCCGATGTACCAATGGTGCGCAAAGCGGTTTTCACGGGTTTTCCCCGCTACCGTGAACTCCCTGACGGCAATTCCCATTTTTTCGGCGACCAGGTCCAGCGCTTTGTTCATATTATCGACGGAGAGGTGTTCTCCGCAAAGGCTCAGAAAGTGCTTGGTACGTCCGGTGATAATAATTTCAGCACTGTCTTTGTTCACGAATTTGATGGTATCCCCGATCAGGTACCGCCAGGCTCCGGAGCAAGTAGAGATTAACAAGGCATATTCTTTTCCTTCCACTGTTTCATGAAACATCAGTGTTTCGGGCGAAGCGGTCAGGTTGCCCTCGGAATCAAAGTTCTGCTCGTTAAACGGGATGAATTCAAAGAAGATCCCGTTGTCAAGCACCAACCGCATGCCTTTTGCCTCCGGGTGGGTCTGGTAAGCCAGAAAGCCCTCCGACGCAAGGTAGGTTTCGATATAAACCAGCGGGCGCGCCAGGAGCTTTTCAAATCCCTTTCTGTAAGGTTCAAAGGATACTCCGCCATGGGCAAATACTTTCAGGTTAGGCCATATCGCATGGATGTTGTCAACCTCATAATGCGCGATAATCCTTTCCATCAGCAATTGCAGCCAGGCCGGAACGCCTACGATAAATCCGATATCCCAATTTTTGGCCTGCAGGGTAATTTCAGTGAGTTTTTGTTCCCAGTCCCGCTTGGACGCAATCTCCAGCCCGGGCTTGTAGTAAGGTCTGAACCAGAAAGGGATCTGGCTGGCGGTAATGCCGCTCAAGTCACCCTCGAAGCGTCCGCCCACCATGTGCAGGTCGGTACTTCCGCCCAGCATCAGAAATCCTTTTTCATACAGGTCATCGGGCAGGTCTTTGTACCTGCCCAGCGTCAGGATCTGCCGGATACTGGTTCGCTGAATTGCCCTGGACATGGCGCTCGTTACCGGGATCTGTTTGCTGGATGCCTCGGAGGTTCCCGAGCTGAGAGCGAAATACCTGACTTTCCCGGGCCAGCATACATCCTTTTCTCCGGCTACCAGCAGATGCCACCATTCCTGATACATTTTATTGTAGTCGTAAATGGGAACATGCTGTTTGAATAATTCATAGAAGGAAAGGTTCTGCCGGAACAGGGCGGCGCCCAGAATTTCTTCAAAATGATACTCCTTGCCAAACCGGGTATACCGGGCCTTCGACAGGAGCCGCGATAGGGTCTTTCGTTGCAGCTGGATGGCGTTGACTTTATTGCGGGCGGTAACGATACTCCCCAACCGGATACCTCTTCTTAATAACTTTCCAATGATTGCCATTCGGTCAAATCGTAAGGTGAACAGGAATTGAGATTTGCGCGCTAACGAGTCTCTGACTAATTAAGCTGCCATTGGTTGATGGAATTAATGATTTTGTAGGCTGTCAGATCGTATTGACAAGGGACCACTGAAACAAAATTGTTGGCCAGCGCCCATTCATCGGTATCTTCTTTGTTTTCATCCTGATTGACAAATTCACCCGCCATCCAGAAATAATTGCGACCCGTGGGGTCCTGCCGCAGCTCAAAGCTTTCCTGCCATTTGGCGGCTGCCTGGCGGCAGACTTTGATGCCTTTAAGGGGGGCGGACGAATAAGCGGGAATGTTTACGTTCAGGGCCGTGCCGGAAGGGATGCCATGCGTCAGGGCTTCTCTTACGATTCGTAAGATCGGTTCATGGGTATGTCCGAACTCCGCATTTTCCTTAAAATCACAGAGCGAAAATCCGATAGCAGGGATTCCCTCAATAGCAGCTTCAATAGCAGCCGACATGGTACCGGAATACAGCACACTGATAGAACTATTGCTTCCGTGGTTAATCCCGCTGACGACGAGGTCGGGGACACGGTCTTTCAATACATGGTGATTAGCCAGCTTGACGCAATCTGCCGGAGTTCCGGAACATTCGAATTCATCGACTCCTTCGAAAATATCTGTTTCATACAGTCGCAGGGGCTCTCCTATTGTAATGGCATGCCCCATACCGGATTGCGGACTGTTGGGGGCAACTACTACTACTTCTCCAATAGTGGTCATCAGGTTGACCAGCGTGCGAATACCGAGAGCGGTGATGCCGTCATCGTTGGTAACCAGTATTAATGGCTTTTTGTTGTTACTCATGAATTGATTTACTTTGGTTGACAAAATTACATAATATGTGTTCATTAACAATAGAGCCCGGAACCATCCTGCATATCCCTGAAATTATCTGCATTCAGGAAGTTACCTGGCCTGCTACTTATGGTAAAATTCTAAGTCCGGATCAATTGCATTATATGTTTGAGGCGCACTATTCACCCGAGGCGCTGAGGGGCCAGATGGAAGAAAACGGACATTGGTTTCTGATGTTGTCACACGAAGGGCATTATAAGGGATTTGCGTCCTTTTCTGCTCCCGGGGAAGAGGGGTATGGCAAGCTGCACAAGTTATACGTATTGCCCGGGTTACGGGGAAGCGGGGCGGGACGCAGGCTTATGGATGCGGTGGAAGCCGGCGCCCGGCAGCAGGGGGGGAATGAATTGCGACTTAACGTAAACCGTCATAATCCGGCCAGAACCTTCTATGAAAAAATGGGATACCAGTTGCTGTATGAGGAGGATATCCCGATCGGCCCTTACTGGATGAATGATTACGTGATGGGGAAAACCCTGGCCTGATGCTTAGGCTTCCTCCATCCGGTTTTCTATTTTGAGCTGTTTTTGCCGGCTCTTAAAGCCTTGTAAAGGCGTGTAGTTGTTACTTGGCGTCGGGTAGTAACCTCTGCCATCGTAAGGTCTTTTCGCGGGATGGTTCCTGCACGCTTCCGAACACGCACCGTCCAGCTTTTCACCACAGTTTTCACAAATCGGGACATGCCGGTTGCATTCGGCATTAGCACAATTGGCCATCCGGGCGGAAGGTGTGCCGCACACATAACAGTGCGAAACAACCTCCGGATTGACCCGGTTCACTTCCACCGCAACGCGGTTGTCGAATACGTAGCATTTCCCGTCAAAATTCTGCCCGCCTTCTTCGAGGCTGTAGCGGATAATCCCTCCATGCAGCTGGTAAACGTCTTTGAATCCCTTTTCCAGCAGGTACGCACTGGCTTTCTCACACTTGATCCCCCCGGTACAGTAGGTAACCACTTTTTTGTCTTTCAGGTGTGCTATTTCATCCAGGTGCTCCGGCAGCTCCCGAAGGTTTTCCATGTCAAAGGTGACGGCGCCTTTGAATTTGCCCAGCTGATGTTCATAGTTCGAACGCATGTCGATAAGCACTACATCCGGATCGTTCAGCAGGGCTTTGAATGCGGCCGGCTCCAAATGCTTTCCGGTGCGTACCCTGGGATCCACGGGTAAATCAGAGTTGACAATCTCGGCCTTTACCCTGACATGCAATTTGTGGAACGCATGTGTGTCGTGTTCTTCCACCTTAAACTGAGTGGCAGCAAACCGTGCGTCGGACCGCACATATTCCATGTACTTTTCACAGTCGGCTGCCAGGCCCGAGACGGTTCCGTTTATGCCCTCCGGAGATATAATAATTCTTCCGAGCAAGTTATGGGCAACGCAAAACAGATGATGCTGGTCCCGGTAAGTATCAGGATCAGTGATGCGGGTGTAATTGTAATATAACAGTACGCGATATGCTCTGGCCATATAGCTGCTTCTATAAAATAATCTGAACAGACCGTCGCTTCAACGCGGAACGGCGGTGCAAATATACGGAATTCTGTGTCGGATCGGTTGGGTACTACCTGACATTGATCAGTGCCCGGAGGAAGTGCCTTCTGTGTTTCCGACAAATTCCAGCGACAGGGAGTTGACGCAATAGCGTAAACCGGTTTCGGTAGGGCCGTCGTTAAAGACATGCCCGAGATGGCCGCCGCAGCGGGCGCAGGTGATTTCAATACGCCTCATTCCGTGGGAGTTGTCCGTATGGGTTTTAATTTTTCCTTCTGCTATTTCCCGGTCAAAACTGGGCCAGCCGCAATGGGAATCGAATTTGCTATCAGAGGTAAACAAGATATTGCCGCAGCCGGCACAGGTATACACCCCTTTTTCCTGGTTCATCAGCAGTTTGCCTGAATAAGGGCGCTCGGTCCCTTTTTCCCGGAGCACATAATACTGTTCAGACGTCAGTTTTTGCTTCCACTCGGTTTCGGTTTTCGGGAGTGTGGTTTCGTGGTTCATGTTCTTATTGGTTGTGGCATCGGCCTTTTGTCCACACGCGGTAAGGACGTGAAGCAGGCTCAGTACCGTAAATTGTATAAGCACTATTGAGGTTTTCTGGAGTATTTTTTTCACCGTAACAGCTGTTTAGAAACGGACCCGCGCTTTTACCGGCGGTTCATCCAACCCGGATGTTATTATAACGCTTTCCGGAAAGTTTTTGTTACCGGGAGGGGGAATGAAAATTGAAAAGGGGGACAATGGGGAATGGGGTACCGTCGGGTGAGCGGAGTCGAACCCCCGGTTTTGCGCTGATAGCTGATCGCCGATAGCTGACCTCCGTACACAGGCAATGGGGAATGGGGAACGGGGAATGGGCGATGAAGTACCGTCGGGTGAGCGGAGTCGAACCCCCGGTTTTGCGCTGATAGCCGAAAGCCGATCGCCGATAGCTGACTTCCGTACACAGGCAATGGGGAATGGGGAATGGGCGATGGGGTACCGTCGGGTGAGCGGAGTCGAACCCCCGGTTTTGCGCCGAAAGCCGATAGCCGACCGCCGAAAGCCCCCTCATTACTGCTTCCTTTGCTTACACCATGGACTGTGCCTTCGCTACACCACGGGCTGTCGACACAAACTGCTTACAGGCCGGTACTGGGATGGTCTGTGAAGACACAGACCATGGTGGTATTGCCGATAGCTGACCTCCGAAAGCCGATAGCCGACTGCTGATAGCCGACTGCTGATTGCCGATAGCTGACCTCCGAAAGCCGATAGCCGACTGCTGATAGCCGATACCCGACCGCCGATACCCGACCTCCGTACACAGACAACGGGGAACGGTACGAAAAAACCAGACACACCAAAGTAAAACCGGAAGCAACACCACTTTATAAAACAGTATTCATTCACCGAACGGGTTATGCACGCGAAATCTATACGAAACTATTGCGGGATTGTGGTGGGCTTCCTGCTGCTGTTTTCAGGCGTCCTGTTTGCAAACACAGTACCGCCTGCTGCGGATACATCGGTTGTCGACCGGGATTACGTACTTGAGAGCTCTATGCTGGGGTATTTTCGTAAGGATGGTACCCGCAATCCTGTGCTGAAAGCCAATAAGGGCGACCGTGTGCGAATTACCATCGTGAATGCGGAACTAATGCCGCATGACATTGCACTGGAATTACTGGGAGTTCAGAGTGCGGTCGTCGTGGAAAAAGGGGACAAAGCCTCCATTACGTTCACGGCGATGGAAAGCGATCGTTATTATTGTACAATTCCGGGCCATCGGGTTGCAGGGATGGAGGGAGAGCTGGTTATCGTGGAGGGAGAAATAGGAGGGGAAGAGCTGATTGCAGGAGAGGTGCCGGTAAAAGACGGAAGGCGGTTGAATTTGAACTTTGAGACCGGCGATCTCACGGACTGGACAGCAGAAGGGGATGCCTTCCAGGACCCCCTGCTTTCGGAAGACCCTTCGCCTCTTCATGAAAAAGAGATGACTATCGGAAAGGGCGGCAATTATTTTCTGAGTAGCGGCGGAACGGTTCGCTACAAACAAACAGGGACGCTCACGTCTGTTCCCTTTGTAGTAACGCATCCTTATGCGACATTCAGGGTTTCCGGCGGCGCCTTACAAGACACCCGGGTAGAGATCCTGGACGCAGCTGCCGGCGAGGTGATTTTCAGTGTTACGGGTTCCGGCAGGAGCATTTTACAACCCGTTGTGGTGGATCTGCAATCTTTTCAGGGAAAAGAAATCCAGGTACGTATTATCGATCATGAAACAGGGATTTCATCTATTCCGTATATACGGGATGATATTCGT
This sequence comes from Telluribacter humicola, assembly GCA_040394475.1. Classification (GTDB taxonomy): domain Bacteria; phylum Bacteroidota; class Bacteroidia; order Cytophagales; family Spirosomataceae; genus JBEBSD01. The sequence continues at coordinate 24,808 of JBEBSD010000045.1, read as the reverse complement.
GCACATATCAATTTTGATGACTTTTTGTTTCATCCGGAACGCCCGGCTTACGAAAACGAATTGAAACCCGGTGATATCATCGCCTTGCCGCCCGTTGATCCGATCCGGTTTTCGGGCTTGTCGGGAGAAGAGGCTGCCCGGAGCATGACCGTTCCGGAGGGATTCAAGATAACCCTTGCAGCAGCGGAACCGGATGTGGTCCGTCCGATCAGTTTCACGATAGATGCCCGCAACCGCTTATGGGTGGCGGAAGGACATACCTACCCGGTTAAGGCGCCGGAAGGAGCGGGAAAAGACCGGATCCTGATTTTTGAAGATACAGATGGTGACTGTACCCTTGACAAGCGTACGGTGTTTATGGAAGGCTTGAACCTGGTGAGCGGGATTGAAATCGGCCGGGGCGGATTATGGGTGGGGGCTGCTCCGGAATTGCTGTATATCCCTGTTGATTTTGAGAATGACAAGCCGGCCGGACCTGCGCAAATAGTGTTGGATGGATGGGGTCTGGACGATACGCATGAAACCCTCAATAACCTGCGATGGGGACCTGACGGGTGGTTATATGGTGTGCACGGGGTGTTTACGCATTCACTGGTGGGGAAACCGGGCGACCCGGAGGAAAAGCGTACCAGGCTCAACGCCGGGGTCTGGAGGTACCATCCGGCAAGTCGTAAATTCGAAGTGTTCGCGGAAGGTTCGAGCAATCCCTGGGGAATCGATTTCAATGCGCACGGGCATGCTTTTATTACCGTGTGCGTCATCCCGCACCTGTACCATGTAATTCAGGGCGCGCGTTACCAGCGGCAGGCCGGAAAGCATTTTAACCCGTATGTGTATGACGATATTAAAACGATCGCTGACCACGTACATTGGGTGGGTGACCGCGGACCCCATGCCGGAAACTTTCGCTCGGCGTCTAAAGGCGGGGGACATGCGCACGCCGGAGCCATGATTTACCTGGGCAATTCCTGGCCGGCTGAATACCACAATGAAATTTTCATGAATAATATTAACGGGGCGCGTCTCAACCGCGATCACCTGGAACGGAAAGGTACCGGCTATACAGGCAGTCACCGGCCGGACTTCCTTGAAATGAATGACACCTGGTCGCAGTGGCTGAATCTTCGTTACGATGCCAACGGATCGGTGTATGCCATCGATTGGTACGATAAGAATCAATGCCACAGTCCTAATCCGGAAGTACACGACAAAACGCTGGGAAGAATTTTTCGGATTAGCTATAAAGAGGATCAATGGCGCCCGGTAAACCTTTATCAGGCATCGGTCAAAGAGTTGATAGCGTACCAATTACATGAGAATGAATGGTTTGCACGGCAGTCGCGGTTACTGCTGCAGGATCGGAAGCTTTCGGGCAAGGACATCAAGTCATTGAAACGGATACTGGAAAAGAATCCTGATGTGACGCATAAACTCAGAGCGCTATGGACGCTGCATGTCACCGGAGGATTGAAGGAGCGGGAGTTGCAAGCGTTATTGCGTCATCCGGAGGAACTGGTCCGCAGCTGGGCGATTCAGCTGGCGATGGAAACGTACGGGGAGCAAATTACGGTACGGAATGCGCTGAAAAAGCAGGCTGCGGGAGAAGAATCACCGTTGGTGCGTCTGTATCTGGCTTCGGCCATGCAGCAGTTTCCGGTGAATGAACGTTGGGAAATGCTGGAGCACCTCCTCCAGGTAGAAGCAGATGCCGGCGATCACAACCAGCCGCTGATGTTATGGTATGCGATGGAGGCAACGGTGCCGCTCGACCCGGAACGGGCTGTTGCACTAGCGCTGAAGGCGAAACCGGCTATTATCCTGCCCTATACAATCCGGCGTATCGGAGCGATAGGGGATGAGGCTTCCAAAAGGGTGTTGTCGTCTTTACAGCAGACATTGGAAAAGACGACCGATCACCGGTACCACCATAGCCTGGAACTATTGAAGGGGGAGCTGTAGTACTTGTTAGCTGTCGGCTTTCAGCTATCAGTTGTCGGTAATCAGCTTTCAGCTATCGGCAACCGCCCATTCCCCGTTGCCCATTCCCCGTTGCCCATTCCCCAAAACCACTTTCAGTAAAGAACAGCTATCGGCGGTCATCTATCGGCTTTCGGCTGCGTTGCGTTCCCGGGAAGATTTAGAAAAGCGTTGTGATTACATTTAATTTGCGTAATTAGTGGCATCAACTTCCCGAAAACACGAAAAAAATCATGAAAATACTGACAGCATCAGCCGTAATTTTGTTGTTGACCGGCCTTTCCTGTAATTCGACAACTGGCGATAGCAGTACCGGAATGCAAGAAATGCAGGGAACGGCCGACAACAGCCGGAACGCCCTCGATTGGGCCGGTACCTACCGCGGAACACTTCCCTGTGCAGATTGTGAAGGCATTGATACGGAGATTATTCTTAGTAAAGAAGACCGGTACGTGCGAAATGTCCTGTACCTGGTAGAAGAACAGGAGGTGCTGACGGATTCGGGCACATTTACCTGGGATGAAACGGGGAATAAAATTACCCTGTCAGGGGATGAGCATTCGTTCCAGGTAGGCGAGGGGAGGCTGTTTTATCTCGATCTGGACGGAAACCGCATCACCAGTGAGCTGGCGGAATATTACATTCTGAAGAAGGAATAAAGAGGCGATCGGAAATGGGGAATCAGCTTTCGGGAATCGGAAATGATAGTATTGCGATCATAATTGTTGATATAATTTGTATCAAAGACAAGGGAATTCTGATAAATGGAAAAGCCTGCTGTACAGGATGACCTGCATTCGTTTTTTGTACCCGCTGAACGGCAGCGCAATCGTAACCCGGTGGCAAAACCCGGGGGGCGGGATGCGTTGGATGGCGCAGTCCCGGCGCTGCCCGCTGCCTATGCCATTGTTGATATAGAAACCACGGGCGGACATGCACGGGGAAGCAGGATTACCGAGATCGCTGTCATCCTGCATGATGGCCATACGGTCGTCGACCGTTGGGAAAGCCTGGTGAACCCGGGAATGGATATCCCTCCGGCGATTGTCGCTTTGACGGGAATCCATAATGAAATGGTCCGGAATGCGCCACTATTCAGCGAGATTGCCGAAAAGGTATTCAACCTGTTGGAAGGACGGGTATTCGTGGCGCACAATGTTAATTTCGATTATTCTTTTGTTCACCACCAGTTACAGGAAGCGGGATACCGGTGGGAGGCGCAGAAGCTGTGCACCGTTCGGCTGAGTCGAAAACTGAAACCGGGGTTACTATCCTACAGTCTCGGGAATATTTGTGACGCATTCGGCATCCGTATTGGGAACCGCCACCGTGCCGGAGGGGACGCCGATGCAACGGCGCTGTTATTCGGTCTGCTTTTGAAAGAGGATCAGAACGGAGTGTTTGCGGAGATGCTGAAGAGGATCGCTCCCTTTCAACGGCTGCCTCCTCACCTGCCGCCAGAAGATTTTGAGGTGTTGCCGGCATCTCCCGGGGTTTACTATTTCCACGACCGGACAGGTGCGGTAATTTATGTCGGCAAGGGAGTCAACCTGAAAAAAAAGGTGGCATCTCACTTTTCAGGGCAAACGATTTCACCGCAGAAACAGCAATTTATGCAGGATATTCATGCGATCACCCATGAAGTCTGTGCAACGGAGCTGATGGCGCTTCTACTGGAGTGCCGGGAAATCAAAAGGTTAGGACCGGCTTATAACCGTGCCTTGAGACGACCCCGGTTTGGTCTGGTTCTTTATGAAGACCAGAGGGGGTACAAGAGGCTTTCAGTAGGTAAGTTCAACAACCTTCAACAGTGCCTGCAGGTCGTTCATAGTGAGAATGATGGCCTGTGTATTTTACGGTGGCTGGTCCGGGAATTTCAATTGGATACACGGCTTTGCGGATTGACGCCCATGCCGGAACCCGGTGAGCGGTTGACTGCTTTCTCTGAAAATTTATTACCCGGTGCAGACGAACATAATGCAGCAGTGGAAAAGGCGGTATTGCATTTAACGGATTCCGGAAGACCTTTCCTTATCAGGGGCAAAGGCAGGCATGAAGGAGAAAATAGTTGTACATGAGTAGACAAATGGGATATTTATCGGGTTTAGAGCCATTCAGCTGTGAGGAGGGCCGGTGGCAGTTCAGGATTCGCCGGTTTGGGTAGCGATTGCCCAATAGTTCCCCGCGCAATCATAAAAGGCCCCCCGTGTATCAGGATCGCCGGGTTTATTGACGGGGCGACTGATAATTTCACAACCATTGGCAACCGCCAGTTCGAAGGTTTTGAGTACATCCGGAACATAAAAGTGGAGCATGGTCTGGTTGGCGGGATACTCACTGGTGCTGTTGCTGATCATAATGACGGAATCGTTGAGTCGCAGCTCAAGATGCATAATCCGGCCGTTTTTATCTTCGTACCGTCTCAGTTGGACCGCCCCGAAGATTGTTTTGAGCAAATCGACTAATTGCTGCGCATTGTCGGCAATCAGATAGGGCGAGAGTGAATTGTAGTTTTCGGGTTTGTAGGCTGCGTTCATAGTAAATCAGTTAAGGTATATCCTATTTGGTACCAGCCCTCGGACGAGAGCTATTTCCGGGCTTTGCGTAGGCTACGAAGCCAAGAATACGAATTTACGAAAAACTGTCAAACGGAGCACAGATCTCCCGGGTTTGCCGTCGGCTGTCAGCTATCGGTTTTCAGCTATCAGCTATCGGTTTTCATCGGTCGGTTTTCATCGGTCGGCACCACCATGGTCTGTGTCTTCACAGACCATCCCATTACTGGCCTGAAAGCGAACTTTGCAGCCCCAGTTCCTGCAGTACCACCATGGTCTGTGTCTTCACAGACCATCCCATTACCGGCCCGTAAGCGAACTTTGCAGCCCTAGTCCCTGCAGTATGCAGTTATAAGGGTTGTCAGCTATCAGATCTCCGATAGCCGATAGCTGATTTCCGATAGCCGATAGCCGAAAGCTGACTTCCGAAATAGCTTACGATAGTAGTTTCGTGAGGGCCTTTTACGCCATCAGCGCTTTCACCACATGGCCGTGGACATCCGTCAGCCGGTAGCGCCGGCCCTGGTGTTTGAAAATTAAGCGTTCGTGATCCAATCCGAAAAGGTGCAGCAGGGTGGCCTGAAAATCGTGCACATGTACGCCGTCTCTGACCACATTGTAGCTGAATTCGTCGGTTTCGCCGTGGACGAGTCCGGGGCGGGCGCCGCCGCCTGCCATCCACATCGTAAAGCATCCCGGATGGTGATCACGGCCATAATTGTCTTTGGTCAGTTTTCCCTGGGAGAAGCTGGTGCGGCCGAATTCACCTCCCCAAACAACCAGTGTGTCTTCCAGCAGCCCCCGCTGCTTGAGGTCCATCACGAGCGCTGCTGAAGCCTGATCGACGTCTCTGGCTTGTTTTTTAATGTTTTTGGGCAGGTTGCCGTGCTGATCCCAACCCATATGGTAGAGCTGTATAAATTTGACATCCCGTTCGGCCATCCGGCGGGCAAGTAAACAATTAGCAGCAAAGGTACCGGGGATACGGGCATCTTCCCCGTACATCTTGTAAATGTAGTCGGGCTCGCCGGACACGTCTACTGCTTCCGGAACAGACGTTTGCATTTTGTAGGCCATTTCATACTGGCTGATCCGCGATTGGATTTCCGGGTCGCCCCAGAGGGTGAACTGGTGTGCGTTCAGTTCCTGGATGCGGTCAAGCGCCCTTCTCCGGTCTTCCTTATGAACGCCGTAGGGATTCTGGAGATATAAAACGGGGTCCTTTCCGGCCCTGAACTGAACTCCCTGATGGTGAGAAGCCAGAAAACCATTGGCCCAGGCGGCCGTACTCAGGGGCTGATCCGAGACTCCCTTGGAGATCATCACCATAAAGTGAGGCAGGTTTTCATTGTCGGAACCCAGTCCGTAGCTCAGCCAGGAACCCATAGAGGGCCTGCCGCTTTGCTGGGAACCCGTTTGCACGAACATGACCGCCGGCTCATGGTTGATGGCTTCGGTATAAACCGATTTGATGATGCACAATTCATCCACAATCTGGGCCGTATAGGGGAGCAGTTCACTTACCCAGGCGCCCGACTGGCCGTACTGTTTAAAGTCATAGATCGATTGGACCAGCGGAAACGTGGATTGCCCGGCAACCATCCCGGAGTTGCGCTGGGTCCCGCGAATGGCGTCGGGTATTTCCTGGCCGTGCCATTTTGCCAGGGCCGGCTTGTAATCGAAGGTTTCCAACTGGGAGGGCCCGCCGCTCATGAACAGGTAAATAATTCTTTTAGCTTTGGGTGAAAAATGAGCGCCCTTGATAAAGGCTTCCGGGTCGGTTCCCGGGGGGACCGTGACATTCCGCAGGTTTTCGGATACGCTCTTAGCCGGCCCCATAAGGCTGCCAAGCGCCACTGCGCCCAGACCGAGTCCTGCTTTCGTCAGAAAGTCGCGCCGGTTGAGCTGTGTCAGTAGTTTCTTTACATCTTCCATAAGTGCCTTTATTTCCGGGTGAATGCCTCGTCTGTGTTCATAATGGAATTGGTAACCGTGGCCAGGGCCGCAATTTCTGCCGGGTGGAGGGAACGGTCCCATTTAAGGGTTCCGGTACCCAGGTAATCCAGGGCCTGCCGGGGTTTCTCCTTGAAATGTTTCAGTTCCTCCGAATAAAATTGCTGCAGGATATCCTTCTCAGCTGTATCCGGATACCGGCCGGTAATCAACCGGAAGGCTTTGAACAGCCGCGCATCGTGGTTGCTGGTCTTTTCGTGCAGGAGTTTTTCTGCCAATACCCGGGCTGATTCGATGTGCTGGGGATCATTCAATAACACCAGCGCCTGGAGCGGAGTGCTGGTAATACGTCGTGTAACGACACATTCCCCGCGTTCGGGCGCATCAAAAATCAGCATGGAAGGTGGGGGAGAAGTCCGTTTCCAGATCGTATACAGGCTTCGGCGGTACAAGCCTTCCCCGGGTTCCTGCAAATAATTATAGCGCCATACCTTATCGCTCAGCTCCTCCCAGATCCCTTCCGGCTGATAGGGATAAGCACTTTTTCCTCCAGGCTTGTTGACCAACAGTCCACTGATAGCCAATGAGTTGTCCCGGATCATTTCGGCGCTGAGCCGGAATCGGGCGCCCCGGGCGAGCAGGATGTTGTCGGGGTCCTTTTCGGCCAGCATAGGGGTTACCGCAGAGCGCTGCCGGTAAGTGGCCGATAACATGATCGTCTTGTGAAGTTTTTTGATATCCCATCCTGAATCCCTGAATTCCAGGGCCAGCCAGTCGAGGAGTTGCGGATGGGAAGGCAGATCCCCCTGGTTGCCGAAATCTCCGGCTGACCGGACGAGCCCCTTGCCAAAATGCAATTGCCAGACCCGGTTGACAAATACTCTTGCAGTAAGCGGGTTCTCTTTGTCAAAAATCCACTGGGCTAACCCCAGCCGGTTCCGGGGCAATTTGTCATCAAAAGGAAAAACGCTTTCCGGGGTGCCCGGCGTTACTTCTTTCTCCGGAGCATTATAGACGCCCCTGTCGAGCACGTAGGTAGGGCGGGGTTCGGGCAAGTCGCCCATCACCATTATTTCCGGGATAGCGTTCATTAAGGTGTTCTTCTCAGTCCGGATCCGCCTGAGACTGTCTTGCAGGCTTTTTTCACGGGGGTCGAAATGAGAACGGTAATACTCGCTGAGCAGGTTTTTGTGCATCGGCAGGCGCGGGTCCCGGAGAACCTTGCCGGCCGCTTCAGGGTTATGGCTGTATAAAATTTCCAGGGCAGCCAGTTCCCGGTCGTAAATCCTCAGCTCATCGATCCCGCCGTCTTTGAATGGGATCAGCAGGTTGCGCTGCCCCAGGGTAAAGCCTGAAAAGCCATAGGTATGGATGTCTTTTTCAAAGAGAATGCCTTTGTAAAGATTGTCAAAGTCGGTCGTGACGGCAGCCGGTTTGCCATCGATATAAATCCGGGCGCCGGCGGCCTTGCTGGAGCCGTCGTAGGTAACGGTTACCTGGGTCCACTTTTTCACCGGTACCGCATCGACTGTACTGACCTGAATGGCATTCTGCGGGTAGGAATGCGCGATTATAAACTGGAGCTTATTATTTTCCAGCCGCAGAGAGTAGCCTTTGTAACCGACCCTGATGTCTTCGCAATGGTAAAATATCCCGGCATCCGGATAGACTGTTTCCGGATGGATCCACAAACTTACCGAAAACGGTTCCGTCCGTTCATGCCAGCCAATCTGGTGGCCCAGCCGGATGGAATTATAATCATTTACGAAATAGGCATTTCCCTTTATTCCGGGTTTCAGGACGGGGTCGTTGCAAGTGGCCGGCTGTTTCCGGTTGACGAGGTTGGGGGTTACGATTTTCTGATCGGATCCTGTCTCCAGCTTGTCGAACGGATAATAGGCTACCAGGTCCTTGTTAAGCTGCTGTCCGATCGCCTCCCCGGTGAGGGTAGTTTTGGATAGCCAGTCCGGAAAACCCGGCATAACGGCATTGGCCGCGTGCCGGGTTTCCAAGTCGGCCAACTGGTGATCGAGAAAGCGGAGGAGCTGCTCTTGTTCTCCGTCTGTCAGGAGGAGTGCCGGACCAGGTGTCTGGTCGGGACCGTAGACGGGACTGCCGGTTTCATCGGTACTGTTAAAAAAACCGAACATTTTATAATAATCCTCCTGGCTGACCGGGTCGTATTTATGGTCATGACAGCGCGCACATTGCACCGAAAGCCCCAGGATCCCCTGGCTCACCGTCTGCACCCTGTCGGCATTGTATTCTACCCGGTACTCTTCGAAAACAATTCCTGCTTCCGAGTTTTTTTTATGTAAGCGGTTAAAGGCTGTGGCGAGGATACTTTCTTTGGAGCGGTTGGGGATCAGGTCACCGGCCAGTTGCCAGGTAATAAACTGATCGTAAGGCATGTTGCGGTTAAAAGTCCGGATGACCCAGTCGCGCCAGGGCGAGAAATCACGGTGTTTATCATCCAGGTAACCGTCGCTGTCGGCATAGCGGGAAACATCCATCCATTCACTTGCCATGCGCTCTCCGTAGGCCGGCGATCCCAGCAGGCGATCAATCAGCTTTTCGTAGGCGTCGGAGGCACTGTCGGCTACAAAGCGATCGATTTCCGCCAGGGTAGGGGGGAGCCCGGTGAGGTCAAAACTGGCCCGCCGGATCAGGTCTTCCCGGTTGGCTTCAGGGGATGGTTCCAGGCTTTCCTGTTCCAGGCGCTGCAGGATGAAAGCATCGATTGGCGATGTTGCCCATCCCGAAAGTCGTGGGGAAGGAATTTTCGGTTTTTCGGGTTTGATGAACGACCAATGGGGTTTGTACGCTGCCCCTTGCTCGATCCACCGGACGAGGGTGGCAATCTCCCTGGCATTTAGGGTTAAATTAGAGGAAGGCGGCGGCATTTTCAGTTCCGGATCATCGGAAAGCAACCGGGCAAATACGATACTTGCGGAAAGATTTCCCGGTACGATGGCATGCCCACCGTCTTTCAGCGCGGCATAAGCGCCTTCTTCGGTATCAAGTCTTAAATCAGCCTCCCGGCTTTTCAGATCAGGGCCGTGGCAGGCGAAGCATTTGTCGGATAAAATAGGCTTGACATCATAATTGAAATCGATGAGATCGGGCAAATGTTTTTCGGCCTGCACGATTTCGGCAGGTTTTTCTACCCCACAGGCTGTCAGCAGCAGGAAGCAAAAGGCAGGTAATCCAAGCTGAACCCATCGAAAAGTAGTACGGACCAGCGGTATTGGCTTCATTTGCGCAGCAATTTTAATTTCATTGCGATTCTGTACGTAAAATCCTGAACTATTTCGGGATCAATCCCTACTTAAGAAGTACAAAATCGGCAATATTTACTGAATTCGCAAATTTAGGGATGGCGTTGCCGGACAAAATGCAGGGCTGCTGACTTGTCCATTGGGAAAGATCGCATTTCGGTTTTTATGTTTTCGCAAATACCTTTGATGAGAACAAAACAATAAAAGGCGTTTTTATTGAACCCTAATAAATCGCTTCAAAGCAATACAGGTTGAGGTTGGTGGTGGCGAAGATGCGCCCCTTTTTTGTTTCCGGAAAGTAATCTGAACGGACGTTTCCCGCCTTTCAGGCGATGATGGGTGAAATGACATGTCCTTCCGTATCCGTCAGCCTGAAATTGCGTCCCTGAAAGGGGTAGGTAAACTTTTCATGGTCAAAGCCCATCAGGTGGAGAATCGTAGCCTGGAGGTCATGCACATGGACACGGCCGTTGACACCGTAATAGCCGAGTTCATCCGTCTCTCCGTAACTGAAGCCCCGCTTGGTTCCTCCGCCGGCCATCCACATCGTGAAAGCTTCCAGGTGATGGTCACGGCCCATATAGGGCATTACCAATCCGTTGCGGTTTTCCTGCATGGGCGTGCGCCCGAACTCTGCTCCCCATATCACCAGCGTGTCGTCCAGGAGCCCGCGCATTTTAAGGTCCCGGAGCAAGGCTGTTACCGACTGATCGGACTCCAGGCATTTTTGCCGCAGGCCGCCCTCTACATTATGGTCCGCGGAAGTCCCGTGCCCGTCCCATCCCCAGTCAAAAAGCTGGACAAACCGTACACCGTTTTCTACCAGCTTACGGGCGAGCAGACAATTCATGGCAAACGTTGCGTCTCCCGGCTTTACTCCGTACATGTCCAGGATAAAGGGCGGTTCTTTGGAGACGTCCATTACCTCGGGAACGGACATCTGCATGCGGAAAGCCATCTCATACTGACTGATGCGCGTGAGTATTTCCGGATCTTGTACCTCCTCATACACCTGCTGGTTGATCTGGTTGATGGCGTCGATCGTCTGACGGCGCAAGTCGCGGTTCATTCCCGAGGGATCGGACACATACAGGACGGGATCGCCTCCCGTGCGGCACTGGACCCCCTGGTACACGGACGGGAGAAAGCCGCTTCCCCAGACGCTTTTACCGGCGTCGGGCTGTTTTCCACCGGATGTCAATACGATAAAACCCGGTAAATTCTGGTTTTCCGACCCTAACCCGTAGGCAGCCCACGATCCCAGGCTGGGCCGTCCCAGGCGCGGGGTGCCGGTATGCATGAGCAACTGTGCAGGAGCATGGTTGAACTCGTTGGTATGCACCGCCTTTAAAAAAGTGATTTCGTCGGCAACAGTCTGCAGATGGGGAATATAATCCGACAGCCATGCTCCTGACTGTCCGTATTGCCGGAACTTGCCCTGAGGTCCCAGCATTTTGGGGACACCCTGGATAAAAGCAAATTTCTTTCCTTCCAGGAATTCTGCCGGACAATCCATTCCATGGTACTTCTGCAGCTCAGGTTTGTAATCAAAAAGTTCCAGCTGCGAGGGAGCCCCTGCCATGTGAATATAGATTACCCGTTTGGCGGTCGGAGCGAATTGCGGAACCCGTTCCTGAGCCGCTTCCGCCGGCGCTTCCGGAGTCTGACAGGATCCCATCAGGTAGCCCAGTCCCAGAGAGCCAATCCCGAAACCGCAGGCAGACAAAAAGTGGCGCCTGGTTTGATGTTGCAACGCGGTATGTTGCAGCGTTTTCAGCAGCTTTTCCATTACATTTATTCCTTGGTTACGACATTATCCAGATTTAACATGACATTGGCTGTAACGGTCAGGGCCGCCAGTTCAGGGGTGGCCGGCTCAGGTGCGGCCGGCTCAGGTGCGGCCTGCATAGGTGCGGCCTGCATAGGTACGTCCGGCTTGGCTGCCAGCCAGGGCGCCTCCCGGAACTTTCCACCGCTTGCTGTCAAAATACTATCCGCCTCAAGGGGTTTTGCCTGGTAGGTCCGGAGAGCCTCGTAGTACATTTTTTCCAGAACTGCCAGGCTTTTTTCCCCGATAGGCTGGAAAGTCAGCATACGATAGCCCGCCCGTAGTTGCTCTTGCAGTGTTTTTCCCTGCTGCTGCATGGCGATTGCCAGTCGCTCCGCCGCTTCCAGGTACACCGGGTCGTTCAGCGTGACCAACGCCTGTAAGGGCGTGTTGGTCCGGATACGCCGGGATTGACAGAATTCCCGGCTCGGTGCATCGAACGTCATCATCGACGGGTAAGGGGCCGTGCGTTTCCAGTAGGTGTACACAGCCCTCCGGTAGCGATCTTCCCCCTCGCTTTCTATCCACAGGGCGCCGCTGTAGGGCGACAGCCAAATGCCATCCGGTTGGGGCGGCATCACACTGGGGCCGTACATTTTGGGAGACAGCAGCCCGCTGACGGCGAGCGCCTGATCCCGTACTTGTTCGGCGCTCAGGCGGACGCGGGGGCCTCTTGAAATCCAGGTATTCCAGGGGTCTTTTTCTCGTGTCAGACTGTCGGTTCTTGAGTTTTGCCGGTAAGCCGCCGCCATCACGATCTTCTTTAGAAGTGCTTTGGTGCTCCATTGATAATCTTCCATCAACGAGACCGCCAGCCAGTCGAGCAGTTCCGGATGGGTGGGTTCGTTCCCCTGCGAGCCAAAGTCTTCCAGCGTCTCGACGATTCCCGTGCCGAACAATTGTTCCCAGAACCTGTTGACAATCACCCGTGCGGTAAGCGGATTCTCCCGGCTGATCATCCACCGGGCCAGCCCCAGGCGGTTTTTGGGCGCTTCCGGCGGCATGGGCGGGAAAAGCCCCGGTACACCCGGAGTGACCTCATTGCCTTTAACTAACCAGTTTCCCCTTTCAAAAACATGTGTTTGACGCGCAAACTCGTTTTTCCCTTCCCATAGAACTGGAATTTCCTCGACTCTTTTGGTCAGAATGCCCGTATAATCAGCAACCACTTGTTCATAGCCCGGGAGTTCGTTGCCGGGCAGCCCCTCCTGGAATGCCAACCATCTGATAGCGACCCATACGTCCGGGTTTTTGGGACTGTCCAGACAAAAATACAGATCGCGCTTTCCGCTTTTTGCGGTTACCGGTACTATGATGATTGTATCGCGCCTGCCATTCACCGGAAGCGGGTAATGCGCTATGGGTTCTCCGTCACGTGCGTCAAGACGGATCGTCAGGGTTGCTTTTTCTGCCCGGTTGTTCAGCGAGAGAAGGAGTCCGGGTTTTCCTGTTAAAGCGACTTCAGGCAAGCGTGCCGATCCGTTATGTTTCAGTCCCACGGCATCTGAAAGGAAGGTGGCGTTGTCGAAACTGTCAAAGTGCTGTGACTGGATTTTGGGTTCCATCACCCGCATGAACTGCACGATTTCACCGGTTCTTGAAGCGTCATGCGTTTTGACCCATTCTTTTACCCGCGACATCTGAAGGGAGTCCTCCCCGGAATAGAATCTCAGGGTCGGCGCTTCACTCGGAACGTCTTCATCCCGCGTATTGTTGAAGAAGGCCATATAGCGGTAATACTCTTCCTGGGTAATCGGGTCGTAAGGATGGCTGTGGCACTGCACACAACCAAAGGTAGTGCCCTGCCAGACCTCCCAGGTCGTGTTCACCCGGTCGATCTGCGCAGCTACCCTGAACTCTTCATCCGAGGTTCCGCCCTCGTCATTGTTCATTGTATTGCGGTGGAAGGCCGTCGCGATGAGCAACTCCTCGGCCGGCAAGCCCTCTTCACCGGGAAACAGATCACCGGCGAGCTGTTCCAGGGTGAATTGGTCAAATGGCTTGTCCTCGTTGAAGGCTTTCACGACATAATCACGGAAACGCCAGATGGTTCTGCCACCGTCTTTTTCATACCCTTTGGTGTCGGCATACCGGGCGAGGTCCATCCACATAGAAGCCCACCGCTCGCCGTATGCAGGCGCTTGCAGCAGCCGGTCGACTACCTTCTCATAGGCATCGGGCGAGGAGTCTTCTATAAAATCGGCCACTTCCTGTTTGGTGGGCGGCAGCCCTGTGAGGTCCAGGCTGACGCGCCGGATAAGTGTAGCCTTATCGGCCTCTGCAGCAAACGGCAGTTTTTTTTCGTTGAGTTTTTCCAGGATAAAATGATCGATTTCATTTTTTGCCCATTGCTGTTCGTCCGGATTCAGCAGACCGTACAGATTTCCCAGCGATCGCAAGGCCGGTACGGCCGGCCTTTCAACCCGCCGGTAGGCCCAATGCTCTCCCCATTTAGCCCCCTGGTTGATCCATTTTTTCAGGACTGCAATATCATCGTCTGAAAGCGGCGGACCGTCTTTCGGCATCCTTTCATCGGGATCGTGGTGTGTGATACGGCGTATCATTTCACTGTCTGCCGCTTTGCCCCTCACAACCGGTATCCGGCCGGATTTTCCTTTTTCGAACAGCTCGTGCTCGAAAAGAAAGCTGACGTCTCCCGCCTTCTTGACCCCGCCGTGACAGCCCATGCAATTTTTATTGAGAATAGGCTTCACATCCCGGTTATAGTCGACCTCCTGGCTAAACAGCTTTAGCCATAAGGCGGAGCCTGCCAGCATCGTCGCACCGCCGATAAGAATCCATTTGTTCATGGGCTTAAAAATGTCATGTGGGTTGACTATAGCATTCGGGAAATGCCAGTAACAGGCTTAAGCACTGATTAAACCAGCCTGAAATCTGGTCCTAGGGGCCGCTTGGTATTCCTGCAAACAACTTACTGGTAAAAGGCCGGCACCCGATGATTTTAACCATCCGGCTGCCGGCCTTTTGAAACTTTCCTGCAGACTGTTGTAACCAGAAGAACAGGATGACCGTTTATTGGGCTCAGGGTGACTGTATATTGGGCTCAGGGTGGCCGTTTATTGGGCTCGGGATGACTGTATAATGGGCTCAAGGTGACCGTTTATTGGGTTCAAGATGGGACCAGTCTGACAATCAGTTCTCCGTTTCACCGGGGAACTCTTCCAGTAATTGTTTCAGGCGGGCGGCGATTTCCGGGAATTCTTCAATGACATTTGTGCGTTCGCCGGGATCGAAAGCAAGGTTAAACAATTCGACAAGCGGCCGGCCGTCATTTTCGGAAACCCTGTATTTCCAGCTTTCCTGTTTTACAGCCTGGGCCTTTCCGTGTACATAGTAAATGGGACGGTGCGGCGCCGGGAGTTTTTTCCCTTCCAGCAGCCCGGCGATCGATTGCCCGTCCAGGGTGCGGTTTTGCGGAAGAGGCGCGCCGGTCCATTCCGCCAGGCTGGGCAGCACATCGAGGCAGCTGATCGGTGCATTCAGAAGTTGTCCTGCCGGAATGCGGTCCTTCCAGTAGACGATGAATGGTACACGGTGGCCTCCCTCGTAGGTGACACCCTTGTGCCCTCGCAACATTCCGGCAGTGCCGACATGCCAGGGCTTGGTAAACCCATCGGATGCCATCCGGGGGGGATAGTTGATCCACGGACCGTTGTCACTCGAGAAGAAGAAAATCGTGTTGTCTGCCAGGCCCTGTTTTTCCAGCGCTTCCCACAGCTGCCCCAGCCCTTCGTCCAACTCTTCGATCACATCGCCCAGCGGGCCGCCTGCCGAGCGCCCCTGATTCTTTTTGGAAGAAGCCAATGGAAGGTGCGGCATATTGTGAGCCAGGTAAAGAAAAAACGGTTTGTCTTTGGTCTGCTTGCGGACATAGCTGATGGCTTCCCCGGTGTAGCGTGCGGTAAGAGAGGAATCCGCCGGTTTGAAAATTTCCGGTGTACGGTTTCTGAATAGTTTCATTGTCGTGTCGGTAGCTACATAAGGGGGCTTATAATCATGACTGTACAGCAGTCCGTAGTAATTGTCAAATCCCTGGGCAGTGGGGTGGTGGTATGGTTTTGAATCGCCCAGGTGCCACTTCCCGATCATCGCCGTATTGTAGCCGATCGCTTTCAGCATTTCTGCAATGGTTACTTCCTGATCCGGAATGCCCTGTTCTGACCCCGGTCCTATGGGGTAAGGGAGGTTCATCCTCGAAGGATAACGTCCGGTAAGAAGCGATGCCCTGGACGGCGTACACGAGGGAGCGCTCACGATATAGTTCGTGGCCTTCAACCCTTTGGAAGCCATTGCATCGAGGAAAGGTGTACGAATGAACGGATTACCGTAACAACCAATATCCGAATACCCCAGGTCATCGGTCAGGACAAAAATGATGTTGGGCCGCTGCTGCGCCGCAACCGGGCTAAGGCCAGCGAGCATGACAGCCAGTGTACCAGTAATCAGTTTTGCAAAATAGTTTTTCATTTATTAGTTACGATTTACGATTTACGATTTACGATTTACGATTTACGATTGCTGACTTTCGATAGCCGACTTCTAATTTCCGATAGCCGATAGCCGATAGCCGATCTCCGATAGCCGAAAGCTGATCTCCGCGTGCTGATCACCGGTAACCGGCAAGTACTTTCCGGAATTCGGCGATCATTTTTTGCCCGGATTTTGGCAGTTTGGCATAGGGGATCGGGTTAGTTTCCAGGGGATCTTCTGCCAGGTTGTACACACGGTTGTCCTGATAAAGCTTCCAGCTTTTGTCGTGCACCCAGGTAGCGGGCTGCATAGTTCCCCATCGCGGGTCGTATGCGCAGTAAATCCATTTTCTGACTTTTGCATTGGGCACGTTCAGTAACTGATCCCGGATACTCAGACCATCCGTATGAAATTGATCCGGAAGCTTTTTTCCGGCAACTTCCAAAAAAGTAGGTAAAAAATCGGTAAAATCAACCAGGTTATCATTTATCCTGCCGGCGGGAATGACCCCGTCCCACCAGGCGATCAGCGGGACATGCGTGCCATGGCGGGTTGAAGTTCCCTTCTGGCCCTGTACGTATTTTCCATTGTTTAAAGAATAGACCTGGTTGCTGGTGCCGTTATCTCCTGAAAAAATGATAAGTGTACGGTGACTGATTCCTTCTTTCTGAACCTTTGCTATTATTTTTCCGACCAGCTTATCCATATAGCCGACCATATCGCGGAACCAGAGTGTGTCACTGGAATTCTTTTGTGAGTCAAATTCAGCATAGCCCGGACTTTCAGGAGTAGGCTGAAACGGATCATGGGTAAGTACCATCGGATAGTAAAGAAAAAAGGTGGTATCCCTGTTTTTTTCAATAAAATCTTCGGCATACTTCGTAAAGACATCCGGCCCGTAACTGCCCGGATAGCTCCGCGTGCCCGCCGGTGTACTTATCACCGGGTCCTTATAGCGCGGTCCTAACGAATCGACCTGCCACAGGCAATAGGTGTCAAAACCTGCTTCCTGCGGGTAGGAACCCTTTTTACCGCCGGCCAGTTTCCGTTGATAGGCATTTCCCAGCAACTGCCATTTCCCGGTAATGCCGGTGACATAACCCGCCTCCTTAAGCAAATGTGCAAACGTCTGTTCAGCGGGATCCAGTAATCCGAAGCCTGTATAATTTCTGAAGTTATACTTGCCCGTCATGAGCTGCACTCGAGTGGGACTACACAATGGGGTAGCATGCGCCTCTGTAAAGCGCATCCCCATGGACGCCATGCGGTTGAGGTGCGGCGTTGTCGTTTGCTGATTGCCATAACATCCCAATGTTTCGGCGCCCAAATCGTCGGCCATAATAAAGATAATATTGGGCTTCTGCGCTCCGGGCTGAGAAAAGCAAGGCAACCCGAACCAAAGCAGCGGCAGGAGCAGGTACGTACTTATGGATAGGCCTCTGGGAATTAATTCCATCCGGGATTTTGTTTAAGGTTGGGATTGATCGTAATTTCATTAACCGGGACGCCATCCAGATAGTCGCGTTCGGGTTTGAACCCCCATCCTGCCGTTCCCAGATTGCCGCCCAGCGGATTTAAGAACCCATTTGCATCCCTGGGAATTGAGATGGCCTGTTCCCCCCATTCCTGCTGATCGAAAGGATACCCCTGGGGTAACTTGTCTTTGAAAAGAGAATGGGCCGCCCAACGCCTGAAATCGTGATGGCGAAATCCTTCACAAGCCAGCTTCTGCTGGTTACGGGTATTCGCTGGTCCCAATCGAAAGAAGTCGTCAGTCTGCCTTGCAAAAACATAAGATCCGCGCCATAATAAATGCCATATCCTGGTAGGCGGCGACATTCTGAGTGCTTACTGGTTTATCTGTGTAAAACCGGGTAATCGGCGCCTGGAAAACCGTGCATGTTACCAACAACTATTCCTCCAATACGCTCTTTTTGGCAGTTTTTGCCTGGTGGAGCCGGTAGTTGAAGGTCAGGTTGATCTGCCGGGGACGTGGTTGAGAGTTGTTATAGGTATAAAAATTGACCCCTTCCATGATGGAACGGTACCGGCGCGTATTGAGAACGTCCAGTACATTAAGTGTCAGGGTGCCATTTCTGTTGAGGACATCCCGGCTAACGGCAAGATCAAGCGCGTACAGCGATTTCCGCCGGCCCTGCGGCGTTTGCTGGGGAGCATCGTAGTTGTTGCGTACCTGGATATCGACCTGTTTCCAGCTCATACGGGAGGAAAGACGCCCCATCCAGCTGTAGGTATCGCTTTTATACGTATCATCCAGGTTGCTGCCGTCAATTTTGGCCCGGAAGAAATTCAGGTTGCCGTCGAGTTTCATCCAGGACGTAACATTGATGGTACTGGTGAATTCCAATCCGTAGGAATCTTCAGTAGCCAGGTTTTCGGGCCTTGAATAGGCAAAGCCGGTATCGTCGACCTCCCGTATCTGTTGGATTTTATCGTTGGTATGCCGGTAATAGAGTGACGAGGTAAAGGTGCCGTTTTCGAGGTATTTGACATGGCCGATCTCAAAGGCGTTGGTAAATTCCGGGTTCAGGTCCGGGTTGCCGCTCCAGTAGTTCCGGTTATCGGTAAAGGTCATGAACGGGCTCAGGTCGTTATAGCCCGGACGACGGATCCGCCGGCTATAGCTGAGCTGAACAGCATTCTGAGAAGGGAGGTCGAGCGTAAAATGCGCGCTGGGAAACCAGTTGAGGTAATTGCGGTTGTTCACGTCATTGTCTTTGAGAAGGGTAGTGGTCACGTCACTCCATTCGCCGCGGACCCCGAGCTGGTAGGAAATCTTGTTTTGTTTGTTCCCGTAAATCCCGTAGACAGCGTGGATGTTCTCATCGTATACAAAGTTATTGGTGAATTCCGGTATGTTCACCCAGCCCCCGTCGCCATCCTGATTGGCGACAAAATAATTGTTGGTCATATCGCGGAAGCTGCTCCGCAGGCCGGATTCGAATTTTCCTTCTTTTCCAAAGGGCTGCACATAGTCGATCTGGAACAGCCACTGTTTTTCCGTTTCATCGTTGACCGAATGCTGTAATGCATAGTTTTCAGAGCCGCCGGAGCCAGGGGTAATCGTTTCGCCGAAATACTGGTCTGAGTTTTCCCAGTTATCCAGGTGCCGCACGTCTACAAGCAGCTCATGGCCTTTTCGTCCGAATGTCCGTTTATAGGAAAGGTTGTATTCGGAATTGGGTTCGGTTTCGGTTTCGTCCTGGGTCCGGTAGGTACTGCTAAGCAGGTTGTTTTCAGAGGTCAGGTAGTCGCGATAGTGCAAATCAGAATACCGTTTTCCCTTGGTGCGCCGCCAGGTGTAGGCGGCGGTAAGCACACTGTTCTCACTGAAGTAGTAATCGGCTCCCATGCGCAGGTTATTGTGAAAGGCCTTCAGCTCCCGTGTATTGTCCAGGGTGGTGATAAAAGTACTGTCGTTGCGGTAGAGCTCCTGGTATTGATTGGTATTTCCCGGAGAAATGCGGTACGACAGGGTATAATTGGTAAAGAAATTAAAATTTTTATGCCGGTAGTTGACATTGGCGGCGCCTCCCAGATTGGCAGGATAGCCGGTGATAATGTCGAATGAACCGTTGATTCCCTGGCGCTGCTCTTTTTTCAGGACAATATTGATGATGCCGCCCATCCCTTCCGCTTCATAGCGTGCCGACGGGTTGGTGATCACTTCTATTTTTTCAATCATGCTTCCCTGGAGGGATTGCAGCCCGCTGCCGCCTTTGATACTGACCAGACCGGAGGGTTTCCCGTCTACCAGAATGCGTACGCTGGAGCTGCCCCGCAGGCTCACATTGCCTTCGACGTCCACAGCGATGCTGGGGACATTGTTGAGAATTTCAATGGCATTCCCGCCGGAATTGGCGAGGTCTTTCCCTACGTTGAACACCCGTTTGTCAAGCGTCAGCTCATACGTGCTTTTTTCCCCTTGTACCACCAGTTCGTCGAGCGCCTTTGTGGCCGGCAGGAGCTTCAGCGCCCCCGTTTGATGAGACTTCGAGCGCAGATCAATCTGTTGTTTCAACGCGTGGTATCCTATAAACTCGATCAGTACCCAATATTCGCCACGGTCGGTTTCGATGCTGAAATTTCCGGATTCATCCGAAACATCGCCGGTTTTAAAGGTACTGTCCGGCAGTGTGAAGAGCCGGACACTGGCAAAAGGCAACGGGGTGCCGGTGGGTGCATCGTGAATGCTGCCGCTAACTGTTTCTTTTTGGGCCATGACAGCCGATGTAAAGGCGAGGACTATCAAAAAAGCCGGGAGGAGGTTTCGAAAACAAGGTGCTTGCTGTAAGGCAACAAAAAAACGCATGAGTATTGTCGGAATATTTAAAATAGTTTAAGACAAAAAACAAGGCAATATACCCTTTATATGGGGAATTATTGAATAATATCCTGCATTAGAAACAGGGGTATTCCGGCTTTTAGCTAAACGGAAGACAAGAAGGAAGAATCGGACCGGTTTAAATAGTTTGAAGATGTTACGTTATTGGGGTTTATTGCTTATCGGAGCCCTTTCAGGGGGAGAGTGCGTAGGGCAGGCGGAAGTATTGCAAACGCCCGTAGAATGCCACGCCCGTCAGGGGCTGCCGAATGTATTCGGGAAGCTGGAAGGGAAGCAGGCTGTGACGATTGCTTATTTTGGGGGAAGTATTACCCAGGCGGCAGGGGGATGGCGGGAGCAATCCGCTGCCTGGATCGGGCAGCAGTATCCGGGGACTGAAATTAAACCGGTGAATGCGGCCATAGGAGGGACAGGTTCTGACCTGGGGGTATTCAGACTGCAGCAGGACGTGATCAAGTACCAGCCGGATCTCGTATTTGTAGAATTTGCCGTGAATGACAATGGCCTGGATCCGGAACGTATTTACCGGACAATGGAAGGGATTGTAAGGCAAATCCGGAAAGCCGATGACCGGACGGATATCTGCTTCGTGTACACGCTCACAGGCGTCACTGCACCAACCCTGGCGGAAGGACACCTTACCCCGGCGATGTCGGCAATGGAAAAGATCGCTGACCATTACGGTATCCCGTCGGTACAGCTGGGGTTGGAAGTGGTTGAATTGTTTAAAAAGGATCAGTTGATTTTTAAAGGAATTGAAAAGGAACATCCTGACAAAATTGTCTTTTCGGGTGATAATGTACATCCGTATCCCAAGACCGGCCATCGCTTGTACACAGCGGCGCTGTCCCGTTCCTGGGCACTTTTGAAGGGGACACAGTCCCCGCCGCGTCCATTGAAAGCACCTTTCAGGGCGGATAACTGGGAAAACGCACGAATGATTCCGGCTTCGGAGCTGGCCCGGAGCGGAGAATGGCTGCAGCCGGCTGCCGGACAGGATGCTGTTGCGCGCCAATTTGAGACCCGCTTTCCCGGATTATTGAAATCCGAAACGCCGGGAGCAAGTCTCACTCTTCATTTTAAAGGACGATTGGCCGGGCTGTACGATGTGGTCGGCCCCGGCTGCGGGCAATATGAGGTAAGCATTGACGGAGAGGCTCCCAAACACTATCCGCGTTTTGACCGATACAGCGTTTATTATCGGTCGCACTACTTTTTCCTTCCGGAATTACCTGTCGGAAGCCATACGGTTACCTGGCAGGTGGCAGCTGAAACTCTCGATAAAATGGCGATTCTGGCGCAAGGAAATAATGCTCCCGGGGACCCGGCGAAATTTGTTCCCAATGCCTGCTATGCCGGTTATGTCTTGCTGCTGGGGGAACGGGAGTAAAAGAGAGCTGCCGGCCCGGCGGCTGACAGCTCTCCGGGATTATTGGACCTGTTCGAAATAATAAACGCCTTTCTTATTGCCGGTTACGACATCCGGGATGTTATCGCCGTTCATGTCGGCTACCACCAGGTGTAATCCGACACCCGAGTTCCCGTCTATTTTATGAAACTCCCATGCCGCGGTTTGCCCGGGTTTAAATTCCAGCCAATACAATACAGCTGGTTCAAAGGCGCCGGGATCACCACCGTTGTGGGCAAAATACCGCTTCCCGGTGACGAGATCGGGATGGCCATCCCCGTTGATATCGGCCAGCGCCAGTCCGTGGGTCTGGGAGAAAGATTTGGCAATTTCGTGAGGTGTCCACGTGGCAGCGCCGGAGGCGTCTTTTCCTTGTTCGTACCACCAGATACCGTAGTTGTGGGCAGAGGACGAAACGACGTCTACCAATCCGTCGCCGTTGAGGTCCAGTATGTACATTTGTGCGCAATCCTGTCCGAAGTCCGCCTTGTGAAATTTCCAGTCGGGCTGTTTCGGGTCTTCGGGGGCCTCCCACCAACCCTGCCGGATAATCACATCGTTACGGCCGTCTGCATTGATATCGCCATAGCCGAGCCCGTGCGTATACATGTGTACGCCCAGGGTATCGTCGGTACTGATGACATATTTCTCCCATTGGGTATCGCCTTTTTCAGAAGGGGATTTCAGCCAGATGACTTCTTTAGCCTGGGAATCGTTACAAAGGAGGTCGGGACGGCCATCGCCATCGATATCTACCAATTGCGGGCTCTCGTTTCCTACCGATGAATGCAGGGGATGGGCCTTCCAGTGCCCGGGTTCATTTTTAGGGTTTTCATACCAGACAGCCGGGGCCCCGGGCGTATCGACACGGATAAAATCGATCCAGCCGTCCTGGTTAACGTCCATAGTAAAGTTAAGGAAGCTGTTACCATAGGTATTCACCGGGAAAATCTGGGCTTCCGAGATTTCATGCCGTTTCCAGTCCGGCGCTTCAAACCAGAAGGCGCCAGCCAGGATATCCATTTTCCCGTCATTATTTACATCTCCGACAGCTACTCCTTCCGAGACATAATCACGGGAAATTTCGTGTTTGACAAAGGAGACGTTTTCGCGTTTTTCAGCTTTGTGCTCGCAGCCAGGCTCGGAAAGAGTGGTTGCAACCAGGATTAAACTAAGAACAGGATGTTTGAAAAGGTACATAAATAAAGGGTTAGGATAAAAAGCTTACAGGAGGCAAATGTCTGGATTTGGTGTGCGAATTGCAAGTGAATCTGTCCAAAACAAGGGTGTTCAGGCAATCATTTTATCCGGGATTATTGTGAAGGCAGCCAGGTCCGCACGCTGATCCGACAAAAAAATAACACCGGGTTGCACGGAGAAAAAGAAACACAGCCATGGTCTGACCGTGGTCCGATTGTTCTATCGGGTCCGTTCGAATTCAGGAAAAGCGGCAGGCACAGTCCAATGAAGGTTTGCCGCCCGACGACGCGTTTTTTCAGACAGCATCAGGATTATTTTACTTGTTCGAAATAGTAGACGCCTTTCTTATTGCCGGTTACCACGTCCGGGATATTATCGCCATTCATGTCGGCTACAACCAGGTGGGTGCCGACACCCGAGTTCCCGTCTATCTTATGAAACTTCCAGGCCGGTTTCTTCCCCGGTTTAAATTCCATCCAGTACAAAACGGCTGGTTCATAGGTGCCGGGGTCCTTGCCGTTATGGACTAAATACCGCTTCCCGGTTATGAGGTCGGGATGGCCATCCCCGTTGATATCCGCCAGCGCTAGTCCGTGCGACTGGGAGAAAGATCTGTCAATTTCGTGAGGCGTCCAGGTGGTGTTACCCGCAGCGTCCTTTCCTTGCTCGTACCACCAGATACCGTAGTTGTGGGCAGAGGAGGAAACGACGTCTACCAATCCGTCGCCGTTGAGGTCCAGTACGTACATCTGTGCGCAATCCTGTCCGAAGTCGGCCTTGTGAAATTTCCACTCGGACTGTTTGCGGTCTTCGGGGGCTTCCCACCAACCCTGCCTGATAATCACATCATTACGGCCGTCCCCGTTGATATCGCCATAGCCCAGTCCGTGCGTATACATGTGTACGCCCAGGGTGTCGTTGGTGCTGATGACGTGTTTTTCCCATTGCGTCTCGCCCTTCCCGGAGGGAGGACTCAGCCAGACAACTTCTTTGGCTTTGGAGTCGTTACAAAGAAGGTCGGGACGGCCGTCGCCGTCGATATCTACTAATTGCGGGCTTTCGTTTCCTACCGATGAGTGGAGTGGATGGACTTTCCAGTGCCCGGGTTCATTTTTGGGATTTTCGTACCACACGGCAGCGTGTCCGGGCGAGCCGACACGGATAAAGTCAATCCAGCCGTCCTGGTTAACATCCAAGGCGAAGTTAAGAAAGCTGTTGCCGGAGGTATTGATGGGGAAAATCTGTGCTTCCGAGATTTCATGCCGTTTCCAGTCGGGAGCTTCAAACCAGAAGGCGCCGGCCAGGATATCCATTTTACCATCCCGGTTTACGTCGCCGATGGCCACTCCTTCCGAAATATAATCGCGGGAGATTTCGTGTTTGACAAAAGAGACGTTCTCGCGCTTTTTTGTTTTTTGTCCAAAAGCTGCGTCAGAAAATGTCGCTGCAGCCAGGATCAGGCTAAAAATTGGGTACTTTAGAAGGCGCATGTTCAAAGATAAGGATTTCGAAATCAGGTAAATCTCTGGAATTATTATACGGATAGCAAGTGCTTTGCTACAAGGCGACGACATTATCCCGGCATTTCTCAAAAAGCTTAATTCCCTTTTCCTACCGTAATTTTCAGGCAACTTTCATAAAATTGATAACTCAGGTTGGTAGAAAGCGATAAATTTGTATTTTTGCCCATCGTTTTCCAGGACATTAGCTCAGTTGGTTCAGAGCGCCGCCTTGACAGGGCGGAGGTCAGCG